>CAJTUF010000009.1:0-97574 GCA_910579675.1 uncultured Muribaculaceae bacterium | reverse complement strand
AGCAAATCACAACCTACCGGCTATTCGCTCTTATGGAGGCAACGTTGGATGCTATGGAGCAAAGGTACTAAAAATAAAGCAAATCACAACATATCGATAGGCAGATCATATCTGCGGCCAGTTGGATTGCAATGGTGCAAAGGTACTAAAAATAAAGCAAATCACAACGCGCTTGCGGGCGTATTCGCGCACGCGTTTGTTGGATGCTATGGTGCAAAGGTACTAAAAATAAAGCAAATCACAACTGACAACCTCAAAATAAAGTCGAGAGATGAGTTGGATGCTATGGTGCAAAGGTACTAAAAATAAAGCAAATCACAACCTCGCGCAGACGCTTCAAACCTACGATGAGTTGGATGCTATGGTGCAAAGGTACTAAAAATTAAGCAAATCACAACCCTGGTCATTACTCATTATCTGATCAAATGTTGGATGCTATGGTGCAAAGGTACTAAAAATTATGCAAATCACAACTGAGGGGTAGGATGGGTCGGGGTGCAATTATACAATTTATGTGTGAATATCTGTGAAAAAGGGGGTGGCGTCGGAGTATTTTGATTATCTTTGCCTTGCGGGGTGTGCGGCTTTTGGCCGTTATGCGTGCCCGCAGCTGTTTTTTATCTGTCATCAACTATCGCTAAATCTATGAATACTCTTTGCTTTAAGCGCATAGCCGCGTCGATGGCGGCGATGGCGCTCCCGGTGGCGGCCTCGCTGGCGTGCACCGATCTTATTGCGGGCAAGAAGGCTACGGTCGACGGATCGGTGATCGCGTCGTATGCCGCCGACTCCCACACTCTCTACGGTGAGCTCTACCATCAGCCGGCAGCCGATCATGCGCCGGGCACTATGCGCAAGGTGGTGGAGTGGGACACCGGCAAGCCTCTGGGCGAGATTCCCGAGATTGCCCACACATTTGCCACCTACGGCAATATGAATGAGCATGGCCTGACCATCTCGGAGTCGACATGGGGCGGACGCCCTGAGCTCGAGGGCACGGGTACCATCGACTATGGCTCGCTGATCTACATCACCCTGCAGCGCGCCAAGACCGCCGATGCGGCTCTCGACACCATGATCTCGCTGGTCGACCGCTATGGCTATGCCTCCAGCGGCGAATCGTTTACGATAGCCGATGCCGACCATGCCTGGATCATGGAGATGATAGGCAAGGGCAAGGCCGGCAAGGGGGCCGTGTGGGTGGCCCGCCGTGTGCCCGACGATTGCATCTCGGGTCATGCCAATCATGCCCGCATCCATCAGTTTCCGCTCAACGACACCCCCGACCAGACCCGCTATTCGGCCGATGTGATCGACTTTGCCCGCAGCCAGGGCTACTATCCAGCCTCGGGCAAGGATGCCGACTTCAGCTTCTCGCTGGCCTATGCGGGCAAGGACAGCGGCTCGCTCCGCGGATGCGATGCCCGTGTGTGGAGCTACTTCAACCGCCACTCCGACGGCGCCGAGGCTTATCTGCCCTGGATCCTCGAAGGAGATGAGAGCGCCCTGATGCCGCTCTGGGTCAAGCCGAGCAAGCCGGTGAGCGTGCGCGACGTGCAGGCCATGATGCGCGACCACTTTGAAGACACCCCCTTTGACATGACCACCGACATAGGTGCCGGCCCCTACAAGGTGCCCTACCGCTGGCGCCCGATGAGCTTCGAGGTCGACTCGGTGGAGTATCTCCACGAGCGCGCCATAGCCACCCAGCAGACCGGCTTCTCGTTTGTGAGCCAGATGCGCGACGATGTGCCCGATGCCATGAAGGCCATCCTGTGGTTTGGCTGCGACGACGCCAACACCTGCGTTTATGTGCCCATCTTCTGCGGCATCACCGAGGTGCCCCACGCCTTTGCCGTGGGCAACGGCGACCTCTACAATGTGTCGTGGGACGCCAACTTCTGGGTCAACACCTATGTGGCCAACCAGGCCTACCATCGCTACGACCGCATGATCCCCGACATACGCCGGGTGCAGAACGGCCTTGAAGACGCCATGCACGCCGAGGCCGACTCGCTGGTGAGCGTCGTGGCCGCCCTCGCGCCCGCCGAGGCATCGGCGCTGCTCACCGAGCGCTCAAAATACTGGGCCACCAAGGCCACTGCCGACTACAAGGCCCTTGGCGACTATCTGCTGGTGAAATTTTCGGATGGCAACATCAAGCGTCAGAACCCCGACGGATCATTCCTTCGCACCGAGACCGGCATGCCCGCCTCGCCCGAATATGGCGGCTACGACGAGCAGTATTTCCGCTCCATCGTCAACGACCCCAACGGCGGCGAGCGCCTGAGAGTGAAGAAAATCTGACCGCTCACCATGAGAGAGACAACTATCCGGCTCACAGTGGCCATGTGTAAGGCCGATGAGCTGTCGGCCCCCGACCGCGAGCTTTGTGAGGCCGCCGTGGCAGCCACCTCGCGCGCCTACGCCCCCTACAGCCATTTCAGCGTAGGGGCCGCCATAAGGCTCGAAGGAGGCGTGATTGTCACCGGCGCCAATCAGGAAAATGTGGCGTTTCCGTCGGGCACCTGCGCCGAGCGCTCGGCCTGTTTCTACGCCCATGCTGCCTATCCCGACCTTAAATTTGAGGCGATAGCCATAGCGGCGCGCGGCACCGACGGCGCCCTCACCCCCACCCCAACGGCGCCCTGCGGTGCCTGCCGTCAGGCTCTGCTCGAATATGAGATGCTTGCCGGCCACCCGGTGAAGGTGATGCTCGTGGCCGCCGACGAAGTGGCGACAGTGCCATCGGTGGCATCGCTCCTCCCGCTGGCTTTCACCGAGTTCTGACCTACCGGTAGAATACTTTTTTAACACTCACAATTGCGGCCCTTCTGCGAACCATAGGCAGAGGGGCCGCGTTGTAATTACAGGTATTTATCAATACCCACACACCCCAACACTAACAACCACTTAACCCCCAACGCAACTGTCATGCTTGACCCCAAGACTGATCCCAATTTTCGCAACGGAGATGCCAAGACCGATACATTCGGCTCAAACGCTATGCTTCAACCTGCACCCGTCGACACTATCCCTGCCGGCCCCACAACCCCTGAGATAGCTTACCAGATGGTGAAGGACGAAACCTTTGCCCAGACCCAACCGCGCCTCAATCTGGCCACATTCGTCACCACCTATATGGACGAGTATGCGACCAAGCTGATGAATGAGGCCATCAACATCAACTATATCGACGAGACGGAATATCCGCGCGTTGCCGTGATGAATGCCAAATGTATCAACATCATGGCCAACCTGTGGCACACACCGGAGACCGCCAAATGGAAAACCGGCGCCCTGGCCATAGGCTCGTCGGAAGCATGTATGCTCGGCGGCATCGCCGCTTGGATACGCTGGCGCGAACGCCGCCAGAAAGAGGGCAAGCCATTCGACAAACCTAATTTCGTGATCTCCACCGGCTATCAGATCGTGTGGGAGAAGTTTGCCCAGCTATGGCAGATCGAGATGCGCACCGTGCCCCTCTCGCTCGAAAAAACCACCCTCGACCCTGAGGAAGCGCTCAAGATGTGCGACGAAAACACTATCTGTATCGTGCCTATCCAGGGTGTGACATGGACCGGCCTTAACGACGATGTCGAGGCTCTCGACGCCGCTCTCGAAGCCTATAATGCCAAGACCGGCTACGACATACCTATCCATATCGACGCAGCTTCGGGCGGCTTCATCCTCCCCTTCCTCGATCCTGACAAGAAGTGGGACTTCCGCCTCAAGAATGTGCTCTCGATCTCTACCTCGGGCCATAAGTTCGGCCTCGTCTATCCCGGTCTCGGCTGGGTGGTCTGGAGAGACAAGAAGTATCTCCCGTCGGCAATGTCGTTCAGCGTCAATTATCTCGGCGCCGAAATCAGTCAGGTGGGCCTCAACTTCTCGCGCCCTGCCGCACAGATTCTCGGTCAGTACTACCAGTTTATCCGCCTCGGATTCCAGGGCTACAAGGAGGTGCAGTTCAACTCCCTCTCCGTGGCCAAGTATCTCCACGCTCAGGTAGGCGCCATGCCCGAGTTCCAGCCTTATTCGCCCGACGTGCCCAATCCTATCTTCGTATGGCTCATGAAGCCTGAGGTGCAGAAGAGCGCCAAGTGGACCCTCTTCGACCTTCAGGACAAGCTGGCCCAGAAGGGCTGGATGGTTCCGGCCTACACCATGCCCGCCAATATCGAGCAGATAGTGGTGATGCGAGTGCTCTGCAAGCAGGGCTTCAGCCGCGACATGGCCGATCAGCTCCTTGCCGATATCCGCTTTGCCGTCGACGAGCTCAACGCCCTCGAATATCCCACCCCCACCCGCATCAAGATGGAAAAGAATGTGCCGCTCGCAGCCAAGACATTCAACCACACGGGTAAGTAATTCCGCCCCCATTTAGCGACCATAAACCCCTGCCGGTCGATCTCTCGATGCACGCCAGCATGAACAGAGTCGGCCGGCAGGATTTTATTTACGAAAGATACAGAAATCATGACCGACATCACTATAAGCCATGAGCAGATCGAGGCCGCGGCGCGCGAGGCTTACGGCTATGCAGCTACGATCAAGGGGGGAGTCAACGCCCACTATATACCATATCTGGCCAATATCGACCCGGGTCTGTTTGGCCTCAGCGTGATGCTGCCCGACGGCACCGCGATAGACTTCGGCGACACCACCTACCGATTCGGCATCGAGTCGATCTCGAAGGTGCCGACAGCAATCCTCGCCATGATCCAGCACACACCGCAGGGTGTGCTCGACAAGATAGGCGCCGACGCCACCGGCCTGCCATTCAACTCCATCTTTGCCATACTGCTCGAAAACGACCATCCGTCGACCCCTCTGGTCAATGCCGGAGCCATATCGGCATGCTCGATGATCGACCCCAAGGGGGATTCCGACGGCAAGTGGAAAGCAATCACCGACAATATCACGGCGCTGTGTGGCTCGGCTCCACAGCTTATCGACGAGCTTTATCACAGCGAGAGCGCCACCAACTTCAACAACCGCGCCATCACATGGCTCCTTAAAAACTACGACCGCATATACGATGATCCCGACATGAGCCTCGACCTCTACACCCGCCAGTGCTCGCTCGGCGTCACGTCGGCCCAGCTGGCTGCCATGGCCGCCACGATAGCCTCGGGAGGGGTCAACCCGGTGAGCGGCGCGAGGGTGTTTGACGCGGCCATAGCGCCCAAGATCACCACCCTGATAGCCACGGTGGGATTTTACCAGCATTCGGGCGACTGGCTCTACACTTCGGGACTCCCGGCCAAGAGCGGCGTAGGGGGCGGAGTGCTGGGAGTGCTCCCCGGAGTGATGGGTGTGGCTGCCTTCGCTCCCCCGCTCGACGAAGCCGGCAACTCAGTCAAGGCCCAGGCAGCATTGCTCAAGATGATGGAGATTCTCGGCCTCGGCATCATGGATGGCCGGAGGGTCACAATAGTCAAATGATCGTTTCACCCGTTTATACACATTCATATCATGTCAACAAATTCATCGCCGGGCCCCGCCTCCAAAGTGAAGACGGCCGCCAAGCTGGGTGTTTTCACCCTGATGATCATGAACATCGTGGCCGTGGTGTCGCTACGCGGACTCCCGGCCGAAGCCGAATACGGCATGAGTTCAGCCTTCTACTATCTCTTTGCGGCGCTCGTGTTTCTTATCCCGGTGTCGCTTGTGGCCGCCGAGCTGGCAGCCATGTTTCCTTACCAGCAGGGCGGAATGTTCCGCTGGATAGGCGAGGCATTCGGTAGCAAAGCGGGATTTCTCGGCATCTGGCTCCAATGGATCGAGAGCACCATATGGTTTCCGACAGTGCTCACCTTCGGAGCAGTGTCGCTGGCTTTCATAGGACTTGACCATGTCACCGACTCGCATCTGGCCGCCAACCGCTACTACACCCTCGTGGTGGTGCTGGCCATCTACTGGCTCGCCACCCTGATCTCGATGAAGGGACTCGGCTGGGTAGGCAAGGTGTCGAAAGTGGGAGGCATCGTTGGTACCATCATTCCGGTGATCCTGCTGGTGGTGTTTGGTGTGATCTACCTCGCCATCGGAGGCCACTCTGAAATGAACTTCCACGGCGACTTTTTTCCCGACTTCACCAACTTTGACAATGTAGTGCTGGCGGCCTCGATATTTCTGTTTTATGCCGGCATGGAGATGTCGGGCGTGCATGTGCGCGACATAAGCAACCCTGCGGTCAATTATCCCAAGGCAGTGTTTGGAGGCGCGCTCGTGACAGTGCTTATCTTCGTACTCGGCACCTATGCCCTCGGCGTGATCATCCCGGCCAAGGATATCAATCTGGTGCAGAGCCTCCTTGTGGGATTTGACAATTATTGCCACGCCTTCCATCTCGAATGGCTCTCGCCCGTGATAGCGATAGCTCTTGCATTTGGCGTGCTTGCCGGAGTGCTCACGTGGGTGGCAGGCCCGTCAAAAGGTATTCTCGCCGTTGGCCAGGCTGGATATCTGCCCCCGTTTTTCCAGAAGACCAACAAGGCCGGCGTGCAGCGCAACATCCTTATAGTCCAGGGATGTGCCGTGACGGTGCTTTCGCTTCTCTTTGTGGTGATGCCTACGGTGCAGAGCTTCTACCAGATATTGTCGCAGCTCACCGTGCTGCTCTATCTCATAGCCTACCTGCTGATGTTTATGTCGGTGATCAAGCTGCGCTACTCGATGAAGGGTGCCAAGCGTCCGTTCCGCATCGGCGCCCGGGGCAACGGCCTGCTGTGGATCGTGGCCGGCACCGGATTTCTCGGCTCGCTTCTCGCCTTTGTGCTGAGCTTCTTCCCGCCGTCGCAGATCTCGATGGGATCCGACTCGGTGTGGTATGGGGTGCTCTTTGGCGGAGTGATCCTCTTCACGGTGCTCCCGTTTGTGATCCTGAAGTTCCGCAAGCCCTCGTGGGTCAATCCCAAGAGCAACTTCGTGCCCTTCCACTGGCAGACCGATCCCCGCTCGCAGCAACTGCTCAAGGAGGCCGCCGAGCAGTTTGAGGCGAGTCAGAAAGCCGATTGCGACGCCGCCGTCACGCCGCCGCCATCGTCGCAATCAGGATCCTGATATCAGTCGGCCACCGAGCCGAAAGCATACACGTTGCCTCCGGCATCATTTACGATAAGCATATTGCCCGAGAGGGTGGGCGAGCTCAGTATGGGCGCACCAGTGTGGTAGCGCCAGCGCAGCTTGCCTGTCGCGAGCTCTATGGCGTAGATGATGCCGTCGGAGGCAGTGGCAAATACAGTGTTGCCCGACACCACGGGGCTGGTCTCGACCGTCGACGACTCAGGCCTGGTGTAGGGCGACGTGTATATAAGGGCGTCGCCTGTGGGGCACATCCATTTCACTTCGAGCGAATGGCGGTCGAGGGCGGCTATGCCGTCGCGGGCGGTGCCAATGATTATCAGCCGGTCGGTAATGGCCGGAGTCGAGGTGACATCGACGCTGAAGGGGAGCTTTTTCATAGCCACGATATGACCCGATCGGGGCTCGACGATAAACATCGACTCATTGGAGATGAAATAGGCCAGACCGTCGGCAATGGCGGGCGAGGAGGCGCGGTTGCGGATCCCGTGGTCGCTCAGCGACCAGAGCAGGGAGCCCGTGGCTGCGTCGTTGCCGTAGAGGGCGCCCCACTGGGCCGAGCCGAGCACTACGCCGCTCCCTACGGTGAGGGTGGCGGTGGAGCCTTCGTTCTGGCGCCAGCCGCTGTTGAGCCACAGGCGGCGTCCGGTGGCGGCATCATAGGCCGAGAGGCAGAGGCCGGTGCCGGCAAAGAGGGTGTCGGCCTTGGTGACGAGCCCCTCGACTATCGACGAGTAGGGGCTTGCGGGGAGCGTGGCGGTCCACGACGTCGAGCCGTCGGCGCAGTCTACGGCATAGAGATTGCCTGTTGCATCCTGCGCAAACACCTTTCCGGCCGCGATGGCAATGCTGTTTTTGACCGATGCGGCCACGGGGTGGGTCCAGCCGATGGCGCCGGTGGCAATGTCGAGGGCGTGGATGGCCGCTTTGCCCTCGGTGTCTTCATCGACCGAGGCGGTGAATATCTTGCCTCCGCTGACCAGCGGTGTGGTCATGAATATGTCGGCGCCGATATTGGTGGTCCATGCAAGGGCGGGGATGCTGTCGACCGAGGTGGAGGAGCCGAAGCCGGTGTGGGCGGCGCTGCCGAGCAGATTGTCGCAGTCGGCTCCGGGGCGCAGGGCTATCCCTCCGGGCAGCCATGTGAACTGCGAGCTGCGCTCGACCCTCGATCCATCTGAAAAGTCGACAGTGGCGCGCATGGTGTAGCTCTTGCCCGCAGTGAGCGAGGCCCGGGCCATAGGGGCGCTCCAGCTCCAGTCGGTCTTGCGCCCGAGGCTCACGGCGGGGCCAACGCGGCGACGTCCGTCGTAGACCGCACATTTCACTCCGGTCACGTATGCCACCGACGAATAGGCGTTGACGGTGATGGCCGCAGCCGATGTGGGCCCCTGGGGCGAGGCTATCACGGCGTGGTCGCTGATGTAGCAGTGGCGCAGCTCGGTGGTGGAGTTGCCCCGGCTGTCGACATTGACCACCCGGTAGGCGCCTGCCGAATGGTCGATGCCACCCTTGTCGGGGGTCGAGGTGCAGAGGGTATAGATATTTCCCTGACGGTGCTTGTGGTTGATGTGGAGATGGCCGTAGATGAGCGCCTTGACATTATAGTCGTCGAAAGCCACAGTGTCGGCTCCATGACCGTAGACTATATGTGGGTCGGTCGAGAAAAGATCATGGTTGAAAAAGTAGACCGGAGTGCCCTCCTTGAGGGCGGCCAGATCGTTTTTGAGCCATCGGGCCACCATGGCGGTGTTGTAGCTCGGGCGGTGGTCGCCTCCGGCCATGGGGGTCACCACATAGTGGGTGCCTCCGGCATTAAACGAATAATACACCGGGCCATAGATCGACTCGAAAAGCTCCTCACCATACTTTCCGGCCACAAGATCGTGGTTGCCGATGCAGTAGTAGACGGGCACGCCCATACCGGCTGTGTTCATAAGGCCTATGTGGTCGCGCAGACCGTTGGGATAGCATATGTCGCCGGTGTGGACCACAAAGGCAGCGCCGTTGTTGGCGGCATAGCGGCGTATGTCGTCGACCCACTCCTCATTGCGGGTGGTGTTGAATATCTCGGTGTCGGTCACCTGAATGAATCGGTGGGAGCCGTCGCGCCCTATGGCTCCATCATAAGGGGTGAGGCCGAAGTCGTAGTCGCGGCTGCCGGTCGCCACGGGTATATAATATCCATCCGGGGCGAGGTAGCCCGACGGGGAGGATATAAAAATAAAGCGGCAGTCGGCATGGCCGGGGAGCGAGAAGCGCCCCTGCCGGTCGGTGACTGCCACATTAAGACCGTCGCTCACGGCAACGCCTGCCAGAGCTTTCTCGCCCCGGTCGCGCAGGCCGTTGCCGTTGAGGTCTTCATATACGGTGCCGTCGTAGGCGGCAAATGCTGTGAGCCATCCCGATGCAAGAGCGGCTGCCAAGACTATTTTTTTGATCATGGTAAGGGAAATAGACACAATGCGATGGATTATAAACAGATAGATACGCGCCCGCATGGGGCGTCCTTGAATCACACCGCAAAATTACAAAAAATAGCCTTATCCCGCCACCCTCCCGCGCCGGGGGCCAAGCGACGGTTCAGAACGAATATCTCACACCGAGCGAGAGCCCGACGGTGCGCCGGGTCCACCCCTCGCGGAGCATCTGGTATTGGACGCGCAGCATATACGCGAAGTGCGATCCGGTCTCCACTGCCGCTTCGCCTGTTACTCCGATATTGAAGCGGTCGGCCACGGAGCCCGACATGCTCTCCTTTTCGGTTGAGCCGGGGCGATAGTGCCAACCGGCAAGCGATTCATACAGGCATGGACCGGCGCCCAGACGCAATCCTACCTCTCCGGCCACCGGAAAGCGAAACGAGGCTATGATGGGGATATTGAGATTGAGGGTGCTGAGCCATGAGGCATGATTGTGGCTGAAATCCATCTCGGCCGACGAGAGGGTGGCGCCATTGTTTGAGTAGGCCAATTCGATCTGTGGTGTCAGACTCCAGTGGGAATTGAAATTGATCTCATATCCGGCTCCGGCAAAAGCGCCGCCACCCCAGCCAAACGACCTGTCGGAGCCAATCATTGGCGCAGTCTCGCACAGATGGGATATATTACCACCGGCATAGATGTTCCACCGGTTCTGAGCCTCGGCCACGGTTGCCGCCGCTGCGGCGATAATAAAAGCGATAGAGAGAGTCAGTAGTCGTTTCATCATTGATGGGTTAGTTTCAGTTGTGGATTGGTTTTGATTGTGAATTTGCAAAATTACAAGGTGTCGGATGAAGTGGCGTCGAAATCAGTGACGGTAAAATAACGGAAATAAATAATATAGGCTTCCGTTATTGACGGATTGAGATACTAACGTCTTATAATGAGCGTATTATGCTGTCGATAACTTTTGTGCCTTTTTTCTCGTCAAGAATCTTCATACATAGGGACTCTCTCCGTGAAACAATAGCGCCATTACTTCGACCGACTAATATCGTCATCTGTGAAGGCTTGATTCCACACTTTATAAGTAGCGCTGTGTGGAGATCTATTCGCGTGAGATTGCCGGAAGTAAGAAGAGTGAGATTTGTTTTGAATCGAGGTGAAACAAGTAGTACTGTCTGCTCAATGTCAGACCAAAGTTGGTCATCATCTCTGATTGTTTTTCCGGCTTGAATAAGGGCTTGCAGCTTGGCATACGCTTCCGACTGAAGGATAAGCGGAGAGATGGTTGTTGAGCCCTGCGATCTTTCATATAGTCTGAGCAGTTCATTTTTAAGTTGCTCACGCAATTCGTATTCTTTCGGTGCATGTGGAACCGATAGCTCAAAATTGGTATTGTCTGTGATGGATTCAGAGCCATCCGACAATGAGTTTGAGGCCGCGTTTTGCGATGAAACAGCCAATTCAAATTTAAGCCGTTCTATTGAGCTTAGAGCTTGTTGTAATTTAATAATGTGATCTTTGCTTCTGTTCTTTAAATAAAGAGTGGTGAGCAAGAGTAAGACGATTATAAGGTCAGGCATACAACCCAACGCTTCCATGCATTGGCTTGTTGCTCTGCAAGCGCTTTCTTACGCTCGTGGAGCTGATAATTATAAAGATTCTGCTGCCTGATAGCAAGCTCTATTTGATTGCTGTCGTAATACGTTTCCAATAAAGTCCGGTACTCCGATATATATTTATGAATGGAGTCAAGATTGCTTAACCCTCTCAATTCAGGCGATAGGAGTACTTGATAGCCTATTTCGGCATGGGTGGGGTCGGAATTGTCGATAAGCTCTTTAGCATACATATAGGCAGTATCTAATATGCCTGATTTCAGATAAATATTAGCAGCATATCCCATGACGCTGTTCCTTACGATGGGTTTCACTCTATCTGAAAGGCCACGTATGTAATAAAGGGCCGAATCAAGATCATGGTTTTGATATTTGATAGCGGCCAAGTACATCTTTGATTTGGCTGCATGATGGGGTGCCTGCCCGGCACTCAATCTAAGGGCCTCTCTCATACATGTCTCGGCTTTCGTATAATCACCATTTCTCAGATGAGTGCCACCCAGCAGATGAAAGCCATGTATCGTATTGATTGTGTCGTGTTGCAGTATGTTGATATCCAAGGATTCACTGATGTATGGAATAGCCTCTGAGTATAGCGATTGAGATGTCAGCAACCGCCCGGTCTGGCTCAATATATTGCTCCGGAGCGTCAGGTGGTCATTATCGCCAGAGATGAGATCAAGTGCAGTTTGAAAATAATGGAGGGCAGTAGGGGAGTCGCCAAGATCGCAGTATACCCTGCCTCCATAATAAAGCGATTCCGGATAGCGACCGTTTGACAGATGTTTCGATTCGTAATCAATGACCGACAGTATCAAGCTGTCGGATCTGTGAATGATGTAGGCTTTGTCGGCAACCTTTACCGATAAAAAATCGTAATAGTGTTTTTCGGCCTCTGAAAGATGCGTATAGTCTATAACATTCAAAGAGTCCAATGCTTCTTCCGGAGATTTAGTACAAAGCCTTTCAATCCTGGTAAGACGGGAGTCGATATGTCGATTGCCACAACTTATTATGGCGAGGGTACAAATTGATAAGGTTATGATGCGCAGGAGCATTATTGTCTTTATGTGATGGATTATTTCAGAGGTGATCGGGGTCGATGGTGGTGAGGATAGTCAGGGCTGAATCGGGAGCGGATTCTATGACCGCTTCGGCGCGGTCGAGCGCCTCCGGCTCTTTACCGTCGGAACATGAAGCGATCAAGCAGCCAAGAGAAGAGAGCAGTGCGATCAGGATAAGATTTCTGAGGGGCCTCATAAATAGTTGTTAATCTGGCAATGTTGCTTTACATTGGGAGAAAAAACATTCAAGCGACACTTGAAGCATAACAGAAGATTTGCCTCTTTGTGGAATCAAGGCTGCAAAGGTAGTAAAAAATGTGCTTTCACATTGCATGCCCCGCGATAAATGAGTGGGGTGGGGCGAGATGCGGTGGGGCTAAGCGTATGATTGATAGCGGTTTGTAGGGATGCTCCATGGAGCATCCGCCCGGCGACGATGGCCGCTCTTCCTCGCCGGTGCCCGTGTCGGCCCATCTGGCGCGTAGCGCCCCAAGCCCCATAGGGGCGCACCTGGTTGGTAGGCCCCGGCAAGAGCGCGCGTAGCCGCCGCAGCCGGGGTTATGCCGGTGGCTCATTGTTAGGCTCAGCGTCAGCCGAGCTCCTTGGGCGGGATGTGGGTCGCGTTGAGGAGCTCGGCTGACGCTGAGCGTTTTTCTTCGCGCGACGGTTGACCCCACTCTGCGGCGGCTACGCGCGCCTTTGAGTGGGGCTATCCTTCAGGGACGCCCCCAAGGGGGCTTTTGGCGCTACGCGCCGGGATGGGCGACGCGGGGGTGCGGCCATTTGGCCGCGGGATGGCGACGCGGTGCGGCTGCTCCGGGGAGGCAGCCCTACAAGGGCCGCGGGTTTGGCGACGCGGTGCGGCTGCTCCGGGGAAGCAGCCCTACAAGGGCCGCGGGTTTGGCGACGCGGTGCGGCTGCTCCAGGGAAGCAGCCCTACAATGTTGGGGCGAGATGTGGTGGGGTTATGCGTCTGATGGATAGCGGCTTGTAGGGATGCTCCATGGAGCATCCGCCCGGCGACGATGGAGGCTCTTCCTCGCCGGTGTCCGTGTCGGCCCATCTGGCGCGTAGCGCCCCAAGCCCCATAGGGGCGCACCTGCTTGGTAGGCCCCGGCAAGAGCGCGCGTAGCCGCCGCAGCCGGGGTTTAGTGTGGCTCATTGTTAGGCTCAGCGTCAGCCGAGCTCCCTGGGCGGCATGTGGGTCGCGTTGAGGAGCTCGGCTGACGCTGAGCGTTTTTCTTCGCGCGACGGTTGACCCCACTCTGCGGCGGCTATGCGCGCCTTTGAGTGGGGCTATCCTTCAGGGACGCCCCCAAGGGGGCTTTTGGCGCTACGCGCCGGGTTTGGCGACGCGGGGATGCGGCCTTTTGGCCGCGGGTTTGGCGACGCGGTGCGGCTGCTCCAGGGAAGCAGCCCTACAAGGGCCGCGGGTTGGGCGACGCGGTGCGGTTGCTCCGGGGAGGCAGCCCTACAAGGGCCGCGGGATGGCGACGCGGTGCGGCTGCTCCAGGGAAGCAGCCCTACAACGGAGGCGACGCGGGGCGGTGGGGATCACCATCCGCCGCCGAGGGCTTTGTAGAGGTTGATCAGGGCGAGATATTCGTCGCGCAGGGCATTGTTGACTCCTATCTGCGCATCGAAATACCGGCGCTGGGCGTCGAGCACGTCGATATAGTTGAGTGTGCCTCCACGATATTGCAGCCAAGCGAGTTGCACATATTTGGCAGCGGCATCGCGCAGGTCGGATTTCACATAAAAGTTTTCGCGATAGCGGTTGTAGGCAATGATAGAGGTGTTGACCTCGGTAAAAGCTCCGATCACGGCTTTTTCGTAGTCGTAGCGGGTCTGGTCGTAGACGGCGATTGCCGCCTCATACTTCCGTTTTTTCCGGCCGAAGTCGAAGATGCTTCCGGCGATGCGCCCGACGGTGTAGGTAAACGGCGACTTGAAAAAGTTGGCGAGGCCGTCGTTTTCAAAGCCGGGGGTGAAGCCGATGGTGAGCGAGGGGAAGCGGTCGGCATAGGTCATGCCCACATCGGCCATGGCAGCCTGAAGGCGCCGCTCGGCTGCGCGGAGGTCGGGACGGCGCTTGAGCAGGTCGGAGGGGATGCCTGCGGGCAGGTGGCTGGTGATGTCGGTAAAAAACACATAGTCGCGGTTTTCGACTTCGTCGCGGGGATACTGGCCCATGAGGGTGGTGAGCGAATTGCGCATGGCCGTGACCCTGAGCTCAAGGCCGGGGATGAGCGAGGCGGTCGACGAATATTCCACCACGGCCTGCTGATAGACTGTCTCGGATGTGACGCCCCCCTCAAAGCGTATGCGGGCCTGATTGAGGGCCTCCTCGCGGGTCTGGAGGGTCTGCCTGACGATGGCGAGCTCGCTCTCGAGCGAGAGGAGCTTGAAGTAGGCCGTGGCCACTTCGGCAATGAGGGTCATGCGCATGGCGCGGTAGTCTTCCACCGACGCCATGAAGCGGGCCTTGCCGGCATTTTTGGCGTGGAAGAGCGACCCCCACAGATTGACCTCCCATGTGATGGGGAGCTTCAGATCGTGTTCGGGATCTTTGGATGTGGGGCCTCCGTCATATTTGTTTGTCTCGTAGGAGTAGGCCATGTCGAGCCCCACCTTGGGCAGGAGGTCGGCTTTGCTCACCCCGTAGAGCGCCCGCATCTGCTCCACCTTTGCGGCGGCTTTGAGGAGGTCGCGGTTGTTGTCGAGGGCAATGCGCATGATCGAGGCGAGGGTGGAGTCGGCATAAAACTCCCACCATTTCAGATCGGCAATTGAGAGGGTGTCCTGCTCAAGGCCGGTGTCGAATCCTTCGACAAATGAGCCGGGCATGTCGGTGCGGGCCTGGCTGAGGTTTTTGGTGCCTGAGCAGCCCGTGGCGAGCAGGGCGATGAGCAGGGCTGCGGCGGCTATGAGGTGCTTGATCATTTCAGGGTCAGGATTGTTTGGTTGACGACTTGCGGCGCAACCGCGCGGAGATGCGGTCGACAGCCACGTAGAAGAACGGCAC
Organism: uncultured Muribaculaceae bacterium; assembly: GCA_910579675.1. Taxonomy (GTDB): domain Bacteria; phylum Bacteroidota; class Bacteroidia; order Bacteroidales; family Muribaculaceae; genus Paramuribaculum. Next base: position 82,351 of record CAJTUF010000009.1, on the reverse strand, counting down.
AAACACTATGCCTACGGTGATGGCCACCGCCATGCCGAAAAACACACCGGTGCCTATGTCGCGGCGGGCAGCCGAGCCGGGGCCGGAGGCGATGATGAGAGGCACGAGGCCGAGCATGAAGGCGAGCGAGGTCATGACGATGGGGCGGAATCGGAGATGGGCCGCAGTGACGGCTGCCTTGACGGCGTCGACACCCTTTTCGGCCTCCTCCTTGGCAAAGGCCACGATGAGGATGGCGTTTTTGGCCACGAGGCCCACGAGCATCACCAGTCCGATCTGGAAGTAGATATTGTTTTCGAGACCGCAGAGCCATATGCCGGCATAAGCGCCGACTCCGGCAATCGGGAGCGACAGGATCACTGCCAGAGGCACCGACCAGCTCTCGTAGAGGGCGGCGAGGAAGAGAAACACAAAGAGGAAGGCGAGGCCGAGCACCAGTCCGGTGTTGCCGCTCTCGTGACGTTCCTGATAGGAGAGGCCGCTCCATTCCACTCCGATGTTGTCGGGGAGGTGGAGAGCCACAATCTCCTCAAGGGCCTCCATGGCCTCGCCTGTGCTGTAGCCTTTGGCGGCATCGCCCGAGATCGTGGCGGAGTTAAACATATTGAATCGGCTTATGGTGCCGGGGCCGGTTGTGAAGGTCGACTGTCCGAGCGACGACACGGGCACCATGGTGCCGTCGTTGCTCTTGACAAAGAAGAGGTCGATATTCTCGCGGCGCGAGCGGTAGGGGGCATCGGCCTGAATATAAACGCGGTATATGCGGTTGAACATATTGAAGTCGTTGACATATATCGAGCCGGTAAAAGCCTTCATGGTCGAGAAAATATCGCTAACGGGGATGCCGAGCATCTGGGCGCGGTCGCGGTCGACATCGAAGTAGAGCTGGGGAATGTCGGCCTGCATCGAGGTCGAGAGGTTGGCTATGGCCCTTGCCGATGCGGCATAGTGGCGGAGGGTGTCGACGGCGGCCTGAAGATCGGCGTAGGATGCGTCGCCGCGTGCCTCAAGCACCATCTCGAAGCCGCCCGAGCTGCCGAGGCCGGGGATGATGGCCGGGGAGAACACATAGGCGCGGCACTCGGGATAGGATGCAAGGGTGTCTCTCACCCGCTCGCGTATCTCGGCAATGTCGGTGGTGGCGCGCTCATCCCATGGCTTGAGGATGACGGTGAGCTGCGCGTGGGCCTGATTGGAGCCCACGCGGGGCGACGAGCCGGTGACATTGAGCACATATTCCACATCGGGGTCGTCGAGGAGCCATGCCATTGCGCGCTCGGTCACGGCACGGGTGCGCTCGATGGTGGCGCCCTCGGGCAGCTCCAGCTCAACGGTGAAGTAGCCCTGGTCTTCGGGAGTCATGAAGCTGCGTGGCATCAGAGCATTCATTACATAGATAAATACCAAAGCCAGGCCGAAGGCGGCATACATGCGCTTGGGATGGGCCACGGCGCGGCGTATGGTCTTGCCGTAAATGTTGTTGCCATGGTTGAGCCACTTGTCGATCAGCACGAATATGCGGGCCTTCTTGCCAGAGGTCGAGGGGCGGAGCAGCTTGGCACACATCACGGGCGAGAGGGTGAGGGCCACGATGGTGGAGATGACCACCGACACGGCTATGGTGACCGTGAACTGGCGGTAGAGCTGGCCTGTGATGCCGGGGAGGAAGCTCACCGGCACAAACACGGCGCAGAGCACGAGCGACATGGCCACCAGCGAGCTGCCCAGATTGGTCATAGCCTTGGCCGTGGCTTCCTTGGGCGGGAGGCCTTCGGAGTGCATGAAGCGGTCGACATTCTCGACCACCACTATGGCGTCGTCGACCACGATGCCTATGGCGAGGATCAGGCCGAGGAGGGTGAGCATATTGAGCGAGAAGCCGAATATGAGCATCACGCCGAAGGTGCCGATAAGGGAGATAGGCACCGCGATGACAGGGATGAGGGTGGCGCGCCAGTTCTGGAGCGAGAGAAACACCACGAGGATCACCAGCACGAGCGCCTCGAAGAAGGTGCGGTACACATGGTGGATCGAATCCTTGATATAAGTGGTCATATCGAAGGGTATGTCGTAGGTCATGCCCGATGGGAAGCTGCGGGCAATCTCGGCCATCTCGGCCTTGACGGCTTCGGCCACATCCATGGCGTTGAAGCCCGGGAGCATATTGATGTTGATCACGGCGGCATTGCCTCCGTTGATGCCGCTCTCGGTGGCATAGCTCTGCGCTTCGAGCGATATGCGGGCCACATCGCGCAGGCGGATAATCGATCCGTTGGCACCGGTGCGGAGCACAATCTCCTCAAATTCGTCGACCGACGAGAGTCGGCCACGGGCAATGATGGGCATGGTTATGTCGACATCGGTCACCGGGGCCTGACCGAGGGTGCCGGCGGCGCTCTCGCGGTTCTGATCCTTGAGGGCGTTCTGGATATCTTTTACGGTGAGGCCGAGATTGGCGAGCTTGTCGGGCTGCACCCATATCTGCATGGCATAGTAGCGGCCTCCGACATTGCCCACGCTACCCACGCCGGGGATGCGCCTGATGGGGTCGATTACGTTGAGAGTGGTGTAGTTGCTCAGATACACCTCGTCGAATTTCGGATCGTCGGATGCCACGGTGATGGTCATGAGCCTGTTGGCGGTCTCTTTCGATACCGAGATGCCGTTTTGCACCACCTCGGCCGGGAGCCGCGACTCAGCTTTCTTGATGCGGTTCTGGATATCGACCGCCGCGAGTTCCGGATCGACACCTATGTCGAAGGTCACAGTGGCGGTGAAGCCGCCCGAGTTGGAACACGACGACGACATATATATCATGCCGGGGGTGCCGTTGAGCTCCTGCTCGATGGGGGTGGCCACGGCCTGCGTGACTGTCATGGCGTCGGCGCCGGGGTAGGAGGCGGTGACCTTAACCACCGGAGGCACAATGTCGGGATACTGGTCGACGGGAAGCATCGTCAGTCCGATGCCTCCTATGATGAGTATCACTATCGATATTACGATAGAAAATACCGGGTGTTCGAGAAAAAAGTTCTTGCGCATGGTCAGACCTCCTCCTCCTTTCCGCTTGCGGCTGCTTCAGCCACCGGGGCAGCGGAGCCGTTTTGCTCTTTGGCGGGCACAGGCTCGACCTTCATGCCGTGGGTGAGCTTGTGGTAGCCCTCCACCACGATTGTCTCGCCTGCGGCGAGGCCGCGCTCGATGATGGTGTTGTTGCCGGTCTCGGGGCCTTTCTCGATAAATCGCTTCTCGACCACACTGTCGGGGCGCACCACAAAGACGTAGGCGCCGTTTTTCTCAATCACCAAGGCTTTGGTGGGCACATCGACTGCTTTCTCTCTTACGTCGAGGAGCACCTTCACCTTGGTATATTCGCCAGGGAGAAGGCTACGGTCGGGGTTGGGCATCTCGGCGCGCACCGAGAATGTTCCGGTCTTGGGATCGACCTGCGGATCGGCGAAGTCGACGAGGCCGCGGTGGGGATATTCCGAACCGTCGGCAAGGGTGATGGTGACAAATGATGCACGTTTCTGATCGGGATCCGACGAGTCGCCCAGCTTCACATTGCTGTCTTTGCTCCGCAGATAGTCAAGCGAGGTCATGGAGAAGTCGACCCTCACGGTGTCGCTCTTCACCACAGTGGCCAGAAGCGACTTGCCGCCCGAGGGGCCAACGAGGGTACCGATGTCGGCCACACGCTCGGAGATGAATCCCGAGATGGGCGACGACACAGTGGTGTAGCCCAGGGTGAGCTCGGCCTGGGTGAGGTCGGCGCGGCTCACAGTCACCTCGGCCTGGGCGCTCTCGTAGGCAGCACGCGCGTTGTCGAGGTCGAGTTGCGAAGCGGCATTCTGTGCATAGAGGGGAGTGATGCGGTCGAGGTCGTGCTTGGCCTTGCGCTCCTGGGCCTCGGCCTTGTTGAGTATGGCGCGGGCCTTGTTGACATGGGCCTGATAGAGCTTCGGGTCGATGATGAAAAGTGTCTGCCCCTTGGTGATATAGGAGCCTTCCTTGAAGCACATGCGCTCCAGATAGCCCTCCACGCGGGCGTGAATCTCAACAAATTGCTGGGCGCGGATGCGGCCCACGTATTCGCCGTAGATGTTGACATCTTCAGTTGTCACAGTCTCGACTGCCACCACAGGAAGTGGGGGCACCTGAGTCTTGGGTCGCATGAGGAAAAATATGAGAGCTACTCCGATGAGGATAGCCAGGATTACCGACAGCCACGCTATTCTTGTTTTTCGTGACTTGGGCTGGAGTGCGCGTAAAATCGAGTTGGTGTTCATGTAAGGGGAGTGGACTTCCGGTCGGGCCGGAGTGGATGTGTGATGAATTAAGGGTGTCCCGCAGAAGTTGACGTTGATTGGTAAGGTCGGCACATAGTGGGGCTCACTGCACCTATAACGTAGAAGTTGGTCGGTTTGTTTTGTCCGCTCATGCTTTTTTTGCTTTTTGCGACTGAGTTGCATAAAAGTTGGCGTAAATTTGCCTCATCCAATCTATCTATAGCTCCCCTTAAATACCGATACGATATGAAGCACCTGCTGCAAATAGTTGTTTATCTTGCGTTTATGTCTGTTGCCGGATGCTCGGGCGAAAATGCCTCATCCGGTGGCCACGACCACGACCATGACCACGACCATACACCGGCCCACGATCACAGCCACGACTCGCATGGCGATCACGACCATGAGGAGGGGCATGTGCATGGCTCAGGCGAGGAGGCCGGTGAGGAGACTCACGGCTCCGACGAGATAGTGCTCGCGCCCGAGAAAGCCGCGGCAGCAGGTGTGGCCACCGAAACGGTGGCTCCCGCTCCCTTCCACGGAGTGATCAAGACCTCAGGCCGGGTGATGCCAGCCTCGGGCGACGAGACCACCGTGTCGGCCACTGTGGCCGGTATAGTCAAGCTGGCACGCCCAGTGGCCGAGGGTGCCGAGATAGGGCGTGGAGCTCCGGTAGTGACCATCTCCACATCGGCGCTCCCCGACGGCGACATAAGCCACCGGGCACGCATAGCCTATGAGGCAGCCAAGACCGAGTATGAACGCGCGCAGAGCCTCGTGGCCGACCGTATCGTGTCGCAACGCGACTTCGAGACAGCCAAGGCCGAGTATGAGCGAGCCCGTCTGGCCTACGAGGCCACAGGCCGGGGTGGAAATGGCCGAGGTGTGACGGTATCGACCCCCGCCGGCGGATTTGTGAAGCAACTCATGGTTAAAGACGGCGACTATGTGGAGGTGGGCCAGCCTATTGCCACTGTTACCAAAAACCGTCATCTGTATCTGCGGGCAGAGGTGGCCGAGCGCGACTATGCCGCTATCAGGGGCATCCGGTCGGCAAAGTTTGAACCCGCTTATTCCTCAGGCAGCGTGTACGACCTCACGGATATGGGTGGACGCCTCGTGTCGTATGGCCGCGCCCCGGGTGCAGGAGGCGCATTTATCCCCGTCACTTTTGAATTTGACAACACCGGCGACATACTGCCCGACTCATATGCCGAGATATACCTTATAGGAGCCGAGAGGCCCGGTGTGATATCGGTGCCGGTGGGTGCGCTCACAGAGGAGCAGGGAGTGATGTTTGTCTACATCCAGGAGGATGAGTCGTGCTATGCCAAGCGCGAGGTCAAGACCGGCCAGAGCGACGGCGAGCGCGTGGAAATTCTCTCAGGCATCAATCCCGGCGATAAAGTGGTGACAGAAGGCGCGGTGCATGTAAGGCTCGCGGCAGCCGGCAAGTCAATACCGGGACATACCCACAACCATTGATTCACCATATCCCCCTGTAAGTTTTTGCCATGCTCGACAAGATAATAAGCTTTTCGCTGCGCAACCGCCTCATGATTCTTGTGGCGGCGGTGATACTCGTCATAGCGGGAGTGTACACAGCCCGCAACTCGGAGATAGATGTGTTTCCCGACCTCAATGCACCCACGGTGGTGGTGATGACCGAGGCCCCCGGCATGGCTCCCGAAGAGGTGGAGCAGCTGGTGACCTTTCCTATCGAGACATCGGTCAATGGCGCGACGGGAGTGAGGCGTGTGCGCTCGTCGTCGACCGCCGGATTTTCAGTGGTGTGGGTTGAGTTTGACTGGGGCACCGACATATATCTCGACCGCCAGATAGTGTCGGAGAAGCTCGCCACGCTTGGCGACCAACTCCCTGGCAATATCGGCCAGCCAACGATTGGCCCGCAATCGTCGATTCTCGGCGAGCTCCTGATAGTGGGCCTCACCGCCGACTCGACCTCGATGCTCGACCTCCGCACCCTCGCCGACTGGACCATACGCCCGCGTCTGCTCTCCACCGGAGGTGTGGCGCAGGTGTCGGTGATCGGCGGTGATCTGAAGGAGTATCAGATTCTGGTCGATCCCGGAAAGATGAAACACTACGGGGTGTCGCTTGCCGAGGTGATGGACGCCACCCGAGGCATGAACCGCAACACCGGTGGAGGCACCGTGTATGAATACGGCAACGAATATATAGTGAGAGGCGTGGCATCGGCCGACGCCATCGGTCGTATATCCAACAGTGTGGTGAAGGCCTCGCCCGACGGAGGGATAGTGACTCTCGCCGACATTGCCGAGGTGAAGATAGGCCCGCAGACACCCCGCCTCGGCGTAGCGTCGGAGCGTGGCAAGCCGGCTGTTCTTCTCACTGTGACAAAGCAACCGGCCACCGGTACCATCGAGCTCACAGAGCAACTTGAGGAGGCCATTGCCGACGTGAAGAAAAATCTGCCCCCCGATGTCAATATCTCCACCGATATATTCCGACAGTCGACATTTATCGAGAGCTCGGTCGACAATGTGCAGACCTCGCTGCTCGAAGGCGCCATTTTTGTGGTTATAGTGCTCTTCCTCTTCCTTGCCAATGTGCGCACCACAGTGATATCGCTCGTCACCATCCCTCTGTCGCTTCTGGTGTCGGTGATCACCCTGCATCTGCTCGGATATACACTCAACACCATGAGCCTCGGCGGCATGGCCATAGCCATCGGCTCGCTTGTCGATGATGCAATAGTCGATGTGGAAAATGTGTGGCGCCATCTGCGCGAAAATCGTCAGCGCCCCGAAGGGGATCGCCGCCCCACTCTCAAGGTGGTCTACGATGCGTCGCGCGAGGTGCGCATGCCCATCCTCAATTCCACTCTGATCATTATAGTGTCGTTTCTGCCGCTCTTCTTCCTCAGCGGCATGGAGGGGCGCATGCTCATACCGCTCGGCATAGCCTTTATTGTGGCTCTCGTGGCCTCGACTGTGGTGGCGCTCACTCTCACTCCGGTGTTGTGCAGCTATCTTCTCGGGCGGGACGGACGCCGCGACGGCACCCTGCCGCGCGAGGCATTCATCACCGTGTGGCTCCGCAAATATTATCGCAAGGCGCTCCTTTGGGCTCTTGGCCACCGCAAGGGGGTGGTTGCATCGGCCGCGGTGCTGTTTGTGGTCACTCTCGCACTCTTCTTCACACTGGGGCGCAGCTTCCTGCCTCCGTTCAATGAAGGCTCCTTCACTGTCAATGTGAGTCTTATGCCGGGCATAGCCCTCGACGAGAGCGACCGCATAGGGCGTCAGGCCGAGGAACTCCTTCTTTCAGTTCCGGAGATCAAGACGGTTGCCCGCAAGACTGGCCGCGCTGAGCTCGACGAGCATGCCTTGGGGGTGAATGTGTCGGAGATAGAGGCTCCGTTTGAGCTCTCGGGCCGCAGCCACAGCGAGCTGCTCGACGATGTTCGCCATAAGCTCTCCACCATCGAGGGTGCGAATATCGAGATAGGTCAGCCCATCAGCCACCGCATCGACGCCATGCTCTCGGGCACCCAGGCGGCGATAGCCATAAAGATATTCGGCGACGATCTCAACCGCCTCTTCTCCATCGGCAACCGCATCAAGGAGGCCGTGGCCGATGTAGACGGCATTGCCGACCTCAATGTAGAGCAGCAGGTAGAGCGTCCGGAGCTCAAGATATTGCCGCGCCCTGAGCTGATGGCACGCTACGGCATCAGCGAGCCCGCGCTCAACGAAGCTATAAATGTGATGCTGGCCGGTGAGACAGTGAGCCAGGTCTACGAGGGGAGTAAGAGCTTCAACCTCGTGGTGAGGAGCTCGGAGGATAGCCGCGCCACCGCAGAGGATCTGCGGCGCATGCTCATCGACACCCCCGACGGGCGAAAGATACCGCTGGCCAATGTGGCCGAAGTCGTGTCGTCGACAGGCCCCAACACCATCAACCGCGAGAATGTCAAGCGCAAGATAGTAGTGTCGGCCAATGCCGCCGGTCGCGATGTGCGCGGTGTGGTCGATGATATCCGCAGCCGCATCGAGGAGTCGGTGGAGTTGCCCGAAGGTTACCATATCGAGTATGGGGGCCAGTTTGAGAGCGAGCGCGAGGCGAGCCGCACCCTTCTCCTCACATCGCTGCTGAGCATCCTCGTGATTTTCCTCCTGCTCTACATGCAGTTCCGCAATGTCACCGAGAGCGTGGTGATACTGCTCAACCTGCCCTTTGCTCTTATCGGTGGAGTGATAGTGCTCCTGCTATCGAGCGGACAGGTGAGCATACCGGCCATCATAGGTTTCATATCGCTCTTCGGCATAGCCACCCGCAACGGCATGCTGCTCATCACCCGCTACAACAATCTGCGCATGAGCGAGGGGCTTGGAGTGGAAGAGAGTGTGGTGCGAGGGTCGATTGACCGTCTCAACCCCATTCTCATGACGGCGCTCACCTCGGCGCTCGCGCTGCTTCCGCTGGTGTTTCGCGGCGACCTGCCCGGCAATGAGATTCAGAGTCCTATGGCAGCCGTGATCCTTGGTGGACTGATCTCGTCGACCCTTCTCAATGGCTTCATTATCCCTATAATGTATATATGGATCAATCGCCGTAGCTATGGCGAGGGTATCCGTTAAATGGCCATTCCGTTATAATTTCGTATCTTTGCACCAGTTTCCAATCATTTTTACAGCTATTGATAAATTATGCAGAGATTATTGCGCCTGACAGTGTCCGTATGTCTTGTTATAACCGGACTCTTATCAGCAACCGCAGCAGCGCCGCTCACCGATGCGAATATCGTTGGCCACGTAGTAGAAAAAGGTACAGACGAACACCTCCCGGGTGTAACGGTGCGCATAAAGGGCACCTCGATAGGCGCCACTACCGATGCGTCGGGTCACTATGCCATACGTAATATCCGGCCCGGCAATTATGATATAGAAGCCACCTATGTGGGCTACACCACAGTGTCGCGCCGAGTAGAGGTGAAAGCCAACACCACTATAGAGGTAAACTTCGAGGTGAAGCCTGATGTGCTTCTGCTCGACCAGGTGGTTGTGACCGGCAACCGCAGTGAAGTGCGTCGCCGCAACAGCTCGACCCTCATCGGCATCATCGGTGCTCCAATGCTTAATCTCGTCAATGCCTGCACTTTGGCCGATGGCCTCAGCTTCCAGCCCGGTGTGAGGGTGGAAAACGACTGTCAGAACTGCGGCTTCACCCAAGTGCGCATCAACGGTCTCGATGGTCATTACTCCCAGATATTGATGAACTCCAGGCCCATTTTTTCGGCTCTTGCCGGGGTGTATGGTCTTGAGCATATACCGGCGGGGATGATCGAGCGTGTGGAGGTGATGCGCGGCGGCGGATCGGCCCTCTTCGGATCATCGGCCATCGGAGGCACCATCAACATCATCACCAAAGACCCGCTCCAGAACTGTGCCGAGGCATCGCACACCCTCACCTCGATAGGGGTGAGCGGATCGCTTGAAAACAACACCACGGTCAATGCCTCTGTGGTGGCCGACAACGACCGCATAGGCATGTTTGTGTTCGGACAAAACCGCACCCGCGACGGCTACGACCACGATGGCGACGGATTTACCGAAATACCGGAGCTCAAGACCCAGGTGCTCGGCCTGAGAGGATTCATGAGGATAAAAAATAACTCCAAGCTCACTCTCGAATACCACGGCACCCACGAATACCGCCGAGGTGGCGACAAGCTCGACGAACCTGCCCATCAGGCCAATGTGGCCGAGCAGGCCGAGCATGATATCCATGCCCTCGACCTTCAGTACAACTATTGGTCGGCTGATGGCAAAAACCGTCTTTCGGTCTACAGCGCCATGCAGGATACCAAGCGCAAAAGCTACTACGGCAGTGAGATGGATCCCAATGCCTATGGCCGCACATCGGACCTCACCGTGGCCTCAGGCGGACAGTATATCCACTCGTTTGACCGTCTGCTCTTCATGCCCTCGGAGATGACCGGTGGTCTGGAGTATAACTACAACCGTCTACACGATGTGACAATAGGCTATAATCACGACTCCAAGCAGTGTGTCAATATCTACAGCGGCTATTTCCAGAACGAATGGCGCGACGACCGCTGGGGCTTTCTTATCGGTGCCCGTGCCGACAAGCACTCGCTTATCGATCATCTGATAGTGTCGCCGCGAGCCAATATACGTTATAATCCCACAAATAATCTCAATCTCAGGCTGTCGTTTTCGACCGGCTTCCGCTCGCCGCAGGCCTACGATGAAGACTTTCATGTGGCAGTGGTAGGAGGTGAGCGTGTGATCACGGTCCTCGCTCCCGACCTCAAGGAGGAGAGCAGCCAGAGCATCAGTGCCTCGGCCGACTACAATGTGACGATAGGGTCGGTGCAGACCAATTTCACTCTCGAAGGATTCTACACCAATCTCGACGATGTGTTTGTGCTAAGGCAGCTCGACGAGCCCGATGCCGAAGGCAATGCAGTGCTTGAGCGCTGCAACGGCGACGGCGCCCGCGTCTATGGCATGAGCCTTGAGGCTATGGCCGTGCTCCCCTTCGGGATGCAGATCCAGGCCGGAGCCACTCTCCAGCGCAGCCGCTACAAGAAGCCTGAATACTGGAGCGAGGATCCCGATGTGCCTCCGGTGAGAAATCTCTTCCGCACTCCTGATATCTATGGCTATGCCACAGTGAGCTACAAGCCTGTCAATCCGCTCACCCTCGCACTCTCGGGCAACTTCAGCGGCCCCATGACGGTGCAGCATCTCGTGGGCTCCGGCACCGAGGTCGACGTTGCGGTGAGGACACGCTCGTTTTTCGATGTCACTTTCAAGGCAAGCTACGAGATAAAGCTCTTCGATCATGCCAATCTTGAGATAAACGCCGGCTTGCAGAATATATTCAACAGCTACCAGGACGACTTCGACCGCGGCACATTCCGCGACTCAGGCTATATCTACGGTCCGATGATGCCGCGCAGTATCTTTGCCGGAGTCAAACTCCATATTTAATCCCATTCCCCCCCACAATCACTAATCACTAACCGCTATGAGGAAAACCATCGCAGCCGCAATGGCCTTGATGTTGTGGAGCGTCGGCGCCGGCGCCGAACGTCTTGCCGATATTCTCCAAACTATAAGAGCCAACAATACCGGCCTGAAGGCCATGCTCAAGGACATCGAGGCTGACAATGCCGACACCCGTGCCGACAATACAGTCGGGGGTCCTTCGGTAGAGTACAGCCCATTCTGGCAGAAAAATGTCGATGGTGTAGCAAGCAGTGAGCTTGTGGTGTCGCAGGAATTTGATTTCCCCACCCTCTACTCAGCCCGAGGCAAGAGCGCCGATCTGAAGGACAAGGCACTTATGCTGCAGTATGATGCCGCCCGGCGCGATCTGCTTCTCCAGGCCAAGGGATTGTGTATTGATCTGGTTAAGCTCCGCAAAGAGCGTGAGCTGCTCGATTTACGCCGTGGATATGCCGACACCATGCTCCGTCTGATAGAGAAGAAGGAGCGTGCAGGAGCCTCCACAGCCCTTGAGGTCAATAAGACACGTATGGAAAAGATGAGCCTCGATGCTGCCGCGCAGTCAAACGATGCGGGCCAGCTGGCTATTGAGGAGCAACTCACGGCTCTCAATGCCTCTCTGCCCCTTGAACTCGATGGACTCGACTATCCCGCCACCGACCCTATATCCGACTATCAGTCGTTTAAGGAACTGGCACTCAGCTCCGATCCGGCTATCCTTGCAGCCCGGGGTGAAGTGGTGGCCGCGCGTCAGGAGCTTAAAGTGAGCCGTAGCGAGTGGCTTCCGTCGCTCACTATGGGCTACCGGCGCAATACGGCTCCCGGCGAGTCGGCCAACGGCTTTGTTGTGGGCCTGTCGTTTCCGGTGTGGTCAACAAGCCAGCGCACCCGCGCTGCCCGTGCGCGTCAAACGGCAGCCGAGCTCCGCGCCGACGACGAGTCGCGACGGCTTGAAAGCTCTCTGGAGGCCCAGTATCGCGAACTGGTCATACTTGAGAAGACCATCGCAGCCTACGATCCCGAGCTTATGACCCGCACTCTGGCGTTGCTTGCCAAGGCTGTGGATGCCGGCCAGATCACTGTGCTCGATTATTTCACCGAGGCTGATATTGTGTATGGCAAGATGCAGGAGCTGATCGACGCACGCTACAATTATCAGAGCGTCATGGCGTCGCTCACCCGGAGCACGCTCTGACCGTAGACAATCTTATTGCCGCTCCAAGAGGCGGCCTCAGCAACTGCGGCGGAGGAGTACGCTTGCCTGAGCAGCTATTCCTTCGCCGCGACCTGTGAAGCCGAGCTTCTCGGTGGTGGTGGCCTTGACGCTTACGCAGTCGAGGCCGATGCCGAGATCGGCTGCCATGTTGGAGCGCATACGGTCGATGTGGGGCGCCATTTTGGGTGCCTGGGCTATGATGGTTATGTCGGCGTTGACGGTGATATAACCTTTGGCGGCCACTGCCTCCACAACCTTGCGGAGCAGCAGTCGCGAGTCGGCACCCTCATATGCCGGATCGGTGTCGGGAAAGAGGTGGCCTATGTCGCCGAGAGCTACGGCGCCAAGCATGGCGTCGGCAAGAGCGTGGAGGGCCACGTCGGCATCACTGTGGCCGAGGAGACCTTTGCCGGAGGGTATATCAACGCCGCATATGATGCAGCGGCGACCGTCGACGAGGCGGTGCACATCAAATCCGTTGCCTATTCTGTACATATATACTCTTTATAAAAACTGGTGTATGATTAGCGCCATCCGGACTAAGGGTCAGCGGCGTCGTCGTCCGCCGAATATCTCCCTGAGGCCATCCATGTCGAATGTGAGGGAGAAGCGGAGTGTCTGGTCGAGCGGCGAAGTCTGGGCTGTGGCCAGCATATATGAGGCGTCGAGGCGCAGCACATTGAGGGCGAAGCCGGCGCCGATGCCGAAATATTGGCGGTTGCCTTTCATGGCATGCTCATAGAAGTAACCGGCGCGTAGGAAAAACTGGCTGTTGTAACTGTACTCGGTGCCGAGGCTCCACATTATCTCCTTGAGCTCTTCGGAGGCTCCGCCGGGGGCGTCGCTGAACGATTTGAATATGCCGGTGATGGGCGACATGTTTTCCCACTTCTCGAGGGCGTCGAGATATTCCTTCTGCCCTTCGGCTGTCGACACATCGTAGGAGCTTTCGAGGGGGCGGGCGGGCACCAGAAGCTTGTTGGCGTCGAGGGCGAATGTGAGGTTATGGTAATCGGCAAGAGGGAAGGTGAAAGCGGTGCCAAGTCGGAGGTTGGTGGGCAGGAATGCCGGATTCTCCCCCTGATTGTAGGCCACTTTGGTGCCGATGTTGGATATGTTCCAACCCCATGAGAACTGACACTCGTTGCGCCCTATGATGGGATATGTGGTGTAGTAGCCCGATATGTCGGCCGAGAATGCTGATGCTCCGGTGTTCTGGTCGCCTGCATATGAGTCGGAAAACGCGAGGTCGGAATAGATGTATCGGAGCACTACGCCCATCGAAAACTTTTCCGACAGTTTGCGTGAGTAGCCCACATCGAAGCTCATCTCGTAGGGGTTGAGGGTCTGGCCGCTTGATATTTCAGAGCCGTAGGTGCTCACTTCGCCCAGCGAAAAGTAGCGCAGGGTGGCCGAGATGGCCTGATTGTCGTCATGGCCCAATTTCCAGTAGCCCGACAGGTTGGCCAGGAATATGTCGTTGACGAGGCTGCGGAGCCAGGGGGTGTAGCTCAGCGATAGAGCACCCTGACTGTAGGCAAAGGCATATTTCGACGGGTTCCAGAATTGAGAGTTGGCATCGGGGTCGGTTGCAGCTCCGAGATCGCCCATCGATGCTCCACGGGCGTCGGGTGCTATGTTGAGCGAGTTTACTCCGGTCTGGATGGGGTTGAAGTCGTTTTTGTCCTGCGCCGCGGTCATGACGGGGTTCATGATGGCGAGGATGGCCGGGAGGGATATAATGTATGGGCGGATGTTCATCGTGGGCTGATGGATGCGTAGGGGGAGATGTGAATGAGAGAGTTTGGCCTACGCCAATACACATATATAACTCATCAGCCGTGCTTTTATTGTGTGGGGCGGCGCCTCTATTATTATTTGAGGCGCGCGTGAAGGCAGGGAAGGGGCGAGGGGGCACCGGGTTGCCCGATAGATGCCTCGACCATGTGGCCCGGTGCCACTTCAGCGCTCCACGGCAACGTGGCGGAGCATATTATGTCGCCGTTGCGGATGGTGGTGTAGCGGGCCACTGCGGCTAATGCCTCGTCGATGGCGAGGTCGACATGCCGGGCTTCGATGCGCTCGCCGCAGCAGTCGATCGTCAATGGTGCCTCAAGTTCAAGCGAAGCAATGTCGATCCATTCGCCCTGCTGTATGCAGCCGTCGAATGCAGCCGCGAGTGCTCCGGGATATCCGGATCCGCCAGTAGGGATAAGACGCAAGAGAAGCGTGATGGCGTCGTAGTAGCGCGGGGCGAAGCGGGGGGCTATCCCCTTGCCGAGGCGGCTCACTCTCACACCCACCATTATCCGGGCTTCCCAGCATGGAGCAAAGTCGGGCACAAACAGGGGCCTGCCCGGGAGGGTGATTGCTGAGTCGGGCACAACTATGGCATTGGGGAAAAGGTCGACGGGCTCATGGAGGCCGCGCGTAAGGGCTATCAGTTTCATATCGACAAAGGGTGGATCAGCGGCGGAGAGGTGAATGGAGATTGGCCAGACGGTTGTACATCACCGCGAGATGGGAGTAGAAGGATGTGTTCTGGATCACAATATCCTCGCGGGTACGCAATCGGAAGGGGGTGAAATTCCACAGCGCCTTGATTCCGGCGGCCACCGCATGGTCGGCGGCATTCTGGGCGTTTTCGACCGGCACGGCTATCACAGCTATCTCAGCGTCGAGCGATGGACGGAGCTCTTCGAGCCGGCTCATGGGATAGATCTCCACTCCATCGATGATTTTGCCGGCAAGGCTGCTGTCGGTGTCAAATCCGGCCACTATATGCAGGCCGTAGTTCTGCAGTCCGCGGTCGGCTATGAGGGCGCTTCCAAGCGATCCGCAGCCTATCATCACAGCCGGATGGGAGCGTTTGAAGCCGAGAAAAGCTGATAGCTTCTGTTCGAGCATTGCAACCTCATAACCCACTCTCGTGCGTCCCTTAATCTTGAGATACGACAGATCTTTGGCTGTCTGGGAGGGATCGACGTTGAGCTCCCGAGCTATAGAGGTGGATGAAACATACTCTACCTTTGAAGCACGGAGCATGGATATGTAGGCAAGATACCATGGTAGGCGTTCGAGAGTCGGGCCGGGTATGATGTCGCGTGTCATGGTGGTGAGATCAAGGATGTGATGGCGGAAATGGGTCAGCGGGTGTTCATGAGCTGCTGGTTGCGGTTGTTGCCGCGTCCGCCAAACGGGTTGGTATAGTTGTTTCCGCCCAAGCCGTTGCCGTTGATCGGACGACCGAACTGATCGAGCTGATCCTCATCCTCCTCTTCGGGCAATGGTTCTTCGCCGGGCTTTTTCTTGGGTTTGTTTTTCTTTATGTCGTTGGGCTTCTGGAGGTCGATGGGCACCTCATAAATGTCCCATGTCTGCTCTATGTCCCAGTTTTTCTTCACGGCAATTTTTTTGGGATAATAGGCGGTCTCTTCGGGCTGGATGCTGTCGAGGAGCGATCCGGTGTCGTAAATGCCGTTGCCGTTGGTGTCGAAAAAGAGTCGCGCATAGTATGTTGCCGGCTCGAGGTAGCGGAGTTCGGCACGGCCATTGGTCACTTTTGCGCTGGCCACAGGCTCGTCGCTCTTGTTGAGCAGCTCCACCACGGCATCGCGTCCGTCGGTGCCTGAGATGTTGAAGAAAATGGCCGAATACTCGTCGGCCTTGCGGGCGTTGAATTCGAGTACGGTTTTGGGAAGCACCTCTCCGTAGACGCTCAATAGTGCGGCGGAGTCGACGGTGAGGCGGTATGATGCCCCCGACTGCCACTCTACCGGCGATCCCATAAGCTGGAGAAGGCGCCCGCTGTCGGAGCGGCGCAGTCCGAATCCTTTGACGGCGGTCCACACCGAGTCGCCCTCAGGTTTTAATTCGAGCTTGACTGCCGACGAGTCAAAGCGGGCCAGAGGCCTGTCGATGGTCAGGCGCAGGGGGCGGTTGAGCTGCTGAGTCTTTCCACCGTCGATAGAGATTGCCATCTTTGGAATCTCAGGCGCGGCGGGAGCTGTCGAGTCGGTGGCTTCATCGTCGGCCTTGGGCTCGTCGTTCTTGTCGCTGTTTTTTTTCTTTTTGCCTGAATTGCGCATGAACATCTTCACGGTGTCGGTGGCCCACACGAGGCGGTCGGTGGTGTCGGTCATCAGGTAGCGGGCCGAGATAAGGAGCGAGTCGGTGCGTATCACAGCCGAGTCGGTGATCCATATGTCGAGCGAGTCGCGCCCGGCCGACATGTCGATGGCGGCCCATTCGGAGGATGGCTTGCCGTTGAGCGCGGCCAGCGGTCCATCTGAAGCCACGATGCGCAGCTCTGGCGCGCTGTCGGTGGGAGCGTTGAAGAGCAGAGTCATGCGGCTTTCGGAGTTGCGCTCATATTTGGTCATGTAGGCCGGCTTGTAGTTTTCGTTAAACCATGTGAGCAGAATATCGTTTGGCAGATATGTCACCGTGGTGGATGTCACAATCGAGTCGGTGCCGTCGGCGGCCTTCAGGCTGTCGGTCACCACCGATGTTTCGGCCACCGGCGTGATGGCTTCGCCCAGGAATGCCACATCTTCGGAGCGGTCCCAGTGGTAGTCGCTGTTCATGTCGTTGAGGGCATAGATGCGGTAAGATCCGGGGGCGAGGTTGCGTATAGTGAACTGTCCGAGCTGGTTGGTGCGGGTGACGCGCTCAAAAGGCATTGTCGCTATGGCCGAGTCGGGCTCGTGGGTATTGTACACACCCACGAGCATGCCCTGGGCCGGCTCGAGGGTGCGGGCCTCAAACACCATGCCCGACACCGAGAGGGTGTCGATCACCGGACCTGTCGAGAAGGCATAAGCGAAGCCGTCGAGGGGGTTGCCTTCGTTGAGATCGGTGATGGCGTCGCCGAAGTCGATGGTGTAGGTCATAGAGTCGCGGAGGGTATCGCGCAGCTCCACGTTGATCCACGGGCCCACCGACGAGATCAGAGGCTGGCGCTTCTGTGCCGGGCTCACTATCACCGTCTGCTGCACATTTTTCAGGTCGATATTTTCGTTGAAGCGCAGGCGGATCTTGTTGGTGGTCACATTGAGGGCGCCCGGAGCCGGCGATCCCGACACAAATACTGGAGGCATCGTGTCGCGTGGGCCGCCTTCGGGGCGTCCCATCGAGGCACACCCGGTTGCTATGGCGGCTATCAAAGCCACCACGGCGGGCAATATGGTCATGGGCCGGCGCCTCATCAGGTGCCGCAATTGTCGGAGATTGGTCATCACCTTGCAAAGTTATAAAAAAATCGTCGGAATAAGACAGTCATCCCGGTTAAGGGAGTGGGCGGAGCATGGCATATTGCGAGAGTCCGCGCTCTATGCCGAGTGCATCGAGGAAGGCCAGGAGGGAGTGGCAATGCTCGTCGATGTTGAGCAACTTGAAGCGCCCGGTGAGCAACTCCGGGGCCATGGCCGAGAGCATGGCCCGACCTATGCCCCGGCGCCGCATGGTCTGGTCGACCGCTATCTGGGAAATGTCGCCCGTGGCCGGATCGGCCACGCAATAGCCCACGCATCGGCCTTGGCAATTATCGAAAGCGCCCGTCATCACGAGGTTTCCGGCGCCTCGCTCTATCGACTCGAAGCTGTTTTGCCACGAAGGGGTGAAGTCGGTGAAAGTGGCGCATCCGTGCAACACTCCGGGATCTATGGGGCGGAGGCTGATACCGGCCGGAGGACACACCCCATGAGGTAGCGACAGAGCCGTGTCGCCGCCGTAGCATAGATAGAGGGTGTCGCGGCTGAATCCGGCGCCGGTGTAGAGTGCGATGGCGCGCTCGTTGGTGGTGAGCACTTCAAGCAGATATTGGCGGGCACCGCTGGCGGCAAGGTGGGGCAGGGCATGGCGGAACAGAGCGCCCCCGAGTCCGAGTCCGCGCCGTGAGGGGATGGTGGCGGTGGCGCAGTCGTAGCAGGTGGCTATGGAGCGGAAGGTGCCGGTGCCTGTGAGGGTGAAAGCCACTATCCGGCCATCTTCCCATGCGGCAAACGACAGCTCCGGGCAGAGGCCCCGTCGCGTGAGCATGGCCTCGGTCTGGGCTGGATCGAATGTCACGGCATAGTCGCTGAAGGCTTCGGCAAAGGCGGCGATGATGGCTGGCATCGCCACCTCGCTCAGGTTTGTGATATGCGGCTGGGGCTTGGGCATGGTTGATGAGAAGCGGATTATTATTCGGGCCTGAGGGCGGTGAATATCTGCCAGAGGGCAAGGGCGGCGCTCACCGACACGTTGAGCGAGTGTTTGGTGCCATACTGCGGAATCTCGAGGCAAATGTCGGCGGCATCGACCGCCTCCTGGCTCACTCCATCGACTTCGTGGCCCACTATTACGGCATACTTGCCGTTGGGATCGGGACGGAATTTGTCGAGGGCCACGCTTCCTTTCACTTGCTCAAGGCAGCAGATGGTAAAGCCGTCGGCGCGGAGAGCGTCGATGGCCTCGGTTACGGTTGGGTAGTGGATCCAATCCACCGAGTCCTCGGCTCCGAGGGCGGTCTTGTGTATCTCGGGGCTGGGAGGCGTGGCCGAGATGCCGCAGAGAGCGATGCGGTCGACAAGGAATGCGTCGGAGGTGCGGAAAAGCGATCCGATATTGTTGAGGCTGCGGATATTGTCGGCAATGAGGGCTATCGGCAGCTTCGGCCGGCTGCGGTATTGGTCTACCGACGGCCGGCCGAGGTCCCATATGGTTTTTTTCTCCATGAAAGGCTTTGAGGATGTGTGGAGCTGATCAGGAGATGATGTCAAATCCGGTGTAGCGGCGCAGACACTCGGGCACCACGATCCCTTCGGGGGTCTGGTTGTTTTCGAGCAGCGCGGCCATGATGCGGGGCAGGGCGAGAGCCGAGCCGTTGAGGGTGTGGCAAAGGGCTGTCTTCTTGTCGTCGGTGCGGTAGCGGCACTTCAGACGGTTGGCCTGATATGTCTCGAAGTTGGATACCGACGACACTTCGAGCCAGCGCTTCTGAGCAGCCGAGAACACCTCGAAGTCGAAAGTGATGGCCGAGGTGAAGCTCATGTCGCCACCACAGAGGCGGAGGATGTGCCAGGGGAGACCGAGGGCCTCAAGCAGACCCTGCACATGGTCTTTCATCTCTTCGAGGGCGGCATAGGAGTTTTCGGGTTTCTCGATGCGCACGATCTCCACCTTGTCAAACTGATGGAGGCGGTTGAGGCCGCGCACATCCTTGCCGTAGCTTCCGGCCTCGCGGCGGAAACAAGCCGAGTAGGCGCAATTGCGTATGGGCAGACGGTCGGCGGGGATGATCACATCGCGGTAGAGATTGGTCACGGGCACTTCGGCGGTGGGGATGAGATAGAGCTTGTCTTCACCTACGAAATACATCTGACCCTCCTTGTCGGGGAGCTGTCCGGTGCCGTAGCCCGATGCTTCGTTTACCACATAAGGGGGCTGGATCTCGGTATATCCGGCCGCAACGGCGCTGTCGAGGAAAAACTGGATCAGAGCCCGCTGCAGGCGTGCACCCTTGCCGATATAAACAGGGAAGCCGGCGCCGGTGATCTTCACGCCCAGATCGAAGTCGATGAGATTGTATTTCTTGGCCAGATCCCAGTGGGGGAGGGCATCGGCGGGGAGGTCGGGCATCGGGCCACCGGTTTTCTCCACCACATTGTCGTCGGCGCTCTTGCCGGCAGGCACGGCGTCGCAGGGTATGTTGGGGATCGACAGGAGTATGTCGCGTATCTCCCCTTCGGCGGCGTCGAGGCGGGTCGAGGCCACGCGCTGAGCCTCCTTGAGGGCGGCCACTTCGGCCTTGGCGGCCTCAGCCTCCTCGCGCTTGCCCTGCTTCATGAGGGCGCCGATCGAGGCTGCGAGTTTCTTCTGCTCTCCTGCGAGGGTGTCGTTTTCGAGTTGTGCGGCGCGGCGATCGCTGTCGAGGGCTATCACGCGTTCGATAGGTTGCTTGGCATCAAAGCCTTTTATGGCGAGGCGCTCGATGATGCGCCCGGGGTTTTCCTTGATCTGCTGGAGTGTGAGCATGGCTGGTGATGAAATTAAGAGTTGAGGAGCTGCTTTACCATCTCTGAAACGGCGCGACCGTCGGCACGTCCGGCAAGGCGCTTGGAAGCCACGCCCATCACCTTGCCCATCTCCTTGGGCCCGGTGGCGCCGGTCTCGGCGATGATGGCGGTGAGCTCGGCGCGGAGCTCGTCGGCACTCAGGGCCTTGGGGAGATATTCCTCAATCACGGCAGCTTCGGCGAGCTCATTTTCGGCGAGTTCGGGACGAGCCTGCTCGGCATAGATCTGAGCCGTCTCGCGACGCTGCTTGGCCATCTTGGCCAGGATTTTCATAGCGTGGTCGTCGGTCAGAGTGCCGTCGGCCCCTTTGGCAGTCTTAGCTTCGAGAAATTCTTTTTTGATGCCGCGGAGCGTCTCGAGGCGCACCTTCTCGCGGGCGAGCATAGCCGTCTTGATGTCGGCCGATATTTTGTCGAAAAGATCCATTGTCGTGTTGATCTGTACAGAAAAACTGATAGGCGCCGCACCGTGAGGCACCGCGCACATGTTAGCGACTGCAAAGATACGCCAAATCGCTCAAATATCCTCTCCTGCCGCGCGAAAAAACGCCCCGCCTTGCCGCGGGTGCCGGTTTGTGTTGCGGCGGAGGGGCCGTTTCCGCCCGTATGATACCAGTTGCTTATGATTGGGGAGGATTATCCTTGGACCGGAGATAAAAAAGGGGGAGGCCGGCGCTTGCCATTGTGGCAACGTCGGCCTCCCCATTATGAGTTGATGCGGGTGGCAGATCACATGATGCCGCGCTCGCGGAGCTTGCACTGCCAGGCCCAAGCCGAGCGCATGGTGTCGGCCAGAGGGGTGTCGGCCACCCAGCCGAGCACTTCGTTGGCGTGGGAGGGGTTGCCCCATACCTTTTCGATGTCGCCGGGACGACGGCCCACAATCTTGTAGGGCACCTTCACTCCGGTGGCATCCTGGAAGGTGTTGATGAGCTCAAGCACGCTCACGCCGTTGCCGGTGCCGAGATTGTAGATCTCGATGGGCTCGGCCTCGGGGTTTTCGAGCATGCGGTCCATGGCCTTTACATGGGCCTTTGCGAGGTCGACAACATTGATGAAGTCGCGGATGCAGGAGCCGTCGGGGGTAGGATAGTCATTGCCAAACACGCTGAGCTCCTTGCGGATGCCGATGGCGGTCTGGGTGATGTAGGGGATGAGGTTCTGGGGCACACCGTTGGGGAGCTCGCCGATCTCGGCCGAGGGGTGGGCACCTACGGGGTTGAAGTAGCGGAGGATGACGCTCTTGAAGGGAGCTCCGGCATTGATCACGTCGGTGATGATCTCCTCGCTTATCTGCTTGGTGTTGCCATAGGGCGAGGTGGCCTTCTTGATGGGGCTCTGCTCGGTGACGGGGTTTACGTCGGGCTCGCCATATACGGTGCAGGAAGAGGAGAACACGATGCCTTTCACTCCGTTGGGACCCATGAGGTCGAGCAGGTTCATGAGCGTGTTGAGGTTGTTGCGGTAGTAGAGGATCGGTTTTTCCATCGACTCGCCCACAGCCTTGGAAGCGGCAAAGTTGATGATGCCGCGGATGTCGGGATATTTGGCAAAGAGATCCTTGAGGGCGTCGAGGTCGGTGCAGTCGGCCTCAACGAAGTCGGGACGGATGCCCGAGATGCGCTCGATGCCGTCGAGCACCTCCTTGTTGGAGTTTGACAGATTGTCGATGATCACTACGGGATAGCCGGCTGCCTGAAGCTCGACAGTAGTGTGGGAGCCAATGTAACCGGTGCCGCCGGTTACGAGTATTCTCGGTTTGCTCATGATATGGGTGTTTAGGATTGTTGATTCTGACTGGTCGGGTGGAGGAGCGGATGGCTTCTCCGCTGCAAATTTACTATTTTACGCGTTCATTTGCAAAATATACCTTTCAGTAATTTTCCTGCGGCCCGAAACCGGGCTTAATTGCCCGGCAATCCAACCGGGTCAATGGTCAATGCCGTTAAGGCATGTGGGCCTTTTCAGAGTCATTGGTATGTTAGGGAAGAGTTAGAGTTAATAAAGCTATGAGAAGGCGCTAATTCAGGCCATGGTTTCGAGGTTTTGCGGCGTTTTGGCCGCGGGGGCGTAATGTGCGAGGGTTAATTAGTTGAGGATGTGTGATTTGTAGGGATGCTCCACGGAGCATCCGCTCGGCGACGATGAGAGCGCGCGTTAGCCGCCGAGCCGCTTTTAGCGGCTCACCTGCTTGGTAGCCTGCGGCAAGAGCGCGCGTTAGCCGCCGCAGCCGCAGGTTATGGCGGTGGCTCATTGATAGGCTCAGCGTCAGCCGAGCTCCTTGGGCGGCATGGTTGTCGCGGTGGGGAGCTCGGCTGACGCTGAGCATTTTATGGATGGGCCCTCGCAAACCCCACTCTGCGGCGGCTACGCGCGCCTTTGAGTGGGTCTACCCTTCAGGGACGCCGCTACGCGGCTTTTGGCGCTACGCGCCGGGTGGGCGTCGCGGGGGTCGGCTACTCCGGGGAGGGAGGTGTGGTTCGGATTTGTTATTTATATGATTTATAGCGGATTGCAGCGACTTGTGGGGATGCTCCACGGAGCATCCGCCCGGCGACGATGAGAGCGCGCGTTAGCCGCCGAGCCGCTTTTAGCGGCGCACCTGTTTGGTAGCCCGGGGCAAGAGCGCGCGTTAGCCGCCGCAGCCGCAGGTTATGGCGGTGGCTCATTGATAGGCTCAGCGTCAGCCGAGCTCCTTGTGCGGCAGAGGCGTCGCGGTTAGGGGCTCGGCTGACGCTGAGCATTTTATGGATGGGCCCTCGCAAACCCCGGCTGCGGCGGCTACGCGCGCACTTGCCGGGGCCTGCCCATCAGGTAGCGCCCCCAACGGGGCTTTTGGCGCTACGCGCCGGGTTGGCGACGCGGTGCGGCCATTTGGCCGCCGGGTGGGCGACGCGGGGGGCGGCTGCTCCAGGGAGGCAGCCCTACAAGGCCGCCGGGTGGGCGTCGCGGTGCGGCCATTTGGCCGCCGGGTGGGCGTCGCGGGCGTCGGCTGCTCCGGGGAGGCCGCACTACGAGGCCGGGAGGGGTCAGGCGGGGATGAAGCGGTCGAGGGCTTCGGGGTCGAGGCCGCGTCGGGAGGCATAGTCGGCCCGTTGGTCGGGAGTTATCGGGCCTACGGTGAAGTAGCGCGCCTGAGGCGAGGCTATGATCACTCCGGTAGTAGTGGCCGAGGGGTGGAGGGCGCCGTTTTCGGTCACGGTGATGCCGAGGTCGGCATAATGCAGGATCTTGTCGGCTTCAAACACGAGGCTCTGGTCGGGGAGCGAAGGATAGCCTATGGCAGGTCGGATGCCTATACCAGCCGATCCGTCGCCATCATCGTCGACCGATGTCGGCGATGAGGCCGCGTAGCCCCATGTGCGGGTGGCGGTGTCGGAGTGGAGCAGGGCGGTGGCGGCTTCCACAAGGCGGTCGGCAAGACTCTCGGCGAGCATTGCCTTGAAGTCGCTCCCTTCGGCGCGCAGGCGCTCTATCATGTCGGCCAGCGGACCGGCGGCGGTGGAGGTGAATAGAGCTATGGTGTCGGTGGGAGCGAGGAAGTCGGTCAGGGCCACGGTGGCCGGTTCGTCGGTCTGACGGCGCAGTGTGGGGAGCATGGCCTTGCCGTCGATTATGGCGGTATCGGAGGAGTGGTCGGTCGCTACCGGAGCTATCACCGTGCGGGTGGTCACCGTCACGCCCTGCCGGTCCATCTCGGCGAGGAGGGCGAGGGCGTCGGCCCAAAGTTTCGACGCCTCGCGCAGACGAGGGTCGGAGGCGGCTGAAGGCATGCAGCAGGAGCATCCGCTGCCGTTGAGCCTGCGGTCCATGATCGGATCGATATGCCAGAAGGAGAAGAAGGCGCGGCGGTTGATGAGCGGAAGGAGCTCGCCGATAGTGTAAGCGCGGTCGTGGGTGCCGTAGCCGAGGGCCGGTGCGGGCGCTGGTTGAGCCACGGTGCGGGCGCGCCTGCGGGCCTCGGCGAGGGGGAGGAGAGGCTTGCGCTGCGATGCCTCATACTCGTCGCGCAGGCGCTGCTGGTCGACGCGGAGGCTGGCTATGGCCTCGTCGCGGGTGGCGGGGTCGAGAAAGCGCCGGGCCACGCCGGGGAGCGACGCCGCATCGTGGGTGTGGACCACAGGGCCGGAGTAGCATGGCGCTATCTTCACGGCGGTGTGGAGCGCCGAAGTGGTGGCTCCGCCGATAAACAGAGGGATGGTCATGGCGCGTTCCTCCATGAGTCTCGCCACCGCTGTCATCTCGCCCAGCGACGGGGTGATCAGGCCGCTCAGACCGATGAAGTCGGCTCCGGAGTCGATGGCCCGCTCCACGATCGTCTCGCCGGGAGTCATCACGCCGAGGTCGGTCACCTCGAAGCCGTTGCAGTTCATCACCACTCCCACAATGTTTTTACCGATATCGTGGACATCGCCCTTGACAGTGGCAATGACCATGTGCCATGGCTTGGCCTTGGAGCCGGAGCTCTGCTGGGAGGCTTCGATGAGAGGGGTGAGTATCTCCACGGCCACCTTCATGGTGTGGGCGCTCTTGACCACCTGGGGTAAAAACATCTCTCCGCGCCCGAAGCGGTCGCCTACGCGGTTCATACCCTCCATGAGAGGGCCGTCGACCACCGCATAAGCGCTGCCGAGCTGCCCTACGGCGGCGTGGAGCAGGCTTTCGATGCCATCGGTGTGGCCGCTCTCCACCATCGAGGCGAGGCGTGCCGACGGAGTTGCGGCTGCTGTCGGGGCCGAAGCCGCCGGAGCGGCGCCCGGTTTGGCCGACGCGGCCTGCGCGGCGGCTTCGGAAGCGGCTGCTATCAGACGGTCGGTGGCATCAGGCCGACGGTTGAGCAGCACATCGGTTATGGCCTCGGTCAGGGCGGGATCCACCTTGGCGGGGTCGATCATCGAGGCGGGATTGACTATGGCCATATCCATCCCCTCGGGGCGGGCAAGAGAGAGGAAAATGGCGTGGATAGCCTCGCGCACCGGGTTGTTGCCACGGAAAGAGAACGACAGATTGCTCAACCCGCCGCTCACATGGGCACCGGGGCAATTGTCGGTTATCCACCGGGCGGCGCGGATAAAGTCGAGCCCGTAGGCGGCATGGGCCTCTATGCCTGTGGCCACGGCGAGAATGTTGGGATCGAAGATAATATCGGCCGGGTCTATACCTGCCTTGCGGGTGAGGAGGCGGTAGGCTCGCCCGGCCACCTCGATCTTTCGCTCGAAGGTGTCGGCCTGCCCGCGCTCATCAAATGCCATCACCACCATTGCGGCGCCCATCGAGGCAATGTAGCGGGCGCGCTCAATAAATATGTCCTCACCCTCCTTGAGGCTGATGGAGTTGACCACCGGGCGCCCCTGCACCGATCCGAGAGCAGCTTTCACCGCCTCGAAGTCGCTCGAATCGATCATTACCGGCACCCGGGCGATATCGGGCTCTATGCCTATGCGGCTGAGGAAAGAGGCGAGACATCCAGGGGCGTCGAGCATGGCATCGTCCATGTTGACATCAATAATGTCGGCTCCGGCTGCGACCTGCGAGGCAGCAATGTCGACCGCCTCGTCGATAGATCCCTCCTTGATAAGACGGAGAAATTTGCGCGAGCCGGCCACATTGCATCGCTCGCCCACCTTGTAGAAATCGCTGATGGGCAGCGTCTCAAGACCAGCCAGATGCAGGCTGCGACCACCGGAGGCGGGTGAGGGGAGCGGACGCGGGTCAAAGCCCCGGGCCTCGGCGGCTATGGCGGCTATGTGGTCGGGAGTGGTGCCGCAGCATCCGCCAACGATATTTACCAGCCGGGCCTCCATGATGGGGCGCAGGGTAGCGGCCATGGTGGCTGGAGTCTGGTCATACTGGCCCAGGGCGTTGGGGAGTCCGGCATTGGGATAGATGCTCACCGCAGTGGGGAGCCACTTGTCCATAGCCTCGATGTGGCGCTTCATCTCGGCGGCGCCGAAGCTGCAGTTGAGGCCGAAAGCGATGGGGCGGGCATGGGCCACAGTGGCATATAGCGCTTCGAGCGTCTGGCCGGCCAGGGTGCGCCCGCTCTCGGTCAGTGTGGCCGAAATGATAAACGGGAGATGGCGCCCGAGGCTCTCCATGGCCCGTCGCGAGCCTGCTATGGCGGCTTTGGCGTTGAGGCCGTCGTAGACGGTCTCGATAAGCAGCAGGTCGGCGCCCCCCTCGATAAGCCCGGCGGCCTGATCGAAATAGGCGCTCTCCATTGTGGCGAAATCTATCGGGTTGGTACCGTCGGCGCCGTCGATACCTCGGCTCATGGCGAGCGACTTGCTCGTGGGTCCGATGCTACCGGCCACCCATGCCCGGCGCCACGACAACTCAACTGCTCGGCGTGCCACCCCGGCAGCAGCGCGGCTTATAGTGCGGGCAAGATGGCTTATGCCATAATCGGCCAGCGATATAGCATTGGCGTTGAATGAATTGGTCTCTATTATGTCGGCACCGGCATCGAGATACATGCGATGGATAGCGGCAATCTCGTCGGGACGGGTGAGACACAGCAGGTCGTTGCACCCCTTCAGGGCGGGAGCATCGGCGGCTTCATCGCAGCGGTAAGCCTCCTCGGGAAGCCCGAGGCGCTGGATCATGGTGCCCATCGCACCGTCGAGCACCAAAATCCTGTGGGTCATGGCCTCGCGTATATCTGCGGCAGTGGAGTTTTCGGTCGTCGTCACGTCAGTAGTCATTATGTGTGGGAGGTGGTGGATTGCTGTTGAAACTGCAAAGATACATCTTTTTTTGCCACCGATGGCGCTGCTCCGAAGCTTGCGGCGGCTTTTTTGCCTCGGATTGAAAAAAGATGTAACTTTGCAGCCCCGAAGCGGCGGCCGGGGGCTTGAAACCCTTTGAATGCCGTCGGCACGGGCACCCGCAACTAATTAAAGACACGATATAGAAATGTCGACCTACACTGAAAGCAAATTACCCAAAGTGACCACCGCGCGCCTCCGCGAGATGAAGCAGCGCGGCGAAAAAATAGCATGTCTCACCGCCTACGACTACACCACCGCACGCCTCGTCGATGAGGCAGGCCTCGATTTTATCCTCGTGGGCGACTCGGCCAGCAACGTAATGGCCGGCAACACCACCACACTCCCCATCACACTCGACGAGATGATCATCTATGCCCGCAGCGTGGCCAAGGCCGTGAAGCGTGCCATTGTGGTGGTCGACCTTCCCTTCGGCTCCTATCAGGGCAACTCCAAGGAGGCTCTTGCGTCGGCCATCAGGGTAATGAAGGAGGCAGGCGCCGAAGCCATCAAGATCGAGGGTGGCGAGGAGATCCGTGAGAGCGTTGAGCGCATCATCTCGGCCGGAATCCCTGTGTGCGGACACCTCGGCCTCACTCCCCAGTCGATCAACAAATTCGGCACCTATGGCGTGCGAGCCCGCGAGGAGGCTGAAGCCGCCAAGCTGCTCAACGATGCCCGGATGCTCGACAGCCTCGGATGCTTTGCCATAGTGCTTGAGAAGATCCCTTCCGAGCTGGCTGAGCGGGTGGCCAAGGAGGTTAGCTGCCCCGTGATAGGTATAGGCGCCGGCTCGGGCGTCGACGGACAGATCCTCGTGGTGCAGGATATGCTCGGCATGAACACCGACTTCAAGCCCAAATTCCTGCGTCGCTACGCTGAGCTTGGCGATGTGATCCGCGAGAGCCTCGGCCGCTATGTTGCCGACGTGAAGGCCGTTGATTTCCCCAACGCCTCCGAGCAGTATTGACACACATAGATCACCATTAATTCCGGTCGCGGGTCCCGGGCCTGCGGCCGGAGTTTTTTATTTACCGATAAAAACACCAGACAGCAGCATGAAAGGGGCACCTTACTCACGCATCATCACCCTCGGACTGCCCATCATAGCGGGGCAGCTCGGCATGATTGTCACCGGATTTGCCGACACGGCCATGGTGGGCCATTACTCCACCGATGCCTTGGCCTCTGCGGCATTTGTCAACAATCTTTTCAACATCCCCATTCTGGCCATACTCGGGTTTACCTACGGGCTGACCCCGCTTGCCGGAGCCCTGTTTGGCCGGGGTCAGCGCCACAGGGTGGGGGGCGTGGTGGCCAACGGACTGGTGGTCAACCTTATCTTTGCGGTGCTGCTCATGGGAGTCATGACGGTGGTGTATTTCTGTCTCGACCGCATGGGGCAGCCCGCCGAGCTGCTGCCGCTTATCCGCCCGTATTTCTTAATCTCGCTTGCCGGTATGGTGCCGATAGCCATCTATAATGTGTTTGCACAATGGAGCTATGCCATAGGGCGCACGTCGATGCCTATGTGGATCACCCTTGCGGCCAACGGAGTGAATGTGCTCGGCAACTATATGCTCATTTACGGTCATTGGGGACTGCCCGAGCTGGGGCTCACCGGTGCGGGCATAGCCACACTGTTGGCGCGTGTGCTCTGCCCGTCGCTCATTGTTGCGTTCTTCATGGTGCGCCGCTGCTTCCGACCCTACCGCCTCGGCTACAAGGCCACGAGGGTGAGCGGCTCCGAGATGAAGCGGGTGAGCCTCACGTCGCTCCCGGTGTCGCTTCAGATGGCATTTGAGACCTCGGCCTTCTCGGGCACAGCCGTGATGGCCGGATGGATAGGATCGGTGGCGCTTGCATCGTTTCAGGTGGTGGTGACTCTCGGCACTCTCGGTTTCTGCATCTATTATGGCATGGGGGCTGCTGTTTCGGTGTTGGTGGCCAATTATGCCGGGCGGCGTGAGCCCGAGGCGATGCGCGCCACAGCCATGCGCGGATATATCGTGATGCTCGTGCTGGCCGCGTGCTCGTCGGTGCTCTTCCTCAACTGGGGTGTGGAGATCATCAGGCTCTTCACCGTCGATCCTACCGTGATAGCCGTGGCGGCAGGTCTCATAATCCCCCTGCTCATTTATCAGGCAGGCGATGCCACACAGATCAATTTTGCAAATGCTCTGCGTGGCACCGCCAATGTGATGCCCATGCTATGGATAGCTTTCGTGAGCTATATCCTTGTGGGTATTCCGTCGACCTATCTACTCGCGTTTCCGCTCGGTCTGGGGGTCTACGGGATGGTACTCAGCTTCTCTGTGAGCTTGTTTCTTGCCGGAGGGCTGTTTCTGTATTTCTTCCTGCGCACAGTGAGAGGAATGCGTCGCGGTCAGGCCTGAGTGAGGGCAGCGATGCGGGCTATGTATTTGCCGAGGATGTCAAACTCAAGGTTTACGCGGCTCCCCTTGGCGATGCGGCAGAAGTTGGTGTGGTCGAATGTGTAGGGGATGATAGCCACCCGGAACTGCTGCGGCTCGGAGTCGCACACGGTGAGACTAACGCCATTGACAGTCACCGAGCCTTTCTCTACCGTAACATAACCTTTGGCAATCAGCTCGCGCGATGCCTCGTAGGCAAAGGTGAAATAGGTCGAGCCGTCGGCCTCCTCCACCTCGGTGCAGATGGCCGTGGTGTCGACATGGCCCTGAACGATGTGGCCGTCGAGGCGTCCGTCAAGGCGCATGGAGCGTTCAAGATTGACAAGGTCGCCCGGCTTGAGATCGCCGAGATTGGAGCGCCGGAGGGTCTCGTGGATTGCGGTGACGGTGTAGGTGCCGTTGCCGGGGAGCGCCACCACTGTAAGACAAACGCCGTTGTGGGCTATCGACTGGTCGATGCAGAGCTCATCGGCAAACGAACACTCGAGGGTGATATGGAGATTGCCG
Source organism: uncultured Muribaculaceae bacterium (assembly GCA_910579675.1). Taxonomy (GTDB): domain Bacteria; phylum Bacteroidota; class Bacteroidia; order Bacteroidales; family Muribaculaceae; genus Paramuribaculum. The sequence goes on along the minus strand of CAJTUF010000009.1, from coordinate 52,059 downwards.
CCGTCGGGCTCTACGGCCACCACTCGCGCGGCTTCTTCTACTATTCCTGAAAACATAGTCGGAGAATTGATAAATGGGGGGTTAATGCTTTAGCTCCACACGGGTGGTGGGAGGAAGGGTGTCGTGTCGTTCGGCCACCGCTTCGGTGAGCTCGCGGGCGGCATGGACGAAAGCCATTCCGGCCACAGTGTCGCGCGCGGCGATAGGCTCGCCGGCATCGCCGCTCTCGGCAATGGAGCACACGAGCGGAATCTGCCCTAAGAGGCGCAGGCCGAGTTTGCGGGCCAGAGCCACGCCCCCTTCGCGTCCGAAGATGTAATAGCGTTCGTCGGGGTGCTGCTCAGGGGTAAACCATGCCATGTTTTCGATGAGACCGAGGATGGGCACTCCCACCTTTTCGCCCTGAAACATAGAGATGCCCTTGCGTGCATCGGCGAGGGCCACCTCCTGAGGGGTGGTCACCACTACCGCTCCGGTAAGCGCCACGGTCTGCACCACGGTGAGGTGGATGTCGGAGGTGCCCGGCGGAAGATCGAGCAGGAAGTAGTCGAGCTCGCCCCAGTTGGCCTCGGTGATGAGCTGCTTGAGAGCGTTGGAGGCCATAGATCCGCGCCAGAGCACGGCAGCATCTTTCTCTACAAGAAATCCTATCGAAAGGATCTTGACGCCATAGCGCTCAAGCGGCTCTATGAGGCGACGGCCATCGGGGGTCTCGCTCATATATACAGGCTCATCCTCCACTCCAAACATCTTTGGCACCGAAGGGCCGAAGATATCGGCATCGAGCAGCCCTACACGATAGCCCTCGCGGGCCAGAGCAACGGCTAAGTTGGCGGCTACGGTCGATTTGCCCACGCCGCCCTTGCCGCTCGACACGGCTATGATATTCTTCACGCCGGGGAGCACCGGAGCCTCCTGGGCTTTCTCGGCCATGGAGGGAAAGAGGGTGTTGACTGTAGCCTCCACGTCGGGGGCTATGAATGTCTTGAGGGCAGCCTGGACGCTCTTGACCAGCGAAGCGGCAAAGGGGTCGGTGGGCTTGCTGAAGTGGAGCGACAGCTCCACGTGGCGTCCGTCGATGCGCAGGTCGTCGCCTGTCACCATCTCCAGCTCCACGATATTCTTGCCGTTGCCGGGATAGCGCACATTGGCGAGCACGTCGAGGATGAGGCGGGGATATAATGGTTCAGTCATCGGGATTGTTGTCGGTTGGTGCGGGGATATTATGTTGGATTATGCCGCGCGAATAGCTGCGGTAGGTGTCGGGCTCAATATCCACCTCCGGCTCGGATAGCTCGGTGGTGTGGTCGAGCCCTATGGCTATATATTTTATGGTAAGACCTCTGTCGAGCCACTGGCGCTCATAGTGGGTCTTTATGGCCAGGATATCGGTCAGGAGCGGCGAGGCATAGAGGTCGTCGGTGAGGGCCGTGACCTCCAGGCCGCAGTGCTCTGCCATAAGGCGTGTGTAGGTGAAGAGGAAAGGGGAGTCGGTCTTGAGCCTCACGGCGCCCTCCGGTCGGAGTATCTTTCGGTAGAGCTCCAGAAAACGGGTTGAGGTGAGGCGCTTGCGCGTCTTCTTCATCTGAGGGTCGGGAAATGTGATCCAAATCTCATCGACCTCGCCGGGCGCGAAAAATCGGTCGATCAGCTCGATGTCGGTGCGGATGAATGCCACATTGCTCATGGCGGCGTCGCGCGCCTGAGTGGCACCTCGCCACATCCGCGCCCCTTTGATGTCGACGCCGATGTAGTTGCGGCCCGGTACTCTCTCGGCGAGCCCGACAGTGTATTCGCCCTTGCCGCAGCCCAGCTCGAGGGTGATAGGATTAGAGTTGCCGAAGAACTCCGAGTGCCAGCGGCCGCGGAGCGGAAATCCGCCGGCTCGCTCGAGCTCGGCAAACGGGTATTGGAACACGAAGTCGATCGTGTTCATCTCGCTGAATTTGGCAAGCTTGTTTTTGCGGCCCATACAGATGCAGGTGTTGTTGTTTTTTTAGTGGGTGGGGGAGTAATGTCAGACTGCAAAATTACGCCAAAAAAGTCAGCAATGCAAATCGCCGGTTCCTGATGCGTGGCTATTGCCGTGGCTGCGCTCAGCCGCGCAGGTCGGCAAATGAGGGGCTACAGATATTTGCCGGTGATGCTGTCGTGGTTGGTCTTGATATCGGCAGGGGTGCCTGACGCCACTATGCGTCCGCCCGCTTCACCGCCGGAGGGTCCCATGTCGATAATCCAGTTGGCATTTCGGATCACATCAAGATCATGCTCGATCACGATGACCGTGGCCCCCGAATCAATGAGAAGCCTGAACACACCGAGCAGCCTCTCCACATCGAGAGGGTGCAGACCGATCGTGGGTTCGTCGAACACAAAAATGGAGTCGGTTTGCTCCCGCCCCATCTCCGATGCGAGCTTCAGTCGCTGAGCCTCGCCGCCCGACAGGCTCGGCGTGGCTTCCCCGAGGGTCAGATAGCCGAGACCGAGCGTGTCGAGTGTCTTGATCCGTGAGGCAACTGATCTGAAGTCGGCACACATGTCGATGGCATTGTGTATATCGCTCTCCATTATATCGGGCAGGGAAAGCTCACGGCCATTTTTACACTTGCATCTGATCAGGGATGCCTCGCGTGAATAGCGTGACCCCCGACATTCCGGACAAGGAATGTCGACATCGGGCAGAAATTGCACGTCAAGGCTCACCTGTCCGGTGCCGTCGCATACCCGACAGCGGAGCGATCCGGTGTTGTATGACAGATCGCCCGCTTTTATCCCTTTGGCTTTCGCGTCGGGTGTGCGTGCGAATATCTTGCGGAGGTCGTCGTGGATATTGGCATAGGTCGCGACGGTCGATCTCACATTGGCACCTATGGGTGTGGAATCGATCAGTTTGACATGATTCACACCATCGGCATCTATGGCGCGTACATGGCCGGGCAGCTCCTTTCCGTTGATCTTGGCTTCGAGGGCCGGGATGAGGCTTTCGAGCACCATTGTTGTTTTTCCTGAGCCCGACACTCCGGTAACCACAGTGAGCCTCCCTTTGGGGATCCGCACATCGAGGGGCTTCACGGTGTGAATGGTGTGGGTCGACATGGCTATTTCGCCGAGAGCAAACATCTCTCCGGTATCGACGTGGCTTATTATGCCTGAGGTTTGTTTTCCGGCGAGAAACGGGCCTATTTGCGATTCCGGATTTTTCTCGATATCAGCCACAGTCCCGCGGGCTATCACACATCCGCCGTCGGATCCGGCGCCGGGCCCCATCTCGATGATCCATCGCGCATGATTCAGTATCTGTGGATCATGGTCGACCAAAGCCACGGAATTGCCGTCGGCCACAAGATCGTCCATCACTCCTGTAAGACCTTCGATATTGGCCGGGTGAAGCCCGATCGAGGGCTCGTCGAGCACATAAAGCACGCCGGTGGTGCGGTTTCTCACAGCTCTGGCGAGCTGCATGCGCTGACGCTCACCGGTTGAAAGGGTCGAGGCGGCGCGGTCGATCGACAGATAGCCCAGCCCGAGGTCGACAAGCCGCCGGGAGGTCGACAGAAATGAGTCGCAGATGTTTACCGCCATAGGACGCATCTCGGCGGGGAGAGTCGACGGCACATTCCTTACCCATGCGATGCACCGGTCGAGTGTCATTTCACACACCTTGTCGAGACCTATGCCGTCGATCCGGGGAGCCCTCGCCGCATCGGAGAGCCTTGAGCCATGACATGCCGGGCACACATCGCTGCGCAGGAATTTCTCAACCCTTTTCATCCCTTTCTCATCGGTCACCTTGCTCAATGCGTTTTCCACTGTATATACGGCATTATAGTAGGTGAAGTCGAGTTCTGTGGCCTGATCGGAGTTTTTGGGCCGGTAGAGGATATGCTTTTTTTCGGCAGGGCCGTTGAACACAATATCACGCTCCTTGTCGGTAAGCTGGCTGAAAGGCACGTCGGTCCTGACACCCATTTCACGGCACACATCGGTCATGAGCGACCACATCAGGGAGTTCCATGGCGCCACGGCTCCTTCGTCGATAGTCTTGCTTTCGTCGGGCACAAGAGTGGAGCGGTCGACGGCCATGACAATGCCTGTGCCTCCGCATTTCTTGCAGGCACCGGTGCTGTTGAACGAGAGGTCTTCGGCCCCCGGCCCATAGAAGTGCGTCCCGCAATGGTCGCATACGAGTTCCTTTTCAGCCGCCACATCAAGCGATGGCGAGTGGTAATGTCCGCATGAAGGGCAACGGTGTGACGCAAGTCTTGAAAACATCAGGCGCAGGCTGTTGAGGAGCTCAGTTCCTGTGCCGAAGGTGCTCCTTATCCCTGGCACACCGGGCCGCTGGTGCAGGGCTATGGCGGCGGGTACGTACAGCACCTCGTCGACATCGGCTCTGGGGGCTTGTGTCATCTGCCGGCGTGTATAGGTCGACAAAGCTTCAAGATAACGGCGAGAGCCCTCGGCATACAGCACTCCGAGAGCGAGCGACGATTTTCCGGAACCGGAAATGCCGGCGATGCCGACAATTGTGTTCAGCGGTATATCGACATCTATATTCTTGAGGTTATGGACTCTCGCTCCTTTTACTTCTATCGCTTCGGGTTTATCGCATGCAGGGTTCATAGGTTTGTTTCGGTTGATTGTGTGTGGTTGCTGTGTCACCAAGGTTTATGCTCCTGCAAAGGTAACGATTATTGCCGAGACATGGTTGCAATATCCTGCTGCGGAATTCGGAGGCATCAAGGATAACCATCCGTGATTTTGCATTACAATCGCTGCATTATTATTATATGAACCTCCGGGGGGATACATATAATCGAGCTTTCTTCTAAAAACACTCTAATATGAATATCAGTCGGATCATCATAAATCATGCGGATAATTGGTCTCCTCTTTGTCGAAGTTGACATTAGATTTTTCATTAGTTGGAGAAATGCCGACACCATACGCTGCCTGAATTTTAGCAGCCGAATTGGAGTGCTTAAATTTCCACCAGTTGTTGAAAAACTTATCGCGGTTCACTGTAGTGTAGCCTTGTTTATCATCGTAAGTGAAAATTCCAACTTCTGAATTGGGATTCTGCACAAGGCCGTTGGCTTCAAAAATATATTCATTGTTGGCGTCGTGTGCTTCAAGAATCAACCCCGGCAGGCCACAGAGTTTCCACGGACCTTCCTGAACAGGGATCTCCGGAGCAAACCACGCTGTCCACTTTCGTCCACGATAACAGGCAGTAGCCTCAACACATTCATACCCTAATATGGTCTTCGTGTTATCTTCAATCTCCCATTCAGGTTTCTCCCAATCTTCTGAATATTGCCAACGTTCCATATCAAAATAACAACGTTCGATGACTTTGCCATCAGGAATATTCTTATAAATATAACTCCAATAATGACCACAAGCCAATCGTGTATCATCGCGCTTGCCACTCATAGTTTTTGCCTGATCCATGGCCCAGAAAGTCGCGGGGTCACATTCCATAATTGAATCCTGCCATAATCTCTTAGTCCCGCAAAAAACGGATTTGTTTTTCCCGATTCTGAGCATTACAGGATCCTTAAAGAAATGAGAATTACGCTTTGTCGTATCGGTAACTTCAATACGAGTATAATGCACTTCAAGGATAGCAGGCTCGGCATCCTTGACGAAATCTTTTGCATAAGCTGTAGTTGCAGCCACTAAAAGCAGTATAAAAAATAGTCGGTTCATTCGTGATAATCGGTTTCAAGAAAATCTATTTCTACTTCTTCGCCTGTTCGTATGTGATCGGGCCCGAGATTCAGACCAGTGGATGCTGCATCAATGGCTCTTCCGTGTTCACGGTAATTTCGTAACTGACGCAGCATTTCAATCCGGGACATTTTGTCATACTGCTGATAAGGGTAAATAGGTACAATCTCCTGATTTGAGGCTTCTAATCCGGTAGCCTCGAAGCTATGCTGCCCTGTTGATTCACTTGCTTCAAGAATCAATCCCGGGAGACCAGTCAACTTCCACGGACCCTCCTGCAATGGAATATCAGGAGCGAACCACGCCGTCCAATCCCGTCCATGATAATTTGCCGTTGCCATCACACAATTATAACCCAGGACTGTTTTTGTCGAGTCGGAAATTTCCCATTGTATCTCGCCAAGAGGTTCCGTGTAAACCCCAAATTCAAGTGAGCCAGCCTTGTCATATACAGTCATCTGATTATCAGATATGGAGCGGAAGATGTAGAGAAATGTCTGATAAACAACTGATTTCATTGTGCTTTCGTCTTTTGTTTCGCTATACCTTTTGATGGCATCATTACGGAGTTGCTTACTGATGGCTCTTCCTTGGGGTGTGGATTCAAGAGAATCCTTGAACTCCGTATTCGTGTTATAGAATTTTGACTGATCTTTGTTAGCCAAGAGGACAAATGGAATGTCGCGCTTTACTATGCCGTCAGAACCGCGCACAAAAGTTTCGTGATAGGTGTAGCCTACCTTTATCTCGGCGCGTGGATATTCCGCTTTCTTCTTCGCTGATACATCAAATAGCGTAAAGAGGACTATTATTGCGATTATGATTGATTGTCGGGTCATACGGTTAAAGTTTTAATTAGCAAAATTGATAATTATTTCCGACATAACTCTCAACAAATGTTGAGAGCCAAGGATTTTAACACGGTTTTCTTGAACAGGAAAGCAATATATATCACAAGGTGTCACAGCAATGATCGATACACGGGCTTTCACCCCGGACAATGAAAACGGGAAATCCGAAACAAATTCTTCGTCAAATTCCAAGCCAATCACATGCTCAGTGCCGTCTGATGAGAAAGCAACATATTTCAATGTGCCCGATTTGATGTAGCCAATCTGTCGGGCGACTTCGCCAACCTTTGCAAACTCCTCTCCACGCTCATAATGGCGCAATTTGCCCTCCTTGACGCAAAGCTCACGCCAAAAGTCGGGTTCAATATGGTCGATATATGTATTGAAGTTTTCCTTCATATTAGGGGCCTGCGTCAGTCCGGACAGATGTTGTTATATAAAGAAAAGCGCAGGCTGACTATGCACGTCCAATTGGAGGCCCTGAGAAAGCCTATGATGCAGATGTGACAATAGCAGCCCACGCGGTATGCGTGAGAACCACTATGCCAACTCTTGCATCAAATCGAAAAATTCTTTGCCCTGCAAAGCGGCAAGCCGGTTGCTCAGGTTTCCAATTGCAAGATGAGCATAACGCTTCTTGTTTAGTCGAAATGTCGTGGCAGACAGACGCCTACCAATAGCAAAGTTAGTAATAATTTCTGAAATTAGAGGTGTTTTTACCGTGTGATTATTCACTCAATCGCCGGAAAAAACTTTGGCGGAGGTTCTGTAGAGGTTCAGCATCTGTCATTTGATAGACCAACCCATAAACAAATATTCCTAAACTGCTTTGAGGGTAATAGGATTTGGATCAGCTTCAGCTTCAGTAAACTACTATGATCCAACTGAAAAACTTCTCAATGATAATCATACAATAGGCATATTATTCTGCTCAGCTAAAGAAGATATGTCAGTAGAAATGACATTATCTGTCGACAGTTATATCGTTGTCGCATCTCAATCAATGATATATGCCTGCGTAGATAGGAAAGGATGGGAAGAAGCACGATGACGTTTTGTAGGGCTTGTAAGTGGAATATCTTATGATACCAGTATTGTAGTCGTGGCCCGGAGCTGCGCTCCTGCGGGTCGAAATAAATTTGGATAATCGGGCGCGGGTAGCTATCTTTGCAGGGAGAAGGGCCCGGATGGCTCTTACTACATGCAATAATTAATCATCATCACGCAATAATGTTCAGCAAAGAGACATATATCAGCCGCCGCCACAAGCTCATGGCCACCGTAGGGTCGGGACTCCTCCTTTTCCTCGGTAATGACGAGCAGGGCCTCAACTATGAGGACAATACATTCCGCTACCGTCAGGACTCGACGATGCTCTACTACTTCGGGCTCCCCTATGCGGGCCTGGCAGCCATCCTCGACATCGACGAGGGGCGCGAGATATTGTTTGGCGACGAGCTCACCATCGACTCGATAGTGTGGATGGGCACTCAGCCCACTTTGGCCGAGCGCGCCGATCGTGTCGGTATCTCCGACATACGCCCTCTGGCGTCGATAGCCGACTATCTCACTGCCGCCCGCGAGGCAGGTCGCCCCATCCATTTCCTTCCCCCTTACCGCGCCGAACACCGCCTGAAGCTCATGGACTGGCTCGGGCTCATGCCCTCGCATCAGCAGGGTTCGATACCGATGATCAGAGCTATCGTTGACCAGCGCAATCACAAGACCGCCGAGGAGATAGCCGAGATAGAGCGTGCCTGCGACGTGACCGCCGACATGCACCTCGCCGCCATGCGCACCGTGCGCCCCGGCCTGCATGAATACGACATCGTAGCCGAGATGCTCCATGTGGCCCACAAAGCCAACTGCGAGGAGAGCTTCGCCACCATAGCCACCGTCAATGGTCAGACGCTCCACAACCACTACCACGGCAATATCATCAAGCCCGGCGACCTCTTCCTGATCGACGCAGGCGCGGAGCTGCCCAGCGGTTATTGCGGCGATATGTCGAGCACTGTGCCCGCCGATCCTACCTTCACCCCGCGCCAAAGAGCTGTGTATGAGATTCAAAATGCCATGCACATGGCAGCAGTCGAGGCGCTCCGCCCCGGCATTGCCTATATGGATGTCTACGATATTTCGGCCGTGGCAATGGTGGAAGGGATGAAGGAACTTGGCCTGATGAAGGGTGATGCCCGCGAGGCTGTGGCCGCCGGTGCCCATGCGCTCTTTTATCCCCACGGTCTCGGCCACATGATGGGTCTCGACGTTCACGATATGGAAAACTTCGGCGAGCGCTGGGTGGGCTATGCCGGCAAGGAGAAGTCGACCCAGTTTGGGCGCAAGAGCCAGCGTCTGGCCATTCCTCTCGAGCCCGGATTTGTGTTTACAGTTGAGCCGGGTGTGTATTTCATCCCCGAGCTTATCGACCTCTGGCAGAAGGAGCGCCGCTTCGAGGAGTTTATCAACTACGGTGTGGTCGATACCTACCGCGACTTCGGCGGCATACGCAACGAGGAGGATTGGCTCATCACCGACGATGGAGCCCGTCGCCTCGGCAAGCGCATACCTCTGACGCCCGATGAAGTAGAGGCCGAACATTGCTGACCCTTCTGACGTTTAAAAAGCAGATACAGAATATCGCCCGGCGCGAGATTCCCGTATGGGAGTCCCGCGCCGTCGCGGATAAGTCATTCACCACATTTAAGATATGTTATTACGAATACTGACCATAATGACTCTATGGCTTGCTATGGGCGTGGCCGCCAAGGCTCAGCAGCCCGCAGCGGCGGCTCCTGTGGCCGCGATGGCGGAGCCCGACACCACGGCGAGTCATGACGGCGAGTGGCGTGTGAGCCTGCTCACCTGCTCTCCGGGCCATGAGATTTATGAGCTGGAGGGCCACAGCGGCCTTCGTCTGGTCAATCAGCAGCGCGGGGTCGACGTGGTGGTCAACTGGGGTCTCTTCGACTTCGCTTCGCCCGGTTTTGTCTACCGATTTGTCAAGGGCGAGACCGACTATATGGCCGGAGCGGCCCCCTCCGACCGCTTTTTCAGCATGTATGCCGCCGATGGCCGCGAGGTGACGGAGCAGATTCTTGCGCTTACGCCTCAACAGTCACAGAGAGTGGTGGAGCTCGTAGAGGATAACCTGCGTCCCGAAAACCGCACTTACCGATACAATTATGTGGCCGACAACTGCGCCACCCGTCCGTTGGCGGTGGTGGAGCGGGCATTGTCCGACACCATAACCCTAGGAGCGCCCGAAGAGGCCATAGCCCATGCAGCAGGTTTCCGCGAAGCCATGCGCTATTACCACCGTAATTATCCCTGGTATCAGTTTGGCATTGATCTGGCTCTCGGCTCTACAATCGACCGTCCTGAGGCGCGCCGCGCCATGACCTTCTCGCCGGTGGCACTCCAGCAGATGCTCGAAGGAGCCACACTACCCTCCGGGGGCAGCGTGGTGGCCTCGACCAATGTGATTGTGGAAGGCCGCGACGGCGGGGTGTCGGCACCCCCTACGCCATGGTATCTGAGCCCGTTGGCAGCAGGGTGGCTGCTTCTTGTGATCACAGTGGGGGTGACCATTTTCGACCTAATCACCGGACGTCTATCGCGTGGCTACGATGCCGCATTGTTTACAATCTTTGGTCTGGCCGGGTGTCTTATCACCTTCCTGGTGTTTTTCTCGGTCCACGGTCCGGCGTCGCCCAACTGGCTACTGCTGTGGCTTAATCCGCTCTGTCTGCTCCCGTTGCTTTTGATATGGACAAAAGGCGGACGCCGCTTGCTTATGTGGTGGCAAATGATTAATTTTGTGGCCTTAATAGGAATGTGTGTCGTGTGGATTGCCGGCATACAGGCTTGTAACAGCGCCTTTATCCCGCTGATAATCAGCGATGGAGTGCGCTCGCTATTCTTTATATTCTACTCACGATGCAGCACCGCACAAAGCCGGCTCCGGCACCCCATGGTCTACCGATCGCCGGCTCATACCGCCTATTCTGCGCGATAATGGCTTCGGTGGCCCTCCTCGGAGGGTCGGCGCGGGCCATCGCCGCCGAGCCGCGGGCAGCCGTAGAGCGCCCGGGGCTGGTGGTAGGTATTCTTGTCGAGGGACTCGACGAGGATATTCTCCGACTGCTCGATGCCCATCTCAGCCCCGGCGGTTTCAAGCGTCTTATGTCCGAGGGTGCGGTTGCCGGCGATATCGACTACGGCACTCCGCTCGACCCGGTTGCCGCCGCCGCGATGATCTACACCGGCACGTCGCCGGCTGTCAACGGCATACCCGCCGCCAATGTCTATCAGCCGAGCAAACACCGCTCGCGCCCTGTGTTGTCCGACTCATCGCAGATGGGCAATTTCACAGCCGATCTTCTGTCGCCTGCCGCTATCCATGTGTCGACACTGGGCGATGAGGTGCGCATCGACGGCAATGGCCCTACCTATGTGTATGCTCTCGCTGCCGATCCCTCGCGGGCCATTATCATGGCAGGTCATGCCGGTAATGGCGCTTATTGGATCGACGATATCAACGGACGTTGGGCCTCGACCACCTACTACCGCGACCTGCCGCAGAGCATCACCCTGCGCAATTATAATTCGCCGCTTGACAGCCGCCTCGACTCGGTGGCCTGGGGGCCACTGTTCGGTACCCTCCAAAGCTATCCCGACCTCACGGCGGCCACACGCCAGAACGGCTTCAGCTACAACTTCCCCCGCAATAGCCGCGACCGCTTCCGGTCGTTCAAGGTGTCGGCCAAGGGCAATGAGGAGGTGACCGACATGGCCACTGATCTGCTCCACTATCAGATGCTTGGGCAACACCAGGGCATAGATATGCTCTCGCTCGGCTACACGGTGGCGCCTTATCCATACTCGCTCACTCCAACACCACGCGCCGAGACTCTCGACGCCTACATACGCCTCGACCGCGACATACAGAAATTGATGAAGGCGATCGACAAGCGTCCGGGCACCGACCGTACACTGATCTTTGTGGCGGGCCTCCCCGCGCCTGCTTCGTCGCGCCCCGACGAAGAGCGTTGGCGCCTGCCGTCGGGCGAGTTCTCGAGCCGCAAAGCGCGGTCGCTCCTCAATATGTATCTGATGGCCCTCCACGGCAACGGCGAGTGGGTCACCGGCTATCACGACCGCCATTTCTATCTCAACCATCAGCTCATCAAGGAGCAAAAACTCGATATATCCGATGTGCGCGCCGAAGCGGCGCAATTTCTCACCCGCATGAGCGGAGTGAGCAACGCCTACACCATCGATGATGTGATGGCAGCCCGCGTGGGTGCAGATCCCGCCGCGCTACGCCGCAACACCTCGGTGGAGCACACCGGCGACATCATACTTGAAATCAATCCGGGCTGGACCGCCGTAGATGATCTCGAAGGAGGGCCCGACCACTTCTCACGCCTCGCGTCGACCGCCAATCCTCTCATCATCTGGGGAGCGGGAGTGCCGCCTGCACGCATCGACGAGCCTGTCGATGCCCGCCGCATAGCTCCCACCGTGGCGCGGCTGCTGCGCATCAGAAGTCCCAACGCCGCCTCTCTCTCTCCGTTGAGGCTCTGACCTCTCCCTCTCCCTCCATCAAATCATCATCAATACGAATCCCCCCACCAACACAGCAATATAATGTCGCTTGCATCATTTTTAAGCAAAATATTCGGCAATAAATCAACCCGAGATCTCAAGGAGATCCAGCCCATTGTTGACAAAATAAAATCGCTCGGCCCCGAGATGGAGGCCAAGACCCACGACGAACTCCGCGGCGTGATCAACGACGTGCGTGCCGATATACGCGCCGCCGTAGCCGCCGACGAGGAGGCCGTTGCCAAGCTCCGCGCCGATATCGAGACCCTCCCCTTCGACGAGCGTCAACCCCTTTGGGACGACATCGACCGCCACGAGAAAAATATCATCGATATAATCGAAAACAAGCTCAACGACTATCTCCCCGTGGTGTTTGCAGCCCTGCGCGAGACAGCCGCCCGCTTTGCCAAGACCCCCGACGGCACCATTACCGTGACTGCCTCGCAGATGGACCGCGACCTTGCCGCCGAGGGGCGCGACTTTGTGACCATCGAAGGCGATAAGGCCATATGGCGCAACACCTGGCGCGCCGGTGGCAACGAGATGAAGTGGGACATGATCCACTACGACGTGCAGCTCATAGGCGGTATCGTGCTCCATCAAGGCAAGATAGCCGAGATGGCCACCGGCGAGGGCAAGACCCTCGTGGCAACCCTCCCCGTGTTTCTCCGCTCCCTCTCGGGCCGCGGCGTACATGTGGTGACGGTCAACGACTATCTCGCCAAGCGTGACTCGGAGTGGATGGGCCCGCTCTATATGTTCCATGGCTCAACGGTCGACTGCATCGACAAGCATCAGCCCAATACCCCCCGCCGCCGCAAAGCCTACGAGTGCGACATCACTTTCGGCACCAACAATGAGTTTGGTTTCGACTACCTGCGCGACAATATGGCCGTGCGTCCCGCCGACCTCGTTCAGCGCAAGCACTACTATGCCATTGTCGATGAGGTCGACTCGGTGCTTATCGACGATGCGCGTACACCTCTTATCATCTCCGGCCCCGTGGCCCGCGGCGACGACCAGATGTTTAACGACTACAAAGGCAATGTCGACAAGGTTGTCAATGCTCAGCGTCGCCTTGTGACCCAGCTGCTTGCCGAGGCCAAAGCCAAGATACCCTCAGAAAACAAAGAGGAGCGCAAGGAGGGTGCTCTCGCCCTGTTCCGTGCCTTCAAAGGTCTTCCCAAAAACACAGCTCTCATCAAATTCCTCTCTCAGGAGGGCATGAAGGGTATCCTGCTTGAGACAGAGGCATATTATCTTCAGGATAATGCCCGCGAGATGCCCAAGGCCACCGAGCCTCTCTACTTCGTGATCGACGAGAAAAACCGCTCGGTGACACTTACCGATAAGGGTGTCGACGAGCTCACCGGCACCTCCGATGATCCCCAGTTCTTCGTGCTACCCGATATTGCCTCGCAGCTCTCGGAGACTGAACATATCGCTGATCTCACCGAGCGTCAGGCACGTAAGGATGAGCTGCTGGCCAACTATGCCGTGAAGGCAGAGCGTGTCCACACCGTGACCCAGCTTCTCAAGGCCTATACCCTTTTTGACAAGGATGTGGAGTATGTGATCGACAATGGCAAGATCAAGATTGTCGATGAGCAGACAGGCCGCATCATGGAGGGTCGCCGTTATTCCGACGGTCTCCATCAGGCTATCGAGGCCAAGGAGGGAGTGACCGTAGAGGCCGCCACCCAGACTTTCGCCACCATCACCCTCCAGAATTACTTCCGCATGTACCATCGCCTGGCCGGTATGACCGGTACGGCTGAGACGGAGGCGGGCGAGTTCTGGGACATTTATAAGCTCGATGTGGTGACTATCCCCACCAATCGTCCGATAGCCCGCTTTGACCTTCCCGACCGTGTGTACAAGACCAAGAAGGAGAAGTATGCCGCCGTGATCGACGAGATTGTCCGTCTGGTAGGCGAAGGGCGTCCTGTGCTTGTGGGCACCACTTCGGTAGAGATCTCCGAGCTGCTCTCGCGTATGCTCACCATGCGCCACATTCCTCACAATGTGCTCAATGCCAAGCTCCACCAGAAGGAAGCCGACATTGTTGCCCTCGCAGGTAAGAAGGGCACCGTGACCATCGCCACCAACATGGCGGGCCGCGGTACTGATATCAAGCTTCCTGCCGAGGTGAAGGATGCGGGCGGCTTGGCCATCATCGGCACCGAGCGTCATGAGAGCCGTCGCGTCGACCGCCAGCTCCGTGGCCGTGCCGGTCGTCAGGGCGATCCCGGTTCGTCGGTGTTCTATGTGTCGTTTGAGGACACACTGATGCGCAACTTCGCTTCCGACAAGGTGGTGAAGCTCCTCGACCGCATGGGCATGAAAGATGGCGAGGTGATCGAATCCAACATGGTGACCAACTCGATCGAGAAAGCCCAGAAGCGCGTGGAGGAGAACAACTTCGGCATCCGCAAACACCTTCTGGAGTATGACGACGTGATGAACAAGCAGCGCACATATATCTATTCGCGCCGCCGCCACGCTCTGATGGGTGAACGCATAGGCATCGACATAGCCAATATGATCTACGATGTGATCGAAAACATCGTTGAAAACTACAATCAGCCCGGCGACTACGAAGATATGCGTCTGGAGCTCTTCAAGGCTCTCGGTATCGAGCCCCCCTTCACCGAAGATGAGTTCCGCTCAAAGAGCAAGGAGGATCTGATCGACGACATACATGCTGCCGCTATCGAGTCGTTTGACCGCAAGGGCCAGCGCATCATCGACCTTGCCATGCCCGTCATAGCCCGCGTTGTTGAGGAGGAGCACTACGAAGGCCGCATCATGGTGCCCCTGACCGATGGCAAGCGCCTCTTCCAGATAGTTGTGAGCGCCCGTCAGGCCTACGACACCGGTTGCCGCTGCATCGTCAAGGAGTGGCAGCAGCATGTTGTGCTCCACACTATCGACGAGCTCTGGAAAGACCATCTGCGCCAGCTCGACGATCTGCGTCAGAGTGTGCGCAATGCGTCGTATGAGCAGAAGGATCCGCTGGTGATCTACAAGGTGGAGTCGTTCCATCTCTTCGAGCAGATGCTCAACGAGCTCAATGTGAAGGCTATCTCGACGCTCATGCGCGGACAGATCTACACACCCCAGCAGCCCGGTGCATCGCAGGGTGTTCCTCCTCAGCAGCCCCAGCAGCGTGCTCCCGAGCAGCCCGCCCAGAGCCCAGCATCTGACGCTCCCGCAGCCGAGGCTCAGCCCGCTCCAGCTCCGGAGCCCGCTCCCGCCCCTAAGCCTGCACCCAAGGTGGAGAGGGCTATGCCCGAGGCTCCCTCGGCAGCCAACCCCAATATGCGCGCCTCAAAGGAAGCATATCCCGGCGAGGCCGCCATGCGCGCCGCTGCCTCAGCTCCGCAGGGTGAAGCGCCGAAGCCACAGCCTGTCAAGGCCGCTCCCCGCGTAGGCCGCAACGATCCATGCCCTTGCGGATCAGGTAAGAAATACAAAAACTGCCACGGCCGCGGACTGTGACAAATATATACCGGAGGCCGTACACTACTTGAGAGGTGCGGCCTCCGTATTAACCACTCCCCCCATTCTTTCACCACTACCTTCAGTAAGCAGAGATGAACAAACCAAGCAAGATCACTCCGATGATGTGGGGCGCCGCTGCGCTTGTGGCTGTGCTCCTCATTGCCGTAGGCATCAGCGTATGGCAGATGACCAGCCTCAAGATGCAGGTCAACGAGGCCAGAGCCGCCAATGAGCAGCTTCAGCTCACCAACGAACAGCTATCACTGTCGAATGAGTTTGAGGCAATCAACTCTCAGTTTGCCCAATACGAGGATCAGGCCAACATGATGGCTTCCGATACCATCATGACCAAATATGCAGCAGCCAAAAACAAGATCGAGGAGCTGCTCAAAGAGCTCAATTCGCAGAAGGCCAAGAGCAGCGCCCAGATCAAGAAGCTCAAAGACGAGGTGGCTACCCTACGCGCCCTCCTCAAGCACTACATAGCCCAGGTCGACTCGCTCGGCAAGGAGAATGCCGCTCTCCGCGACGAAAATTCGCAGATACGCAACCGCAACCAGCAGCTCGCATCGCAGGTGTCGACTGTGGAGCGCGAAAACAAGAATCTGTCGGAGCGGATGGTGCTCGCCGAGAAGCTCAATGTGACCGGCGTGTCGCTTTCGGCTCTCAAGGGCAATGGCAAAAATGAGAAAAATATCACCAAGGCCAAGCAGCTCATGGTGTCGTTTACAATACCCCAGAACAACTCCACACCGGTGGGTACGAAGACAGTGTATCTCCGCATCACCGGTCCCGAGGGCTCTTTGCTCGGTGGCGCCGGGTCATTCAACTTCGAAGGTGGCTCGATTCCTTACACCGAGAAGATCAGCTTTGACTACGGCGGCGAGGAGATCGGCGGCCTGAAGATCTACTGGAACGTCAACACGGCTCTCTCGCCCGGCGATTACACCGTAGAGCTCTTTGCCGACAACTACCGTCTGGCTTCGCGCCATTTCACGATGAAAAAATAAATCTTCTCCGGGCCACGGCCCTTTTCCCCATCCCGCCCTATATATGTTGGATAATTTCATAGCAGAGATAAATGCGGTGGAGATCACCACTACCTCGGCGGTGGTGAGGCTCGCCCTCAGCCTCATCCTCGGCTCGCTTGTGGGGATGGAGCGCAAGCGCAAAGGCCAGATAGCCGGTATCCGCACTTTCGCTCTCATATCCATGGGAGCTACTCTCGCTATGATCCTGTCGATCTATGTGCCGCAGGAGTATATGGGGCTTAAAAACGGCGACCCGGGCCGAATAGCTGCCCAGGTGATCACCGGTATAGGCTTTCTCGGT
Source organism: uncultured Muribaculaceae bacterium (assembly GCA_910579675.1). Classification (GTDB taxonomy): domain Bacteria; phylum Bacteroidota; class Bacteroidia; order Bacteroidales; family Muribaculaceae; genus Paramuribaculum. Next base: position 35,029 of record CAJTUF010000009.1, on the reverse strand, counting down.
GCAGGAGCCATAATCCAGATGAAAGGCTCGGTGAGGGGACTCACTACGGCCGCAGGCATATGGATGGTGGCCACGATAGGCATGACCATCGGCGTAGGGCTCTACATCCTGGCGTTTGTTGCTACTGCCTTCATCCTGTTTATCCTCCTTATACTTGAGCGGATCGAACATAGGATACATGTAGGGGCCGAGACCCGCATCATACGTATCCGCGTGAGCGAAATCCTTGAGAGCATCGACGACTACCGCCACTGCCTCACTATGGAGAAGGTGACGCTGGTTAATGTGTTTGTCGATTACGAGTACACGGAGCCGTCGACACGTCTCAATCTGGTGGTGCTGATCCCGGCCACTACCGACTATGTGGAGCTCTTCGGCCAACTGCGCCGACTCCATCCCTCTACCACTTCGATCACACTCGCCAGCCAGACCAACATTTAGCCCCACCATTATCACACTTACGGTTATGATAATAGCATCGTCGTCAGCAGCCGCAGCCCTCGATATCGAAGGTCTTATCTTCGATCTCGCGTTTATCCTTATCCTAGGTGGCGCCACTACCCTCCTGTTCAAGTGGCTCAAGCAACCTGTGGTGCTCGGATATATAGTGGCGGGTTTTCTGGCGTCGCCCAATTTCACTTATCTGCCGTCGGTATCTAACGAGGCCAACATCAGCTTCTGGGCCGAGATAGGTATCATAGTGTTGCTCTTTTCTCTGGGTCTGGAGTTTTCGTTCCGTAAGCTGCTCAATGCGGGAGGCTCGGCAGTTGTGACAGCTCTGCTCAACATCCTCGGCATGATAGGCGTGGGCTATCTCATAGGCCATGGTCTCGGCTTCACATCTATCAACTCCATCTTCCTGGGGTGCATGATCTCCATGGCGTCGACCACAATCATAATCAAGGCGCTCAACGATCTCGGGCTCCAGCACCGCCGCTTTGCTCCGTTGGTGTTTGCTGTGCTGATAGTCGAGGATCTTTTTGCAGTGGTGATGATGGTTGTGCTCTCGTCTATAGCTATCAATAACACAGTGGCCGGCGGCGAGATGCTCATGTCGGTGTCGAAGCTCGTGTTTTTCCTCCTGATATGGTTTGTGGTGGGAGTGTTTGTGCTTCCGTCGGCCCTTAATGCAGCGCGCCGCTATCTCAATCAGGAAACATTGCTGGTGGTGTCGATGGGCCTGTGCCTTGGCATGGCCATCTTCTCGGCCTATTCGGGCTTCTCCATGGCCCTCGGCGCATTTGTCATGGGCTCGATCCTTGCCGGCACGAGCTTTGCCGAGCGGATCGAGCATGTGGTTTCGCCGGTCAAGGATCTGTTTGGCTCTGTGTTTTTCATCTCCGTGGGCATGATGGTCAATCCGGCGGTGCTGGTCGAGTACTGGGGTCCGATATTACTCATCTCGGTGGCTGTGGTGATAGGAGGGTCGACCTTCGGCACCCTTGGCATGCTGCTCACGGGCCAGTGTCTTAAAGTGTCGGTCGAGGCAGGTCTCTCGCTCACCCAGATAGGCGAGTTTTCGTTTATCATAGCCACACTCGGCATGAGCTTGGGGGTGCTCAACGCCGATCTTTACCCCATCATCGTTGCTGTGTCGGTGCTCACCACTTTCACCACTCCCTACTTCATACGGTTGGGCGAACCACTCTACAATTTCATCGAGCGCCATCTGCCACAGCGACTGCATTACCTGATCGACCGCTACTCGACCGGAGCATCGACCGAGAGCGAGACGGCAGTGTTGTGGCGCACAGTGCTCAAGCGCTATATCTGGCGCATCATGCTCTATTCGGCCGTGCTTGGAAGCGTGGTGATGATCTCGCTCCGCTGGGTCCGTCCGCTGTTCGACCAGATGTTCGGAGGCTGGGGCACAGTGGTGTGTGCGGCAGTCACCCTTGCGGTGATGGCCCCGTTTCTGCTGGCGCTCTCCTATCCTGCATCGAAACGCACAGAACGCAACCGTCTGGTGGCAGCCAATGCGCGCTTTGATGCGCCGCTGGTGATCATGACCATTTTCCGTCTGCTCATAGCTCTCGGATTCATAGTGTACCTGCTGGTCAACCTTTTCACCATAGCCATTGGCCTCTCGCTCGGTATCGCGATATTTCTGCTCATCGTGGTGGTGTTCAGCAAACGTCTGCGCCGCCAGATGCGCAATATGGAAACCAAATTTCTCAACAACCTCAATGAGCGCGAGCTCCGCCGCAGTGGCCGCAACAACAATCTCGTGAGCAATATCCATCTGGCATTCATGCAGGTGGGCTATGCCTGCCCTTTTGTTGGCGAGCGTCTGTCGCACTCTCAGCTCCGCAGCAAGTATGGGGCCAATATAGCCACCATCCAGCGTGGCAACACCGTGATCCCAGTTCCCGGTCCCGAGACCCGGATATTTCCAGGCGACATACTCGGAGTGACCGGCACTGAAGAGGACATACTCCGGTTGCTCCCCCTTGTTGAGGCACAGGAATCGGATGCACCCGCCGACACACCCCGTGCCGACGACTACAAGCTGACATCGATACAGCTCTCGGAGACCTCACCGGTGGTGGGTAAAGCCGTTGCCCAGTCGGGCATACGCTCTGACTATAAAGCTCTCTTAGTCTCGATAGGTCGTGGGGATGGCTTCATCACCCCCGAAGCCGATACGAAGCTGCTCCCCCACGATGTGTTGTGGCTCGTCGGGTCGCCGGCTAAGCTTGCATCCCTCAAATAATCATCTTTATACAGCCAATCCAATCCATCCCACATATTTCATGCAGGAAAAAATAATAATACTCGACTTTGGCTCGCAGACCACTCAGCTCATCGGACGCCGCATCCGTGAGCTTAACATCTACTGCGAGATAGTCCCCTACAACAAGTATCCGTTTGGCGACGAGTCGGTGATAGGCATCATCCTCTCGGGATCTCCCTTCTCGGTCTATGACGAAAAGGCATTTCGGGCCGACCTTCCCGCTCTCCGCGCCCTCGGTCTTCCGATGCTCGGAATCTGCTATGGCGCCCAGTTCATAGCTCTCGAGGCCGGAGGCAGTGTTGAGCCCGCGCCCACCCGTGAGTATGGCCGCGCGCGCCTGTCGTATGTCGACGGCGGCGACCCGCTCATGAAAGGTGTCGACACCGGCGCCCAGGTGTGGATGAGCCACGGCGACACCATTACCTCAGTGCCCGACACCTTCCGCATAGTAGCATCAACCGAAGAGGTGCGCATGGCCGCTTACGCAGCTCCCGACAATACGTGGGGCGTCCAGTTCCACCCCGAGGTCTACCACTCGGAGTGTGGCATGCAGATCCTGCGCAACTTTGCCGTAGGCATTTGCGGAGCCCACCAGGACTGGAGCGCGGCCTCGTTTATCGACTCCACCGTCGAGGCTCTCCGGGAGCAGCTGGGCGACGACAAGGTGGTGCTCGGCCTCTCGGGCGGCGTCGATTCGTCGGTTGCCGCTGTGCTTCTCAACCGTGCCATAGGTGCCAACCTCACCTGTATCTTTGTCGACCACGGTATGCTCCGCAAGGATGAGTTTAAAAATGTGCTTGCCGACTACGAGTGCCTTGGCCTCAATGTGGTGGGGGTCGACGCATCGGCCGAGTTTTTCAAAGAACTCGAGGGCGTGACCGATCCCGAGCGCAAGCGCAAGATCATCGGCAAGGGCTTCATCGATGTGTTCGACCGCGAGGCACACAAGATCAAGGATGTGAAGTGGCTCGCCCAAGGCACCATCTATCCCGATTGCATCGAGAGCCTCTCCATCACCGGCACAGTGATCAAGAGCCATCACAATGTGGGCGGTCTTCCCGAAAAGATGAATCTGAGGCTGTGTGAGCCCCTTCGCCTGCTCTTCAAAGATGAAGTGCGTGCCGTAGGCCGTGAGCTCGGTATGCCGGAGCACCTCATCACCCGCCATCCCTTCCCCGGCCCCGGACTGGCAGTGCGCATCCTTGGCGACATAACCCCCGAAAAGGTGCGCATACTCCAGGAAGCCGACCATATCTTTATCCAGGGCCTCCGCGACTGGGGTCTCTACGACAAAGTCTGGCAGGCTGGCGTGATACTCCTTCCGGTACAGAGCGTGGGCGTTATGGGCGATGAGCGCACATATGAGCGCGCCGTAGCCCTCCGCGCCGTCACCTCGACCGATGCGATGACTGCCGACTGGGCCCACCTGCCCTACGACTTCCTCGCCGAGGTGTCAAACAAGATCATCCGCGGAGTGAGAGGCGTTAACCGCGTAACCTACGACATCTCCTCCAAGCCGCCGGCAACAATCGAGTGGGAATGACCTGAAGACAATTACTACGGTTTAATCTATACAGAAACAGTTGCTTGTATTATTTAGCCAATAATACAAGCAACTGTTTCTGTATAGATTTGTATGCTAATATCTAAATTGTAACCCACATTTGTACCCTATGCAATTTTTCACTATTTTTGCAATAAAAATACTCTATGGCAAAAAAGAACCAATCACAAAGACTTACCAAACAACACAAAACTTCTCATGGTGTTGTTGGAATATTTGGCTCTGAAGCGAAGATTCACGATATGACTGTAGGTAAAGTCGCTCAATTGGTTCTGAATCAATTGAAGAGTGAATTTCCCAATTTATCGTTTAGATATAGGGGTAGTATTAGTAAGGCCGAGATTAATTTATCACTACAACGGATTGACCCGGAATTAGGACAAACACTATTTGTCTCAAACTCCAGTATCATACCTGATGGTGGAATTATTGAGGTAAAAGATGATTCAGGTGAATGGCGTGTCATTTTGGTTTCAGAAGCCAAACATCAAGGAAAAGATATTGAAAATATCAAAATTGGCAAATTAGTCGGAAAGAATAATGACCAAGACTTAATGGCTGCTGGAAATGCTATTGAGAGATCACACAAAAATATATCTGAAATAGCAAATCTGATGCTTGGTGAATCTCACTTCCCGTACGTTCTTTTTCTTGAAGGCTCGAATTTCCTGACTGAGACAATTAGGATAACCCGTCCAGATGGACGGGTAGTCGTTTTGGAATATAATTCGGGGATGCTTAACCGCTTAGACCGTTTGACATCCGCCAATTATGGGTTGCCTATAAATACTAATTTATGCAAAAATAGATTTGTCCATCATAAAGACAAAACTATAATGCTTCAGGCAGCCTCGATATATACACAGGGCAATGGTGAGCGATGGGCCGCTGAACAAATGTTTTATATTATGTTACAAATTGCAAAGACATCACTGCAGGTTTTATTCAGTGATTTATTTAATCAGGTCTCAAGATAAATAGTAAGTTAGTTTCAATGACACGCAAAGCAACTAATGACACGTTACATAAAGCAAAAAGTTCTAAAAGTGATGAATTTTATACGCTTTTAGAAGATATTGAACGTGAATTGGCTTTCTATAAAGAGCAGTTTAGAGGGAAAACAATCTATTGTAATTGTGATAATCCTCAAAAAAGTAATTTTTTTAAATATTTCTTTGATAATTTCAAGGCGTTAGGGTTGAAAAAACTTATAGCCTCTGCCTACGTACAGAATACTCAAGATTTATTTAGTGATCTTGCACCTAAGTCTGGAGAATACATAGAGTGCGTAATAACAGACACTGATATTGATATCAGAGAATTACCAATTAAAACGTTTCAGGGTGATGGTGACTTTAGAAGTCAAGAATGTGTTTCATTATTACAAGAGGCAGATATCGTTGTAACCAATCCTCCATTCTCTCTTTTTAGAGAATATATTGCTCAATTAATTCGGTATAATAAATCGTTTTTGATTATTGGTAATATTAATGCCATAACATATAAAGAGGTTTTTCACCTAATCCAATCAAATAAAGTTTGGCTGGGAGTCCATCTCGGTAGAGGAATTTCAGGATTTAAGGTACCTGATCATTATGAGATGTATGGAACAGAAACCCATATATCAGATAATGGCGACAGAATAATATCTCCTAATAATTGCCTATGGCTGACTAATCTCGATGTTAAGACACGACATGCCAATATTAACCTGACTAAGATATATCAAGGAAATGAGGAAATGTATCCCACATTTGATAACTACAATGGGATAAATGTTAATAAGACCCAAGATATACCTATGGATTATGAGGGAGCAATGGGCGTACCTATTACTTTCCTGCATAAATATAACCCCTCCCAGTTTGAAATTATTCGATTTAGAAAAGGAGATGATGGTAAAGATTTGTCGATAAATGGTAAGTGTCCGTATTTTAGAATATTGATAAGAAACAGACAACCAATTAAAATGGCAAAAGTTGCTGCATCTTTGTTTGCTTAATTTTACTCTAACATAGAGTCGATATCGTCTTATAATTAATTTGTTTGATATGTCAGATATGAAACTAATCTGCAGATTGTTGGCTTCAACCAGTTTTATGTAATTGTGCCCTTAAAATGAGGTCGATTGCATATAGTCTTGATTGTAGACGTATTCGCTTTGTTGGGCGGGAGTCATCCCAGCTCTGTACCGACGTAGATACAAACTCTCCGTGGCAGCTGACCTATGGCGGTGGCCACGGAGAGTTTGTGTGTATAATCCAATCAGTCAATGCGGCCGGGCGTTGTCAGAGGTCGTTATAGGGGGCGGGATGGTATTCTGCTTTGTTTTATCAAGTAAATTTATATACCTTTGCGGAAAGGATAACCGCCCGCGGTTATCCCACCCTACTTTAACAGCCCCCAAATGATACACCCCAATCTATATATTATAGCAGGATGTAATGGCGCCGGCAAGACTACGGCCTCCATGTCAGTGCTTCCGGAAGTCCTGGCCTGTGAGGAATTTGTCAATGCTGATGAAATCGCCAAGGGTTTATCGCCGTTTCATCCTGAGGAGATGGCGATTGAGGCCGGGAAACTGATGCTGAATAGAATCGATACGCTATTGTCGCGCCGTCAGTCTTTTGCGATAGAAACAACTTTGGCCACCCGCTCCTACCTTTTTTTAGTCAGGAGAGCAAAAGCGGCCGGCTATACGGTTACGTTGCTTTTCTTCTGGCTCCCTTCTCCCGAAATGGCAGAACAGAGGGTGGCGTCAAGGGTGGCATCAGGAGGCCATAATATTCCTAAAGAGGTTATCCATCGCCGTTATTGGCTTGGACTTAATAACCTTTTCGATATTTTCGCCCATGAGGTGGACAGATGGTCGCTTTATGATAATAGTGAACAGATAAAACCTATTGTGGAGAGAAATATCACGATAGACAACGCCCAACTTTTAAAAATCAAGGATCAATGTCGGAACAGGAAGAAATAAAATTATTTGACCGCATTCGCGATAATATAGCCAATGCGCAGCGCATGATGTTGATACGCAAAGCAAAGCTTGGCGAAACCGTGGTGATAGCCGATGTCGATGGCCAGCCGGTTGAAATCAGCGCCGAAGAAGCCCTGCGTTTTTACGACAAGAAATAGTTGTGGGGCACGCAGCTATGGCGGTTGCCAAGATAAGCGGCGCCCCCGGCACGACAAGGTGCCGGGGGCGTCGGTATTAGTTGGGTTCAACCGGGGCTGATCAGTCGGGCTGGGTGAAGAGCACGATGCGGTTCCAGTTGTTGACATCGTAGGGCTGAACGTCGGATCCGTTGGCTTCCATCACGAGGCGCGAGGGATCGATGCCGTATTTGTTGACGAGGGCATCAACCACGCTCTGGCAGCGGCGCTGTGAGAGCTGCATATTGTAGGGAGCGGTGCCAGTGTCGCGATCGGCATAGCCTTGTACGACTACGGTAACATCGGGATTGGCTTTCATCCACTGTGCACAGTTGTAGATATTGACCATTTCTTCGTCGGAGATGTTGGAGGAGTCGATGCGGAAGCGCACTGCCGAGAGCATCGGGGCCTGCTCGATGATGGTGGTCTCGCTCACTTCGGGGCAGGGGAGCTGGGCTTCTGCGGCGGCAAGAGCTGCTGTTGTGGCGGCGAGCTCACCGCGGAGGTCGTTGACGCGACCGTTGAGGGTATTGATATAGTCGAGATAGTCGCAGGGGTTGTAGCGGGTAAACTTGCGTCCGCCAAAGGTGATCGAGAGGCCGCCGGTCACACTGACGTTGGCTTCGATGGGATCACCCTGTACGGCGGTGTTGAAGTTGTCGGCCATGAATGCGGCACGGCAGTCGGCAAAGAAGTCGACATACTTGCAGAGGCGGAGGCGGAGCTGGATACCGGCCGATACGGGAAGCATCCACTCGCGGTTTTTGCCATTGGGGTGGGAATAGACATCGCTTCCGAGTCCATGGCTCTTATGATCCCATGAATATGCGCCGCCCACACCGAAGTAGGGGAGGATGGAGAAGGGTCGGTTGGCGTCGACGCCGGCTATAGAGTTGCACATATCCCACATGATGTCGAAGTTGAGATTGGCATAGTTGGCAGTGGTCATGCGGTTGTAGTCATAGTGGATCTTGCCGTAGTAGCCGCTGAATCGGAATCCGAGATAGGGGCTGAACCAGTGACCGATACCGAGATTGTAGGTGGCGGTGATGTGGTGTTCGTAGTCGCCGCCTACGGTCTTGTCGGTAAAGGGCACTTGCATGCCTGCTCCAAGCTGGAGATACCAGTTGTCGCGCCATGAGGAGCTATAGTGGTCTTTACACTCTACGGTCTGCTCGGTTACTACCGTTTCTTCTACTGCCACTACTTCTTGAGCTGATGCTGGCAGGGCGCCGATCAGCATAGTGCCGGCAGCCAGGGCTGTTAAGAGAGAATAAGTCTTCATTGGTCTACAGTGTGATTTTTTTTTTGATGTGTCGGTGTGTATGTGTGTGAATATGTCTTGGGTGGGGAGGGAGGGTGTGTAGGTTGGTTTGGGTGGGTTTATATGAGTTGTGATTTTATAACCTCCCTTAACAATTGTTTGTTCGGCCGCGTGGATAAAAAAAGTAACCGCATAGCCATAGTGGCCATGCGGAGGCGGTGCGATGATATGGTTTATATGGTCGTAAGCGAGCTGAAAGAGGCGGATACAGCCCAATCATTTGGAGGCTCTGTTTCCTTCGTATGACCAATTCAGCGTAGAAGAAAATTGAGTGTTGCTGCCTTGATACAAAGTTCTAAATGATGCACTCAGTAGATTGGAGATATATTTGGCATTGAAATTCCGTTCATTGCTTCCGAAAGCGAAGAGTACTTTGATGTCAAATTACACGTTTCTGAAAAGTTCCTGTAAATGTCCTATTCTTGAAATTAGTTCATCGTAAGCCATATCATCTCCATAAATCATCGACTTTTGCATAGCATTATAGTCGTTACGCCATTCTGACTCATATTCTTCAGGCGGTATGAGGACTATGCGTTGACGCACATCCGGAGCGTAATCCACACCTTTGATTGATGTAAAAACCTCCCGATGATGCCGGATGGTTTCCCATAGTTCCGCGTCGTTCACTGCTGACAGTATTCCTTCATGAGCCATAAGGCGTTCCAAATCATAAAGATGCCTTGACTTTCTATTCGCCCTCATCCCCATTTCAGTAGTGAAAAGTTCGTGAAGTAGAAATGCCTTTTCCAAGAACGTCTTTTGAGGAACGGCGCATATGATTTTGTTATCAACAACAGAGGTCTCAATGTTGCTGTTTTCTGAAATCATAGACTTGACAAAGGCTTCTGATGTCGGCTCAAAGAGTGAGCGGGCACCGACTTCAAGAAGTACCTCCGGGTGAAGGTAACCATCGCCACTATCAAACACGGATTTATATGCGATATGAATTTTCCGGGGTTCAGGATATGTGCCGTCTCCTTCTCCATCAGGTTCGGGTATTACTTTACAGTACGCGTCGATGCCATAGTCGCCTAACGATGAGGCAATGTCAGTCGCGAGTTTTTCCTTCACGAACAAGGATGACTCTTTTCTCAATTTCTTAAGTTGCTTTTTTGTCAAGTCTCCTTCCAATCCGAATAACGACCTGTCCATAGCGAGGTCGATATCTTCTGAAAAGCGATGAATCAGCTTCCATACCTTACTGAGAGACGAACCTCCCTTGAATACGAATTTATCGGCGTATGGAAGCCCGAACACTACCTGCAACAGTGATGTTACCCACATGTCCTTTTCAATGGCACGAGGGTCGGAGATGCCGACTCTCAAGGCTATCTGCTCATATATAGTCTTTCGCTGGACATCTGTCCGTTTAAGAAAGTTCTGCATAACTTCGTTTTATTAAGACCCTTATCCATTCGGGCATAAGTGGATAATCTTCTGCAATTACATTCTGCGGAACTTGTGTGAGCAAGTCCTTGACACGTTTATTCTGCGCCTCCGACAAATTACCTTTGCCGATTTCCTGCAATGCGAATGTCAGCATCGCTGAGAGTTTGTTCTTGAACGAAAGCCGTTTGGGGACAACTCTAAGAAAGGTGATGCCTCTCCCGTTGTATATTTTTATGTTTCTTGGGGAGCCATCAGTGTAATAGACGGCATTCATCGGAACCTGCGTGGACAAACCAAGACGATTGAGGGCATAATCACCGGTTGGCATGATTCTGGATTTATCCCGTTTGGCAATTGCCTCTGCGATTTCTTCCAAGGTAGGATATATGACTCCAAGCCCCAATTCAGTGTCGATTTGAGGACGACAATATATGCCTCTTGACAGCCGGATTATTTTATTTGCAACTGCAAGCCGCTCCAAAGCCTTATTGACGGCAATGCCGCCATAAAGGTGCGAGAAGTCAGACGCAAAGATTATTGCGCCTTTCTTTCTCCTTTTTATTGAGTTATATATTTTATCCTCAATGCTTTCCATCGGATTTATACAATCTTGCCGATCACGGATATTCGCGAAATGTCAGATAATTTTGTCGCAAATTTAGTAAATTTTTACGACAAAATAAACCATCGGACCCCGTCATTCTTTATGCCGTTGGCGATTGCGCCTATCCCGTCGATAGTTTGATGTAGTCCATGAATGGCTTTTGGGAGTTGTCGCCGCTGGCGTGCATCATTATTATCGGACAACAATAAAAAAATACAATTTGGAGTGGCGGAAAAGCGATCACGTAGAAGCTTAATCACTTGGGGGAGATGTTCCGCCAGACTCCCAATTGCATTTGAGTTTTATAGGATACAGGGGGATTCACTGAGGTGTCCCCTCGATTGTCTGTCCATCAGGAGCGGGTCATGGTTTACAGACTGCTCCCGATGGATAGTAACAATCGTTGTGTGGCTTAGGCTCAATCGGCCATCAGCTTGCGGTAGCGGCGTCGGGGCAGCTCCTTGCCGCCGTTTTGGGCGCGCTTGTAGTCTTCGTAGTCAGAGTAGGTGCCTTGATAGAACACTACCTTTCCGTCGCCTTCAAACGACAGGATGTGGGTGCAGATGCGGTCGAGAAACCAGCGGTCGTGGCTCACCACCACAGCACATCCGGCAAAGTCTTCGAGGCCCTCTTCAAGGGCGCGTAGGGTGTTGACGTCGATGTCGTTGGTGGGCTCGTCGAGGAGGAGCACATTGCCCTCTTCCTTGAGCGCCATGGCCAGATGGAGGCGATTGCGTTCGCCGCCCGAGAGCACTCCTATCTTCTTTTCCTGATCGGCTCCGGAAAAATTGAATTTGGAGAGGTAGGCGCGGGCATTGACATCGCGGCCACCCATGCGGAAGCTCTCAACGCCCTGCGAGATCACCTCGTAGACGCTCCGGTCGGGCAGGAGGTCGTGGTGGGTCTGGTCAACATAGGCTATCTTGACAGTTTCGCCCACGTCAAACGATCCGGCATCGGGAGTCTCCTGCCCCATGATGAGGCGGAATAGAGTGGTCTTGCCGGCGCCGTTGGGGCCTATCACGCCGACAATGCCATTCGGGGGAAGCATGAAGTCGAGATTGTCGAAGAGCTTCTTGGTGCCAAACGATTTTGCGAGTCCGGTGGCCTCGATCACCTTGTTGCCGAGTCGGGGTCCATTGGGGATAAAAATCTCAAGACGCTCCTCGCGCTCCTTCTGGTCTTCGTTGAGAAGGCGGTCGTAGCTGCTCAGACGGGCTTTGCCCTTGGCTTGGCGGGCCTTTGGGGCCATGCGCACCCATTCGAGCTCGCGCTCGAGGGTCTTGCGGCGCTTGCTGGCCTGCTTCTCTTCCTGAGCCATGCGCTTGGTCTTCTGGTCGAGCCATGATGAGTAGTTGCCCTTCCAGGGTATTCCCTCGCCACGGTCGAGTTCAAGGATCCATCCGGCCACATGGTCGAGGAAGTAGCGGTCGTGGGTGATAGCTATCACGGTGCCGGGATATTGCTGGAGGTGCTGTTCGAGCCAGTCGATCGACTCGGCGTCGAGGTGGTTGGTGGGCTCGTCGAGGAGGAGCACGTCGGGCTGCTGGAGGAGGAGGCGGCAAAGGGCCACGCGGCGGCGCTCGCCACCCGAGAGGGTCGAGATCTTCTGATCGTCGGGCGGGCACTGGAGGGCATCCATTGCGCGTTCGAGCTTATTGTCGATGTTCCATGCGTCGGCAGCATCGAGAGCATCCTGAAGCTCGGCCTGACGGGCAATGAGAGCATCCATCTTGTCGGGGTCGTCGAGCACTTCGGGATCGCCGAATGCCTCGTTGACGCGATCAAATTCGGCCAGAAGATCCATGGTGTGCTGCACGCCCTCGCGCACCACCTCGATCACTGTCTTGTCGGGGTCGAGCTGAGGCTCCTGCTCAAGGTAGCCCACCGAATATCCGGGGCTGAACACCACTTCGCCCTGATAGCTCTTGTCTATCCCGGCGATGATCTTCAGGAGGCTCGATTTACCCGAACCGTTGAGGCCTATGATGCCAATTTTGGCGCCATAGAAAAATGACAGGTATATGTTTTTGAGTACTTGCTTCTGTGGAGGGTAGGTCTTGCTCACGCCTACCATGGAGAAGATAATTTTCTTGTCGTCGGCCATAGGGGAGATTGGGGTATGTAAGTAGGGGGTCGATTAATGATACAACGGGATGGAGGAGATTATCTTTTGCGGCGGGGTGCTGCCGTGCGGAATGGGTATTCGGGTGTGGTGCGTCCGGTGGCGATATTGTTGAGTTTGCCTTTGATGAGCTGGCGGCGCATGAGGTTTACACGGTCGGTGTAGACCTTGCCCATCAGATGGTCGAGCTCATGCTGCACAATGCGGGCGGCAAAGCCCGAGATCTCCTCCTCGCGGGGCTGGAGATCGCCGTCGAGATAGCGGAGGCGGATATGCTCCACTCGCTTCACCTCTTCTGAAAGGCCGGGGAGGCTGAGGCATCCTTCGTCGCGCCCCACCTCGTCGCCGTCGAGAATCTCGAGCTCGGGGTTGATTATGGTGCGCTTGAAGCCTTCACATTCGGGAAAACGCTCGGCCAGAGGCTGGCCGTCGATCACTACAAGAGCGATGCTCTTGCCTATCTGCGGAGCAGCCAGACCCACTCCATCGGAGCTGTACATAGTTTCATACATGTTTTCGATAAGCTCCTTAAGGGTAGGATCGGGGGCTTGGACATCGATTGGGGCGGCCACGGCGCGGAGCACCGGATGACCGTAGAGGTATATAGGAAGTCTCATATATGGTCTGATTGCTGATTCAGATATTATCTGGACAACGGTAGGCGCGGCTCTCGAGGTAGTCGTTGAGGATTATGGTGGCAGCCATGCGGTCGACAACTGCCTTGTCTCGGCGCTGACTGCGCGTCATGCCAGCGTCGAGCATCGACTTGTGGGCCAGAGAGGAGGTGAAACGTTCGTCGAAAAACACTATCTCGATCTCCTTTGGGAGCGCTTTGCGCAGCTGCCCTATGCCTGGCTTGATGTAGCGCATCGACTCGCTCGGGGAGCCGTCGAGCTGCGTCGGGAGTCCTACCACTATAGTGTCGACCTGCTCCGATGCTATATATTTTTTTATGAAGGCTGTGAGCTCGGCCGTTGGCACTGTGGCGAGGGCCGTGGCCACTATGCGCGATGGATCGGTCACTGCCACTCCGCAGCGACGCCGTCCGTAGTCGATGGCCATAAGTCGTCCCATGCCTGCAAAATTACTAATTTTTTGCCACATGGCCATCGCCAGTGGATAAATTGACCATGAGATAGACCTACATCGACGGGAGCATTACATAGGGTCGACGTCGTAGTAGATCATGGCTCGGCGCACAGGCTCGTAGCGTGCTTCGGCCAAACGGGTGTGGATAGCGGTGAGCAATTCTCTCACCCGGCTCATGGGTGCATCAGCTTCGATCTTGAGCATAAGGCGCCGGATAAAGAAGTTCTGCACCCGGCCAACGGGGGGCGCATCGGGTCCGGCCACGCGCTGCGGGCCAAACACCGCGCGCAGATGGGATCCGTAGGTGTCGGCAAGGGCGTCGGCGGCAACCCGCTCCCGGTGTTTGATATAAATATACACCAGCCTTACAAAGGGGGGATAGCGGAATTGGCGGCGCTCTTCGATCTCGCGGTCGTAGAATGCGCGGTAGTCGTGGGTTTCCAATAGCGGAAACAGGGGATCATCGGGGCGGCGGGTCTGTATCATCACGGTGGCCGGGCTATCGCTGTCGGGTCCGGGACGTCGGCCTGCACGGCCTGCCACCTGTTCGAGCATGGCATAGGCGCGCTCGGATGCCCTGAAGTCGGGTGCCGACAGCATGGCGTCGGCATTTGCCACCACCACTGCCCTGACACCACCGAAGTCGAGACCTTTGGTCACCATCTGGGTGCCGATAAGTATGCGCGCCTTGCCGCTTGAAAACTCGTCGATGATGGCCTGATGGGCATCTTTGGCGCGGGTGGAGTCGAGATCCATGCGTGCTATCCTTATGTCGGGGAATATGGTGTCGGCCTCATCCTCGACCCGCTCGGTGCCGTAGCCCACCACCTCGACCGAGCCGGGGGTCTTGCATGCCGGACACACGGCGGGGAGCGGGTATCGCGCTCCGCAGTAGTGGCACACAAGTCGGTCGAGACTGCGGTGGTAGGTGAGGGTCACATCGCAATGCTCGCACTTTGGGGTCCACGCACACTGCTTGCACACCGCCATGGGTGCGAAGCCTCTGCGATTGAGGAATATTATGGCCTGACCGCCGGTGTCGACAGCTGACCGCACCAGCTCTATGGCGCGGTTGGTGAAGATGCCATGGAGCTGTCCGGCCTGACGGGAGCGGGTCAGATCGGTCACTTCGATCGAGGGGAGGCGGGCGTCGCCATATCGCTCGGTGAGCTCCACAAGACCATACTTGCCGCTCAGCGCCTTGTGGTAGGTGTCGATGGCGGGTGTGGCGCTTCCGAGGAGGGTCTTGGCTCCGTGCATCCGTGCCAGTACGGTGGCGGTGTCGCGGGCATTGTAGCGCGGAGCCGGATCCTGCTGTTTGTAGCTCTGGTCGTGCTCCTCGTCGACCACCACCAGACCGAGCCGTGCGAAGGGGAGGAAAAGAGCCGAGCGGGCACCGATCACCACCACCGGGCCCGGGTCGGCGAGCATACGGCGCCATATCTCCACCCGCTCGTTGTCGGAAAACTTGGAGTGGTAGACTATCACTTTTGAACCGAACACCTTCTGGAGGCGCCCGGTGAGTTGAGTGGTGAGTGCAATCTCAGGCACGAGCATCAGACACTGACGCCCCTGGCGGAGCACATAGTCGAAAAGATGGATATATAGCTCGGTCTTGCCCGAGGAGGTGACACCGTGGAGGAGAGTGACTTCGCGTCCGCCTGTCCATGACCTGTGGAGCTGATCGAGCGCCACGCGCTGAGCTTCGCTCAGCACCGGCAACTCGCCTGTGGCGAGGCCGTCGAAAGCAAATCGGCTCACGACTTTGCGGTAGCTCTCCACCACCCCTTTTTTCTCAAGAGCGGAGATGATGGGTAGGGTGACATCGGCACGCTCCATGAGTTCGGTGCGGGTCACTTCGCGAGGCGCACCGTTGTGGCGCATGGCTCCGCTTAGTTCCAGAAGGGCCAGGAGTACCCTCTCCTGCTTGGGTGCGCTCTTGACGGCGGCAAATGCGCCGGCAAACGATGGGTCGGCTCCCGGGGCGGTGAGCGCCGCAGCAAGACGGACACAGGTGATGTGGCGCGCCCGGAACCGCTCAACCATGCGCTCCGACACCGTCACGGCATGCCGGGCGATAAGCCGCGACATCACGCGGGGTAGCGAGGCAATGCCGCTGGCTTTCTCAAGGTCGGCCATCGAGATGCGCTTTCCCTCGTGGTCGAGAATCTGCACCACTCTCACCTCGCTTGCCGAGAGTCGCTCGGCCGGATTCTCTTCCCAGTCGGGGTCGAGCTCAACAAAAGTCTCGCTCTCGAGCTTCAGTCCTGCGGGGAGCGCGGCTTTCATCACGTCGCCTATGGCACAGAAATAGTAGTCGGCCACCCACTGCCAGAGCTGTTTCTGCGGGCGTCGGAGGATAGGCTCATCGTCGAGGATTGCCTCGATCTCTTTCACCTCGACATCTTTGGGGGGCAACACGCCTACCGTAGCCACAATGCCGGTGTAGCGGCGCCGCTTGCCGAAGGGCACCACCACGCGGTGTCCCTCGCGAATGGATTGCTCCATGTCGTTGGGGACGGCATAAGTAAACGGAGCCGGCAGGGGCAGCGGCAAAATCACTTCGGCATACATGGCTTCGATGGTCGGTAAAAAAAGATGGGTGGACGGTCGGTTATCGGAGATTGTCTCTCACCCGGTCGAGGTAGGCCTTCATGCGGTCGGAATCGTGGGCCGCAACTATCTCCTGGAGCTCGGCGAGGCGCTCCTGGATGCGGGCGAGCTGCTCGGGGGTGTTGGGGTTGAAGAGAATCTCGCTCAGCAGATAGTCATCTTCCGACATCAGGCCCCGGGCTATCTTCATGTGGCGCTTGAAGGTGGTGCCGGGGGCATCCTGATGTTTCATGATCCCGGCAAACACCAGGGTGGAGGCAAACGGGATCGAGAGAGAATAGGCTATGGTGTGGTCATGCTCCTCAAAGGAGTATTCCTCGATATGGAGCCCGAGACGGTTGTAAATGTCGAGGAAGAAAAGGCGTGCCATATGGTCGCCCTCGGTTATGACGATAGCGTTTTCGTCGGCCAGATTGCTGAGAGAGGCAAAAGTGGGGCCAAACATGGGGTGGGTCGATACAAACCGGTGTCCGCAAGAGGCGTAAAATTCCGGCAGACCTGTCTTGACCGATGCTATGTCGCTCAGGATCGCGTCGGGCCCCAAGTGGGGTAGCACATTTCTGAAGGCATCGAGGGTGTATTTTACCGTGGCAGCATTGATCACCAGTTCGGGATCGAAGTCGTCGACTTCATCGAGCGAGGCAAAGCGGCGGCAATTGTAGGCGAAGCGGAGGCGGCGGGGGTCGGCATCGTAAACGGCCACATCGTGGTCAAACGAAAGCAGGTCGCAGAAAAACGACCCCATCTTGCCTGCTCCGAGTATAAGTATTCTCATCGTGTGCGGTCGTTGAGTACTTCGATCTGCTGGCGCACGCTCTCCTCATGGATGGCGAGGAGCACCGTCTTCAGAAATTCGCTACCCATCTCCATGTCGGTGCCGATCTTGAGTCGGGTGCGGATCACATCGTTGTAGCGGTTGGCCTGCACCACGGGCATGCGGTGCTCCTTCTTGTACTGGCCTATCTCGCGGCTCACGCGCATACGCTTGGCGAGCACTTCGAGCAGCTCATTGTCGATCTGGTCGATCTGCTGTCGCAGGAGGGTGAGGTTTTCGGTCGACTGGCGGGAGTCGCGCACCACGAGGGTGTTGAGGATGAAGTTGAGTATCTCGGGGGTGAGCTGCTGGGCGGCGTCGCTCCAGGCTTGGTCGGGGTTGCAGTGGCTCTCGATGATAAGTCCGTTGAAGCCCATGTCCATGGCCTGCTGAGCGAGGGGAGCTATGAGCTCGCGCTTGCCGCCGATGTGGGATGGATCGCAGATAATGGGGAGCGACGGGTAGCGCAGACGCAGCTCGATGGGTATGTGCCACTGGGGCATATTGCGGTAGAGATGCTTGCCGTAGGTCGAGAAGCCGCGATGGATTGCACCAAGGCGGTGGATGCCTGCGTTGTAGATGCGCTGGAGCGCTCCTATCCAGAGCTCAAGGTCGGGGTTGACAGGATTTTTGACCAACACGGGGATGTCGGCACCGGCTCCTGCGAGAGTGTCGGCAATCTCCTGCATGGCAAAGGGGTTGGCCGAAGTGCGGGCGCCTATCCAGAGCATATCCACACCGGCTTCGAGGGCCTGCTCCACATGCTGGCGGGTGGCCACTTCGGTCGAGGTGTACATACCGGTCTCCTGCTTTACGGTGCGGAGCCATTCGAGGCCGGGGGCGCCGACGCCTTCAAAACCACCCGGCTTGGTGCGCGGCTTCCATATGCCGGCGCGGAATATTCTGATTCCGTTGGCGGCCAGTTCGCGGGCGGTGCAGAGCACCTGTTCTTCGGTTTCGGCGCTGCATGGACCGGCAATGATCAGAGGTCGTGATGTGTCGATGCCTTCAAAGGCTATGGGCTTTAGATCTTCCATTTTGATATATAAATGTATGTGTAGTCGGTTGATAATGCGGGTTAACTTATTTTTTCGGCGCCTTGCTTCCAGACTTTTATGCGATCGAGGGCCCGACGCATGTTCTCTTCTGTGGCACACAGGCTTATACGTATGTATCGCTCGCCGTTGGCTCCGAATATGAATCCGGGGGTTATGAACACCCTTGCTCCGTAGAGCACTGCGTCGGCCAGCGCCTCGCTGCTATCGGCGCTGTCGGGGATGCGGCCCCACAGAAAGAGGCCCTTCTGGGCCGGGTCGAAGGAGCATCCGAGAGCATCCATGATCTTTTCGGCCACCTTGCGGCGCGATGCATAGACGCTGTTGAGTTCGGCAAACCATTGTGGACCTAACGCGAGGGCTTCGACGGCGGCTTTCTGCAGGGGGCGGAACTGGCCTGAGTCGATATTGCTCTTGACCTTCAGCACCCATTCCACAAACTGCGGATTGGAGGCAAGCATGCCCATGCGCCATCCGGCCATGTTGTGGCTCTTTGAGAGGGAGTTCATCTCGATGGCAATATCCTTGGCGCCCTCCACCTGCAGGATGCTGAGCGGGGTGTCGTTGAGAATGAAGCTGTAGGGATTGTCGTGGGCGATCACTATGCCATGGCGATGGCCGAAGTCGATCAGGCGTCGGAACAGTTCCAGCGTGGCGGGTGTGCCGGTGGGCATATGCGGATAGTTGACCCACATGAGCTTAACACGCTCGAGAGGCATCTGCTCCAGAGCCTCGAAGTCGGGCATCCAACCGGAGTCGGCTGTCAGTGAATAGGGTATCACCTCGGCCTCGGCCAGACGGCTCACAGAGGTGTAGGTGGGGTAGCCGGGATCGGGCACGAGCACCGCGTCGCCCGGATTGAGAAACGCGAGCGAGATGTGGAGTATGCCCTCCTTCGAGCCTATGAGGGGCTGGATCTCCTTGTCGGGATCGAGCTCCACGCCATACACGCGGCTATACCAGTCGGCAAACGCACGGCGGAGGGGCGCTATGCCCACATATGGCTGGTAGGAGTGGGAGTCGGGGCGGGAGGCGTCGGCGGAGAGAGCATCGACCACCGCCTGATCGGGCATGCGGTCGGGGCCTCCTATGCCGAGCGAAATGATGTCTTTGCCCTCGGCGTTGAGGGCGGCCACCTCGCGGAGCTTGCGCGAGAAGTAATATTCTTTTACGCTTGCCACACGTCGGGCAGGCACTATCGGATCAGATTTCATTGCAACAGGATTTGTACTCGCCGAGCGAGCGGAAGTCGTTGATGAGAGGACGGACGGCATCAATGGCCTGACGGTAGCGCACCATCGAGTCGAATGTGAGATCGGCATAGAAGCGATATTCCCATTCGCGGCCTATGATTGGCATCGACTGTATCTTGGTGAGGTTTATATCGTAGAACGAGAATATGGTGAGCACCTTTGACAGGGCACCGTTGGTGTGGGGGAGCGTGAACACTATCGAGGCTTTGTCGCAATCTTCGGGTCGCGGACGGAGGGAGTCGGCAGCCAGCGGATCGGCGAGGATCAGGAAGCGGGTGAAGTTGCGCTTGTTTGTCTCGATGCCTTTCTCAAGTATCTCGAGGCCGTAGAGATTGGCGGCATACTCGCCACACACCGCACCCATGTGGCTGTCGGTGAGGCCCCGGGCAATGAGGCTTGCGGTGCCGGCGGTGTCAAACATCTCGGTGAGCTTGAGGTGGGGATGGTGGCGCAGATATTGCTCACACTGCATCAGCGCCATAGGGTGGGAGCCCACCTCGGTGAGGTCGGCCAGCGAGAGTCCCGGTAGGGCGCAGAGCACATGGGAGATGCGCATTTTGGTCTCGCCCACGATTGTGTGCGACGACCGGCGCAGCAGTTCATGATTCTGGAGCAGCGCTCCGGCAATGGTGTTTTCAATTGCCATGATGCCCAGCAGTGAGGCGTCGGCCTCAAGGGTGTCCATCATCACGGGAAATGATTCGCACTCCACGGTGTCGATTTCGTCGGTGCCGAAATAGGCGCGTGCGGCGGCATCGTGGAAGCAGCCGGCCACTCCTTGTATCGTTACTCTCAGGCTCATTTTTTTGGTGACGGGTGTTTAGAGGGGGATGTTAATGATCGGTGCTAAAAAAAATGTCCCGACTTCATGGTGATGAGGCCGGGCAGCGGGTGTTGACTGGGAGAGAAGTTCAGCGGTTACCGTGGTAGCAGTATTTTATACCGACTGTCATTTCTGCACATGTCTGTTGCCGATGCCCTTTTCCACGTAGTAGAAAAACACTTCGGAGCAAAAATAATATGCATAAAATCGAGTCATCGGATAATAGCTGTCAGAGATTGAAAAGTCGGAGGGCAGTGTGCCGCTCTGTTAAATCTCTTGGCAAAAGTAGGCATTTTCCGTCAATCCGCCAAGAATTGACGCCAAAAAACGAGATTTTGAACGCGATCGGGGCTCAGGCGGCCTTGCTTTCGGGAAGAAACACGAAATATACAGCCGCAATCATGAGCGCCGCCGCCACGAGATGGTTCCAGCGCAGATGGAATGAGTCGAAGGCAATCATGCTGAAGATGATGAATACCACAAGGGTGATCACCTCCTGCATCACCTTGAGCTGCATGAGCGAGTAGGGGCCTCCGTTGCCCTCGAAGCCCATGCGGTTGGCCGGCACCTGAAAGCAGTATTCGAGCAGGGCTATGCCCCACGACATCAGGATCACTACATAGAGAGGCCACGACGACCCCACCCCGGCGCTCTGGAGCTTCAGGTGGCCATACCAGGCGAGAGTCATGAAGATGTTGCTTATCACGAGAAGCACCACCGTTGCTATCATTGGGCTTATCATAGATGACACACAGATTGAATGATAATGAAGATGAAAGGAAAAAGCGTTTTTTTTTTGCGACTGCAAAATTAGCTGTTTTCATCCACCCGGGCAAGCGCGACGGGCGATGATATAGTCGGCTATGTCTTGCGAGCCGGTGAGGAAGAAAGGAGCGGCTACGCACGCTCCTCGTCGCCGGGAGGGCCGTCCAAAGGGAGCAGAGGGGTGATGCCCATCAGGCGCGTAGCGCCCGGAGCCCCCTTGGGGGCGTTCCTTGAGGTTAGCCCCACTCAAAGGCGCGCGTAGCCGCCGCAGAGTGGGGTCGAATGGGCGAAGACGTAAAGCTCAGCGTCAGCCGAGCACCCCAGCGCGACGCCATTGCCGCCGAAGGTGCTCGGCTGACGCTGAGCAATCCAAAGAAAAGCGCACATATCCCCGGGCTGTGGCGGCTATCGCGCCTCCTCGTCTCAGTGGCGTATGTTCCGGGAAGCATCCATACATGGCTGATCAAATTATCCGGCTTAGCGGCTATCGAGCAATGCCATGCAATAACGCCAAAGGGGGTGTCAGCACATAAAACAGAGAGTCAGCTCCCGGCGCGATGCCGGGAGCTGACTCTCTACAGGGGTAAATCCATGTGGTGCGGATCAGCTCCGCTGATGGATCAGATGGTGCGGCCGTCGGGTCCTACGAGGATCACCGACGAGGGGTCGAGCTTGAATGTGGCGCGCTTGCGGGCCTTGAAGGTGATGGTCATAAGGGTCTCGGAGCCGGAGAGAAGGGGCTTGGTGCCGCGGTTGACGAAGGTGGGATAGAGCACCTTGTCGCCCGAGGTGTGCAGGCGGTCGTAGGTGAGATTGGTCATCTCCTTCATGCCCGAGGCGTCGATGCCGGCAAATTCCCATTCGGCAGCGTTGTAGGGGAGGGCAAACGAAAGGGCGTTGATAGATGCGAGATCCTTGCCGGAGACGGTGACTGTGACCACATCGCCGGCGTTGACGGCCTTGCGCGAGGAGAGGGCGAAGTCGAGCTGTCCGGCAGGAGCGGCCACCACAGTGTCGGGAATCTGCATACCGCCATCGAGCTCTGTGGCCACGAGCGAAATGTCGTAGGCGTCGATGAGTCCGTTGGAGTTGACATCACCGGCCGAAACATAGTCGAAGTCGCTGTCGCCACGGCGCAGGCCGGTATAGTTCATGTAGGAGGTGAAATCGTTGTCGTCGATCTTGCCATCCTTGTTGATATCGCCTTGATAGTAGAACTCGGAGCCGGGGGTACGGAACACATAGAGCTCACGGCCACTCACATAGTTGCCGGCTGCTTTGTCGACATTGATGCGTATGTAGCGGGCGTCGGGATGGGAGTCGAAGCCGAAGGTCTTGACTGATCCGTTGCGCTTCCATTCAAATGCCACGGGCTCACTCCAGTTGTTGCCGTCCATCGAGGTCTGCACGGTGCCGGCGATGATGGTGCCGTTGCCGCCGTCGAGTCGGGGCAGATATTCCATGCGGTCGAGATTGTTGACGCTCACCAGATCTATGGTCATGGAGCAGGGCACAGCCTTGGCACCGTATTTCGAGTGGTAGACGTCGCCACTCTCGGCAAAGTCAAAGAGGTGCCACATCTCAAATCCGGCCTGATCCTGGGCCGAGGAGCGGCCTCGGATGCCTCGGATGGCATGTTCGAGAGGATTGTCGAGGGTGCGTATGGCCAGCGGAGTCCAGGGTGATGTGCCATCGGCATTGACAGCTCGTACATTGAAAGTGTAGTCGGTCTCGGGAGCGAGATCCTCGATAAAGAGGCTGTCGGCGGCGATGGTGGAGTAGAGGGTGCCGTTGAAGTCGACTTCATAGTAGTCGGCGCCGTCGACCGGCTTCCAGCGCGGGGTGATGGAGTAGGGCTTCACGGTGGACTCGCCGGCTGCGGGGGCAGCGAGGGCGCCATGACGTGCCAGCAGATGATTGGTCACATCGTAGCGGTAGCCGGTCACTTTCACGTCGATTGCATTGGCGGCAATGTCGGTGGTGGCGATTTTGACCTGTATCTGCGGATTTTTGGTGATCTTCACGTCGGCAAATGAGCTTCCGGGGGTTGCAAACCGGTTGAGCTCCGGAGCCTCATTGTAGAAGTAGCAGTCGGTGCCGGCCTCAAATTCGGCAAGCGAAGCGGCCTTGGTGAGTTTCACGCGGCGCCCACCGACGGTGGCAGCCACACTCTTGGGCGCGGCAGTGGCGTTGATGAGCAGGGTGGTGCTCTTGTCGGCCACAAATCCGTTGAAGCGGCCCTCGGTGGGGAGAATGGATATGGTGAGGTCGCCCTTGGGAGTGAGGTTCATGGCCACGGAGGTGGTTGCCGACTCGCCGCGACGGTAGGCCTCGGTGGTGCCGTCGTCGTCGTATTCGGTCATTTCAGAGAGGCCGGGAGCGGGATAGAGTTCGTAGATGCGGTTGCTTCGGTCGATGCCGCTCACATTGTTGTTGGGATTGACCATGGGTATGATCGCGCCCTGCCGCACGAATACCGGGAGCTTCCACACCGGGGCTGGATAGTTGTTGATCACGCGTCCGCCCTCGTAGGTGTCGCCATTGAAATAGTCGATCCACACACCCTCGGGCAGATAGATGCCATTGCGTATATCGTTGCCCTCAGCATCGGAGGCAGTGGCCTGATAGATAGGAGCCACGAGGAAGTCGGGGCCGTAGAGGAACTGGTAGCGGGTCGATGCCGAGTAGGTGTAGGGGTTGGGATAGTCGACAAACATTGCTCTGATGAGCGGCTTGCCGTCGACGGCTTCGCGGGCGTAGGTGTAGGCATAGGGCATGAGCTCGCTCTTGAGCTTGAGGTAGTGGCGGTTGATCGAGGTGTAGGGCTCGCCCATTGCCTGGGGATACTTCTCGTTGGCGCCCCAACCGTCCATGTTGAGCTGCATGGGGCTGAAGGTTTTCCACTGGAAGTCGCGGGTGTTGATCACCGGCTGCTTTCCGCCGAAGATACCGTCCATGTCGGAAGATATGTTGGGGTTGCCGGCAAGACCCGAGCCGATATAAGTGGGGATGTGGAACCGGATGTATTCCCATTCGCCACCGGTCTGGTCGCCGCTCCATATTCCGGCATACCGCTGGGTGCCGGCCCATCCGTCGAGCGAGATGATGAAGGGGCGGGCGTCGGAGCCGTAGTAGGGCATGATCTCACCCACGTCGGCCACACCGTTGAGGCCAAATGAGTAGCCATAGCCCACCCATGCCACATCGGTCTTGAGCACACGCACACCTGCGTCGCGCACCTCGCGCACAATATCGCGCTGAAGGAGTGGCTCGATGCCCTCTTTGGGGTGAAGGTCGCTTTGTGTCCAGAGGCCTATCTCGACACCTTTTGAGCGGGCATAGTCGCCAAACTGGCGCAGATTCTCTACGTTGCCTTCAAGCGATCCGGTCTGTCCGTAGCCGGCACCGTAGCCGTCGTTGGGGAGCACCCATCCGAGAGGCATGTCGGCATTGGCATAGCGGTCGACTACGGCGCGGGCCGAGAACTGGTAGTTGCCCGGTAGCTCGCCGTTGAGGCTCTCGCGTATGCCGCCGTTGTCTTTCTGGCTCTCGCGGTAGCGGATGCCGTCTTCAAACACCACGCCACGGCCCGTGCCGGTGGTGTCGGGGGTCCAGTAGTCGCGGTTGTAGGCGTTGAGGTGGCCTTGGTAGAATCCGAATTTTGGGAGCAGCACGGGGTTGCCGGTAAGCTGGTAGAAGTCGTTGAGGAGGCCTACGGGGGTTGGGCTCACCATCACAAACATATCGAGATAGGGGGTGGCGTGGGACAGGGCCACGGTGCCGGGCTTGGCTGCGCCGAAGTCGTAGCGTCCGGGAGCGAAGGTGTGGAACATGATTCCGTAGCCTCCGGTCGACCAATAGAACGGGGCGGGGGAGCACACTCCGCCGTCGGTCCATGAGTTTTGGTTGACGATCTCAATTGCGCGTCCGCGATGGCTGAAGCGTCCGTTTTGCACACCACCGCCATAATACCATTCGTCGGGGCCCTCTTTGAAGCCCAGAGTGGTGGATTCGTCGGTAAATGTCAGAGGTTCGGTCTGCTCCACGATCATGTTGCCCTCTTTGTCGCGCACGCTGATCAGACCTTCGGGGGAGATGAGCACGCTCACCTCGGGCGATGACACTGTGAGAGCGTTGCCATCTTTGCCAATGGCCACGGGGGACGAGAGGGAGTGGCGGGCGCCGGGCACGAGAATGTCGGCGGGGGGATTGGCCTCGGGATTTCGCACTATGCCACCTTTGGGGTCGCAGAAAAGGCGGAAAATGTTGTCGCCATAGAAGTCGACGGTAAGGGTCTGGCCGCTGGGGAGGCTCACCTCGGCTGTGGATGGATTGATCAACCGGGCAGTCACGCCTGTATGGGCCTGAAGCGGCAGCGGAGCGGCGAAGACCGGCATGGCGGCAGCCCCTCCGAGGGCGATGACTAAGGCGGCTCCGGCCATACGGAGACTCCTTATCGGATTTAGGTTCATGATATTAATGGATGATAGATGAAATGATTTTTAAGTGAGGTCTAAAGCAATCTTTAGGCACCACAAAGATAATGATTTTATATCAACATGGAATTGTTGCGCGGCGACAAATTGCGTGGCGGGGGCTGTTTTCGGGCCGGGGGTGCGATTTTTTATTGTATCTTTGAGTCGAAACGCGTACCTTTGCATTTATAAAAATCAAAATACCATCATCAACTGCTATGCAACTTTTCGACAAGCTTTCACAGAAGGCCAAGGAGCATCCTCAGAGGATAGTCCTTCCCGAAGGTACCGAACCCCGCACCCTCACTGCGGCCAACCGCATCATTGCCGACGGCCTCGCCCATATCATCCTCATCGGTGATCCTAAAGAAGTTCTGGGCATGGCTCAGGAGCTTAAACTCGACCATATCAAGTATGCCACCATAGTCAATCCTGCCGATCAGGCTGTGATCGACCGCTATGCTCCTCTCTTCTTCGAGCTCCGCAAGAGCAAGGGCATAAGCATGGAGCAGGCCCGCCTCACCACTGCCAATCCGCTCTATCTCGGCTGCCTCATGGTGAAAAACGGCGATGCCGACGGTCAGGTGGCAGGTGCGATGAATACCACCGGCAATGTGCTCCGCGCCGCTTTCCAGGTGATCAAGACTCAGCCGGGCATCGATGTGGTGTCGGGTGCATTCCTGATGCTTCTCCCCGAAGGAAGCCCCTTCGGCACCGATGGCATCCTGATCTTTGCCGATTGTGCCGTTGTGCCCGATCCCTCGGCCAAGGAGCTTGCCCAGATCGCCGTGAGCGCCGGACAGACCGCCCGCGATATCGCCGGCATCACTCCCCGTGTGGCCATGCTGAGCTTCTCGACCAAGGGTAGCGCCAAGCATGAGCGCATCGACAAGGTGATCGAAGCCACCGCCATAGCCCATGAGATGGATCCTGAACTTATCCTCGACGGCGAGCTTCAGGCCGACGCCGCTCTTGTGCCCGGTGTGGCCCAGAGCAAGGCTCCCAACTCGGCTCTCTCGGGCCGCGCCAATGTGCTCGTGTTCCCCTCGCTCGAAGTGGGCAATATCGCCTACAAGCTCGTGCAGCGTCTTGGCGGCGTAGAGGCTGTTGGTCCTGTGCTTCAGGGTCTGGCCGCTCCCGTCAACGATCTCTCCCGCGGTGCATTCCCCGAAGATATCTACAAGACCATCATCATGACCGCCAATCAGGCCATCGGCCTCAAAGGTCTCTGATTGTCGCCCTACTCCCCAGTCATCCCCCCTTATATCAATCATATCACTTACAGATCACATATGAAGATACTTGTGCTCAACTGCGGTAGCAGCAGCGTGAAATATAAGCTCATCGACACCGCCACCGACGCCACTATGGCTGAGGGCGGCGTGGAGAAGATCGGCCTCCCCGACGGCTTCCTCAAGTTCAAGCGCCCCGATGGCTCCAAGCAGATCATGGAGCTGGGCCTCACCGACCATGAAGGCGCGGTGAAGGCTATCCTCGGAGTGCTCACCGACCCCAAGGAGGGTTGCATCAAGAGCTATGACGAGATCGATGCCGTAGGCCACCGTGTGGTACATGGTGCCGAGAAGTTTAACAAGAGCGTGCTCATCACCGACGAGGTGATCCAGCAGGTTAAGGACTGCTATCCTCTCGCTCCTCTCCACAATCCTGCCAACATCACCGGTATCGAGGCCATAACCGCCCTGATGCCCAATGTGCCTCAGGTAGGTGTGTTCGACACTGCATTCCACCAGACCATGCCCGCCAAGGCTTATATGTATCCCCTTCCTTACCGTTATTATAAGGAGGATGGAGTGCGCCGCTATGGCTTCCACGGCACCAGCCACCGCTATGTGTCGGGCCGTGCGATTGAGTTCCTTGGTCTCGATCCCGACAACTGCAAGATCATCACCTGCCATGTGGGCAACGGCGGCTCCATCACAGCAGTGCTCAACGGCAAGAGTGTCGATACCTCTATGGGTCTCACTCCCACCGAGGGCCTCATGATGGGCACCCGCGTGGGCGATGTCGATCCCGGCGTGCTCACCTATATCGCGGGCAAGCATAATCTCACCATCGACGATCTCCAGCGCGTGATCAACAAGGAGAGCGGTGTGGCCGGATTTACCGAGATGTCAAACGATATGCGCGAGATCGAGGCAGCCGACAATGCAGGCAACGAGCGCGCCCACCTCGCTCTCGAGATGTATGAGCACCGCATCATCAAGTATGTGGGAGCTTATGCAGCCGAGATGGGTGGCGTGGATGCCATAGTGTTTACCGGCGGTGTGGGCGAGAACCAGACCGGCGTGCGCGAGAATGTGTGCGCTCCTCTCGCATTCATGGGCGTGAAGCTCGACAATGAGCTCAATGCCCGCACCCGTGGCACCGAGACTGTTATCTCGACTCCCGACTCGAAAGTGAAGGTGGCTGTGATACCCACCGACGAGGAGCTGATGATAGCACGCGACACCGAGCAGATAGTCAACGCACGATGAGCGGCCTGCCCGATCAGGGCTCGCCTCGCGACATTCATATCGACCAATTCGATTACCCGCTGGAGGAAGGGCGCATAGCCGCCCATCCTTCAGCGGTTCGCGATGCTTGCCTGCTGCTTATGCGACGTCCCGACGGGACAATCTCCGATCATCGCTTCACCGAGCTGCCGTCGCTTCTTCCACCCGACTCCATCCTTGTGGCCAACAACACAAGGGTGATCAATGCCCGTATGCCATTTCGCAAGCCTACCGGCGCGGCCATAGAGATTTTTTGTCTTGAGCCGCTTGAGCCGGTCGACTATGCCATGGCGTTTGCCGCATCGGGAGCGGAAGGGTGTACATGGACCTGCCTCGTGGGCAATGCCAAGCGATGGCGTGAGGGTGAAGTGACTCTCGCTACCTCTCTGCCAGATGGACGCTCCCTCACCCTTACTGCAACCCGGGCCTCAGGCGGTAAGGCAACTGCCGACGGGGCAACGTCGATCCATTTTGCATGGACGCCGTCTGATCTGTCGTTTTCGCAGGTGATCGATGCCGCCGGGTCGATACCCATTCCCCCCTACCTCAACCGCGACAGCGAGGAGTCGGATCTCTCCGACTATCAGACCGTCTATTCCCGCATCGAAGGATCGGTGGCAGCTCCTACGGCAGGACTGCATTTCACACCCGGCTTGCTTGAGGCGATAGCGCAGGCGGGAATCCCACGGCGGGAGCTGACGCTCCATGTAGGTGCAGGCACATTCAGGCCCGTCAAGTCCGACACTATCGGCGACCATGATATGCATGCCGAGTGGATATCTGTCGACCGCGATCTGATCGCTGAGCTTGCTTCCACTCCGAGGCGTGTGGTGGCTGTCGGCACTACCTCGGTGCGCACTCTCGAGAGTCTCTACCACATGGGGTGTGTAGCAGCAGCCGGCGGCGACCCTACGGTCCTTGATCAGTGGTATGCCTATTCGGAGGATCACCCTGACCTACCCCCTGCCGAGGCCCTCGGAGCTCTCACCGGGTGGCTCGACAGCCGTGGCCTCAGGCGGTTTGTGGCTTCGACCCGCATCATGATAGCACCTGGCTACCGCTATCGCATAGTCAAGGGTATGGTGACCAATTTCCATCAGCCCAAATCGACGCTGTTGCTCCTTGTCTCGGCCTTTACCGGTGGGGATTGGCGTAGGATGTACGACCATGCTCTGGCCAATCCGGCCTACAGGTTCCTATCGTATGGCGATGCTTGTCTGCTGCTTAGCTGATAAGTGTCGGAGTTGAACAATATGGCGCCAAGTGTGTTGATAAAATATGTTAACACACTGGAACCGACTCACTGCGTCGACACTCGCCAACGCGGGCCGACTCAAACACACACATATTGATCTTATAGGGGATGACTCGCGTCATCTCAGTCTGATAACTGATATAGGCGCCGACTGCTCTGGCATAATAGCCACAGGGGTCGACGCCTCGTCGCGTATAGCCTTCGGGTGTAGCGACGGCCTGGCACTTAGTGTCAACCACGGGCGTCTTGCCGACGATTACAATCTCATTGGCTACGATGACACCCTGCGGGTTGTGAGCCGTCACTTCCCGCCAGCCATAGTGGTGAGCGACAGTCATCCCGGTCTTGCTTCGACGAGGGTCGGACGGGCGCTCGCCAACAGGGCGGGTGCGAGGCTGATAGCTGTCGACCATGGACATGCCCACATGGCTGCCGTGATGGCAGAGAACCGTCTTCACGGCTCGGTCGTGGGTATTCTTCTCGATTCAAATGATATATCTGATGCCGACGACGGGCGTCGGCTGCGCGGTGCCGAGCTGCTTGTGTGCTCGCGGCGTGAGTGTCGCTCCCTCAATCACCCCGACTCATTTACCATGCCGCGCGATGCCGCGCCCTGGGAGGCGGCTGTAGGGCTTATCATCCACCACACCGGGTCGGCGACCGATGTGCCGCGCTGGCTCGCCGACGCTGTTGGGCGCCCCAACATAATCCTTGCAGCGGAGCGATGCCGCAATAAAGTCGACTCTGTGACAGTGGCCGGTGGCGCGGCCTATTGGGATGCCATAGCGGCAATCATAGCCACCGCCAGGGGAGGGGTGTGTGGAGCTTTTGCCGATCATCGGATGCTCGACAGTCTTGCCTCAGGGCTTATTGCGGCACCTTATGACATAGATTATGAAAGGCCGGTGTCGACATCGGGAGTTGCAGAAGATGTCATGGCCGATCTGAACAATAATACCGATGCGCGGGTAGTAGCCGCGCGCTTTGTGGCTACAGAAGCCCGCGCATGGGCCGTTGCAGCTGCCCGGGCGAGCGCAGAACTGGGGGTGAAAGAGGTAGCTGCCGGTGGCGAGCTTCTCCGCAGCCCTCTGCTGCAGACTATGCTGCGCCGCAATCTGTCGCGGCTCGGCCTCGGACTATATCTGCCCAGTCTGGACGCGGCGGGCGATGCCGGTATCACTATCGGTCAGGCTGCAGTGGCGGCAGCCCTACGTGCCTGACCCCGCACTGCCTGCTCCACGAAATACCGGCCAAGGTTTGCCTGCGTTGCAATCATTCCTGCAACGTAGGCAAACCTTTTTTTGTAGCCGGAAGCGTGATGCAAACTAAAAAATGCTATCTTTGTAACCTGCTGCGCCACGATTGTGGCCGGAGCCTAATCTAATCCATCTAATTTACAGCATTTTATAATGAACAAAACGTCGGCTATTGCCAAGCTGTCATTGCTCCCGTTGCTCACAGCCCTCGCGCCGTTGGCGGCCTCGGGGCAGAAGGCCGAAGGTGGGCCCAAGAGCGAGTATTCTGTGCTTCCATCGGCCACTTATCGCCCCTCCAACGATCTCACTCTATGGTATGTGCAGCCAGCCACTGCCACCCGCTCGACCAACCAGTGGATGGAATACTCTCTTCCGATAGGCAACGGACATTTCGGCGCCTCGCTCATGAACGGTATCGCCACCGATGAAATTCAATTCAACGACAAGACGCTTTGGAGCGGTGGACCGGAAGAATACGGCTACTATCTCAACTTCGGCTCTCTTCTGATCGACACTCCTCCAACCGATGGGATAGGCAACACCGGCGCAACTGCTGCCCGCGACTATTACCGAGCCCTTGATCTGACTTCGGCCACTGCCGAATCGGGCTATGCGTCGCCCGACGGCCAGATCCACTTCAAGCGAGAGTATATTGCATCTAATCCCGATGAAGTGGTGGCGGTGAGGATCACCGCCGATCGTCCGGGAGCACTCAACCGTATCATACGCCTTGAGTCAGGGCGCCCAGGAATTGCTGCCGAGACTAAATATGACGGCACCAACGCCTCATTTGCCGGGAAGCTCAACACGGTGAGCTATGCAGCCGATGTGACCGTGGTGCCAAAGGGTGGCACAGTAACCACCACTCCTGAAGGAATAGCCGTAAATGGCGCCGACGAGATTCTGGTGGTGCTCGCCGGTGGAACCGACTTCGATGCCTACTCTCCATTCTATACCACGGGAGAGTCGCGCCAGGATCTCGTGAGCCGTATGGCTGCGCGGTCTAAAAAAGCAGCCGACAAGGGGTGGGAACGACTCCATGAAGATCATGTGGCCGACCACTCTGAATACTTTGGACGGGTGAACCTCAACCTCGATGGAGCCGCCAACACGCTGCCCACCGATCTGCTTGTGGAGTCGTATGCCATCGATCCGTCGGGCGCCAATCTTGCGCTCGAGCAGCTTTATTTCCAATATGGCCGTTATCTGTCGATTGCATCGTCGCGCGATGTGCCTTTGCCATCAAATCTGCAGGGTATATGGAACAACTCGTCGACCCCGCCGTGGCATTCGGATATCCATGCCAACATCAATGTGCAGATGAACTACTGGCCATGCGAGACGGCCAACCTCCCGGAGATGCATATGCCATTTCTCGAATATATCATCAATGAGGCCACCAACCAGCCTCAGTGGCGGCAGCACGCCAAGACTTTTGCCAATCAGGACCGAGGATGGACCTGCCTGACCGAAAACAATATCTTCGGCGCCATAAGCGGCTTTGCTCCCAACTATGTGATTGCCAACGCATGGTATTGCACCCACCTGTGGCAGCACTATCTCTACACCCTCGACAAAGATTTCCTGAAGCGCGCATTTCCCGCCATGCTGTCGGCCACACAGTTCTGGATCGACCGCCTCAAGCGCGACCGCGACGGCACTTATGTAGCCCCGAAAGAGTATTCGCCCGAGCAGGGCCCGGCCGAGGAGGATGGCGTGGCCCACGCCCAGCAGCTCGTGTATGAGCTCTTTGCCAATACCCTCGACGCCATTGCCGTGCTCGGCGACGAAGCTGAGATATCAGCCCAGGACTATTCCACTCTTGTTGACCGCTTCAACAAGCTCGACCGCGGCCTTGCCACCGAGACTTATACAGGCGAGTGGGGCGACAGCATCAATGGTATCACCACCGGCGATGTGATTTTGCGCGAGTGGAAGACGAGTCCCTACACAGCCGGAGAAAAAGGCCATCGCCACGCATCGCATCTCATGGCCCTCTATCCGTTCAATCAGATCAATGTCGACAGCCCATGGTTTGCTCCCGCTGTTAACTCGCTCAAACTCCGCGGCGACGCCTCGACAGGATGGTCGATGGGATGGAAGATCAATCACTGGGCACGCGCTCTCGACGGCGACCATGCCCACAAAATACTGCGCAATGCCCTGCGCCACTCCACCTCCTATGACGTAAACCAATATAAAGGCGGAATCTACTATAATCTCTACGATTCGCACGCTCCCTTCCAAATAGACGGCAACTTTGGCGCCACTGCCGGTATGGCGGAGATGCTGCTTCAGAGCCACCGAGGGAGCATCGACCTTCTGCCTGCTCTCCCGTCGGCATGGAGCGCGGGTAAGATCGAGGGCCTGAAAGCTGTTGGCGGTCACACTGTAGATATTGACTGGGCCGATGGTGGCGACACCATCAAGGAAGCCCGCATCAAGGCCGGAGTAAGCGGCCCTGTGACAGTGAGGGGCCGCGGCATCGGAGGCGCGAAGATAAGAGTAAACGGCACCAGCCTCACGCCCCTCTCGGCCGATGGCGATGCGCTGACCTTCAACATGGTCAAGGGAGCCACATATATCCTCACTCCCGCCTCCTGACGCCGTTTCAGCCATACTCTCAGCCCCCCTGCGGCCCGCATCACCGACGCTGGCCGGCAGAGGGGCTGACCATTTTTTAGCCGGGGACACCCAACCCGGAAGCTGCTGCAGCGGTTATATAATGGTCGTTTAACCACATTGTTTAACAGCAAATCAACCAGCAATGATACTCGAAATAATATATCTCGTAGGGGGCCTGGCGCTCATCCTTGTGGGAGCAAATGCCCTGACCGACGGCTCGTCGGCCATAGCGCGCCGATGGGGCGTGAGCGAGCTTGTGATTGGCCTGACGATAGTGGCGTTTGGCACCTCGGCCCCAGAGCTCGTCATATCGGTCATGTCGGCTGCAAGAGGAGCAACCCAGCTCGCCATCGGCAATGTGGTGGGATCCAACATCTTCAACATCCTCGCGATAATAGGCGTGGTGGCCATGGTGCGCCCCATACGTGTGGCACAATCGACCATGAGCAACGAGATCCCTATGGCGCTCCTTGCTGCCGTGGCCCTGCTCATCATAGGCAACGGCCCCATGCTGGGCAGCGGCGGCGTCCCACAGATAAACCGCGTCGACAGCCTCCTGCTCCTGCTCTTTTTTGCCATCTTCATGCGCTACACCTTCCATCAGGCGCGCAAGCAGACAGAACTCGAATCACCATCTGAGCCCGACAATCGGTCGCGGGCCATGTCGCCGCTCAAAGCTTGGGCTTGGGTGATAGGTGGCCTCGCAATGCTCGTAGGCGGAGGCGACCTGTTTGTCGACGGCGCCTCGGCCCTCGCATCCCGCCTCGGAGTGAGTCAGGCCATAATAGGACTCACGATAGTAGCCGCCGGGACATCACTCCCCGAACTGGCCACATCGGTAGTAGCCGCAAGGAAAGGGAAGAGCGATCTTGCCATTGGCAACGTCGTAGGCTCAAACATCTTCAACATCTTCCTTGTAGCCGGACTTTCAGGCACAGTGCGTCCCCTCCAGTTTGGATCGATAGGCAATATAGACCTACTCACACTCACGCTATCATCGCTTCTCTTTCTGGCCATGGCCCGATGGGGAGGCACCCGCATCATAACCCGTTCAGAGGGAGCCATCCTCGTAGTTCTGTATGTCGCCTATACAGTCTATCTCATTTCCACCGTCTGATCCCCCCAAAAGGGCCGAATAGAAGATAATTCCATCGGCAATCCATAAAAAAAACGCAATAAATTTGCCTCACACCAAAAAAAGTATTACTTTTGCAACCGCAAAGCCCTACCGGGCCGCGCAAAGAAAAACGATAAACACCAGCCCAGGTGGCGGAATGGTAGACGCGCTCGTTTCAGGTGCGAGTGCTGCGAGGCGTGCAGGTTCGAGTCCTGTTCTGGGCACCCTATAAAATCGCAAGTAGTTGATTTTCAATTACTTGCGATTTTTGCATTCAGCCCGTGTCAACCGTATGTCAACGGCCCCAAAATTTAGGTCAAATTTTATGCTGTTTTTGGGGGTCAGCGGACAGGAGCGGTTGGTATCCTCCCCCATGAGCATCGTAGTCAACTGTAAAATGATTAACTTTCCTCTAAAAAGTAAAGGTCACCCAACTTATCTGTCTGCTTTCCATTAGGCGATTCGAAGATCCATTCA
>CAJTUF010000008.1:14221-108198 GCA_910579675.1 uncultured Muribaculaceae bacterium | reverse complement strand
GATAGATTGATAGATAGATACCCCCAAATCGGGCGGGAGCCGTGTGCGACACATAGCTCCCGCCCGTAATCTTTTATAAAAGGATGGCGCCGTCAGCGCGCCATATCCACGCTGATGCCCTTTATGCTCCATTGGGAGGGGGCGGGCTCGGCAAAGTCTATTGTGGCGGTACCTTCGGGCAGTGGCCCGAAGGTGAGCGAGAAAGTCCCTTCGCCATCATCGCCCACGCGATATTCCTCGCCGAGGGTGATCCCTTCGGACCCTGTCACTCCGAGGTTGGTGCCGTCGGGAAGGGTGATATGGCTGTCGGGGCTTACCTTGATCCACCACTTAGGGATATAATAAGCATGGAAGGTGATGCGCGTCGACCCGGGAGTAAGCTCTATCCGGTCGATGTCGAGGGTGGCGTTGGTGTTGTTTTGCGCCACGCGAGGTGAAATGATTGCAGTGAGACCCGGAGTCTGCTCTATGGTCATGGGTTTACGCGGCTGAATGAACGGGCGCATATTCCGCTTGAAGCAGCCGGGTGTATATCCCATCCATGAATGGCGGATTAAGCCATCTGGATCAATCACCACATAGGTGGGCAACCCCTGGCAACCATAGTCGAGAAAGAGTCCGGCGCTGCGCATCGGATCGTTCCAGTTGTTGCCGGAGATTTTAAGGCGCTCGGTGCTTTGGCGCCAGTAGCGGTCGTCGTCGGTGCTCACACTCACCACGACGATGCTGTCGGGTTGAGCCGCCGCAAACTTCTCAAGCTCAGGCGCGGCCATATTGCATGGGCCGCATCCGCCGCTCCAGAAGTCGAGCAATATCCACTTGCCTTTATATTCGGCGAGATGACGGATATTTCCGTCGGGGTCAAGGAGGTCGGCATCGACCATGGGGTCGCCTATCGCCGCCACTTTGCGCGGGAAGAGGTAGGAGCGCGCCATAGCCGACATATCCAGCTCCTTCTCATCGTCGGGGAGTGAGTGGTAGATGGCTTTGAGCCCGTCCCTCACCCCTATCGAGTCGTCGATCCATGAGCAGCTCCTTGCCATATCGACAAATTTGTCAAACCAAAGCTCGGTATGGGGCATGACTGACAAGCGGCCTACATCGCGCAGAGCGATCGAGTCGGTGAGCGCATCGCAGAGCTGCCCGGCCTCCTCCCCTTGCTGCTTGAGCCGGTTGCGGGAGGCTTCGGTGAGAGTGGTGTCGGAGCGGAGCTGCGACTTGATTGCGGCCATCCGTATCCGGCGGCTCTGGAGGGTGTCCCACATTGCCTTGGTATCGGTAAGGAAACAATCTATCTCCTGCTGCTCATTAACAGTGCTCTCCACCGGCCATGTCTTGATATACGGGGTCGACGCATCGACTTTGATCCGGGCTCCGGGGCGCCCGAGGAGGCTGCGGCCCATTGATGGAAATCCGGGAGCGAAACACATCACCGAGAGTCGCGCCGGATCATCGCAGTCGTCGGGCAGGAGTGCACTCAGCCGGAAGCGGCCGTTACGGATCGTGTCGGAGGCGATAGCCGAGCCGGCGTCGCCACGGTTGAGAAACAACACTATCACGCCGCCCTCGCCCACACTGGCGGAGCCTTCGACAATCACGGAGTCGGCTGGGAGTTGAGGCACCGGCATAGCAGAGGCATTGGGCGTGGCGCCGCCGGTCGACAGAGCTATGGCTGCGATTACCGACGAAGCGACAGAGTGTAGCTTATTCATGGCGATAGAGAGGTAGGAATAGAAAAAAAGCTCCGGCGGAAATATTCCATCGGAGCTTACCGGGTGGGCGCTGAGGGATTCGAACCCCCGACCCTCTGCTTGTAAGGCAGACGCTCTGAACCAGCTGAGCTAAGCGCCCTCTCTCTGCGAAAGCGATGCAAAGTTAGGGCCTTTTTTTGAGCCGTGCAAATTTTTTCGAGTTTTTCTGCACTTTTTTGTGCATTTTCCGCAAAAAAGGGTCCTGCTCCTATTAAAATAAGCGTCGGGAGGGGCCGGAGAGGCGCTTTTTTGTTCCATGATTGAAGAAAAGTGATTACTTTTGTGTGTCAATACTTTGTCAAGATGAATCTTCAGAATCAACCAACAGATAATCAGCAGGATGCCACATCCGTAGCCAAAAAAGCCGGATTCCTGCGCCGCCACTCGATGGCGTTTGTGGTGGCAATAGGGGTGGCGGTGGCCGTGATGGCGGGCGCTATCCTTTGGGCTCTTGCGGGCCATGATGGCGACGCGGCATGGTTTTATCTGCCGCGCAACGCAACAGCCTCGTCGGTGGCCGACTCACTCCGTGTGGCTCTCGGCGAGAGCGAAGGGAGCAAGGTCTACAATCTGTGGCGCCTTCAGGGCGGCGACGCCGCCAAGGCCCACGGCGCCTACCGCGTGGAGCCTGGCCAAAGCGCCCTCCGCACCGCCCGCCGCATGGCCACCGGCGCTCAGACCCCGGTGAGGCTCACATTCAACAATATCCGCACTCTACCTCAGCTCGGAGCGCGCATAGGCGCCACTATGGAGTGTCCGACCGACAGCTTCATGGAAGCAGCATCAAGAGTGCTCGCGGCCGAGGGATATGCCGAGCCTGAATATGTGGCCGCTTTCCTTCCCGACACCTATGAGATGTACTGGACCTCGGGAGCCGATGCCATCGTGAAGCGTCTTATGAGCTACCGCGACAACTTCTGGACCCCCGACCGCCTCGAAAAGGCATCGAAGCTCGGGCTCACCCCGGTCGAAGTGGCCATCCTCGCCTCAATAGTCGAAGAGGAGAGCAACAAGACCGACGAGCACCCCAAGATTGCCCGTCTCTACCTCAACCGCCTCAAGCGCGGGATGCGCCTTCAGGCCGACCCTACCGTGAAATTTGCTACAGGCGACTTCTCACTCCGCCGCATACGCGGACGCCACCTTTCGCTCAAATCGCCCTACAACACATATCTCAACGCCGGTCTTCCTCCGGGCCCGATCCGTGTGGCCGACGGGCGCGCCATCGACGCTGTGCTCTCTGCCCCGGAGGCGCCATATCTATATATGTGTGCCAAGCCCGACTTCTCGGGCTATCATGACTTCGCCTCCGACTATCAGACCCACCGCGCCAATGCCCGCCGCTACCAAAAGGCGCTCAACGAGCGTAGCATCAAGTGACATAACCCCATCATATCTCCACACCTATGGCCGACAAGATTATCTGCATCCGTGAATATGCCTCGGGCCCTGAAGCCTACATGGCCCTCGACAAACTCGTCAACGAAGGGATAGTGGCGTCGGTCACCGACGGCCTCTCCACCCTCTATGTACCCGCCCCGCCCCCGGCCGGTGGCTACCGCCTGCTGGTATTTGAGAAAGACGCCGAAAGAGCCGCAGCGATACTCGGCGACGACTGACCCCGCCTGCCCTCCCGGGGCCAATTGTCCTTTTTAGGAAATTTATGACTCGATCAGGCGCCTGTATTGGGATTTTTAGCTACTTTTGCGACTCCGCAGCTCTCTCCGGCTGCGGCTTAACGCAATGCTGAAACCCGACCTATTAGACCTCGGCACCTCTCATGTCGATCTACACAAACTGGTGAAACTTGAGAAATATGCCTCCGAGTTTTCGATGCTCGGAGGTGACTATGTGTTTGCCCACGCCCAGCCAGGACACCCGTTCAAGCAACTCGATCCCGAACATCCTTTGCGGGTCAAGGGCATGACGATACTCCTGTGTGTCAAAGGCTCGTTTGAGGTGGAGGTCAACATGACCCCCTACACCGTCACGCCGGGAATGCTGCTCGTGGTGGGCCACGACAACATCTTCCGGTTGAAGAGCGCCGACACCGACAATCTCGATGTGTATATGTTTGTGATCTCGCCCGAGTTCATGCAGGACATCAATATCGACGTGGCGGTGCTTCAGACCATCAGGCTCACCCCCAACGCCGTGCCCATACTCCAGCTCGAAGAGGAGGAAGAACGGATCATACGCACATATATGGAGATGATCCACACCAACACCACTTTCAACACCGAGCCGGTCTATGTAAGATCAATCTCCCGCTGCCTTATGGCCGCCGTGGTGTATCAGCTCATCCAGATGGGACGCAACCGGGCCAAGACCGACGAGCCGGTGACCCCAGGCATGGCGCGCCGCAACAACTATGTGCGCGACTTCATCAAGCTGGTCCACCAACACCACAAGCGGGAGCGATCGGTGGCCTTCTATGCCTCCAAGCTCTTCATATCGTCGAAATATCTGTCGTCGCTCGTAAGGGAAGCCTCCGGACGCTCGGCGGCCGAGTGGATCGACGAGTATGTGATCCTCGAAGCCAAAAATCAGCTCCGGTTTTCGGGGAAGAATATACAGCAGATTGCCTACGACCTCAATTTTACCAACCAGAGCGCCTTCGGCAAATACTTCAAACATCTCACCGGAATGTCGCCCACGGAGTTTCAGCGCTCATGACCGCTTAAAAAATCCCGCCCGAAGCCACTGGCGCCAAATTCATCTCACAACCAATCAGTTAGACGCAAAGCCGGATCCCATCGCTATAGGCCCGATGAAAAAAAGTGAATTTTTTCGCGATTTTTTTGCTGAAAAATTTGCAGGAATGAAAAAGTCGCCGTAACTTTGCACTCGCAAACGGGAAACAACGACACCCGATAGCAAGAGATCATTTAACAACTCTCGATTAAATGTCATTCCACACGGTGTGGTAGTTCAGCTGGTTAGAATACCTGCCTGTCACGCAGGGGGTCGCGGGTTCGAGTCCCGTCCATACCGCAAGAGGAGAGAGGAGAATGACCCGATGTTTGGCTTCGGCCTGCTCGGGTCATTCTTTTTTTTATTTCATCTCCTCCCGCCGCTATCGGCCAACCATGAATCTATATCACTCCACCGCCGCCATGAACTCCAACCGCCTTGCCTCCCTCGACATCCTGAGAGGATTTGATCTCTTCATGCTCCTCTTCTTCCAACCGGTGCTCATGGCCATAGGTCGGGCTGCAGATTCCCCCGTCCTTGATTCAATCATGTATCATTTCGAACATGAGACATGGGAAGGCTTCAGAGCATGGGATCTCGTGATGCCCCTTTTCCTGTTTATGGTGGGCGCCTCGATGCCCTTTGCATTCGCCAAATACCGCCGCCACGACAGCGCCGGCCTCAAAGCGGCCTATCGCCGCATAGGGCGCAGGGTGGTGCTGCTGTTTCTATTCGGAATGATAGTCCAGGGCAACCTTCTTGCACTCGATCCTGCCGGAATCACCATCTACACCAACACCCTTCAGGCCATAGCGGCAGGCTATCTCATAGCCGCAATGTGCCTGCTCCATCTGCAGCTGCGAGGCCAGATCATCGCCACTGCGGCCCTGCTTATCATCTACTGGCTCCCTATGCGATTTGCAGGCGACTATACCCTCGAAGGCTCATTCGCATATATGGTCGATGCACTCGTGATAGGCGACCGCCGCGGCGATCCCACCTACACATGGGTGTGGAGCTCGCTCACCTTCGGCGTGACCGTGATGCTCGGCGTCATGGCCGGCCATCTGATGAAAAACGACCGTCGGCTCCCCCGCCCTCGCGTTGCTCTGCTCCTGACTGCCGCAGGAGCCGGTCTTGTTGCCGCCGGATTGCTGTGGAGCCTCGAAGAGCCTATCATCAAGCGCATATGGACCTCATCGATGACCCTCTATTCGGGAGGCATATGCTTTCTGCTCATGGCCCTGGCCTATTGGTGGGTCGACTGCCGGGGCCACTCGCGCGGCCTCGGCTGGCTCAAGATCTACGGCATGAATCCGATCACGGCTTATGTGATAGGCGAGGTGATCAGTTTCCGCTCCGTAGTGGCCTCGGTGAGCTACGGCCTCCAGCACCACATAGGCGATGCATGGTATGCCGCATGGCTCACCTTCGGCAATTGTCTGATACTCTATCTGATCCTATGGCTGATGTATAGGTCGAAGCTGTTTTTGAAGCTCTGACAGATTTATTTGCGGCCGAAATCGGCCGGTATCTCCCCCCAGTTGTCGGTGTCCCATTTATACAGCCTCGGGCGCACACCGGCTGGATGGGAGGCAAGCCAAGCCTCAGCCCTCACCACGAGCGAGCGTATATAGGCATTGCCCTCGGTGGGTACAATCTTTGTGTTGGCCTTGCCTTTGTTGACCCAGCTCATGCCTGTGCGGCTGTCGGAGTAAATGGCTATATCGGTGCGCGACTTGCTCACGAGGAGCGCCATGGCATGCACTATGGCCAGAAACTCGCCAATATTGTTGGTACCCTCCTGCAGCGGCCCCACATGAAATATGCGGCGCCCGGTGCGCAGATCGACACACTGATACTCCACCGGCCCCGGATTTTTTGAGCAGGCGGCATCGACAGCTATTGCCGGCATCACCACCGGAAGCGCCTCGATATTGACCGGAGGAGCCGCCTTGTGGGCCGCAATGGCCTTGATGACACCTATATGGTCGGACGGATTGCCCCTGAATGCCTCAACGGCAGCCTCGCGGGTAGGAAACGACTTGAACCGCGCACCCTGATATCCGTCAACATATTCCTTACACTCCTCCCAGGAGTCGAACACACCCGTGGCGCGGCCTTCCCAAACCACGTAATACTTACGTTTTACAGACGACGATGCCATCACGAAAGACTTAAAAACATATTTATATCCATGGGCCTCACATCGGCTATACGCGCAATGCGCCGGTTGACAGCCTTGCCAAGGAAGGTGTAGGCGGCCCGCTGGAATCCCGGAAGCAGACGCAGGGCATTGGTCGCTCCATCGCAGGCTGTGAGGTCGTGAAGCAGGGTGACAAAAGTGTTGGTCAGCGCCATGGCCGCCGAGCGCGGGGTGGCCGACCCTACATGGGTCATGCACACCTTCGACGCCGCCCCGGCTTCCGCTGCAGAGGCCGCGGCATCGACAAGCGCCACATGACGCAGCGATGGGAACATCCCACCAGGCTCCTGAGCGAGATCAAACACTATGGCCTCGCGCTTGAGATGGGTGGACATATCGGCGTCGACCGAGAAGCCCGACACCCGGGCCGGATTGTCGAGCGTATTGACCACCACATCGGCCCCCGACAGGGCGTTTTCCACCACATGGGGATGGAGAGCCGAACCTATGACCCACTGGCCCAGATCGCGGGCGGCGCGTCGGAGCGAATAGACATCATTGTCAAACATCCTTACCATGGCGCCAAGACCGAAAGCCGATCTCGCGGCTGCCCGAGCGGCTATGCCCGAGCCAAAGATGGTTACTTCACACGGCACTATGCCCGCCACTCCGCCAAGCAATATCCCCTTGCCGCCATAAGGAGCCGAGAGGAGCGATGCTGCCGCAGTTATAGCCGTGCGGCCGTCGATCTCCGACAGAATGTCCGCAAAAGGGGTATTACCTTCGGTGTCCTCGACCAGATCGAGAGCTACGGCTATGATATGGCGGTCGAGGAGCGCCCTGACAGCGTCGCGCGTCTGAGCCTCCGGTCTGAGAAGGGTTAGCAGCATCGTGCCACGCCGCATCTGCATTATGTCGGGGGTGGCGAGGGGCGACAGGTGGATAACTATGTCGGCGGCAAGGGTTGCCGCGCGCGACGTCACCTCGGCACCCGCCCGCGTGAAAGCAGCATCGGCGAAGTGGAGAGCGGCCGCGGCCCCCTCCTCAATCTTGATCCGGTAGCCGCGGTCGGTGAGAATAGCCACCCCCTCGGGCGTAAGCGGAAAGCGACGGTCGGGATCACCGGGACCCGAGGCAGGCAGCCCTATCGTGAGGCTACGGCTGTCGGTGGTCGACGGCTGCAGCTGTTCCAGGATATCGGGAGCGCCGGAACTGCACCCTGCTTCACTCATATATCTCATTGCTGCTTAAGAGGTAGATGAAACTGATTGATAAACCGCATGGCGGTAGTCTCCACCTCAACCTCATCGTCGAGGAGATCCGACACAAACCGGCACTGCGCTTTGGAGTAGAAAGGCATCCGCTCTTCGAGAGCCTTCACGATAAACTCGCGGAGCTCACTGT
Source organism: uncultured Muribaculaceae bacterium (assembly GCA_910579675.1). Lineage (GTDB taxonomy): Bacteria > Bacteroidota > Bacteroidia > Bacteroidales > Muribaculaceae > Paramuribaculum. The sequence goes on along the minus strand of CAJTUF010000008.1, from coordinate 100,203 downwards.
CGGACTTGCCGGCAATGAGCGGACGTTTGTGGCGTCCGCGCATCAGGCGCGTGTGGAGCTTGGAGAGCGAAGTGTCAAGCAGCACCGTGGTGCCCGCTCCGTTCATAAACTCCATATTGTCGAAAAAGCAAGGGGTGCCTCCGCCGCAGGCAATGACAACATCGTCAAACTGCCCCACCTCGCGAAGCATGGAGCGCTCTATGTCGCGGAATCGGGCCTCACCTTCCGAGGCAAAGATGTCGCGTATGTTGGCATGGTAGCGGCTTTCGATATATCTGTCGAGATCGATAAACTCCACCCCCGACAGGCGGCTCACATTGCGGCCGAGAGTCGACTTGCCGCAGCCCATATAGCCAATGAGAAAAATCGGTTTCATAACTCCGCAAAGGTAAGCAAAAATTTGCGGATTTTGTATTATCTTTGTGGCATAATCCCCGGAAGCGACACCATCTTCCGGCAACAAACCATTGTAATCTTTGGAAGACAACAAGTATATAGTGTCGGCGAGAAAATACCGGCCTGCGACCTTTTCAACAGTCGTGGGGCAGGACGCCCTCACCGCCACTCTCAAGAACTCGGTGGCCACAGGACGGTTGGCCCACAGCTATCTTTTCTGCGGCCCGCGCGGCGTAGGAAAGACCTCGTGTGCCCGAATCTTTGCCAAGACCATCAACTGCGAGCACCCCACCCCCGATGGAGAGGCTTGCAACGAATGTGAGTCGTGCCGCCAGTTCAACCGTGGCACATCGATGAACATCATCGAGCTCGACGCCGCTTCAAACAACGGTGTCGACGACATGCGAGCACTCACCGATCAGGTGATGATGCCCCCCTCGACGGGACGCTACCGGGTGTTTATCGTCGACGAGGTGCATATGCTCACCTCCGCCGCTTTCAACGCATTCCTGAAGACGCTTGAGGAGCCGCCCCACTATGCCATCTTCATTCTGGCCACAACCGAGAAGCACCGCATCATTCCCACCATCCTCTCAAGGTGTCAGATCTACGACTTCAGGCGCATCTCGGTAGCCGACATAGCCGCTCATCTGGCATCGGTGGCCGCCAAGGAGAATATCTCGGCCGAGCCTCAGGCTCTCAACGTGATAGCCCGGAAGGCCGACGGCGCCATGCGCGACGCCCTCAGCATATTCGACCAAGTGGCCGCCTCAAGCCGGGGCAACATCACCTACCGCTCGGCTATCGAAAACCTCAATGTGCTCGACGCCGACTTCTACAACAGGCTCCTCGACTGCTTTCTCGAGGGGAAAGTGCTCGACTCATGGGTTATCTTCAAGGAGATCACCGACCGGGGATTTGATCCTCAGTTTTTCATCAATGGTCTGGCAGCCTATCTGCGCGACCTCATGGTAGCACAGAACCCAAAGACCCTCCATCTCATCGATGGCGACGACGAAGAGCGCCGCGCCAAGGCTTCAGTCGCCTCCCGCTGCACCCCTGGATTTCTGTGCGCGGCTATGAGCCTGTGCAACGACGCCGATCTGAACTATCGCGAGTCGTCGGCAAAAAACTTCCTTATCGAGCTGACTCTCGCCAAGATATGCCAACTATCAAGCCCCTCCCCCGCTGACTCGGGCAAGGGAGAGGGGCCCTCATCGCAGCCCGCACTGAGGCCCATCGCCCCTCAGGCTCAATCAGCTCCCGCTCCCCCACAGGCAGCTACACCTGCCGCTCAACCCACTCCGGCTCCACCACCCGCACCTCCGGCGGCAGCTCCGGCGCGCCCGCAACCTGCCCCACCACGGTCTGCGACAACGCCGCCACAGTCCGCTGCCACTCCCCGGGTGGCAGGAGCGCCACGAATATCCATACGCCATGCCGCTCCTGCAGGTCAGCCGCAGCCTTCTGCAGCCACAAGCGCCCCTCAGGGCGCCGACACACTCCGACGCGCCTTTACACCGGAAGAGTTGGCTGCTGCATGGGCCGAATATGCCGCCGCCCATCCTTCGGAGCATATACTTGTCAATACCATGCGTGCATCGGCCCCATCGGCCCCTGATGCCACACACCCCGAAGCTCTCGCCATCACGGTGGAAAACGAAGCGCAGAGCGAGTATGTGGGCGCGGCCATGCCCGATCTCCTTTCATTCCTGCGCAACCGCCTTGGCAATAGCGCTATATCACTCACAGTCAATATCAACGTCGGACAAGGAGCATTCCACACCTGGAACGACCGGGAGCTCATTGCCCGTCTGCGTGAAGAAAATCCTCAATTGGTGCGCTTCATGGACGATTTTAAAATGATAATTTCCTAACCATGCGACACTTAATCTCAATTGTTATCATAACCGCATTGGGCGCCGCAGCAACAGCCTGTTCATACACACCGCAGGCTGCAGAAGAGCTGCGCAATGCCGAGCTGGCCATAGCCGATGGCGACATGACCGCAGCCCGCAGCGTGGCCGACCGCTTGGTCGGCACCCCTTCGCTCGACGATCTGTCGGCCCGCGACCTCGCGCGCCTCTCTATGGTCTATATGCGTATGGCCGAAGATGAAAACGACAACACCACCCTCGTTGCCACCGCCGCCGATCTCTATCGCCGGGCCTGCCGCGAGAACGCCGATTCGGCCCGGGCCTATTATATGTCGCTCGATCTCCCCGACGAAGCCCTTGCCTCGCAGCTCTACCACATAGTAGTGGCCACCGACTCGGCCGGAGTCATCCCTCCCGACGATCACGAATTCCACCCCGACTCAATCTTCTGATATGTCACCCAAACCTACCGCCGACTGGCGCGACGCTCTATCAGCCCTCGCCCCTTCAGCTCCGGCAGAAGATCACCACTCCGACACCACGCAGGCTGCGTCGGTACCGACCAAGGACACCGACACCCTCACCCTGTTTTATGAGCGCAAGGGGCGCGGAGGCAAGCAAGCCACCATCATTGCAGGCTTCACATGCAACGACTCCGAGCTCAAGGAGGTGGCCTCGGCCCTCAAGCAGCGCCTTGCTACAGGCGGCTCGGCACGCGGAGGCGAAATCCTCATCCAGGGCGACCGACGCACCGAAGCCGCAGCTGCTCTGCGCGCCATGGGCTACAAGGTGAAAAACGGCTGATAATCCCCACCACGCCAATGCTGTCGATATACAAAGCCTCCGCTGGGTCGGGCAAGACCTTCACTCTGGCCTATGAATATATCAAGATGCTGCTCGGGCGCAAGAACCTCGGCGACGACCGCTATCGGCTCGACACGCGCTCGGGACGGCGTCACCGGTCTATCCTCGCCATAACCTTCACCAACAAGGCCACTGAGGAGATGAAGCGGCGCATAGTCCACGAGCTCGCGGTAATAGCCGGAGCTGAGCCCGGATGGAATGCCCCGAGCCCATATATCGACAAGCTATGCCGCGACCTCGGAGCCTCGCCCGAGCAGGTGGCAGCCGAGGCCCGCAGGGCTCTCGCCGAGTTGCTGTTTGACTACGGCTTTTTTGCCGTGAGCACCATCGACTCATTTTTCCAGCAGGTGCTCAGGACTTTTGCACGCGAAGCCGATCTCACCGGCAATTATGAGGTAGACCTCGACAACGATGGATTGATTGATCTCGCGATAGCCCAGATTTTCAGGTCGCTCGAATTTAAAAACGACACCGACACTCGCCGCACAGCCATGTGGCTCGCCGAGTTTCTGCGGGCCCGCATGATGAACGGCGACACCGTAGAGCTGTTCAACCGCAACTCCGAGCTGTTCCGATCGCTCCACAGGTTTATAAAAAACACACTCAACGAGACCTTTACCATCCACTCCGATGCACTGATGGCATTTTTGGCCGACCCGCAGGCCACCGCAACCCTTGCCAAGGCCATCTCCGAAAGGATTGCGAGCGCAAAAGCTGCCATGACAGACCAATGCCGCCGCGCCGTAGCCGCCATAGGCGGACGGGAGGGTGTGAAGCAACTGGTGGTCAGTGCGCTCACCAAATATGCCGATGCCTCAGTGCGCGACATTAAAATCTCCGATACTTTCCGCGCCGTGGCCTCCGATCCATCCACAGCGGTCAAAAAAGATAAAAAATCGCTCCATCTACGCGACGACGGAGCGCTGATGGCCGCTCTGGCCGATGCCGCCGATGCCGCCGTAGAGTGCCACAACGTTGTCAGAGCTCTTAAACCCATCGACCGAAACATCCACTTCCTCGGATTGCTCAGTGCTGTGATACGCGAGATGGACAGCATCAAGCGCGACAACAATATGCTGCTGCTTAGCGACACAGGCGGCATTCTGTCGAAAATCATCGGCGACGACGAGACCCCCTTTCTCTATGAGCGAATGGGTGTATGGATCGAAAACTTCCTTATCGACGAGTTTCAGGACACATCGCTCATGCAGTGGCGCAACCTCAAGCCGCTCCTCGCCGAGGGTCTCGCCACCGACCGCGATTCGCTCATAATCGGCGACGAAAAGCAGTGCATCTACCGATTCAGATCGTCAGACCCCACACTGCTCCAGCATCAGGTACAGGATCAGTTTGGCAACGCGGCAAGAGTGCATGGCGACACTGCCGAGGGCAATACCAACTGGCGTTCGTCGGCCACGGTGGTGGAGTTCAACAACGCTTTTTTCTCCCATGTGGCTGCATCGGGCGGCATGTCCGACATATATGCCAACGTGGTGCAGGAGGTATCGAAATCCCACCGCGACCATAGCGGCTACGTGTCGGTGGTGGCCGCCGGGGGGAGCTCGGCTGAGGCTGCCGCCATAGGCTATGAACGCATGGCCGACGAGATTGCGCGCCAGATAGCCTCCGGCTACAATGCATCAGACATTGTGGTGCTTGGCCGCAACAAGACCCACACTTCCGGCGCTATCGCCCATCTGCTCGCCCGTCAGGCCTCCGACCCCGATTATCCCCGCTTCCGCATCATCTCCGACGAGAGCATCGAAGTGGGCAAGTCGCAGGCTGTGAAGCTTATCATCAGCGTCATGAAGTCGCTGCTGCTGTCGAGGCCCGACCGTGAGTGCGCCTCCGCAACATCCGAGCGGCGCCGTCGTAGCTACACCCTCGAGGAGATAGTGCTGGCACGGCTCATCAACGACTATGAATATGGGTGTGCGCGTGGCATGAGTCCCGAAGCAGCTCTTGCCAAAGCATTGCAGGCATCCAGACTCCCTGATGACGATCCATCGGTGTGCCGGCCGGCCAATCCGGCCGAAGGAATGGTGTGTCCCAACCTCCAGACACTCGTCGACCGCATCATCGCCACCTTTATCGACCCAGCCGCCCTGAATCATGAGCATATATACATCACTGCCCTACAGGATCTTGTGTCATCATTTGCCATGCGGGGAGGTGCCGACCTGCGCGAATTTCTGAAATGGTGGGACGCCACCGGCAGCCACACAGCCGTAGCGTCGCCTCAGGCGGCCGACACCCTCCGAGTCATGACCATCCATAAGTCGAAAGGTCTTGAATTCAAGTGTGTCCACATACCTGTGTGCGACTGGGACACCGGCACCTTCAAAGATGCCGAATGGTTTGAGGTGACCGGCGACATAGCCGGCATTGACGCCACCCTATTCCCTCCTCTGATACCTATGCGCCCATCGTCCGACATGGAGGGCACACCCTTTGAGGCTCAATATCTGCGGCGCAAGGCCGAAGTGGCGCTCGACGAGACAAACACCCTCTATGTGGCATTCACGCGTGCGGTAGATGAGCTGATAGTCACCTACTCCCCCTCCAGAGCATCGCGGATGGGATCGGTGGTGAACCTTGCCATCGAAATGATGGGTGGCACCGACGGATCATATGTGGCGGGCGAGCCCACCACGCCCCGCAGTTCTCGCAGGGCCACCCTCACAGCCACCGAGCCCACCGAAGCCATCGACCTCACACCGAGAGTGCCTGCCGACCGCGCCTCGCTATGGGCCGACACCCGCCTCGATCTCCCAGCCGATCCACTCACACCGCGAGGCCGAGGTATAATGCTCCACGATGTGCTCGCACGCATAGGACATAAGGATGAACTGCCCCGCGCAGTGAGGCAGATGGTGAGCCGCGGTGTGGTGCCCCACGCCATGGCCCCCGACATCATGGCCACACTCGGCCGCGAACTTGAACGCCCCGAGGTGAGCGACTGGTTTTCAGGATTCAAGCGCTATATGACCGAGCGTCCGCTTGCCATCGACACATCCGGCGCCGAACACCGTCGACCCGACCGTGTGGTCTGGACTGCCGACGGCCATGTCGACGTGATCGATTACAAGAGCGGCGAGGAGCGCCCCGCAGCCCATCGCCGTCAGGTGGCGTTCTATATGAACCACTTGCGCAAACTCGGCTACAAAAAAGTAAGAGGCTTCATATGGTATCTCGATTCGGGCGAAATAATGCCCGTAGCGCCCGGATAAGCACCATCTCCCGTCCGCATATCTCATACCCACTCCCACCGTCACCCCATTTCCACCCCGACCCTACTGAATGTTTACCATACTTGCCATCCTGGCCGCCGGGCTTATATGCGGCCGCATCTATCTTCACTTCACCCGCCGCGCCGCCACTCTGGCGGAGAATCTGCTGGGCTATGTGGTGTGGTTCATGCTCGCCGCATTCGGCCTACGTATAGGCTCCGACCCCGACATCATGGGCAACCTTCATCTTCTCGGCCTTCAGGCTCTGGTGCTCGGCGCCGCTGCCACCATCCTGTCGGGGGTGGCTGTCAGTATCTTTTTCCGACGATTCACACCTGAAAACACCACCCTTACCGACCCTGCCCACAACTCCTTTTCGGGCAAAGCGCTAAGGGGCTCGGCGGTGACACTGACATTCTTCGCTGCCGGGCTCGTGGCAGGCGACCTCTCGGTACTTCCCATCTCCACCTCCACCGCCGGGATGTTGAGCAATCTGCTGCTCCAGATTCTCATTGCCCTCGTGGGGATAGCCACCGGCTCAAATCCCCGGCTCGGCTCGATCCTGCGCGGTATCAGGCCAACGATAGTGGCGGTGCCGGTCGTGGCCCTTGTGGCCACCGTAGCAGCAGGCTGCCTCGCTGGCTGGCTGCTCCCTGTGGGTAGCGCCGATGGCGGTCTGGCTGTGACCGGCATGGGCTATTACTCACTTTCGTCGATGATCATCTCCGACCTGCGGAGCGCCGACATGGGCGCTCCTGCCGCCATGAGTCTTGCCGCGATAGCTCTTATGAGCAACATCGTGAGGGAAATTCTGGCCCTGACAGTGATACCAGTCATAGGGCGGCGCCTCGGCCTCTACGGCTCTGCAGCCATGTGTGGCGTGACCTCCATCGACGTCACCCTCCCCACCCTTGTGTCGACCTTCGGCGCCGAAGCCATCCCTGTGGGCCTTGTCAACGGCATCATACTCGAAGTGGCCACCCCCTTTACCCTCATGGCGGCATGCACCGCCGCCGCGGCCCTCGCCTGATCCCCCTTTCCCCTCTCCATAAAAAGGCGGCAACGGGGGCTGCGGCAAACACGTTTTTGCAAGCGAATGATTTGGCCGAGCGAGAATTATGCTGTACTTTTGTGTCAATTATATCATTCAATCATCACTGCTATTCCGATCTTCATGAAATTACCACTCATTGTGGGCGTGGCGCTCGGAGTGTCGATGGCCGCAGCTGCAGCCGATTCGCCCCTCTGGATGCGCTATCCGTCCCTCTCGCCCGACGGCTCAAAGATCGCATTCTCCTACAAAGGCGATATCTACACCGTAGCCGCCAAGGGAGGCCGCGCCACTCAGCTCACCACCCACCACTCGTATGACACCCAGCCCGTATGGAGCCCCGACGGCAAGACCATAGTCTTTGCTTCCGACCGCCGAGGCAACCTCGATCTCTATGCCGTGTCGGTGAGCGGAGGCGAACCCCGCCAGCTCACCACCAACACCGCCGCCGAGAGGCCCATGTCGTTTATCAACCCCACCACGATCCTCTTCACCTCGGCTCTGGAGCCCGACAAGGACGACATGCAATTTCCCTCGGGACAATTCCCCCAAGTCTACAGCCTCGACATCACCACTCCCGGCGCACGTCCGAAGCTCTATTCGTCGCTCCCGATGGAGGATGTGTCGCTCAGCCCCGACGGAAAGACCCTCCTCTACCACGACCGCAAAGGCTACGAAGATCCCTGGCGCAAGCACCATGTGAGCTCCATAGCCCGCGACATATGGATGGCCGAGGGCGCCGACCGTCCCGCCAAGGAGCGCAAGTTTACAAAGCTCACCTCATTCCGTGGCGAAGACCGCAACCCTGTGTGGACCCCCGACGGTAAGAGCTTCTACTATCTCAGCGAGCAAAACGGCACCTTCAACGTGTATCGCCGCAATATCGACGGCACCGGCGATACCCGCATCACCGACTATGTCCTCCACCCGGTGCGCAACCTCTCCGGTTCAGCCGACGGCAAGACCCTGGCCTATACATGGGACGGTGAGATATACACCCTCCCCACAGCTGCCGGCGCCAAGCCCGAGAAGGTAAACATCTCGATTGTGGCCGACCGCGCCGACTACGACTCCACCGCCACAGTGCTCCGCAACGGCGCCCGCTCCATTGCCCTCAATGAAAAGGGCAAGGAGATAGCTTTCATCAACCACGGCGATGTGTATGTGACTTCAATCGAATACAACACCACCAAGCGCATCACCGACACCCCCGAGCAGGAGCGCAACGTAGACTTCGCCCCCGACGGACGCTCGCTCATCTACTCGGCTGAGCGCGATGGCCGCTGGGGCATATACCGCGCAAGCCTCGTGCGTCCTGACGACAAGCAGTTTACCTATGCCTACGAAATAAAGGAGGAGCCTCTGATCCTTGAGGAGACCAACTCGTTCCAGCCAAAATTCTCGCCCGACGGCAAGGAGATCGCGTTCCTGCGCGACCGCACCGAACTCTGTGTCTACAATCTCGACACCAAGCAGATACGCACCGTGCTCCCCGCCAAGTACAACTACTCATACTCCGACGGCGACCAGACATATGCCTGGAGCCCCGACTCGAAGTGGTTCCTCGCCAAATATATCGACCACGGTGGCTGGAACAACACCGACATAGTGCTCGTAAAGGCCGACGGCTCGGGCGAGATGACAAATCTCACCCGCTCGGGCTACTCCGACGGAAGTCCTAAATGGGTGCTCGGGGGCAAGGCCATGACATGGACCTCCGACCGCGGAGGCTATCGCTCCCACGGCTCGTGGGGCGCCGAAGAGGATGTGTATATCATGTTTTTCGACGGTGAGGCCTACGACAACTGGCGCCTGAGCAAGGAAGAGCGCGAGCTCGCCGACTCCCGCAAGGAGAAAAAGGATGATGCCGCCGACTCCGACGCCAAGAAAGATAAGAAAGACAAGAAGGGCAAAGACGCCGACAAGAAAAAGGATGACACTCCCAAGGTGAAGCCTCTCACATTCGACCTCGACAACCGCGAGGAGAGAGTGGCCTGCATCACCCCCAACAGCGCTTTCCTCGGCGACTTCATCCTCTCGCCCGACGGTCGCAAGCTCTACTACGCTGCCTCATTCGAGAGCGGAATAGACCTCTGGGAACACGACCTCGACGACCGCTCGTCGAAGATTGTGGTGAAGGGTCTCGGCTACGGCGAGCTTATACCCGACGCCAAGATCGACAATCTCTATCTCGCCACCGGCTCGGGCATCAAGAAGCTCGACATCAAGAGCAAGACCACCAAACCCGTCAACTACGCAGCCGAGTTTACCTACCGCCCCGCCAAGGAGCGCGAGTATATCTTCAATCATGCCTGGCGTCAGGTCAACGACAAGTTCTACGACCCCGCCATCCACGGCATCGACTGGAAAGGCTATCACGACGCCTACGCCCGCTTCCTCCCCCACATCAACAACAACTACGACTTCCAGGAGCTCCTCTCGGAGATGCTCGGCGAGCTCAACGGCTCGCACACCGGCGCCCGCTTCTATGGCAATATGGCCGACACCAACACCCCCGCCACCGCATGGCTCGGCGCGATCTTCGACAACGATTACGACGGCGACGGCCTCCTGATCGACGAGATTGTAGCCATGGGTCCGATGGACAAGGCTTCTGTCAAGATCAAGCCCGGCATGATCATCGAGAGCATCGACGGACAGCCTGTCAAGGCCGGTCGCGACTACTATCCAGCCCTCTCGGGCAAGAGCGGCAAGCAGGTGATGCTTCAGGTCAAGGATCCCTCGACCGGCAAGACTTTCGAGCAGCAGATCAAGGCCTCCAACGCCGGTGACCGCTCCAATCTCCTCTACCGCCGATGGGTTGAGCGCAACCGCGCCATTGTCGACTCACTCTCAAGCGGACGTGTGGGCTATATCCATATCAAGGGTATGGACTCGCCCTCATTCCGCCAGACATTCCACGAACTCCTCGGCCGCTACCGCAACTGCGACGCCGTGGTGATCGATACCCGCCACAACGGCGGCGGATGGCTCCATGAAGACCTCGCCATACTCCTCTCGGGCACCAAATTCGCCACCTTCGAGCCCCGCGGCCAGTATGTGGGTCAGGATCCCTTCAACCGCTGGACCAAGCCCTCATGTGTGCTCATGTGTGAGGACAACTACTCCAACGCCCACGGCTTCCCCTGGACCTATCAGACCCTCGGCATAGGCAAGCTCATCGGTGCTCCTGTACCCGGCACCATGACCGCCGTGTGGTGGGAAAACCAGATTGATCCCACTATCGTGTTCGGTATTCCCCAGGTAGGCATGAAGGATATGCAGGGCCGCTGGCTCGAAAACCTCGAGCTCCAGCCCGACATTGAGATCTACAACACTCCCGAGCAGCAACTCAACGGCAACGACGCTCAGCTCCGTACCGCCGTCGAAGAGATGCTCCGCGCCGCCGACTCTGCCAAGAAGTGAGCATCCGGCTATCTTAAAATCGAGAAGCGCCGTCACGCTGCCGCAAGGCCCGCGACGGCGCTCTCCTTTTCATGCCTGTTGCCTCGCCGATCAATCTTTTGGTGGAGCATGGATGTTATAACCGTATATCAACGTTATTTCCATTCACCAACTTATGAAAGACCGTCTTACAATAGCACTCGTGGCCCACGACCATCGCAAAGCCGACATCGTAGACTGGGCACGCTTCAACGCCGAATATCTCTCCCACCACCATCTGGTGTGTACCGGCACCACCGGATCGCTCATCAAGGCAGCCCTTGAAGAGATGGGCTATCAACCCGATATGCAGTGCATGAACTCAGGCCCTATGGGGGGCGATGCCGAGATAGCGGCCATGGTGGTGCGCAATGAGATCGACTTTGCCGTGTTTCTGATCGACGATCTCAACGCCCAGCCCCATGAGGCCGACATTCAGATGCTGCTCCGCCAGTGCAGGCTCCACAATGTGCCTATTGCCTGCAACCGTATCACCGCCGACCTCGTGATCTCAAGCACCCTCTGGAACAATCCCGACTATCATCCCGCCGAGCAGAGCTATGTGCGCTTCGACCGCAATGCCGCCGGACAACCCGAGGCCTGACAGTCCCTGCCCTCCTCCTGCGCCATCAACATGCAAGCCCCGCGCCCCTACCGCTTTGATGCGGCCATGGGCGCGGGGCTCTGTGGTATGTGAAATGATAGTGGCGACGGATCAGAGAGCCAGTCGGTAGATCTCGGCTGTCTCCACCGGACCGAGGCGGTAATAGCCTCCGATCTGGGTACCTTTGTTTTCGTGGAGCTTCTTTACCAGCAGATCTATGTCGGGATGTGCCACTCCGAGCTCGGAAAAAGTCACCGGGAGGCCGAGCGAACCGAAGAAGGCTTTCAGGCTGATGACGGTCTCCATGGCGGCGGTGGAATCATCGTGGGAGGTGACCCCAAACACCCGGCGGCCAAACTGGGCTATCTTGCCGGGATGATGCTTGGCCATGAATGTCATCCATGCGGGGATGATCACCGCGAGGCCTGCACCGTGGGTCACACCATACACAGCCGAAACCTCATGCTCCATGAAGTGGCTCACCCAGTCTTCGCGGCGACCTGTGCCGCAGATTCCGTTGTGGGCCAGAGTGCCGGCCCACATGATATTGGCGCGGGCATCATAGTCGTCGGGGTGCTCCATCACTTTCGGAGCAGTAGTGATGATGGCTTTGAGCACACCCTCGGCCACGCGGTCGGTCACCTCCACCTCTTCGGTGTTGGAGAAATAGCGCTCGAAGATATGGGCCATCATGTCGGCTATGCCGCTGGCGGTCTGGTAAGGGGGGAGGGTGAATGTGAGCTCCGGATTGAGGATGCTCCATTTTGGACGAAGCCAGAAATCGGTGCGGAGCGAGATCTTGTGCATCCCGTCGAGCAGAGTGATCACAGAGTTGCCCGAGCCCTCGCTGCCGGCGGCCGGAATGGTAAGCACACACCCCACAGGGAGCGCGTCGGCCACTACAGCCTTTCCGGCCCAGAAATCCCAGAAGTCGCCGTCATAAGGCACTCCGGCAGCTATGGCTTTGGCGGTGTCGATCACCGAGCCGCCGCCCACTGCCACCAGACCGTCGATCCCCTCGCGCCGGCAAATGCCGATGCCTTCGCGCACCTTCGGGTCGGTGGGATTGGGGTCGATGCCTCCAAGCTCAGTCACTGCTATCCCTTCGCGCTGAAGCGACGAGATCACGCGGTCGAGCAGACCGCTCCGTCGGGCCGACCCGTGGCCATAGACCACGAGGACATTAGTCATACCCGAAGCCTTGGCGGCGGCTCCTGTCTGCAATTCAGTGTCGCGACCAAATATATATCTGGTAGGCGTGCAATAAGTAAAATTGTCCACGGTATAAACGATTCAGGATTTATCAGGAAATACGACGACCCACAGCCTCGGCGATGCGGCTGCGCAGAGCCTCCATCTCCTCGGCAGGGAGGGTGTGTTTGGTCGAGAAGCTCATGTCGCCCTCATTGGTGATGGGGATGAGATGGATGTGGGCGTGGGGCACCTCAAGGCCTATCACTGCAACGCCGATGCGCTTGCAGTCGACAGCCTCCTTCATCCCTTCGGCCACCCGCTTGGCAAAGAGCTCCAGCGCGAGATACTCCTCGTCGGTGAGATCAAAGATATAGCTCACCTCGCGCTTGGGCACCACCAGCACGTGGCCGGGATTGACCGGATTGATGTCGAGGAAAGCAAAGTGGCGTGAGTCCTCGGCTATCTTGTAGCAGGGGATCTCGCCGGCTATGATACGTGAAAAAATCGAAGCCATGACTTCTGTCGGATATCTTTTGGGGAGGATTATGCTCTTTTAGATCGAGATCTCTACAATCTCAAACTTCATGAGGCCCGCGGGCACACGGATCTCGACCGTCTCGCCGCTCTTGTGGCCCAGAAGGCCCTTGGCGATGGGGGTCGACGAGCCTATCTTCTTCTCTTTGAGATTGGCTTCAGAGTCGGCCACAATGGTGTACGACATCTCGGCACCGTTGGCCACATTGCGGATGCGGACGGTGTTGAGGATCTGCACCTCCTCTGTGTTGAGGTTGGCATCGTCGATGATTCGCGAGTTGGCCACGAGGTCTTTGAGCTGCGCGATCTTCATTTCGAGCATGCCCTGGGCCTCCTTGGCCGCATCATATTCGGAGTTTTCCGAGAGGTCGCCCTTATCGCGGGCCTCGGCTATCGCACGTGAAATTTCAGGACGCTTAACTGACTCCAGATAAGCTATTTCCTCCATTTTGCGCTTATAGCCTTCTTTGGTCATATAGGTTATTGCCATGGTGATGTAGGAGTTGGTTCTTGGTTAGGGATAAGTAAAAAAAAGAGTGAAGTCCCGACACGCGGCTGCGCGACCGGACCCCTTGGATCTAATGACAGCGATGTTAAAGTGATGACCGGGAAGCGATTTCATACGCCTTCCCACCGCCGCTGTCGGCGGTTTCATGCTGCAAAGATAGTCTTTTTTTTCCTAATAGGCAAATATTTGCCCTGTCTCCGGATATGATGATGCCGGCAGGTCAGGTTTCGGTAATGACTACCCGGATGTTTATCATTTCTTCAGCCTGAACGACCCCATTATGGAATTGATAATGCTATTCTTCTCAGCCAGTGTGAATTTATCGGGAGCATCCTCGTCAAATCTCAATTCAAGATCAAGGCACAGATTGCCAAAGAGTTTCAGATAATACAACCCATTGGTATGCTTATCATGAAATTTGCCACTCTCATAATATGGGTCATTGAAAAAAGCAGACCCTTTTGACTCTGATGGCGATGGGTCATACCAGATAATCTTTGACTTACCCGAGCTCATTGTGTTTATAGTCTTTCCATGGTGTATTTTCACATCACTGATATCCACCGGCTTGTTATCGGCACGGCGACGCAGTAATATCTTAAGTGTTATTATGCCATAATCTTCAGATTCATAAAGGTAGATCGCAGCCTTAAACATATATGAGGTTTCGGTAAGATTATCGGAGAATTCACGGGTTGGAGAGCCGTCGACATACTGAAGAGTTTCGGGTAGGCTGATGGAGCCGAATCCGAGATCATGGCGCTTATAATCCCCTATGGGAGATGATGCGATTGCTGCGGCTGTCCATAACAAGACAGACGCAATGCATACCAACAGTCGTTTTGAAAAGGTCATAGTTTGATTCGATAGATAGTGTTGTCGTCAGCGCTTCCCGTATAGAAGATATATCGGCCTGTATCATCAACAGTCATAGGCGCAGCGGGGCCTGGCACCTTATAAATCTTGCCAACATTGCCATCCCAGTCGATTGCCACAACTATGCTTGAGGTATAATCGGTGTCGGCCGGATCGTGATAGCAGATATATATGGCATCCGAATTGCAGTCGGCACTGAGAATATAATTCTTCATCTGAGCCGTGTAGGGCATAGTAAGAGTCCTTATCTTATTGCCTTTATCGTCGAAAATAAACACCATGGGATACATCTTGGGGCAAACCGCTACCCGGGAGCCATCGGGCGAAGCAAGCCCTATAGCCGAGTGTATCACCATATTTGCCCACACATCATCGCCTGCCATAATCTTAATATCGTCGGGAATCGTGATATCGAGTATCGATACGATATTACCCTCCCCTTCAGCTATGATCCAATCCAATGGCTCAGAGAAGCGTTGCGCCAAAACGGTATCACCCTTTATTATGAGCATGTTTTGCTCGCCCGGCCAACCTTCGGGCATACGATGTCTCGACTTGTCGATTATCTTGAAATCGGGTGTCTGGATGGTGACAATCTCAGACGGCACGCCGGTAAGGAAGGTGAACTGACCTGGGCGCGTGCTCCGCTCCAACGACAGGGGCATTACATTTGCCACCTCCTCCGGGCCTTCTCCTTTTGATATGCCCGATGATACATATTCCACTTCGGGGATAGCGAAAGCGTCAAATATGGGATCGCGCTTGTGATTGAGCATTACGAGGGTTTCGCCGGAAGCCCGCAGCCAAAAAGTGTTGAGCACACATTGGTCAACATGAAACGTATCAGCGCTTACATATTCTGCCGCTGAGAGGTCGACTTCTTGTGGGGCATCCACCTTGGTGGGAGTGCATCCCACACAGAGAAGCAAGCACCATAGTGATGCCCGCCAGATATGAGAGATAGATTGCATCGTCACCTCAGCTGCATGTTCCACCATCAAGTACTTTGGTTACAAGATGAACCTCGCCACAAGGAAGGCATTTGTAAACACTCATGCAGGGTTCTCTAAAACCCTCGGTGGCATCAAAAACAGTCCAGAAACAGTTGATTACCAACTGTCCGTTTTCGCCCACTTCTATATCAGAGAGGGCTTCGGCGTTTTCGAGGAGGAGGTCAGAACGACCGTCGGAGGAGGGAGAGTTGGAGGCGTTGCCGAAGTAGGCGCCTGCTCCCGCCATCACCGCAATCGCGGCTGCTATCATGACTTTTTTCTTCATGATTGGTTGGGGTGTTAGGGGGTTATTGTTTAGGTTGATTGGTTATTATGTGGTTGGGGTAGGCATGGGGCACGGTTATTTCTTGAAGCGGTATTTGATCAGGAAGAAATCATCTTCATCGTGATTGCGAATGAGCGAGTCGGCCTCGCTCTCCTTGTTGAGAAGGCAACGTGGATTCTCGTCGATATGCTCTTTGGTCAGAATATTATAAAGATAATTCTCGTCGATATAATACAGCGATGGAAAGATAACATTGTCATCCTCTGTGGTCTCCACCCGGTAGGTGTGGCCGCTCCCACGATCGGTCAACAGCAGATATCTGTCGCGGCTGTAGTCAGGCCCAACCTCGATTATTGTCACTACCTTCTTTGAGTTAACCAACCTGTCGAAGGGTATCTCTATCGAAGAGTTTTCATAATACTCTTTCCATATGTTGGGATTCTTGTAAAAATCATCGAGTGTCACATGGTCCTTTATGATCTTGTCGCCATACTTGAACTCTATGGCCTTATACATATCCCGGCCATCGCTGTCAACCCCATAAATATAAGGTGTAAAAGCAGTTGGCACAAGTAATATCTCCCCATCAGGCATTTTGAAAAATCTTTGACGTCCGCTGCCGAAGTAACTCAACACATCGTCGGCATAGCTCCATGTATTAAGTGCGGTACCGGATTCGGCATCATAGAGTGTGACCTTATAGGGAGTGGTAGCTGTTCGCGAATGAAGCAGGTATTTCGATTCCGACAAGGCGATTCCTTCATCATACAACCATGACGAAGTTTCTGTTATACTTGTTGGCAGTTTGCTTTCATTGACGCAATGGGTGAACTCCGGATCATACGACAGTGTCGCACGAACCGACAATACATCTATCGTATTGTTAAAAGGATTGGCAATATGGCCGATGTGCATCACATATTCGCCTGGACCCTCGCCTTTCATGTCATTTGAACAACCGATGTAATGACCATCAGGAGCAAACACATGCACCATCTCATCGCCCTCTTCTATTATTAAAGTATCACCTAAAAATGAGATGATTTCAGGATATTTCGGGTAGGTGTCGCGCTCAAACAGCAGAGGCACCACTTCTGCCACCTCAAGTATATCACCCACCTTTACCTCATCATACGCCGACAGATCGTAGAATTCCGGCGCATCGTGCGGTTCCGGCTTTGGCGACGAACACGACGCGCCAAGAATCATTACGAACGCCGCCGCAATGTTTGTAATAAAATTTTGTAGTTTCATGATATATTATTGGTTAGATTTTTCGCGAATATACGCATTATTTTCGAGTATCAAGGTAATCTTGTGGCGATTATCCGTCGCGGTGGGGCGCTCGGCTGACGCTGAGCAGACTGCCCGGTGGGTCTCGGCATCCCCCCGCTGCAGCGGCTATGCGCGCTCTTGCGGGGGGCTATCCATCAGGAGCGCTCCTATTGGGAGCTTGGGCGCTACGCGTGGGGGTGCGTCGCGGTGTTCGTCGTCGCGGGGCGGCTGCTCCAGGGATGCAGTCCATCTTATGGTGCGATAAGGCGTATTTTGAGCAGTACAGGATAGGACACCCCCTTTACATATATAGACAATTCGCCGTCGAGGTTGCCTGAAAGTAGAGGCGTGGTCACGTTAACGCTGACTATCATGCCGGGCTTTAGACTGTTGCGGGAGACAACACTCAATGAGCTGTTTGCCGAACACTCCACTTTGTCAATCTCCAATATCTGATCCGATAGGTTCATAATATCAAAGGCATAACACAGGGTGCTGTCGGTCTGGGAAAATGGAAAACTGGAATCAGTCGCCACATGCTCAACCCCCATACCCGATGGTTTTACAAGCGATATCAGACGGGAGACTGCTTCCTGACCTTCTTTGGTGCCGGAAGAAGGCGATTCGGAGAGGGTCAGGCCGGTCGTTTTAACGGAAGGGTTGGTATTGACGCCGTTATCCGTAAGCGGAAGATAACAAAACTGATTATCACCGGTCGTGCTCAGCAGCAGCCGCTGTCCCTCCGGATCATATTCAATGTCGCATATCCCGTCGTCAAATTGCCATGAATCAATATGATTGCCGGCCAAGTCAAATATTTCGATATTACGGCCAAAGAAGTCATACTTGTCTCTGTCGGTCGAATATACGGCATAGATCTTACCGCCTCCAATGGCGGCATTGGAGTAGAAAGCGCTGTTTTTAGCGGGTTGATCATTATAGTCAGGCCCTTTGATTTCCTTTTTCAGCTCACCTGCGAGGTTGTAGAGCCTGATGAGGTCGTTGGTCGAACTAAACTCCACCACAATCGAATCGGGCACTGATGAGGCCACCGATGAGCGGAATCCCGATATCATATCATTGTCATCGCCAAATGAAGCCATCTTTCCGGTTTGGAAATCAACGGTGCAAAGCCTTTGTTCGTAGCCACCTTCCCGATAGGGGATGATACGGCGTCCGACTGACACGGATTCTGATATCATTACCATACGGTCGGGAAAAGCATCCTCTTTCATGTCGGACATATTGAGGAGGATAACCGGATCATAGTCAGAATTGATCAATGCACTGTCGATATTGACCGTTATCAATTGCCATTTGCCATAATCAATCAGATATATCCGTTCACCGTCAGGAGAGATAGTCATAATCCCGGGATTGGCTATTTCGCCGGGGCCTTGACCAAAATATCCGAAAGATCCGGCACTCCGGCCGCTCTTGTTGTCGAATACCTTGAAGATGCACGACGTTGATTTTGGATCCTCAACGATTATATGCTCTCCGGCTACGGCTATCATTGCTCCTTCGCCGGCCATAATAGAGTCGTTGTCAAAGGCAACGAGTGAGTTTTGACGTAGTTTCGGCTCAATGCGTTGCCAATGTGTCTCCTCGGCAGGTTCATAACCATTGCGGCTGCACGAAGCACCCGCAATGGCTATGAGAATACCCGCAGATAGAATAGATGTAATAAAATGTTGTAGCTTCATGATAGATTATTGGTTAGATTTTTCGCGAATATACGCATTATTTTCGAGTATCAAGGTAATCTTGTGGCGATTATCCGTCGCGGTGGGGCGCTCGGCTGACGCTGAGCAGACTGCCCGGTGGATCTCGGCATCCCCCCGCTGCGGCGGCTACGCACGCTCTTGCGGGGGGCTACCTATCAAGGGCGCTCCTATTGGGAGCTTGGGCGCTACGCGCGGGGGTGCGTCGCGGTGTTCGCCGTCGCAGTGTTCGCCGTCGCGGGGCGGCTGCTCCAGGGAAGCAGCCCTACATGGGAGATCCGGGCGTATCGGCGCCGAGCGCATTGTGTTATAAAGATGATTATTAGCGGCTTGTAGGGATGCTTCATGAAGCATCCGCTCAGCGACGAGGTGATGCGTGCGTAGCCGCCGAGCCGCTTTAGCGGCGCCACCCTGAGGGTAGACCCGGGCAAGAGCGCGCGTAGCCGCCGCAGCCCGGGGCCGACAGTTCAGTTCGCCCATTGCTCAGCGTCAGCCGAGCGCCACACCGCGACGCCACCTCCCCACCGCGGCTATTTCTTGAAGCGGTATTTTATCAATACAAAATCTTCGTCATCAATCGAAGCAAGGAGCGAGGCGGCCTCGCTCTCCTTGTTGAGAAAGCAACGTGGGTTTTCGAGGATATGCTCTTTAGTCAGAATATTATAAAGATAATTCTCGTCGATATAATACAGCGATGGAAAGATAACATTGTCATCCTCTGTGGTCTCCACCCGGTAGGTGTGGCCGCTCCCACGATCGGTCAGCAGCAGGTATCTGTCGCGGCTGTAGTCAGGCCCAACCTCGATTATTGTCACTATCTTCTTTGAGTTGACCAATTGTGCTAATGGCATCTCTACGTCGGGATTCTCGAGGTATTCAATATAGATACGGCGATTTTTACGAAAATCTTCTTCTGTAACGTTGTCCGAAAATGTCTTGTCGTTATACTTGAATTCTATGGCTTTAGAAAAATCAGAGCCATCACGGTCGAATCGATATATATATGACGCATATCCGTCAGCCGCCATAAGTATCTCGCCATCCGGCATTCTGAAGAATCTTTGACGTGAGCCAGTATACCTGCACAATATATCATCACCATAGCTCCATGTATTAAGTGCGGTACCGGATTCGGCATCATAGAGTGTGATTTTATGTGGAGTGGTCACTTTACGCGAATGAAGCAGGTATTTCGATTCCGACAAGGCGATTCCTTCATCATACAACCACGACGAAGTGTCTGTTATACTTGTTGGCAGTTTACTTTCATTGACGCAATGGGTGAACTCCGGATCATATGAATGCATCGAACGAAACGTCATGATATCCACCGTATTGTTAAAGGGATTGACTATATGGCCTATATGAGTGACATATTCGCCGGGACCCTCGCCTTTCATGTCATTTGAGCAACCGATGTAATGACCATCAGGAGCAAATACATGCACCATCTCATCAACCTCTTCTATTATTAAAGTATCACCTAAGAATGAGACGATATAAGGATATTTCGGATAGGTGTCGCGCTCAAACAGAAGAGGCACCACTTCTGCCACCTCAAGTATATCGCCCACTTTTGCCTCTTCATACACCGACAGGTCGTAGAATTCCGGCGCACCGTGCGGCTCCGGCTTTGGAGACGAACACGACGCGCCAAGAATCATTACGACCGCCGCCAAGAAATGTATACATGTTTTTATAGAAAACATTCTTATAAGCGTGTTTATTAAATCAGTAATATGCTTAGTGGCGATAATTAGATGGATCCGCAAAAATCACTTGTATATCCTGTGTAACGACATGGACCATATATAAGTATATCCACGGGCTTATACCAGGGCTCCCAGCACCGTCCATATCCACCGGCATTGCAAAAGATGGGTACTTCGGGGAGCTCAATCTCCATATCAGAGAGGGCTTCGGCGTTTTCGAGGAGGAGGTCAGAACGACCGTCGGAGGAGGGAGAGTTGGAGGCGTTGCCGAAGTAGGCGCCTGCTCCCGCCATCACCGCAATTGCGGCTGCTATCATGACTTTTTTCTTCATGATTGGTTGGGGTGTTTTGGGGGTTAATGTATCGGTTGATTGGTTATTCTGTGGTAGGGGTCGGCATGGGGCGCGGTTATTTCTTGAAGCGGTATTTGATCAGGAATAAATCATCTTCGTCGTGATTGCGAAGGAGCGAGTCGGCCTCGTCGGTCTTATTTAGTAATACGGATCTATTCTCCAAAATATAGTCAGCATTCACAATATTATATAGATAGCTCTCGTCTATTGCATGAAAAATCGGAGGCATAACACCGCTATCGTCCATTATATCAATCTTATATGTCTTGTTGTCTTCACGATCGGCAATTAGAACGTATTCATCCTCATACATATCTATTCCGGCACGTATTACTGTGATGATTTTTTTTGAATTAACAATCTGTTGGATCGGTATTTCAATATCCGGATTCTCATAATATTGTTTCGCGATATCATGATTCTTACGGAAGTCATCGAGTGTCACATGGTCTGTTATGATCTTGTCGCCATACTTCAGCTCTATCGCTTTATACATGTCCCTGCCTTCACTGTCAACACCATAAATATATGGTGAATAACCCTCGGCCGTTATCAGAATCTCTCCATCGGGCATCCTGAATAATTTTTGACGTGCGCCCGAGAAATATGTGATTATATCGTCGGCATAACTCCACTTGTTGAGAGCCTTACCTTGCTCGGCATCATAGAGCGTCACCTGATATGGATTGGTGACTATGCTTGAGTGGAGCAGATATTTTGTTTCAGATAATGCAATTCCCGAATCAAATAGCCATTTGTCGGCAGAGCCTACAATGGTTGGCAAATCGCTCACGCGCAAACTGTTGGTAAATTCAGGGTCGTAGGAATACATGTTGGATATTCCAAGAACATCAATTGTGTGGCTGAAGGGATTGACAACATGACCTAATAGCATCACGTGCTCTCCCGGGCCTTGACCTTTCATGCTCTCAGAGCATCCTATGTAATGGCCATCCGATGAAAACACATGGTCAGAGTTCTCAAGATGCTCTATTACAATATTCCCATCAAGAAATGACAGGAACGTTGCATGCTTCGGATAGGTGTCGCGCTCAAACAGCAGAGGCACCACTTCAGCCACCTCAAGTATATCACCCACTTTTGCCTCCTCATACTCCGACAGGTCGTAGAATTCCGGCGCATCGTGCGGCTCCGGCTTTGGAGACGAACACGACGCGCCAAGAATCATTACGACCGCCGCTAAGAAAATTACACTTGTGTTTGTAGAAAACATTCTTATCAGCGTGTTGGTTAAACAAGTCTGTCGCTAATTGTGATTATTTGCCCGGGCAATAATCACTTGTATAGCCGGTGTAACGACAGGGATTTAAACCCGTGAAATAGTCGTGTGAGGGCAGTAATTCCCAGCATCGGCCATATCCACCGGCATTGCATGTGACGGATACTTCGGGGAGCTCAATCTCTGGATCAGAGAGGGCTTCGGCGTTTTCGAGGAGGAGGTCAGAAAGACCGTCGGAGGAGGGAGAATTGGAGGCGTTGCCGAAGTAGGCGCCTGCTCCCGCCATCACCGCAATTGCGGCTGCTATCATGACTTTTTTCTTCATGATTGGTTGGGGTGTTTGGGGGTTAATGTATAGGTTGATTAGTTAATCTGTAGTTGGTGTGAAACAGGGGGCTTCGTAGAGATCAATATTAAACATCTGGCGGCCTTTGCGCCATATAAATATCTGCTCTTCGCGCCCCTTGGTCAAGTTACGGAGCCATAGCAATGCCCCGGCAGGAGCCTCGAAATCGAGTGAAAAACCGGTCGCGGTTTTCTTCCCGGCCGATTTCCACCCATCAGCACCCGCAAAAAACATCAACTCATATTCTTGCTCAGGGAGTATGTAGTTGTCATCGTTGGGAGGGATGAGAAACACCGATTTGACCTCAGAGGGTGAGGCTTCAATCTTCACCACACAATCTTCTGCCCCCGTATCCAGTTGAAACGACTGGTCAGGTATAAGGATCCGCTCATATCTGTTGCGGGATTCGTCGGATCCCGCTACTGACAGAGGGATGCAGTCGAGTCCCAAACTGTCGCGACAAGCCATGAGCATTGAGATCAGTGCGGGCTTGCCATCGCGTTTATAAAGCCTGAGATATTGCTCTGGTAAACGATGTTGGAAGGAAATCCGTCGATAGTTGTGGTTTGGCGCCGACTCTATGACTTCAAGATCCCGCCAGGGCCCATGGGGCGTGGGCCCTGTCTGGACATGTAATCCGACAACCGACGCCATTCTCTCCCTCAGATGGAAGCGTATCGGGTATTTTCGTGTGAGAGTCAATTTATCGCGACGGCTATCGGATGGTATGAAACTTACAACGCCACCATCACTATCGAGCATAAACGGATAGCCACACACATAACCGTCGGATGTAACCGGAGCAAAAATCATATTGGGCTCAATATCGGTAAATATGGCTTTGCCTCCTCTCAAAGTCGCAATATCGACGGGATTAAACCGCCCACCCGCAAACACTCCGAGATAAACATCGGCATGATGACCGCCGTCCGGGTTGCTCCATAGCTCCACTTCTGCCCGGTTGTGTCCGAAATATTCAGACGTAACATCTTTGAGATGGCTATCGAGCAGGATTTGAGGAGGCGACACAGCCTCACGGTACCGGGCCAGACGCTCAAGCTCCGGAGCAAAGGTCGACCTGTAGATTTTCCCTTTCCGCCGCTGGTCATAATATATGCTGTCGCGGGTGGGGAGATATGCGCCATTGTCAAACAAACGCATCAGTCCGTCGATATTGTCCCATACAACTGTCCAGCTATGGCCTGCCCCATTTTCGGGTGAAACAAGAATACGATCTACCGCAACAGGCACACCCATTGCACGCATAGCATAAAGAGTCCGGTCACAATCGTCACGGCAATATCCCAAAGGCATTTCAAGCAGAGCGAGAGCCGACCTGTGGGGTGTAGGCAGTTGGTCGTTGTAATGGCATGATCCTATTCTTTCGGCTATCATCCTTGCCGCGGCCACAGAGCTGTGGCAATCGGCAAGAGAGTCTTCCAGATCTGACAGCCATGCCCGATAACGACCGCGCCAGAGGGTCAGAGGCTCGTTGTCAATCCGGTAGGGAAGCAACATCTCGCAAAACAACTCATCCGGTAGACCATCAAGCCATTTCCTGCTTTTGCGGAGCGCCCAGGCATCGTCAATATTGCTTATGATAAACTCTTTGGTGAGGGCTTCGGCATCGGAGGTCGACACGACAGGCATTGCTGCATACTGCCGTCCTCTTTTCTGCTGATCGGGTGTGAGCAACCATTGATATTTACCAGGCAACGAACGATAAAGAGCCTCGATGGAGTCTAACCCTTCCCCTGCGACTCCTTTCCGTCCTAAAGCAGCCCCTACTGTATAGACAGCTGTAGCATGGATCCGTTTGTCGGTTTCCTTATAATGGTCTAATGCGGCTTGAAGCTCTCTTGAATTACTTCCGGCTTCACTGAGCACCATAGTCACCAAATCATTGTGTTGACGATCGGAGCAACCGTGTGTCATCATCATCATCATCGTTGCTAAAACGGTGATGATGATGGCACATGGTGACAAACGGGTATGGCTGATCGGCGGTGGGGTCGGCATGGGGCACGGTTATTTCTTGAAGCGGTATTTGATCAGGAAGAAATCATCTTCGTCGTGATTACGAAGGAGCGAGTCGGCCTCGCTTGCCTTGTTGAGAAGGCATCCTGAAAACTCGAGTATCTTCTCCTTGCTGAGTACGTTATAGACAAATTCTTCGTCCATCATGTATAGCAGCGGGATTATGGTAACTTTTCCATCTTCCATCAGATCAGCTTTCTGCACCTTACCACTTTCTCTGTCTGCAATAAGATAGTAATGGTCTTTAAATTTATCCGGACCTGTTTGGATCAGTGTGATTATCTTTTTACTATTTAATAATTGTTTCAGAGGTATTTCATACGATGCATTTCCCAAATAGTTATCTATAATTTTAGGATTCGCTTCGACGTCCTTAATTGTGACTCTATCTGAGATTGTCTTGCTGTTATATTTGAATTCTATGGCCTTATACATATCCGACCCATCACGCCCAAACCCATAAATATATGGTGAGTAACCTTGCGGCTTCATAAGAATCTCGCCATCTGGCATTTTGAAAAACTTTTGAAAACTACCTGTGAAAAATGCGATTATGTCTTCAGTATAATCCCATTGCTTTATGGTGGTACCGGCAGATGAATTATACAACGATACCTTATATGGATCTGTGGCCAGTCTTGAATGAAGAAGATACAAGCCACCAGACAATGCTATTCCATCATCATATAATAGGCCGACATCGACTTGCCCCACAAGGTTAGGAATCGCGCTTTCACGCTCGCAGTGAGTGAATTCTGCATCATATGAATACATCTTTGTAATACCTAACACATCGACTGTATGGTTGAACGGGTTTACTATATGGTTCAGTTGCATGGCATGTTCACCCGGCCCCTCTCCTTTCATACTTTGGGAGCAACCTATGTAATGGCCGTCAGACGAGAACACATGTACCGACTTGTCTATTTCTCCAATAAGAATATTACCATCAAGATGCGAAAGGCGATTCACAAATTTTGGATAGGTGTCGCGCTCAAACAGAAGAGGCACCACCTCAGCAACCTCAAGTATATCACTAACTTTTGCTTCCTCATACACCGACAAGTCGTAAAATTCCGGCGCAGCGTGCGGCTCCGGCTTTGGAGCCGAACACGACGCGCCAAGAATCATTACGAGTGCCGAATAGTATGTTATGCTTCTCAATTTGATAAACATACAAGCTCTTATTTCGTCACATCAATGCAAAACTAAAAGCAATAGTTGTTCTGGTTTCCTGTGAAAATGCAAGCAGGCATGCCTAAGATTCCATTTTCGTCAAAGTTTAATTTCCAGCAACGACCGTGATAACTGTTATCACATGTGACGGATACTTCGGGGAGCTCAATCTCCATATCAGAGAGGGCTTCGGCGTTTTCGAGGAGGAGGTCAGAACGACCGTCGGAGGAGGGAGAGTTGGAGGCGTTGCCGAAGTAGGCGCCTGCTCCCGCCATAACCGCAATTGCGGCTGCTATCATGACTTTTTTCTTCATGATTGGTTGGGGTGTTTTGGGGGTTAATGTATCGGTTGATTGGTTATTCTGTGGTTGGGGTCGGCATGGGGCGCGGCTATTTCTTGAAGCGGTATTTGATCAGGAATAAATCATCTTCGTCGTGATTGCGAAGGAGCGAGTCGGCTTCGTCGGTCTTATTTAGTAATACGGATCTATTCTCCAAAATATAGTCAGCATCCACAATATAATATAGATAGCTCTCGTCTATTGCATGAAAAATCGGAGGCATAACACCGCTATCGTCCATTATATCAATCTTATATGTCTTGTTGTCTTCACGATCGGTAATTAGAACGTATTCATCCTCATACATATCTATTCCGGCACGTATTACTGTGATGATTTTTTTTGAATTAACAATCTGTTGGATCGGTATTTCAATATCCGGATTCTCATAATATTGTTTCGCGATATCATGATTCTTACGGAAGTCATCGAGTGTCACATGGTCTGTTATGATCTTGTCGCCATACTTCAGCTCTATCGCTTTATACATGTCCCTGCCTTCACTGTCAACACCATAAATATATGGTGAATAACCCTCGGCCGTTATCAGAATCTCTCCATCGGGCATCCTGAATAATTTTTGACGTGCGCCCGAGAAATATGTGATTATATCGTCGGCATAACTCCACTTGTTGAGAGCCTTACCTTGCTCGGCATCATAGAGCGTCACCTGATATGGATTGGTGACTATGCTTGAGTGGAGCAGATATTTTGTTTCAGATAATGCAATTCCCGAATCAAATAGCCATTTGTCGGCAGAGCCTACAATGGTTGGCAAATCGCTCACGCGCAAACTGTTGGTAAATTCAGGGTCGTAGGAATACATGTTGGATATTCCAAGAACATCAATTGTGTGGCTGAAGGGATTGACAACATGACCTAATAGCATCACGTGCTCTCCCGGGCCTTGACCTTTCATGCTCTCAGAGCATCCTATGTAATGGCCATCCGATGAAAACACATGGTCAGAGTTCTCAAGATGCTCTATTACAATATTCCCATCAAGAAATGACAGGAACGTTGCATGCTTCGGATAGGTGTCGCGCTCAAACAGCAGAGGCACCACTTCAGCCACCTCAAGTATATCACCCACTTTTGCCTCCTCATACACCGACAGGTCGTAGAATTCCGGCGCACCGTGCGGCTCCGGCTTTGGAGACGAACACGACGCGCCAAGAATCATTACGACCGCCGCTAAGAAAATTACACTTGTGTTTGTAGAAAACATTCTTATCAGCGTGTTGGTTAAACAAGTCTGTCGCTAATTGTGATTATTTGCCCGGGCAATAATCACTTGTATAGCCGGTGTAACGACAGGGATTTAAACCCGTGAAATAGTCGTGTGAGGGCAGTAATTCCCAGCATCGGCCATATCCACCGGCATTGCATGTGACGGATACTTCGGGGAGCTCAATCTCTGGATCAGAGAGGGCTTCGGCGTTTTCGAGGAGGAGGTCAGAAAGACCGTCGGAGGAGGGAGAATTGGAGGCGTTGCCGAAGTAGGCGCCTACTCCCGCCATAACCGCAATTGCGGCTGCTATCATGACTTTTTTCTTCATGATTGGTTGGGGTGTTTGGGGGTTAATGTATCGGTTGATTGGTTATGAATCCGTGGAGCGTAAGACGCTCCGGATTGTCTTTTTCGTGGTAGAAAATGTCGACATGCCGTCTTACCGGCCCGACGATTGTGTCGGACAGATAAGTCACTGTCACCATCACCACTTCATCGGGATTGATCACCTCGGCCTCAGCCTCTGCCTCAACGCATCCACACGAAGGGATGAGGGCCTGGATGGTCAGAGTGGAATCGGTAGTGTTGCGCAGTTGGAATCGCCTGACGACGGTATCGGCGGGTGAGATGAGGCCGAGCGTAGCTACCGGCCTTCGGCACAGGAGATTGATATGGGTTGGTTCGGGCGATATGATCTTGCGGTAGATGTCCATAACCTTGGGATTGGCCACCGGATTGCCAACGGCCACAATCTCATTGTCGGCATTGAGGAGGAAGGTGTGGTAGGGGTCGGGGCGAGGCAGCGGATTGGCCGCCTCAAAGAGCCCTTCGGGGTCGAAACACACCTGATGCATAAACTTCTCCTCATCGATCAGACGGCTCATCTCAGCGGAGAGCCGTGTGTTGAGTATCATCAGAAACTCGACGTTGATATCGTCGTCGGTGGCTTTGAATTCGTCGATAACATCGTTCCAGAAAGATAGCTTCATCCTACATGGCACGCAACCGGCAGAGTCGATGTAGGTGATGATCTTGAAGTCGGCATCGCTCATGTCGGAAGGGGTGACAACACCCTGTATAATAGCCGACAGCTCATCCGGGATTGCTATCTCGCGCCCGAGAAGCCCCGACAACACCTCGCGTTGATCGTCGGAGCGCCCCGAGCACGAGGCTGCAATGCCAAGGATAATCAGCATCAGTATGCTTGACCAGCGCATCATCTGTCGTAGGCAGTCAATTAAAGATCAGCACTCGGTAAATCAAAACAAAGCAGCATAAGTCCGGTCACTGACTTTTACGAATACAGTGATTCCCGGGGTGTCGGCAGTAATGGCCATGCTATGCCCTGAGCTAAGATCTGCGACCTTGCATACTATTGTTGAGCCGTCTGCTGCTACAACCGTCACTTCTGCCTCTCCGGAGAGGGTGCTGTAGATGGTGAGAATATCGCCGGTAAGCTCACCATATATGGGACTGTAGGCAGGCATACGAGGATAGTCTCTGGTGTCGTTCTGAGAGGTCACGGGCCTGAAATAAATAGGTCTCTTGGTGCCCTCGTCTGCCATTGCCCTAAAGGGCATCGCTGTCATTCCAATGAGAATGATAATGATTGAAAGAAGTTTTTTCATGTTAGAAAAATGAGTTGTGAATGGATTTGAAATATGCTGCAAAGATAGGTAAAAGCGCCCTGACTCACACATTTCAAGACCTTTCATGAAGATTTGTATATCGCTTGTTGACAACGACTTGCTAATTAATAATCTTTCATAGGCCTTTCAACTGCGAAGATGGTCGAAAATTTGCGCCGAGAGAGGGGCAAATCAGATGATTTGTATGGTCGGAAGGGTTGGGGTTACTTTGACGTCTTAGACATTTTCAGAGCAATGATAAACTCATCTTCTGTATGTCCATTAGTTTGTAGCATGGCGGTTTTCAACCGAGTCTTATCTATATAGACGGCATTTGGTGTTTTTTTACCGGTCAACACAGCAATTGATTCATAGGAGATATTTAATAATAGATACATGGCAAGTCTGTATTGAGATGATTTGAGATCGGGATAAGCCCTCTTGAACCGAGTCATCCAGCCATCGAATTTGCAATCTATAAAAGCCCCTAAGCTATCGTGAATGTCAAGGACCTTCATAGACTCATACATATCATTAAGCTGTCTGATGGCAGTCGGACCATAAGAGCCGCCTTCTTCTCTGAAATAGCAGATCTGACATATCTGCTCTATGAAAGAAAGATGACTTGTAAAGATATCAATAAAAGCATTTTTCTGATGTTGGGATTGTTCCTGCTCGGAATGTGTGGAATCAAGCTCATATTTAAACAACTGGGCATCTGAAAGTGCGCTCTTTACCTTAAGGGTAAGTCGGGCTATTCGGTTGCGCCAATACAACCAACCTAAAATGATAAGCAATAACAGAGTACCGCATAGCGCCATTAGCAATATCTGCAACTTCCTGTGTTGCCGGGAAATGGCTTTTTCCTGCGTCATGGCAACGCGGAGTGTCTCGGCGAGCATAACAGTTGGAGGATCGGTGATCAAATCCTCGCCGTAGTTCATCACTGACGACGCAAAATCAGAGTAGGCCCGACTCGCTCCCCTGTAATCACCAACCAATTCAAGATATGAGCCATTGAGTTTACGTACATACAGGGTGTCTTCGTTAGAGAGAGGCAAAGATCGTATGTAAGATAGATAATAAGGCAGGCTGTCGACTCTCCCAGCCTCAATATCGGCTTCGGCTAAAAGGCAATAATCATGAGAAGTCATTACATAACCATCAGCGTAAAGACTGTCATAGATAGATGATACATCTTCGTAATCATGCCCTGACACAAGCATCTCCACCCTGGCGGTCATCAGCTTATGACGTAATGGACGACTTGATTGCACCAGCGTGGTGTCTATGGTGTTGAATATACTGTCGGCCTCTTGCAGATTGCCAGAGTTGATGAGGGCATTTATGATCATTAAATCCATCCATGCGGCATGGGTGGACTTTCCGGCTTCATCGAAACCGCTGCGGGCCTTGCGCGCCCATATCAGTTGCTGCCCCGGAACGAGCATCCGGCCATAGATAGCTGCAATCTCGCGGGCGCTCATGGCTGCGTAGAAGTAGTCGTCGATTGCCTGAGCTTTGTCAAACGCCTCATGAAGCATCACCAATGCGGTGTCGGTCGATTCAGAAAGTGAATAGGCCTGACCGAGATAATAGAGCGACTGCACTTCAAGGCTGTCGGCGTGGCCGGTGTAATAGTCGGCAGCTATGGCTATTGACGCCGGATCGGATATGGATGCAAATGCCTTGTCGGCAGCTTTGGCCGCCAACAATGCGCGGCGGGCTTGCTGCCCGTCGCTAAGCTGCTCCGGATCAATCGCATCCAGCACCCGCAACGCCGAGTCGGGATCGCCCCACATCAGACCGTCGGCTTGGTCAAGACGGCGGTCGATATCGATGTTGCGTCCACAGCCGGCAGAGAAAAGCAGCATCACAATGAATAGCATGATGGCACAGACTTTGATCATGATAGTGCAAAGGTATGAAAAAAAGGCAATAATCCAAAATTAGGTCTTATCTGCCGACGTTTGCATTGCGAAGTGCAGAGATTATCTCTCCCGGTGGGCGCGATGATTTGGCGGGGATGGTTTTATACCGACCGGTTTATTTATTAATTTTGCGGCGGCTTCGGGGCGCCTGGCGCCTCACGGGAGATATTATCAATCGACTCATAGATCAATCATGGTTCCAACCGGACGTTTTGCCCCCTCCCCCTCGGGGCGCATGCATCTCGGCAACATCTATGCCGCCCTTATGTCGTGGCTCTCGGCCCGCAGCGCCGGGGGGCGCTGGATACTCCGCATCGAGGATCTCGACCCCGGGCGCTCGCGCATTGAATATGCGCGGCTTATCGAGGATGATCTGAAATGGCTCGGACTGGAATGGGACGAGGGCGGACTCACCGATGGGCTCCCCGGACCCTACTGCCAGAGCATGCGCGGCGATCTCTACGCCTCGGCTCTGGCGCGCCTTGAGGACCAAGGGCTGGTATATGCCTGCCGGTGTACCCGCGCCGACATCATGGCCTCGCAGGCGCCTCACCAGAGCGATGGCCGCATAATCTATCCGGGCACCTGCCGCCCCGACGGGGGGATGACGCCGTTTGCCCGGCCCGAGGGCCCGGGATCGCGCC
Organism: uncultured Muribaculaceae bacterium; assembly: GCA_910579675.1. Classification (GTDB taxonomy): domain Bacteria; phylum Bacteroidota; class Bacteroidia; order Bacteroidales; family Muribaculaceae; genus Paramuribaculum. The sequence continues at coordinate 68,709 of CAJTUF010000008.1, read as the reverse complement.
GCCTCTATGTGGCTCCCGACACTACAATCGAGTTTACCGACCGCCGGTTCGGACGCCAACGGGTGGATCTGGCGGTCGAGTGCGGCGACTTCATAGTGAGGCGTGCCGACGGGGCCTGGGCCTATCAGTTGGCAGTGGTGGTCGACGATGCCCTGATGGGGGTGACCGAGGTGGTGAGGGGCTCCGACCTGCTGCTCTCGGCTGCGCAGCAGATCTATCTCTACCACCTGCTTGGCTTCAAGGCTCCCGAGTGGCACCATCTGCCTCTGCTCACCAACAGCGGCGGCATCAGGCTCTCCAAGCGCGACGCTTCGCTGTCGATGGAGGCCATGAGAGCATCGGGCGCCTCCCCGGCCATGATTCTCGGGCGTGCGGCGGCTGCGGCGGGGCTGATTCCGGAGGCTGCTCCGGCGGGCCTCGACGAGCTCATCGACGCCTACCGCCACAGGTACCTATAAATTGAAAGTGCACTACTTCACAGTAGCGCACCTCCCTCATAACCAAAATTCAAGTATATATGATGTATTGTTGCATTGTCTGCCAACACCCGGGGGCAAGAGGCGGCGGAGCTTCTGTGGGGGCCGCCCGGCCCGTCGGTTGTTTTTGCAATGCAAAGTTAGCTCATAAGCGGCTCATGCGCAATACATTTATCGCCAACAAAAGCTAAAAATTACTAATTCACAAGTGTTAACGCCCGCCGCCAAAGGGCCATTCGATCCATGTGGCGCGCTTCCAGAGATATTCGAGGGGCCCGTGGGTGTGATGGTTTACCCAGATGCGGCACACGGCATACTGCACCATGAAGATGGCTATGCCGACGAGCTCGCTGGCCGTGATGCCGAGCTGCAGAAACAAGCCCCAGTGATAAAACAGGGCCGAGCCTATGATGCCCTGCGTCACATAGTTGGTCATGCTCATGCGGCCATAGGGGCGAAGGCGGTCGAGAAGCGAGCCGAGGCGTGAGGTCTTGTAGTAGGCAAACATAATGCCGCTCACGAGCATGAGCATGAAGCTCAGATTGGCAAGCGACGACAGCAGCGTCTTGGCCGGGGTGAGGATATTGGGGTTGGCCACGAACTGCCCCACCATGTTGTTGAGGCCGTAGAGCGGGAAAAAACAGCATATGGCCACGGCCAGCACCCTGCCCCACTTGGGCAGATTGCACTCAAGCAGCCAGCCATGACGCCCGATGAGCATACCGGCGATGAATAGCCCTGCGGTCTGAAACACCCGCCCGTGGTCCCAGGCCCAGGCCAGCGATGCCAGCTGCCCCTCCCACAGATTCACCTTGACGGTTTCCCAGAAGCCGGCGGTGCTCTGCGCCTCAAAGGTTGCGGCCCAGTACGACGAGGTGTCGAAAGCAAGGATGGTATAGTCAGGATCGGCCGCAGCGCGGGCTATCTGCCACAGACACATGGGCTGCATCACACACACTCCCGCAAGGATGAGCAGAGCCCGGGTAGAGAGACGGCACACCAGAGGCAACACAAACCCCACCAGAGCATAGAGCACCAGCACCTCAGCGGTGAAAAACGCAGCATTGAGCTGACCCACAAGCAGCAGCAGCACAAGGCGCCAGCAGAACCGGCCTCTGAAATCGCTGCCGCGCCGACGCCGGTTGTCGTCCTGGATAAAGAAACTGAAGCCAAACAGGAGCGCGAAGATAGCGTAGGCCTTGCCCGCAAAGAGAAAGAAAATCCCATCCCATATGGCGCGGTCGGCAAAGTTGAGCCACACGCTCTGGCCCTCGGTGGGCGGGAATGAATAGAAGTTGAAATGCTCTATGGCATGGATCAGGACAATGGCCATCACGGCAAAGCCGCGGAGCACATCGGCCACATCGACCCTCGGGTGGCGCTCCAGAGCGTCGGGAGCAGAAATCGAAGTTGCAATCATGGTTGTAGACAATGGTCAGATAGATAGTTGGAACAGACAGCAGGCCCCGACCGCAAGGCCTGTCGCCTCCGCAAAGTTAAGTCATTATTCCCGCCCCCGCAACCCCCGCGACCAGTCTAACCACCAGCCCAGCGTTCAATCCGCCATTGGATCTCCGACTTTGGCAGACGCACGTTGATTGAATATAATTCCGTCAATTTATCTGCGGCGACTTCCGGCGAAACGACAGACCGGCTCACAAGCTCATCAAACACAAAAAGGATACCGCGCACTCTGAGATTCTGCGCCTCGGCATATCTGCGCAGCCGACGGTCGCCCGTAATCAGAGTTATGTCATGTTTACGGGCATAGTAGCATACCGAGCAGTCGGGTATGGAAAGATTGCCTGACACAGCATCATGCTCATCCACAATCTCCATAAGCTCCTCCGGGGTGAAACTCTCAACCTTTATCTTCCCTTCCCCTAAAAGTCGCTCCATGTCTTCGCGCTGACGCTTATCGACAATTTCGGCCATGACGAAATCCACCGTGCGTATCTCGTAAGGCAACAAGCAAAACTGGCTTAGCAATCCTATCGAATGGAGGTCGATAAAGATATTTGTATCGTTGACTATTATCTCCATCCGCTACACCAACTGAAGCTGAGACTTGACCCTCCCGACAGAAGTATTCAGAAGCACCGCCGCTTTGGAAAATGATATAGCCTCATCGGCCAGTGCGCGGTAAACCATGCGCTCAAACCGCCCCGAATGTTCGTCGCCGACACGCGAGGTCTCAACAAGCCGCCTGAAATCCGGGAGTCTGTTTTTCTTGACCAGATACCCTGAATAGCGCTTGTCTGAAATCACATTGCCCGACCGCAACGCCATCATAATATCGTCGACTGAGATACCAAACTGACGCTGTATGTCGGTAAGTTCCGACAGCGATATATCGTGGCGCGAATCACCTACTTTTGATTTGAGCACACTGACAGGCAACATGAGCTCGCTCGCAAAATCATTGCATATCCGCTCAATATCCTTTGACGACACATCTTCGGGAATATCCAGCAGCAGGTGGCCCAGCTCATGCAGCGCCGTGAAGCGTTTGCGCTCGGCTGTAAAATTACCATTGACCACTATGAGAGGAATAGAGCCATTGGCATAGCCGCTCAATCCGTCAAAGTCGTCATCCTCCGCTATCTCAATCACCTTGACGCCGTTATCCTCCAATACTTCTATCACGTTGGAAATGCCATCGCAGCCCAAGCCAAGACACCTGCGCACCTCACCTGCATGGGCCACAGCCTCACCTGTAGTGGCAACACGCTTGCGAGGCAATGAAAATGAAGTGGCGCATCCGCAAAGCTGCTCCACTTCGAGATAGCGTTCCAACTCCGCCCTCACCTTCTCTTTCACAGCATTAGCCATCCATTCAGGAAATTTAGACTTCTTTCTGAACTCCACCCGATCCACTTCGACCGTAAACGGGCGGAAGAAATAGTCGACCTTGACGCCGAGCGCTGCCGCAAATGCTATCAGCACACGACTGTCGGGCATCATAAGACCATTTTCATACTTGCTTACTGCCTGACGGGTGACCGACGGAGCGACCGACCGGGCCAGCCGTTCAAGAGAAAAGCCTTTCATCAGCCGCGCCTGTCGGAGCCGGCGTGGGAATATATCGTTGGTTTGCTTATTCATGTTGATTGATGATTTGGTTGACAAAAGTAGTAAAAATAATCCATATGTCAACCGGAAAAAGCTCTTTCGCATCACAAAAAGCGCCTCCGCAAATGGCGGGGTGCGCTGAAAGTTGGGGCGGGAGGAGGGCCGTTTGCGAGAAAATGTGTAACTTAGCGGCTTGATTGGCGCAATGTGTACCTCCGCGCCGGTCATTACGACAAGAACCACTATCAATGACACCCGATACAAAACCACGCATAGGCATTACCCACGGCGACACCAACGGTATTGGCTATGAAATAATTCTCAAGACCCTCGAAGATCAGCGCATCCTCGAGCTCTGCACCCCCATAGTCTACGGCTCAGGACGCATGGCCACCTACCACCGCAAGGGTATGAATCTGGCGCAGGTCAATTTCGTGACCCGCGAAGACGCCTCCGAAGCTCTCCCCGACGAGTACACGATCATCAATGTGGTGCCCGACGATGTGAAGATCGACCTCGGACAGCCCACACAGGCCGCCGGACAGGCCGCCTTTGCTGCCCTCGAACGCGCCACCGCCGACCTGCGCGACGGCAAGATCGACGCCCTCGTCACCGCCCCCATCAACAAGCGCTCCATCCAGAGCGACACATTCGTGTTTCCGGGCCACACGGAATATCTCGAATCGCTTGCCGGCGACGGCTCAAAGGCGCTCATGATAATGGTGGCCGGCAATCTGCGTGTGGCCCTCGCCACCGCCCATATCCCGGTGTCGCGCATAGCCTCAACTCTCACCCGTGAGCTCGTGGTCGAGAAGATAAAGGCCCTCGACACCTCGCTGCGACGCGACTTCGGCATCGTGAGGCCCCGCATAGCCGTTCTGTCGCTCAACCCCCATGCCGGCGAGCAGAATCTGCTGGGCACCGAGGAGAGCGAGATCATTTCGCCCGCAATCTTTGATGCCGCATCGGAAAAGATTGGCGCCTTCGGACCCTATGCCGCCGACGGATTTTTTGGCTCGGGACAGTGGAAACACTTCGACGGCGTACTCGCCATGTACCACGACCAGGGCCTCGCCCCCTTCAAGACCATCGCCATGGATTCGGGTGTGAACTTCACCGCCGGCCTCCCCTTCGTGCGCACATCGCCCGACCACGGCACCGGCTACGACATAGCGGGCCAGGGCATAGCATCGCCCGACTCCATGCGCGCGGCCATCTACGAGGCCATCGACATAGCCCGCCGACGCGACGCCCACACCGAGCGCACCGCCAACCCTCTGGCCAAGCACTACCATGAGCGCTCACGCCACGATGCCTCGGTCGACCTGTCGAAATCCGACGACTGACCCTCCTCCCCATCCATCAAAGCCAATCCATATCACTCCCCCCCCATAAGCCCAATATGAATTATGCCATCATAGCCGCCGGTGAAGGCTCGCGCCTCCGGCAGGAAGGTGTGGAGCTCCCCAAGCCGCTCGTGATGCTCGACGGCCGCCCGATGATAGGACGCCTGATCGACATCTTCATGTCGTGCAATCCCGAGAGCCTCACTGTCATTGTCAACGAGCAGATGACCGAGGTGGCCGACTACCTGAGGTCGCTCCGCCTCCCGGTGCCCCTGCGGCTGGTAGTAAAGTCGACCCCGAGCTCCATGCACAGCTTCTACGAGGTGAGCCGCGCTCTTCCCGCCGATGCCGCTTCGGGCAAGTTCTGCCTCACCACAGTCGACACCATCTTCCGTCAACCCGACTTCATGAGCTACATCTCGGCATTCGAGGCCGACTCCGAGGCCGACGGCTACATGGCCGTGACCCCGTTTATCGACGATGAAAAGCCCCTCTATGTGGCCACCGGCACCGATATGCGCATCACCGGCTTCCTCGATGCCCCGGCCGACGGAGTGAAGTATGTGTCGGGAGGAATCTACGGCCTTACCGCTCCGGCCATAAAGGTGCTCGACGACTGCATGGCCCGCGGAGTGGCAAGAATGCGCAACTATCAGCGCGCCCTTGTCGAAGCCGGCCTGCGCCTGCGCGCCTATCCCATAGAGAAGATTGTCGATGTCGACCATGCGTCGGACATACCCGGCGCCGAGGCTTTCATACGCTCCTGAGCGCCGCCCCGGCCACCAATCGCCACAACACATTATCAATCATCACCCTAAACCATCAAGCCTCAATGGCTGAAATAAAGATTGCCGGCATAATGAGAGCCGGCGCATACTCGCCCAATCATATCGGCAACGATGCCGCCATATTCAATCTCGTGGCCGAGCAGCTCCGCAAGCGTGGCTACGAGGTCAATGTCTACTCCGAAGAGCAACTGGCCGCCGGAGCCCTGCGCGGCGAACGCATTATCGTAGACATGTGTCGCGAACAGCGGTCGATAGCCATACTCCAGAAGATGGAAGATGACGGATGTCTGGTGATCAACTCAGGCTACGGCATCGAAAACTGTACCCGCGAGCGCATGACCCGCATCCTCCTCGGATCCGGCATTCCCTATCCCGAGAGCCTGATAGTCAACACCGACGAGGCCGTGACAGCCGCCCTGCGCGATGCCGGGATGACCCGCGCATGGATCAAGCGCGGCGACTTCCACGCCATGCACAAGGAAGATGTGAGCTATGTGCGCCACCCTGAGGAGGCGCAGGAGGTGCTTCAGGAATATTTCCTCCGGGGCATAAGACGCGCCGTGATCAACCGCCACCTCGAGGGCGACCTCATAAAATTCTACGGCGTCCGCGGCAGCTCATACTTCTTCTGGTTCTACCCCTTCGACGAAGGTCACTCCAAATATGGCCACGAAGCCATCAACGGCCGCTCCAAAGGTATCGAATTCGACCTCAAGGAGCTCCGCGACATATGTTCGCGCGCATCCGAAGCCCTCGACGTAGTGGTGTATGGCGGCGACTGCATCGTGAGCCCCGAAGGCGAGATACGCATCATCGACTTCAACGACTGGCCCAGCTTCGCCCCATGCCGCAATCAGGCAGCTCCCCACATAGCCAAAGCCATAGTCAACCTCATCAAAGACTTCACCGCCAGCAACCCGCTATGACCCCTACTCCCGACACCGCCCCGACCCGGCGCGACAATCCCTCGGCTTTCGAGCGCATGAGAGCCGACTATCGCGCCACCCTCAAGTCGATGGACACCGAAGAGGGCATCGACCTGGCATTCTACCGACCTATAGGCTATGCCTGGGCCCGGCTCGCAAAGGCGCTGGGTGTCACCCCAAACGCCATCACTATCGCCTCGATTTTCCTCGGCGTGGGAGCCGGCATATGCTTCTACTATCCCTCGCTGTGGATCAATGTCATTGGCATGCTCCTGCTCATCTGGGCCAACTCCTTCGACAGCGCCGACGGACAGCTCGCCCGCATGACCAAACAGTATTCGCGCATAGGCCGGATACTCGACGGCCTCTCGGGCGACTTCTGGTTTGCCACCATCTATGTGGCGATTTGCCTCAGGGAGGTCCACACCTCCGAATTTTTCATGGCCCACAACTGGGCCATCTGGGCGCTCGCCGTGGCTGCCGGTGTGTGCCACGCCAAGCAAGCCGCAATGGCCGACTGCTACCGACAGTTCCATCTCTTCTTTCTCAAGGGTGAGGAGGGGAGCGAGCTTGAAGACTACACCCTGCTCAAGGCCAAGCTCAACTCCCTCTCATGGAGCCGCAACTTCTGGCAGAAGCTCACCCTCACATTCTACACCAACTACACCCGCCAGCAGGAGGCCACAGCACCCGCCATGCAGGAACTGCGCCGCGAGCTCCACGCCCGCTACGGCGATGCTCCGGCCCCAAAGGCCTTCCGCGACGAATTCCGCCGCCTGAGCCTCCCGCTGATGAAGTATACCAACATACTCTCATTCAACTGGCGCACGATAGCTCTCTTCTTCTCTCTGTTCATCGCCATGCCGTGGGTCTACTTCGCCTTCGAGCTTTTCATCCTCAATCTTCTCATGATACAGATGATATGGCGCCACGAACGCCTTTGCCGCAAACTCACTCAAGAGCTTAAAGATGGAAAATACCCCCAGGATTAAAGGAATAATATTTGACTACGGCGGCACCATTGACTCGCGCGGTGTCCACTGGAGCGAAATAATATGGGACGGCTACCAAGCCGCCGGAATCGGGATCGACAAGGCTCAGTTTCGCGACGCCTATGTGTATGCCGAGCGCGAACTCGCCCGCACCCGCCACATACTGCCCCACCACAACTTCCTCGACCTGCTGCGCATCAAGATGCGCTTAGAGCTCGAATGGCTCGCCCGCGAGGAGATCATGCAGCCCGACACCGACGGACATCTTGGCGAGGCCGTGGCCCGCTACTGCTACAATGCCGCCCGCGAGTGTGTCGAGGAGGCACGCCCTGTGCTCGAAGCCCTCTGTTCACGCTATCCCATGGTGCTCGTGAGCAACTTCTACGGCAACGTCGAGGCCGTTCTCACCGACTTCGACCTGCGCCGCTACTTCAAGGCCATCATCGAGAGCGCCGTGATGGGGGTGCGCAAGCCCGATCCCGCCATTTTCGCCCTCGGCGTCGACGCCCTCGGCATGAAGCCCGGGGAGGTGCTCGTGGTGGGCGACTCTCTGCGCAAAGATATCCTCCCGGCCGAGAGTCTCGGATGCCGGGTGGCATGGATCAAAGGCAAAGGCTGGACCCCCGACGAGGATGCCGCCACTCACCCCTCGGTGATCAAAAAGCTGTCGGATCTGCTCGACGTAGCGTTTTGATTCATTAACATTCTCAAAGCTAAGTCGCTGGCAAATTAACCAAAATTGGCCATTTCGGCTATATTTTTGATATTATTAACATATAGCCATTGCGATTTTAGTCGATATTTTTTCACATTTGAGAAATAACTTGTACTTTTGACCCGCGTTTCGGCTCCTTACCCGGGTCGAAGCCCCTTTCTCGCCTCATTTCATCACGAAAAAAATATACAAAACAAAGACAATAACAATCTCCTACCGAAATCATGAAAGAAACAAATGTAAAGCCCGCCAACGGTAAGCTCGGCGTACTTGTTGTGGGCCTCGGTGCTGTGTCATCGACATTTATGACCGGTGTACTCATGGCCCGCAAAGGACTCTCCAAGCCCGTGGGCTCCATGACCCAATACGACAAGATCCGCGTTGGCAAAGGCGCTGACAAGAAATATCTCAAATACAACGAAATCGTTCCCATTGCCGATCTCAACGACATCGTGTTTGGCGCATGGGACGTTTATCCCCAGAATGCCTACGAGAGCGCTATCAACTGCGAGGTGCTCAAGGAAAAGGACATCAACCCCGTGAAGGATGAGCTCGAGGCCATCAAGCCCATGAAGGCTGCATTCGACCACAACTATGCCAAGCGTCTCGACGGCGACAACGTGAAGGTGTGCAAGGATCGCTGGGACATGACCGAGCAGATCCGCGAGGACATCCGTCGCTTCAAGCAGGAGACCGGCGTTGACCGCGTGGTTGTACTCTGGGCCGCTTCGACCGAAGTTTATGTTCCCGTCGACGAGAAGATCCACGGCACCCTCGAAGCTCTCGAAGCTGCCATGAAGGCCGACGACAAGGAACACATCGCCCCCTCGATGTGCTATGCCTACGCCGCCCTCTCCGAAGGCGCTCCCTTCATCATGGGTGCCCCCAACACCACCGTCGACATCCCCGCCATGTGGGAGCTCAGCGAGAAGACCGGCATGCCCATCTCCGGCAAGGACTTCAAGACCGGCCAGACCCTCGTGAAGAGCGGCTTCGCCCCCATCATCGGCACCCGCTGCCTCGGCCTCTCCGGCTGGTTCTCGACCAACATCCTCGGCAACCGCGACGGCCTCGTGCTCGACGAGCCCGCCAACTTCCGCACCAAGGAGGTCAGCAAGCTCTCAACCCTCGAGTCGATCCTCGTGCCTGAAGAGCAGCCCGATCTCTACACCGACTACTACCACAAGGTGCGCATCAACTACTATCCCCCGCGCAACGACAACAAGGAGGGCTGGGACAACATCGACATCTTCGGCTGGATGGGCTATCCCATGCAGATCAAGATCAACTTCCTCTGCCGCGACTCTATCCTCGCTGCTCCCCTCTGCCTCGACCTCGTGCTCCTCAGCGATCTCGCTGCCCGCGCAGGCCGCCACGGCATCCAGCGCTTCCTCAGCTTCTTCCTCAAGAGCCCGATGCACGACTACACCAAGGGTGAGGTGCCTGTCAACCACCTCTTCCAGCAGTATGTGATGCTCAAAAACGCCATCCGCGAGATGGGCGGTTACGAAGCCGACGAAGAAATCGATTGATCGATAAGCAATCATACATCTCCACCACCACGGGTCGCGCCTGTTTCGGCGCGGCCCGTGATTTTTTTCACAACCGGCCCCAACACCCTCCCGCCACAATGATGGAGATAACGGAGTTTTTGAGTAATTTTGCATATCGTTTCATCTCTACGCTCCCGCCAATGAAATCTATCCTGCCCGCCGCCATGGCTCTCATTGCCGCCTCAGCGGCTTTTGCCGGCGATCCGTCGGCCCGGGTGTCGTGTGGCGCCCCCGACGGAGAGCCCGACATGACCGTCGCCGCGCCCGCGGCCGTGGCCGATAGCCTGGTAATCGACAAAGCGTCGATGACACTCAGCGTGTTTGGCTTCGGCGGCACGCGCATATCCGTATTTGATGTGGCCACAGGGCGCCTTCCGGGCGACAAGGTCGGCGAGGGCGACATGCGCACCCCCGAAGGGCGCTTCTTCATCTCCGAGATTGTCGACGCCAGCGAGTGGACCCACGACTTCGGCGACGGCCTCGGCGAGATCGAGGGTTGCTACGGCCCATGGTTCATGCGCCTCGACACCCCCGGCCACACAGGTATAGGCATCCACGGCACCCATCTGCCCGCCTCTATAGGCCACCGCGCCTCCGAAGGGTGCATACGCCTCCTCAATCACCACTGCGACTCCCTGCGCCACATGGTGGCCATAGGCACTCCCGTGTCAATCTACCCAGGCCGCCCCGACCGTGAGGTCAACGAAATCATCTCGGCCGAGCGGGCCCGCATAGGCGCCGACTCGCTGCTCACCCTCTCAGCTCCTCAGCCATGACTCCCGATATACTCGTCATAATCCCCGCACGCGGCGGCAGCAAGGGGGTGCCCGGCAAAAACATCAAGCCGCTCTGCGGCCGCCCGCTCATCCACTACACCATCGACGCAGCCCGTGCCATAGCCCCCGATGCCGACATATACCTCTCGACCGACTCTGACGAGATAGCCGCCTCGGCCCGCGAGGCCGGCCTTGAAGTGCCGTTCATGCGCCCCGCAGAGCTGGCAGCCGACAATGCCGGCACCTATCCGGTGCTGATCCATGCCCTCGACCACTACCGCTCTTGCCGCGGCACCGATCCCGACATAGTAGTGCTCATGCAGCCCACATCGCCATTCCGCACCGGCACCCATCTCCGCGAGGCCCTCGACCTCTACCGCCGCGCGGCCTCGTCGCCACAAGGGGTCGACATGGTGGTGAGCGTGGCGCCTGCCAAGACCAACCCCTACCTCAACTGCTACGAGGAGAGCCCCGACGGATTGCTCCACATATCCAAAGGCGAGGGAGCGATACTATGCCGTCAGGACGCGCCCCAGGTGTGGGAATACAATGGCGCCATCTATGTCATAAACCCCGCCTCGCTCCGCGCCATGCCCCTCAGCGCCTTCCCCCGGCGCATCAAATATCCCATGACAGCCACCGACAGCCTCGACATCGACACCCCCCTCGACTGGCTGCTGGCCGAAGCCGTCATGACGCAGCGCCTATCCACCCCATCAAATTTTTAATCACCATCACCATCCATCTCCCCCATGCCTGAAATGCAGCTTCTTGGAATGACACCGGCCGAATTGCGCGAAGTGGCCGCCGAAGCAGGTCTGCGCCCCTTTGCCGCCGATCAGATAGCCCGCCGGATCTACAAACTCCGCGCCACATCGATCGACGAGATGACCGAGCTCCCTCTCGCCGCCCGCCAGAGCCTCGCCAAAAAATACACCGTAGGGCGCTCTGCCCCAAAGGCCGAAGCCCGCAGCAAAGACGGCACAGTGAAATATCTCTTCGAGGGCGCCGGCGGGATGGATGTCGAGGCTGTATATATCCCCGACCGCGACCGCGCCACCCTTTGCGTGAGCTCGCAGGCCGGTTGCCGCATGGGCTGCAAATTCTGTATGACCGGGCGTCAGGGCCTCCACGGATCGCTCTCCGCATCTGCCATCCTCAACCAGATCCTGAGCATCCCTGAGTCGGAGACCCTGACCAACATAGTGTTTATGGGCATGGGCGAGCCGATGGACAATCTCACCGCAGTGATCCGCGCCCTCGAGGTGCTCACCTCCAAGTGGGGCATGGCCATGTCGCCGCGCCGCATCACCGTGTCGACCGTCGGAGTCAACCCCGCCGGAGTGGCACGCCTGATCAAAGACACCCAGGTACATATTGCCCTCTCGCTCCACTCCCCCTATGCCGCCCAGCGCGGAGAGCTGATGCCTGCCGAGCGGGCATGGTCGGGCTCCGAGGCTCTTAAATTCATCGCCTCGGCCGACGATTTCAGCCGCCAGCGCCGCCTATCGGTCGAATACATCATGTGGGATGGAGTCAACTCCGACATGAGAGCCGCCGCTGCCCTCGGGCGCCTGCTCAAAGGGCTTCACTGCCGCGTCAATCTCATCCGCTTCCACGCCATACCGGGCAGCGACCTCAAGCCGTGTCCGGTCCAGCGCATGGAGGAGTTTCGCGACCGCCTCAACGACATGGGCATCACCGCCACCATACGCGCCAGCAGGGGCGAAGACATAATGGCCGCCTGCGGCATGCTCGCCGGCTCTCAATAATCCCGGCCCCGATATCCCGCAGCATACAGGCATAAAGAATGATTTTTAGGTTTTTTCATCATTTTATTTGAAAAAACCTAAAAAAAACAGTTACCTTTGTGGTCTAAACCTCAACCAATCAACACCTCACACATTATGAAACACATCATTCTGTTTTTGCTGACCGTGATGGCATCCCTCGCCATCCTCCCCTCCTGCTCCGACAGTCAGTCGGAAGATGTTCCGGGATTACCTTTCTCCGACAATTATCATCAGGGTGTGCTGATGTATGATAGCGTCGTTGAATCAGTTGTGTTTGATATAATCTTCGATAATTGTACCGACGATTATAAAAACAAGTGGCTGACAGATTCTAAGAGATATACTGCTGTCCGTATCATTCCAACCCAAATACAGATTACACAGGATAGACATATAGCTCTCGACTCCGACACTATAAGTCGGCTTATAAGCGATAATTGCAGATTGGATTTTAACACTGCGGGCACTGATCCTCCATTTCATATTGGCAACGTGGTGTATTATCGCAATGATGTTACGATTGCGTGGCCATTATTTCCGGACCCGTTATCACGAAGCGTACAGCCATAAAGACTATATTTGCAAACTAAACCTAAACCAATCAACACCTCACACATTATGAAACACCTCATTCTGTTTTTGCTGACCGTGATGGCATCCCTCGCCATCCTCCCCTCCTGCTCCGACAGCGAGCCGGAAAGAATGACCCCATGCGAAATACACTTCAGCCTCGGTCCTGACATTGAGTTACATGGCGTTGTATCCTTTGACTCGATTCTCAGCGCTCCTTCAATAATTATTGAGGCAGCTGATGCAAAAAAAGCATGGCCTGAAATCAGCGACTCGATCTCCGGTATGAGTCTGTATCCCTGTCAAAGTTGCTTCTTTGAAGATGAGAGCAACACTGTCACTCTACAATGCTTCTTTGAAGATGAGAGCAACGCTGTCACTCTACAATACGGTGACCATGTCAAGCTTAAAATAGGAAAAATCTATTCTGTTATCGGTGGCACCAACAGCTATCCCTATCTGTCTGTAGATTTGCTATACGTACACAAAGATTAATCAACACCCGCTCTTCGATGAGCCTTTTCCTCTTGCATAACGACTGTTTTTTATTTTTTCATCATTTTATTTGAAAAACATTTAAAAATAGTTATCTTTGCAACCTAAACCAATCAACCCCTTACACATTATGAAACATCTCATTCTGTTTTTGCTGACCGTGATGGCATCCCTCGCCATCCTCCCCTCCTGCTCCGACAGTGAGCCGGAAAGGATGACCCCATGCGAAGTGTTCTTCGGCTTCAATCGTGACATTGAGTTACATGGCGTTGTATCCTTTGACTCGATTCTCAGCTCTCCTTCAATAATTATTGAGGCAGCTGATGCAAAAAAAGCCTGGCCTGAAATCAGCGACTCGATCTCCGGTATGAGTCTGTATCCCTACCAAGGTAGCTTCTTTGAAGATGAGAGCAACGCTGTCACTCTACAATACGGTGACCATGTCAAGCTTAAAATAGGAACAATCTATTCTACTATCGGTGGCTCCAACAGTTATCCCTATCTGACTGTAGATTTGCTATATGTCCAAAAATATGAAGTTTCACCAACTCTTCGATGAGCCTATTCCTCTTGCATAACGACTGTTTTTTATTTTTTCATCATTATATTTGAAAAGCATTTAAAAATCGTTATCTTTGCAACCTAAACCAATCAACCCCTTACACATTATGAAACATACCATTCTGTTTATGCTGACCGTGATGGCATCACTCGCCATCCTCCCATCCTGCTCAGACAATCTCGACGAGCCCAAAACAAACTTACACTGTGTGTTACCGGATTATTTCGACAATGACCATATCTTCACCGGGAACGTAGTCTATGATTCTACCTACAAACATATCGCTGTCATTCTTGACACGACCTCTCTATCCCCAAGCTTCAGAAGATTGATCCCAAAATATGCAGCTTACACACTACACCCTGAGAGAGAGAAATCTTTTAATCTTGAGGTGGGAGACGCCATCTCCTTCCATATAACCAAATTGGAATATATAAATTTCGGCGATTCCATTTATCTTATGGGTGCAATCAATGATATAACTAAAAGCAACCTCATAAAATCTTGTACAGTTTTCGATGGCAAGTTAAAATCAAGATCCTCTTTTGACACCAATTTCCATAACGAGATAGTGACATCAAAGATTGTTAAAGTTTATCTCCACATCATACGTGATATAAACGGTATCGGGAACACTACTCCTACTCAAGTAATGTCAAAAATCCGTCAAGGGCTTAACACTTCATTTCATGATGCACAGATTGCTTTTGACGTTGTCAGTTACGAATTTCATGACTATACTACTCCCCAAATGTCATGTTATCTTCACGACGAAGAATTTGTATATAATTTGCTTTCAACACTAAAGAAGTATGAGGATGGCATAAATATTTATTATATGTCTATATCGAAGACCGGATCCAGCGGTGCGCACCATCGTGAGTTTCCAAACTGTTTTATTACCAATACCCCTATTAGTTCTAATTGGGCTCATGAGATGGGACATTGTTTCGGCCTGGAAGAAACACATTTTGGAACAGCCTTTTATCATGGTCGTGGGAAAAACGATGGCGGTAAACCAGAATATGCAGATGGCTCAAACGGAGATACTGCAGGAGATTACATGAGAGACACACCGGCAGATCCAAATTGTTGGTCTGACGACGGAAAAACTTATATTGGAACTTTTAAAGATGCTAAGGGATCATATTATACTCCAGATCCTCACAATTTTATGTCCTATTCTTATGTAGGAACTACCTTTTCACCTCTACAAATAAAGAAAATGCATAAAACATTGCGTGTAGAATTACCATACGTCCTTATACATGCACAAATCACCGGTCCAAAGCATTTCACTGGTAGCGCGACCTATACCCACACTTCACTTGACAATGTGTATTTAAGGTGGAACGTGGTGAGGCATATCACCTCAAACACAACAGATATTCCTGAAACTGTAATTACAGAGCAGTATCCGGATGGTACTCTCTCATTATCATCAAGTAAATCCGAATTTCTCGAAATAAGAGTTGTTGATGGAAGCTCTAATGCAATATATGAGTCATATACTGCAACAACCGGCGCGCCCACACCTGTGACAGGCACGCTATTTTGGCGGACGCAGCAGTCGGGAACTTGGGAGGGCGCGACGACCAATATGGATTGGGGCAACACGCTATACGTCTCGGGCAACACGACTCTCTATCTCGGATATGAGGATCGAGCTATGGCAACTCTATCAAACCTCGGATACCGCACTGTTACCGCCGCTAACCGGACACTTACAGGTAGCACAATGAACATCACCAAGGGCGACTGTTCGGCCGGTTATCTGAAATTCCGCCTTTCCGACTCATGTGGTCAGGGCGACGACTATTTTACAATCCCTGTATCTGTTATTGGCGGTTATTACGCCGTAAATGTTGATTCAGACAACGGCATTACGTTTACAGGCATTTCGGGCGCTGCGCCTTCAGGGCGCCCTGGCGCGAAACCCAAAGCTCCCATCATCAATACGATAAAAATTTATGCCTCAGATGGAGCTCTCGTAGCCCAAAGGGTGAATGAGAATGTAGCCGAGATGACATTCAACACATCAGCATGGATGTCTGGTGAATACCGCGCCGTACTATCCGATGGTGCAGACTATACTCAAGAGATACCATTTGCTATCTGACGGCAGAATGATCCGCACAATTATGCATTTATGGTCAACTCATACTTGACACAATAAATAGATAGGGCGGCGCATAAATGCGTGCCGATAACTCTCTTGCCGCTCCGCATGAAAAAAAATCATGGGGAGCGGCTATTTATTTGACAAAAAATAACTATTTTTGACCTCCTTTGCACCATAGCGGCCCAACCCGCACCGGAGCTTTAACCGATTATAGAAATACATCCCAATAATATCGCAATGAAAGTAAGACTGTTAGCCCTTGTGGCCCTGATCATTGCCCTCCTTCCGCCCACGGTGGCGGCACAAGCGGCTGCCTCCGGTGTGGCCGGAAGGGTGATCGACGCCGCGACGCGCCAGCCGGTGGCCGATGCCACGGTGTTGCTCCTTGAGCAGGGACGCGCCGAAACCACCGATGTGTCAGGACGTTTCTCAATATCCGGGGCCACTCCCGGAGCCGAGACTCTCATCATCGCTGCCTACGGCTATGCCGACGCCAACCTGCCTGTCATTATCCCCGATGGCACAATGGCCGATCTCGGCGAGATTTCGCTCCAGCTCGACAACCCCGGCGCTGCTATCGCTGCCGGAGCGCAGGAGGAGCTCCTGTTTGACCAGAGCATGCTCGACGATGAGGAGGGGAACGCCCAGAGCATAGGAGCGCTCACCGGCGCGAGCGACAATGTGTATTACTCAGCCGCCTCCTACGACTTCTCGGCCATGCGATTCCGCCTCCGCGGCTACGACTCGCAATATACCGACGTGTATATCAACGGCATGAAAATGAACGATCTCGCCCGCGGACGATTCAACTACTCAAGCCTCGGCGGTCTCAACCGTGCTTTCCGCAACCGGACCAACACCATCGGACTCGACGGCGCCACCTACGGAATGGGCGACATAGGCGGCTCGGCCAACATATCGACCATCACCTCGGGCTACGCTCCCGGATTTAACGGTTCGGTGGCCTATACCAATGCCAACTATATGCTCCGCGCCATGGCCATGTACTCGACCGGAATCAACGACAAGGGTTGGGGCCTCACCGTGGCCGGCATCGGACGCTGGGCCGACGAAGGGATAATCCCCGGCACATTCTACAATTCCGGCGGCCTGTTTCTCTCGCTCGAGAAGCAGCTCAACCCCTCCCACTCCATCAACCTCACCGCATGGGGCGCCCCGACCCAGCGCGCCACCTCGTCGGCCACATATCTCGAAGCCTACGATCTGGCCGACAACAACCTCTACAACCCCAACTGGGGCTGGCAGGACGGCAAGAAGCGCAGCTCGAAGATAGTGGAGACATTCGACCCCACCTTCATGCTCAACTGGATCTACAAGAGCCTCGACGGACGCACAAACGTCAATACCTCGGCCATGGCGCGATGGGTCAACTACTCCACCTCGGCCCTCAACTGGTACAACGCCGCCGACCCGCGACCCGACTACTACCGCTATCTCCCCTCCTACTACAAGGACAATCCCGAAGCATACGAGCTCTACACCAATCTGTGGCGCAACGACGAGAGCTTCCGCCAGATCAACTGGGACGCTCTCTACCAGACCAACTATCTCAACAATGCCGCAAACGGCTCCCTCCCCGAAGCCGACCGCAAAGGCTCGACCTACATACTCGAAAACCGCCACTCCAACCAGTTTAACGTAGCACTGTCGACCCTTGTCAACCATCGCCTCAACTCGGCCATGACCCTGCAGGGAGGCGCATCGGTCAACTATACCGACGCCCACTACTACAAGAGCATCCGCGACCTGCTCGGGGGTGAGTTCTGGCTCGACATCGACCAGTTTGCCGAGCGCGACTTCCCCAACAATCCCTCGATACTCCAGAACAATCTCAACGACCCCAACCGCCGCGTAGGCAAGGGCGACACATTCGGCTACGACTACAACATCCGCGCCATCCAGGCCACCGCATGGCTCCAGAACATGATCTCGCTCCCACACTGGGAGATCAACTACGGCCTTGAGATGAGCTACACCCAGTTTCAGCGCGACGGTCATATGCGCAATGGCCGCGCTCCGCTCAACTCCTACGGCAAAGGCGACACCCACCGGTTTGACAACGGCGGCATCAAAGCCGGAGCCACCTATAAGCTCGACGGCCGCAACTTCTTCCAGCTCCACGCCGTCTATGAGAGCCGCGCTCCGCTCTTTGAATACTCCTACATCTCGCCCCGCATCAAGGATGATGTGATCGACGGGCTGCAGAGCGAGCGTGTGGCCTCGGTCGACATCAGCTACTCCTGGCTCTACCGCCGCTTCCGTGGCTCGCTCACGGCCTTCTACACCGACATGCGCGACCAGACCGAGCGCACATCGTTCTACGACGACCAGTACTCCACCTTCATGAACTATGTGCTCAAGGGGGTCAACACCTGCTATAAAGGCATAGAGCTCGGCGCAGCCTACAAGCTCACTCCGTCGGTCACCGCCTCGGTGGCTGCCACAGTGGCCTCCTACCGCTACAAAAACCGCCCCACAGGAGTGCGCTCCTACGAAAACGGCATGATGCCCGATACCGCCACCACCGTATATCTTAAAAACTACCATATCGGCGGCACACCGCAGACAGCTGTCAATATCGGCATAGACTGGGCCGCTCCCCACTCGTGGTTTTTCGGCATCAACGCTTCATATATGGGCAACGCCTATGTGAACCTCACCCCGGTGCGCCACGAGGCACTCTCCAACCTCTGGACCCTCTACCCCGACGAGGCCACCCTCACCGAGAAGATCGATGAGATCACCACCCAGGAGAAGCTCAACGACGCCTTCACCCTCAACGCCTCGATAGGCAAGATTGTGAATATCAACCGCAAGGTGTCGATGAATTTCAACCTCTCGGTCGACAATATCCTCAACAAGCGCAACATCATGACCTACGGCTATCAGCAGGGACGCTTCGACTACACCAACTTCGACTCGTCAAAGTATCCCAACAAGTATTACTACGCCCAGGGCATAAAGGTGTTTCTCAATGTCGGGGTGCGCTTCTGACAGCCGCCACTCATCCACTCCTCCACCCACCTTTCTAACATCCACGCAATCATAATATGAATCTCAAGCATATACGGGCATCGGTAGCTCTGGCTGCTGCGGCACTGATCCCCGCCCTGTTATCTTCATGCGACGGCGACCTCGACAGGCCGCCACTCGACATACCGTCGACCACCATGGAGGCCAACACCACCATTCTCGATTTCAAGAAATCTTACTGGCAGTCCGACCGCAACTATGCCCTGATGGTGACACCCCCGACCACCAGCGGACGGGTGATCCTCGGAGGCCGTGTGATAGCCTCTGACTCGACCGGCAACATCTACAAGACCGTCTATCTTCAGGACGCCACCTCGGCTGTGGCAATTGCCGTAGACACCACCAAGCTCTACCTCCGCTTCAAAGAGGGGGAAGAAATGTTTATCGACGTCACCGGCCTCTATGCCGGTAAATACAACGGCCTCTTCCAGATTGGTCTGCGCGAAGCCTACGGCTCAGGCTACGAGACCTCGCAGATGCCCGGCTCGATGTTCTACGACAAGACCCATCTCAACGGACTCCCCCGCCCCGAAGAGATCGACACTATCGCCACCACCCTCGCCCGCATCAAGGAGTGGGGACGCAACCAGGACAGCATAGCCCGCTATGTAGGGCAGCTCGTGAGGCTCGACAATGTTGCTTTTGAAGGGGGCGGTTCGCTCACTTGGAGCGACTTCGGCACCTCAAGCAACCGCTCGCTTATCGACGGCCGTGGCAACTCGATCACCGTGCGCAACAGCGCCTATGCCACCTTTGCCCAGATGACCATGCCCGCAGGCACCGGCTCCGTGGTGGCTATCCTCAGCTACTACGGCACCGACTGGCAGCTCCTGATGCGCTCGCAGACCGACGCCTTCGGATTTTCGGGCGATCCCGCCGACATACCCGGAGCCAAGCCGGCTGTCTACACCCTGAGCTCCACCATGCCCGCCCCCGGCACCCGCTTCATCATGGTCAACCCCGACGGTAAGGTGGCCATACCGATCTCGGCTTCCTACTCCTACGGCTATCTCTATGTCGAGGATCCCGTGGCCACAGGCACCAACACCGTCACCGCCAAGGAGACCTGCGAGATGACCTTTGTCAAGGGCAATTCCGACGCCACCCGCGCCATCACCGACTCCTATGGCCGCTATGTGGCAATGGACGATGTCGACGCCCACCGCTCTTTCCAGCTCTACGACAACCCCGTCGACGGATGCTACTGGAAGGTGGAGCCTGCTGCCGGCGGATGGACCCTCACCAACACCCTCCGCAGCGGCTTTGTGGTGCGCTGGGCCGACCAGTACAGCAACTTCGCGCCCTCTACCACCGCATCGCAGCCTCTGCCACTCATATATGTGAGAGCCGATAACTGATTCTCCTCCCCACATCTTCCGATATATCTTCCATGAACAAGATACTCAAATATTTATCAACAGCCACCGCAGCCCTTGCGGCACTGATGGCCCCGACGGCCTGTCAGGACGATGTCGACTCCCCCGCCTTCACCGAGCCTGAAGCCGGCCTGACACCAAACACCACCATAGCCCAGCTCAAGGAGGCCTACTGGAACGATGCCGCCAACTATATCGACACCGTGCGACTCAACGGCGCCGGAGAGAGAGTTGTGGTGTCGGGACGCGTAGTGAGCTCCGACGAGGCCGGAAACATCTACAAAAGCCTCGTCATACAGGATGCCACAGGCGCCCTCGCAATGAGCATCAACGCCAACAGCCTCTGCAACCGCTACCGCATAGGCCAGGAGGTGGTGGTGGATGTCACCGATATGTATATCGGCAAATATTCATCGCTGCAGCAGCTCGGTTTTCCCGACTACTCCTCATCCTACGGATGGCAGGCCACTTTCATGCCCTATGAGTTTTTTGAGAGCCATGCCCGCCTGAATGGTCTTCCCGAGCCCGAGATGATCGACACCCTCACCGTCGACATACCCCGCCTCGGCAACTCGGCCGAGAGCCTGCGGCGCATGCAGAGCCGCCTCGTGCGCATCAACAACGTACACTTCGAGGAGGGGGGACAGGTGGCCTTCTGCTCCGCTCATAAGGTCAACACCAACCGTACCCTGCTCGACCAGAACGGCAACTCGATCATAGTGCGCACCAGCGGCTATGCCCGTTTCTGGAGCGAGACCCTTCCTGCCGGCGATTTCGATATTGTAGGCATCCTGTCGTACAATGGCTCCGGATCATCGGCCAACTGGCAGCTCCTCCTCCGCTCCACCGACGACATCCTCAATGTGGGCAATCCCACCCTCCCCATCGGCACCGAGACCAACCCCTACACGGTTGATCAGGTGGTGGCGATGGAAGCCGCCGGAGCTCCCGGCCTCGGATGGGTCAAGGGCTACATAGTCGGCGCCGTGCGCTCGGGCGTCTCCGCCGTCAGCTCCGAGGCCGACATCCAGTGGGAAGCACCCTTCGACATGAACAACACGCTCGTCATAGGCATGAGCGCCGACACCCGCAGCCTGCGCGAGGCCCTCGTGATACGCCTCCCCCAGGGCTCTGCACTCCGCACCATAGGCAACCTCCGCGACAACCCCTCTAATCTCGGACACGAGATAATGGTCTACGGTAACTTCGAACGCGATCTCTCTACCTTTGCCATCACCGGCAACAAAGGCACCGCAGCCGAATTTACCATCGAAGGGGTAGAGACACCGGGCGCCGGAATCCCATCGGGCGACGGCTCCGAGGCCAAGCCATTCAATCCCGCCCAGGTGAGAGGCTTCAACCCCTCGTCGACCTCGGCTGCCGTGAAGACCGGCGTTTGGGTCAAAGGATATGTGGTGGGATGGGTCAACACCGACATCCTCACCTATGCCGACACTGAGAGCTGCATATTCAGCGTGCCCGCAACAAAGGCCACAAACATTCTTCTTGCCGACACCCCCACGGAGACCGACTTCAACAACTGCATCTCGGTCAACCTCCCCACCGGAGCCATCCGCTCGGCACTCAACCTGATGGACAATCCCGGGCTGCTCCACTCTGCCGTGAGCATCCAGGGCGACGTGATGAAATATGTCGGCATGCCCGGCGTGAAAAACCTCACCGCCTACAATAAGGAGGGAGGCTCCGACACTCCGGTCGACCCCACCCCCGGCGACGCCCTCACATCGCTCACAGCCGACTTTTCGGGCCTCACCGACATAAACCAGCTCAAAGGCTGGACCTCTGTGACCACCAGCGGCAACAAGCCCTGGTTTATCCAGAGCTACAACAGCAACACCTTTGCCGCATGCACCGGCTACAACGGCAAGCCCGGCACCGACGGCTTCGTGTCGTGGCTCATCACCCCCGCCCTCGATATCGACAAGATGGAGTCAAAGACCATGAGCTTCACCACTTGCGTGGGCTACACCGGGTCAGGCACTCTGGAGGTGTTTGCCATGACCTCAGCCGATCCCGCCACAGCCACCATCACGCGCCTCGAAGCCAAGATTCCATCGCCCACCGGATCGTGGAGCGAGTTTGAGCCCTCGGGCACCATCGACCTCTCAGCCTTCAAGGGGATAGTCTACATAGGCTTCCGCTATTCCGGCCCGGCCGCCGACGGCTACACCACTTATCGCATCGACGATCTCCGCATCGGTGCCGGTGGATCATCCACCCCCGATGATCCCACTCCCGACACCCCGGCCACAGGCAGCGGCTCGGCCTCCGAACCCTATTCGGTGGCACAGGGTCTGACAGTCTACGGCAAGGGTGGCGCGACGGGTGTATATGTCACCGGCTACATAGTCGGATCGGTCGAAGGTCAGAAAATCTCCGAGGGAGCCCACTTCTCCACTGAAGCCGCCTCGGCAACCAATATCCTCATCGCCGACTCGCCCAAGGAGACCGACATCAACAAATGTATCCCCGTGCAGCTCCCCTCAGGAGCCGTGCGCTCGGCCCTCAACCTCGCCGGCAATCCCGGCAACCTCGGTAAGCAGGTTACCCTCAAGGGCAATATTGAAAAGTATTTCGGTGTGGCCGGATTTAAGTCGACCTCGGCCTACACCTGGGGCCCAAAAGGCGAATAATACCCGACCCGCATCTATTTTCATAGCAACAGGAGGCTGCATCAGGGCAGCCTCTTGTTGTCTTTTTATTATCTTTGCACCATCAATCGAAAGCCTCGCAATGATATGAGAATCTTTACCGTTATCCTGTTGACATTTATATTTTTCCAGTCGCTGAAGGGCGAATATCACACATCCGGCTCAACCGAATTGCAGCAAATCGCAAGCAATTACCGGCAAGCAATGATTGACACCAAATCTGATCGAGATCCGATCAACCGCATCCTCCACGCCCTCATCCCCGAAACGGAGTATTCCGATCAGGTAGTGGTCGAATTGCATCAGCGCTATCCATTCAATCGCCAACTCATCTCATCATATATCGACTCAATCCTTAGCGACGGTTCGTGGCCCGATATCAACTACAACGACACCAAGCGCTCGGGATGGGACGCCAAAAAACATGCCGACCGGATCCTCGAGCTGACCAAATTCCTGCTATCCTATCCTTCCGATCCTCTCAATGCAGCCGTCGACTCAACCATCTTCAAGGGCTTGCGCTACTGGTTCTCAACCCGGCCTGTATGTAAAAACTGGTGGTACAACGAGATCGGTATTCCCAAGACCTTCGGCCCGGCATTTATCATGTTGCGCGACAAGTTGACGCCAGAAGATCTGAACGGTGCAATAGCGGTGATGGACAAATCGCGCTTCGGACGTACCGGCCAGAATAAAGTATGGCTTGCCGGCAACGTCTTGATCAAGGCCATCCTGACCGATGATCATAATCTCGCAAAGGAGGCCCGCGACTCTATACTTTCGGAGATCACCACCGGACAGCCTGAGGGGATAAAAGATGACTGGAGCTTCCACCAGCATGGACCACAGCAGCAATTCGGCAACTACGGACTCGCGTTTCTCAACGAGATGTCTTTCTACTCCCGCCTGTTTGCCGGCACATCATTTGCCCTTTCCCCACAGCAGCAGTCGGTGGTCAACAATCTGTTTGCCAAGGGCTACCGCTGGATCATATGGAAAGGTTATATGGACATAAACGCACTCGACCGGCAACTGTTTCACAATGCTCCGATCCACAAAGGTCTGGCCGTTGGCAACGATGCCGGAATGCTCCGTGCCGGAAGCTCCGACGCCGACTTAAGCGTGATCGACGACTTCATGAACGACAATTTCCTGTCATCATCATCATCCGGCATATCCTCGTTTACCGGCCATAAACACTTCGGGGAATCGGACATGACCATCCACCGTGCGCCGCGATGGATGGCCTCGGTCAAGATGGCATCACTGCGGGTAATCGGCACTGAACTCGTCAACGAAGACAATCTGAAAGGCTTCTACATGGCCGATGGAGCCACTTATGTATATCGTCGTGGCGATGAGTATCTCAATGTGTTTCCCTTATGGGACTGGCGTAAAATCCCCGGCACCACGTCATATGACACAACCCTTCCGGTGCCACAACCCTCCGGTTATGGCGATCATGTGCGAAACAACAGCAATTTTGTAGGAGGCGTTACCGATGGCCGGACCGGCATGACAGCCATGATCCTTGACCGCGACAAGGTCAACGCCCGCAAATCATGGATCTTCACCGACGATATGATTGTTTGCCTCGGGGCCGGAATAGCCTCCGACACAACATTGAGTCTGGCCACCACAATCGAACAGAAGATACGTCGCGGCAATCTGCTTATGCGCTCCGGCTCCACATGGCTCCCGGTCGAAGGTCGCAAAGAGTGTTCAGGCACCGGCCTACGGTTCTACCACGACAGCATATGCTACATATTGCCGGGTCCGGCCGATTGCGTGGCTATAACCGGGAAACGCACCGGCCGATGGTCTGACTTCATGGGTTCATACACCCCGGCCGAAGTGAGCGGCGAGGTGGCCGAACTGTATATTCCCCACCATAGAGATTCCGTCGCGGCCTATCAGTATATCATTCTGCCCGATGTCTCATCCGATCAGGCGGCATCATTCCCAATCGGTTCTGTCAGAATAATCCGCAACGACAGTTCCGTCCAGGCAGCTGAAATCAACGGTATTGTCTATATCACAGCCTATCGGCCTGATACTGTCGCTATCACCGGCGCCCGCCAGTTCGACATATCCGACCCGGGGATCTATATGCTCACACCCTCCGGCGACGGCTTCGCAGTCCTGTCGGCTATCCCCGGGCTTTAGACCCGATGGGGGCAAACAGCCGCACGGGGATCCGGCGCCATAGTCAGGCTCGGATCCCCGTGCGGTTTTTTGCTCAGGAGCCGGAATTATTTGGCCGGGCCCATTGTAAATTCAAGGGTGCCTCCGTTCATTATGTCGGAGTGCATGATATAGGGCTTGTCATATTCCTTGCCGTTGAGCTTGACCGAGCGGATATACTTGTTGTCCTTGGAGTTGCCGATTGCCTTGACGGTAAATTTGCCGCCGGGCACGTCGATCTCGGCGCTGTCGAAGAGCGGCGAGCCAAACCAGTAGCGGCCCGAGGCGGGCTCCACCTGATAGAATCCGAGAGCCGAGAGGATATACCATGCCGACATCTGGCCAACATCCTCATTGCCCGAAAGTCCGTTGGGCTCGGCAAGATACATCTCGTCGAAAACCTGACGCACACGGTCGGCGGCCTTGTCGGGCTCGCCGAGCATGGTGTAGAAGTAGATCACGTGGTGGCTCGGCTCATTGCCGTGGGCATACTGGCCTATGAGACCCGATATGTCGCTCGACACGAGGTCGCCGGTGAGCTCTGAGTCGGTGGTGAAGAGCGAGTCGAGGCGGGCAATGGTTGCTTCGCGCGAGCCGAAACACTGCTCCAGACCTTCGAGATCCTGAGGCACGAGCCATGTGTATTGCCATGCGTTGCCCTCGCAATAGTCGTCGGCACGGTGGTTTGACGAGCGCGGATCGAAAGGTGTGCGCCACGACTTGTCGGCCATCCTGCCGCGGATAAACCCGGTGGTAGGATCGAAATAGTTGCGGTAGGAGTGGCTGCGCTCGGTGAAGCGGCGCATATTGGCGGTGTCGCCCATAGCCTCGGCTGCGCGTGCGATAGCTCCGTCGGCAATGGCATATTCCATATCGTAGGCCACCGATTCGGTCATGAGATCCGATGGTATATAGCCATACTTCTCGCGGAGTCCGCCCCCGCGGGCGGTGTCGGCGGCAGTGACGAGGAGTGCCTTGTAGGCGCGTTCGCGGTCAATGCCGGGCTGATTCTTCACAATGGCGTCGGCCACCGGTATGATGCCGGGATTGCCCACCATGCAATTGGTCTCATTGCCCCAGAAATGCCACACCGGGAGACGTCCCTGCTGGTCGCAGATATTGAGCATGGTATTGATCATATCGGCGTTGCGGTCGGGGTTGATTATGCTCATGAGCGGCATGGCGGCGCGGTAGGTGTCCCAGAGCGAGTAGGTGGTATAGTTGGTGTGGCCATCCCCCTGATGGATCTTTCCGTCGGCTCCATAATAAGTGCCGTCGGCATCCTGATAGGTCGAGGGGGCGATCATGGTGTGGTAGAGACTGGTGTAGAACTTGGTGCGCTCCACACTGTCGGGGGTCTCGATCCTCACCCGTGCGAGCTCGGAGTTCCATGCGGCCTTTGCATCGGCCTCGGTGGCCTCGAAGTTCCATCCGGGCAGCTCGGCATCGAGATTGGCCAGCGCGCCCTCTTCCGACACAGGCGAGAGAGCCACCTTGAGCATGATCTGCTCGCCGGCGGTGGTGGCGAAGTTGAGGCGCCCATACATATCATCCTGCCCCTTGAGCTCGAGCGAGCTGAAAGGCTTGGAGGTGCGGGCGGCAAAATATACCTTCTGATCGGGAGCCCACCCCTTTGAGAAGCGGTAGCCCACCACGGTGGAGTCGTTGAGCTCCTTCATCGAGGCGGCGGTGGTGCGGTCCCAGCATCCGCCGTTCTGGAGGTCGATCACGATAGCGGCGGAGTCGGAGGCGGGGAAGGTGTAGCGGTGGAAGCCTACGCGGTTTGTGGCGGTGAGCTCGGCTGTGATGCCGTAGCGCGTGAGGGGCACCGAGTAATAACCCGGGCGGGCCACCTCGCGGGAGCGGTCGGCATACGACCATAGGCCGCTCTGAGGATCATCCTCCTTGCCTCGGGCATAAGTAAGGTCAGATCCCACCACGGGCATCACACTGACATCAAACAGATCGCCTATGCCGGTGCCGGAGAAGTGGGTGTGGGAAAAACCTATCACGGTGGAGTCGGAATCGTGGTAGCCCGACACCCAGTCCCACTCCTGGGGGATGCTGGTGGGGCCGAGCTGCACCAGTCCAAAAGGCACATTGGCGCCTACAAACACATGTCCGTGGCCTCCGGTGCCGATCTTTACATCGACATAGCCGGTATAGTCGGCCTCGGGAGCAGGCGCCCCGCCCTGGGGTGAACACGCAGCCACTGCCAGAGGCAAAGCGGCAAAGAGATAATATATTTTCATGATACTACGACTGATAAAATTCATCGCTTGAAGCGGCTCCGCGAAGATACACAAAATCTTCGGATCACCCAAGCCCGCGCCCCACTCTATTTGCGGCTGTCTCTCACCTTTTTGCCTCCACGGAGTTAAATTATCTTTCAGAGCCTGACAATGTAAACTATTTTTAACTACCTTTGCCCGAATCAACACTCCATCCATTCATCATCATGACAAAATATTTCTCTGCCGCTATCATCGCCATGACCCTTATGGCAGGTTGCTCAGGCAATACCGATAGCGACGACATAAAGCCGGGCACAATCAATGTTGACGAAGTCCTGGCATCGGGCGGCGACGTGAAGGCGTCGATGCTCGGCAAGAAAATATCATATATCCCTCTGGAGACCACCGACAGCGCTCTGATAGCCAATTCATGGACGGCCTGCGTCACCGACAACATTTTCATCATATCAAATTCAGAAAAGGTGTCGTTTGGTGGCGACACCCCCTCGGCAGCAATGGCTTTCGATCTCTGCTCCGGTAAATTTCTCAACACCATCGGGCGCAGCGGTGAAGGACCCGGCGAATACTCCTATCCTGTGCCCGTAGTAAGCTCCGACGGCTCCCGCCTGCTCTTCAGCAGCTCCAACCGCAAAGGCTGGGAAACATATACCCCCTCCGGAAAGTATCTCGGAAAAGTGCTTCCTGAAATAGATGTCGACGGATTTTCACTCGTCGCCTCGACCGACTCCACCATAACTCTGGTGAAGCGTGATTTTTCCGGCACCCGCACCAAACAGCTCTATACCTACAGCCTCACCGGCGCTCTGCTCGACTCGCTCCCCCTACTCAAAGATTACCCCTGCGAGCCATACGTCCTTTCATTCAACGGTCAGGTGACTGTCCGCACATTCGACTCTGTTCTCGGGACTCCCGGCAATTCCATCATAGAAGTCACAGCCGACGGCAAATCGACCGTTTTTCCCGACTGCAGCTATTGGCTCGTAGGGCCTGATCTGCATTTCAACGAGAGCTTCTGCGATACGGTCTACACCGTCACGTCTGAAGGCGCCTCCCCCTTGCTCACATTTGATATGGGCACCCACTCCCATCCTATCGAGCAACTCAATGCCGAGCCATTCAGCGCCGACAACTATATAGTCACTGACCTTATCGAAGGGCGGTCGAAAGTGCTTTTCGGCCTGTCGCACGGATGGCTTGGCGATGCCAACCACAAAGAGTATATAGGCATCTACGACCGTGAGTCGGGCACCACCGTCATCTCTCCGGCCGGAGAGGGCGTGACCGACGACCTCTCAGGATTCATGCCCTTGAAGCCGATTCTGATCACGCCCTCCGGAGCCTTTGTGTCGGTTGTCACTGCCGACAAGATTCTTGAATGGATCGACAACAATCCCGACGCCGATATACCCGCTCCTCTCCGGAATCTTACCGACGACAGCAACCCCGTGCTTGTGGTGATCGAATAACCTACGTTTTTACAGCAGAACTGACGCGATATGCTTTTGCTGTCCGCTCTCTTTTTATTTACGGGCTATTTTTCGTACCTTTGCACCAATGTTCAACCAACTGATTGAAATCGTGGATTTAGACCCTCTTCCGGCCATACACGGCGCCATGTCGTCCTGTTTGGCCTATCTCCCCATGCTTCAGGCGCCTGTAATGGGCACCGCACAGATCATTGCGCTCATTCTGGCTTTGGTGGCCCTCCTTATCTCCGGATTTGTGAGCGGCAGCGAGATAGCCTACTTCTCCATCACTCCCGCGCAGCAGGAGGAGCTTGAAGACACTCCCCGCGGACGCCGTGTGATCGGACTCCTCAAGCAGCCCGAGCGCCTACTCGCAACAATCCTCATAGCCAACAATCTGGTCAATGTGACCATCGTCATACTCTGCAACTTCGCCCTCGGCCCGATATTTGCCGGCATGAGCGAGGTGGTGAGCTTCATCCTCCAGTCGGTGATACTCACTTTCCTCATCCTGCTCTTCGGCGAGATCCTGCCCAAGCTCGTGGCCAACAGCAACAATATGCGGTGGGCCCGAATGGCAGTCGAAGGTCTTTCGCTCTTGTCGGTCATCTTCAAGCCCATTGCAATGCTTCTGGTCAGCAGCTCCGGCATTGTGAGGCGCGTGGTGACCAAAAAGGAGGCCGACCTGACCCCCGACGATCTCAGCAAAGCGCTTGAAATCACCGATGTGGAAGCCGGCGAGGATAAGGAGATGCTCGAAGGCATCCTAAAATTCGGCGACACCACAGCCACCGAGATCATGACTCCGCGAGTAGACATCACCGGCGTGGAGACCGACATGACCTTCGATGAGGTCATGACCATTGTGATCGACAAGGGCTACTCAAGGCTCCCGGCTTTCGGCGACTCGCAAGACGATATAAGAGGTGTGCTCTATGCCCGCGACCTGCTCCCCTATGTAGGCAAGGCCAATCCCGACTTCAAGTGGCAATCGCTCCTGCGCGAAGCATATTATGTGCCCGAAAGCCGCATGATCGACGATCTGCTCGAAGATTTCCGCCGCCGCCGCATCCACATGGCCATCGTGGTCGATGAATTTGGCGGCACTCAGGGTCTCGTGACCCTCGAGGATGTGCTTGAGGAGATCGTGGGCGACATCAACGACGAATACGACGAAGATGAGATCACCTACCGCCGCCTGCGCGACGACACATATATCTTTGAAGGGAAAACCCTCTTGGGCGACTTTTTCCACATCACAGGGCTCGACGAGACCGAATATGAGGATGTGACTGAAGATTGCGAGACTCTCGCCGGTATGCTCCTGGCCATCAAGGGCGACTTCCCCAAGGAGAAGGAGAGCCTTGTCTATGGGCGGTGCCGATTTCTGGTGCTCGACATATCGGGCCACCGCATATCCAGCGTGAGGGTGAAGGTGATGCCCGACATACAGGACGCCAATCCCGCTCCCGGCGACGCCGCCGCTCACCGATGATCCCCCTGCGCCTCGCCCCCGCCTCGGCCATGCTCATGCTCTTGGCGGCCTGCGGCTCTCCCGACACGACCAATCCCGACACTGCGCCGGTGCCTCTGCCCCGCGCGTGGCCGCGCACGCCGCTCTACGAGGCCGCCTACGCCCCCGTGGCTCCCGGATCCGACATAGAGGTTGCCGAAGCTCTTGAGCCCCGCATAACCCGCCGCAGGGGCGCCGACAGCTGGATCGACATAAGCTATCCCGCCTACCGAGCCACCCTCTATCTGTCCGACCTGCGCTTCAGCTCCCCCGCCGAGGCATCGGATGCCATCGACAACCGCCTTGAGCGCATGGCCCTCAACGCCGGAGGCAAGAACATGAGGCAGACGGCCTTCGACACCCCGGCGGGCTACTCAGCCATAGTGGCCACAGTGTCATCGGGATGCATCACTCCGGTACAGTTTGTGGCCTCATCCCCTTCGAGAGTGGTGAGCGGAGCCTTCACACTCCAGACACTCCCCCACTCGGCCGACTCTCTCGCCCCGACACTCGAAGCCGTCAGAGCCGACATAGTGCATCTCATCAATCAGCTGCGATGACCGCTACCCGACTACCCATCATCATCCCTGGCATAGAGGTCTATCTCCTGCCCCTCGACGGCACCGGCCGCGATGCCGAGCGACGCGCTGTCGACACTCTCGCCGCCACCGTGCTCGGCTCGGCCATTCTGCACCGGCCCGACGGCTCGCCCTATGTAGCCGCCGACCCGTCGAGGGCTGTGTCGGTGAGCCACGGAGCCTCCGTGGCCCTCCTTGCTGTGGGATCGGCCACCCCTATAGGCATAGATATAGAGAGCAGCCTCCGCCACAAGCAGCTCGCGCGGGTGGCGCGCAAGTTTGTGGCGGAGGCCGATGAGCTCTCCGCGCTCTCCCTGCTCCATCTGTGGACGGCCAAGGAAGCGGTCTACAAAGCCATGGGCATGCCCGGACTGGGGCTGACGGCGATCACAGTCGGCGCGTCGGGCCACGCCACCGCTGCCGGGCGCCGGCTCAAAGTGGCGTGGCAGCCCTGTGGCACCGATGCCCTTATAGCTCTCGCAGCAGTTCAGCCCTGATAGTCGGCACAGAGGTCGGCTATAGCCTCAGCGCAGGGAATCCAGCGCCCCGGCTCCTGAGGATCGGCCTCCACAAGATCCATCACAGCCACATAATCGTGGGCCGGATCGGCATCTATCATAGCGTCGGTGTCGGCATCCTCGTCAGGATCGAGAAGAGTGGCGGTCGCTGCCACCGGGTCAATCACCACGAGTGCGTTGTCGGAATATGCGAGATCGTTGGAGGTGAAAGCCTCCACAGCTTCAGTAATCTGTCGGTCGAGTTGATTCATTGTCATTACGGGCGCATGCCATTAGTGCACACACCACAAAGTTACACAAAAAATTAGACTTACCTGCATTATTCTTTCCACTGATGGCTGTATAATACCTGTCACTTGAATATCTACATCCTCAAGTGTTCGGTAATTACGAGCCTTAATCCGTTTTATAATCCTATGGCTATAAAATTATGTATTTCTGAAAACGACTTGTGGGTTTGTCGGGTTTTGTCATTTGTATGCGGGAGCCGAGTAACGGATTAAGATACCGCTCTCTAAAATGTTTAACATCCTTAAACCCACAATAAGCTGCTATCTCTGCAACAGATCGTGGTTCTTTGCAGAATTCGACAATCTTTTCTTCAAACGATTGACTTGGGGGTTGACTTGGGGGTTGACTTGGGGGTTGACTTGTGCCCTTCGACAAGTCGGCCTCATTGGTTGCTTGAACAGTCACACGGAATGCTGTGATTGTGTTCACATCAAAGACAGCGGGAGCGTTGCCATTTTCTTTGAGCATTTCTTGAACACGGGTTACCCCTCGGTTGAACTTGTTGACATATTTCATCACGCGCATAGCCTCAGCCACGAGCGGATTGCGGTAGTCATTTACGGAAGGGAAGTTTTCAGGGCGAGCCTCGCCGTATAACCCTCCGGCGTTCATAATCTCGATGTAATTATCAAACTGATACAACCGAATTGGCATATTCGATTGATAATCGCGGTGCATACAGGCGTTCATCATCAGTTCGCGTATAGCACCTTCGGGATAATTCCAAACGGTCTTTTCACGGAAAAGCGATTCTGGCACAGGACGTTGTGTTATAATTCCATCTTTTACAAACGATTCCAACGCAGGGAGCATCTTGTAAAGAGGCCCGGAGAACTGTCGCTCGTTCAATATATCGCCACCCTTATCTTTTCCAGCAAAACGGACAAACTGCACTTAATCACCCAAAAGAAAATACTTTGGATTGGTTCCGAACAGTATTATTCCCGCATAGGTCGGACAATCGTTCTCACGGTCGTAAAGATGAATCGACGCAAGTTGCTCCTTTATGTCGCGCTTGTCAGTTGTTAGTGTATCTTCATCAAGGAACTTTGGAAGATAAGTATTCTTGATATAATCCACATCCAAGTCCTCCAACTTTGCATTCAAGCACGGAGTAGCATCAAATGTAGCCATGAAAGAGCAACGCCGTTCAGCCAATATGCGTTCTTCCGCTTCGGTGGCTATGTCGCGGCGTGGACCAATACGAATAAATGCCCGACCACGATAGCGAACAGGTGGTAAATCAGAAGGACGAACCTCTGCTACCAACAAATCTCCTTCGGGAAACACGAAACGGTCAACTGACATAGTCGGCAATGGAAGAATGTTGCCATCTGAACGGATGCCTGATATTTTCTTCATCAGAGCATCGTCCACTTTCAATCCTGACAACTTTCCATCGTCATGTGCCCCGATAATGAGATAGCCGTTTTTCCGGGAGTTGGGCATATCGTTGGCAAACGCACAAATGGCCTCACAGAACTTGTCCATGTTACCGGTGCTGATTGTGCGCTCAACCCGATATGTCTCGGTTGATGTCAGCAATTCCAAAACTTCGTCTTTTGTTATCATATCGAGGCTATTATATATGCAAAAATACATAAAAATCTTCGGTTTTTTACACCGGCAAAATAAAAAGGTCAAGGCCGCCGCCACTTATCTGTCTTTAGATATCGTGCTCTTGGCACATTTTTCGTAAATTGAGGGCGATAAACTTAAATACCTCATTTCTATCGACAGACAACGGACTGTGGCAGGCCTTGACATCCACAAAGAGACGATTTATCCTTATGTGAGTAGCTATGACGAAGCCATTATTTTTCAGCTTACACAAAAAAACGCATCCCCACACCTTGCCCTCCATATTTCCCACCCAATTATCCGTAATTATCTGTAATTGTCATTATGAAAAAAAGATGTTGAAATATTTGAAAAAATAAAAATATTATATATTTTTGCGCCATCTTAAATCATTAAAAACAGATGAGAATAATTTTCCCCCCCCCCCCATCGGACTATTGATATTGCTTCTTAGTTTGAGTTTCAGTATCAAGGCCAACGACAAATTACTTTTAAGAGGCTTTGTATTTGACAATTACATGCATGAGCCTATTGAATATGCCAACGTCAGAATCATTCATTTACCCGACAGCACACTATTAGACACCTGCGTGTCGGATATCTGGACAGGTCAACCTGATGGATCGGATAAGACATATACCGGTGGTTTTAATTCGGTTATTTCAAAACGCGGTGTCTGTTTAGTAGAGATTTCAGCACCCGGATATCAGACAGAGAGCATAAACGTTAATTTAGACTCGATCCCTTCGCGTCAGTATGTGGTCGATTTAGGGTCATTCTATCTCAAGCCGCCGGCCCGAGAATTGGGCGAGATTGTTGTTAAAGCCTCTTTGGTAAAATTCTACAATAAGGGTGACACTCTCGTATATAATGCCGATGCGTTCAAACTCGCTCATGGAAGTATGCTTGACGCACTTATAGAACAATTACCGGGCGTTGAGCTGACAGATGATGGCAGGATTTTCGTAAGAGGCAAGTTTGTAGAATCTCTTTTGCTTAATGGCAAAGAGTTTCTCGGGGCAAACAATCAGATACTCCTGAACAACTTGCCATCGTATACAGTCAAGAATATACAACTTTACGATAAGCTCGGGCGGGCAAGCGAACTCGCCGGCGCAGACCTTGGTGACTCTCAATACGTCATGGATGTAAAGCTAAAAAAAGAGTATATGGTTGGAATAAATACCAACGTGGAAGCTGGAGGGGGCACCGACAGCCGATACCTCGGGCGCCTCTTCGGCATGGGATTCACGCCCAACAACCAATACATGGCTTATTTCAACATCAACAACCTTAACGACAGTCGCAAACCCGGTCAAAATGGCTCTTGGTCTCCTGAAAAGATGCCAACCGGAGTGTTGCGTACTGTTATGGGAGGCTTTGACTATAACATCAAAACAAGGAATAAGGCATGGGAATTCCGAGGATCTTCCAATGCGACCCATACCCATGAGACTGATGGCACAGACGAGATGAGAACCAACTATATTGTCAACAGAAACACCTATGCATATTCTTTTGCACGCTCAATAAACAGAATGTTGTCTTTGAACACATCGCATGATGTGTATTGGAAACCCAACAACCGTGCGACAGTGCAGGCTATCCCAACATTCTCCTACCAAAACTGGAACAGAAATTCAAACAATGTGGGCGCAACCTTCTCCGAAGACTATAACAATATCACCTCCTCTTTTATCGAAGGGATATATTCCGGAGATAATAACCATGTGTTGGAAACAATGCTAAATAGAGAGATATCCGCATTGCATATGAAAGGCCACTCGTTGAATTCAGCACTTGCTCTTAGACAACGGCTATCCTTGAATGGCGATATGTTTACATTCGGGATTAACGGCAAATACGGTAACAGCCATGAAAACAGTGAGCGTTATTATGACCTCCGCTTCCGCGATGAGCAAGCGGCTTCTGAATCAAGAACTCAACGATACAACAACCATCCCGATTTCAATCATAAAGAGGGAGTCGAAGTTGGCTATCAACGCATTATTTCAAAGATAGGTGTGTCGATAAACTATGGCTTTGAAAATGAATACTGTCGGACAACTTCCATGCTCCATTATATTGAAAATCAGCTGCAAGAAGGAGATTTCATTCACGGACAGCTTCCATCTGTAACTGAAAATATGATTTTTGATCCCTCAAACAGTTTCATAAGCCGGCAGACAAGCCAACTGCATAAATTCAATATTGAGCTCAACCATCAATCTGATCATTGGTGGTTTAGCCTGAGATTTCCCATCTCATATGCTCACCGGGAGCTTATATATGACAGGGGAGACATACATTCTATTATCACAAAGAATAAAGTCCTTTTTCAGGAAGCACACCCTTATTTAGAGTGGATGGACGGGCGTCATCATGTCACTTTCCGATGGAATCTGAAGACTATCGAACCACTTATGACTCATCTGGTGGATTACGTGGATACGACTAATCCGTTATATATAATCCACGGAAATCCTGATCTCAAAGATGCTTTTAGTGTGACAACAAGCCTCAGCTATTCAAACCGTGGCGAAGGATTCGGAGGCAGCTATTCATCGGCAAGTATAGAATATGGATATTTAAGTAATGCCATATCCATGGTATCAGACTATGACACAAACACCGGTATACGCCATTCGAGATATATGAATGTTGACGGAAACTGGAACGCCTCCTTTGTCGGATATATTGCGCGACAATATAATAATCTTGATTTCAACACCCGGTTGGCGTTTACCCATATCACAAGTGCTGACCTTATTAGTCAAGATGGTTCAGCATTGCTCAGAAGCAAGGTCTTTGACAACAATGTTGATTATAAATTAAATTGCACATACACTTTCCCTCTTGTCAAAGTAGGGCTGAATTTCAATGGCAGATTTGCCCGCTACACCTCTAACCTGACTGACTTCACAAACCAAAACACGTGGGGTTTCAACACCGGAGTTAATGCGGTTGCCACTCTTCCGGCTAATTTTCAGTTATCGGCTGATCTCACAATGTATAACCGTCGGGGATTTACCGATGAAGCTCTCAATACCAACAATTTCGTTCTGAATGCACGCTTGTCAAAGAGCATACTGAAAGGCTCGATGATATTGATGCTCGATGGTTATGACATCCTCCATGATCTGAGCAATGTGTCATATACCGTAAATGCACAGGGGCGCACTGAAACATACCGGACAGTTTTGCCTCGCTACTTCATGTTGCATGTGCAGTGGCGCTTTAATCACACCCCCAAACAGCGCAGTAAAAAAAATCGCTGAGGCGAGACAGTATTTTGGGCAAACAGAAATTCCGGCCATGAAGACCGATCGGGGTCTTCATGGCCGGATGCGCTGCTCATGGTTAGAATTATATCTTTCCTACGAGGTCGATGCCGGGCTTCAGGGTTGAAGCTCCGGGACGCCAGCGGGCGGGACAAACCTGATCGCCGTGTTCGGCCACAAATTGTGCGGCCTCGATGCGGCGGAGGAGCTCGTCGGCGTTACGTCCGATGCCGTTGTCGTTGATCTCGGCAATCTTGATTTTGCCTTCGGGATTGGCCACGAATGTGCCGCGGTAGGCCATGAACGATTCGGGGTCGAGCACTCCGAAAGCCTCCGACAGATAGCCGGTCTTATCGGCGAGCATCGGGAATTTCACCTTGGAGATAGCTGCCGACGAGTCGTGCCATGCCTTATGGGAGAATTGCGAGTCGGTCGACACCGCATATACCTCCACGCCGAGCTCCTTGAACTTTTCATAGGCGTCGGCCATATCTTCCAGCTCGGTAGGACACACAAATGTGAAGTCGGCGGGATAGAAGAAATAAACGGCCCAGCGCCCGAGGGTGTCGGCGCGTGAAATTGTCTTGAACTGGCCGTCGGTATATGCCTCGACGGCGAAATCAGGTACTGAAGTATTGATTATTGTTTTCATAGTACATGATAAACAACAATCGTGACCGTGGGGTTGAATGGCCCCGACCCTATTTGCAGGCTCAGAACGGCAGCGGATCGAGCCCGGGCACCTGCTGTCCCCACGATGAGCGGTCGAGGCTCCGGTAGCCTATCGCTTCCTTGATATGCTGCGGAGCGATGGCCTCCGAGCCGTCGAGGTCGGCTATCGTGCGCGCCACTTTGATGATGCGGTCGTAGGCACGGGCGCTCATGTCAAATTTTTCCATGGCGGCCTTGAGTATGGCCCGGCACTGGTCGGTGAGAGGGGCGTAGGTGGCGATGAGGCGCGAGGTCATCTGCGCGTTGCAGTGGATGCCCGGCTCTGATGCAAAACGCGCCTGCTGCACGGCGCGTGCGCGGCACACACGGTCGCGGATGCCGCTGCTCGGCTCGCCCGGCGCTGTCTGCGCCAGATCGTCGAACGCCACGGGTAGTATCTCCACCTGAAGATCGATGCGGTCGAGGAGCGGCCCGGAGATGCGCGCGAGATATTTGCTCACTGCTCCGGGCGGACAGCTGCACGCCTTGGTGGGATGATTGTAGTAGCCACACGGGCATGGGTTCATGCTGGCCACGAGCATGAATCCGGCGGGATAGTCGATCGAGTAGCGCGCCCTCGATATGGAGATGTGGCGGTCTTCGAGCGGCTGACGGAGCACTTCGAGTACCGTGCGCGGAAATTCGGGAAACTCGTCAAGAAAAAGCACTCCGTTGTGGGCCAGCGAGATCTCGCCCGGACGGGGGTTGGAGCCTCCGCCCACGAGGGCCACTGGCGAGATGGTGTGGTGGGGCGCACGGAAGGGGCGCTGGGTCATGAGCCGGGAGCCGCGTCTCAGCCTGCCCGCCACCGAGTGGATCTTGGTGGTCTCGAGCGCTTCAGCAAGGGTGAAGGGGGGCATGATGGTGGGCAGACGCTTGGCCATCATTGATTTGCCAGAGCCGGGAGGGCCGACGAGAAGTATGTTGTGGCCTCCGGCACACGCCACCTCAAACGCACGTTTCACAGTCTCCTGCCCCTTGACTTCAGCAAAATCGACCTCAAAGATGGTGGAGGAGCGGGCAAATTCGGAGCGGGTGTCGACCACTGTGGGCTCAATGTCGAGCGTGCCGGAAAGGAAATCAACCACTTCGCGAAGCGAGTGCAGCCCATAGACCTTGAGATTGTTGACCACGGCGGCCTCAGTGGCATTGCTCTCGGGCACTATCATCCCCTTGAAGCCGAGCTCACGCGCCTTTATGGCCATTGGGAGCGCTCCTGAGATGGGGAGCAGTGTGCCGTCGAGACTAAGCTCACCCATGATGAGATAATCGGCCAGCGCGCCCGAGGGCATCTTCTCATCGCCAGCGAGAAGCCCCACAGCGATGGGCAGATCGAATGCCGAGCCCTCTTTCCTCACGTCGGCCGGCGAAAGATTGACCACCACGCGCCGCCTCGGCCCCTCTATGCCTGTCTGCTGGATGGCAGTCATCACACGCTGATAGCTCTCCTTGACCGCCGCGTCGGGGAGGCCTACCATGTTGAACGATGCGCCACGCACCACCGACACCTCGATGGTGACCAATATGGCATCTATGCCCTGCAGGGCGGCTCCAAACACTTTGACAAGCATATTAAGGCAGAATGGGGTGGATAGATGTGGGGTAAGAGGAAAAGAGATAGCCCGAACGACCAAAGGGAGCATGGCGCGGACTGGATTGGCCCGGCTATGCTCCCGTAGATGGGGGGAATAGTGGTGGATATTGCTTACTCGGCAGGTGCCTCAGCGGGTGCCTCGGGGGCAGGTGCCTCAGTGGCCTCAGTGGCGGGTGCCTCGGTGGTGGCAGCAGGGAGCTGGCTGTCATATCCGGCAGCGCTCTGCTCAATGGCTGCGGGAGCCTTCACGCGGGGACCTGAGGTGGCAACGGAGTTGGGCATGAAGAAAGTGGAGAGGATGGCAAACACGCAGATAGCGGCAGCGAGGATCCAGGTCACCTTCTCGATGAAGCTGTTGGTGCGGCGCACACCCATGATCTGGTTTGAGCCGGCAAACGACGACGAGAGGCCGCCGCCCTTCGACTTCTGGATGAGCACTACGCCGATCATCAGCAGAGCTGCGATGAGAGTAAGAACAATAAGAAGGATATACATAGCTTAAAATGTAGTGATTACGGTTTGGATTGCCCTTCGCGCCGCGCGGTGGCGTAGCGCTGATTGAGCATGAGTTTTTGCAGAAAGCGCAATTGGTCTGCAAAGTAAACACTTTTTTTTGGATTATTCAAGCTAAGAGCGTGAATAATGTCATAGGCTTTGTCGTAACGCCCTTTTTTGATGTAGATTCGGGCCAGACTCTCGCTGAGCGACGACGATGGAGCCGGCGAAGCTACAGGTACGGAAGGTGTTGCAATCCGAGGCTGATCGGCCGTTTTCGACGGCTGGGGCTCGGGGCGGCTCCGATCTGTTGCTGCCTCCTCAGGCTCGTCGACAGTAAAGGCGTGGTCGGTGGCCAGAAATGCGTCGAGCAGCTTGTCCTGTGCATCGGAGCGGGGAGAGGCTGCCGCTTCGGCTGCGGGAGAGTCGGAGGGAGCGTCCCCTTGATCCTCACGCATTAAAAGTGCCGCATAGTCGTCGGGCACCGGATTGAATATCATCTTCTCGAGCAGAGCCTCCTCATGCTCGCTCATGCGGCCGTAGCGCTCAAGAAAGGTGTCGATGGCCGAGTCGGTGCTGGTGGCGGTGGGGGGAGCGGGCGTCTCGGCGGGCATGAAGTTGCCGAGGAGAGCCCCATCGGGATCCGTAAGGCGGAAGAGTGTGGCGCGGTCGGGAGCAGTTGTGGCCACACGCGCCGTAAGCCAGGCCCGCTCATCAGCGGTCACCGATGCCACCGGAGCACGCTTGAGCCTCATGGCCGCAGGTACGGCAAGGTAAGGATAGGCATCGGCGAGAAGAGCCACCTCCCGGGCCGTAGGGCAGGCCCCGGGCTCGGTGAGCAGGCGTCGCAGCATAGATGCGGCAGACTCGCTTTGGGTCGACTCGCTTTGGGTCATTGTGTCGGGATAGGAATAAAAAGGATGGGTGGTGGGAGATTACCAATCGCCGAGAGTGGCATTGAAGATCTGTATCACAAGGTCTTCCGATATGAGCTGGCACAGATTGTCCTGAACATCGGTGAGCATCTCGCTGGAGTCGAAGTCCTTATAGGCCGAGAAATCCTGATCGAAGCTCTTGTCGGGCACCTTATTGTCGGTATAGATCACATGTACGCGTATGGTGAGG
This sequence comes from uncultured Muribaculaceae bacterium, assembly GCA_910579675.1. Taxonomy (GTDB): domain Bacteria; phylum Bacteroidota; class Bacteroidia; order Bacteroidales; family Muribaculaceae; genus Paramuribaculum. Next base: position 27,829 of record CAJTUF010000008.1, on the reverse strand, counting down.
CGGGTCTGCGATGCGAGAGCATCCTGCGTCACTGCCTGCGGGGTGAGCTCATAGCCGGTGATCTCGCCTTCGATCTGGATGTCGGCCGGAGGATCGATCACCTGAAGGCGCGTGTTGCGCGACACATAGTTGAGCAGCTCATTCTCAAAGATGGTCTGCAACGGCGGATATACCAGAGCTGTACGGATAGGGAAATTGGCTATCGACACCGTCTTGTAGACATTATAGTCGAGGGCGGCGCCATTGAGTGTCCAGCTGAAGCGGCATCCACCAAGCAGGAGAGGGAGCAACACTATGGTGAGGCTGAGTATCAGTCGGCGCATATGAAGTCGGGGAGTAAAATGGAGATTGTGGTTGGCATTGCTTTTAATATGCAAAGGTACATAAAAAATCACTGTCAGCACTCAACCCGGATGCTAAAAAGCAGCGCCCCGGCAACCATATGGCTGTCGGGGCGCATTATAATAATAAGCAGAGTTATGTTGCGGGGTTAGTCGCTGCTTAGGGCACAGCTACGATCAGGCGCGGCGGGCGGCCTTGGCGTTGCGGCGTGAGTCGGTGAGGTAAGCCACGGGGGCGGCCACGTAGATGGTGGCGAGGGTGCCGAGCACCACACCGAAGATCATAGCGAAGGTGAAGGAGCGGATGGCGTCGCCACCGAGGATGAAGATGCAGAGGAGCACCAGAAGGGTGGTGGCAGAGGTCATCACCGTACGACCGAGTGTGGAGTTGATCGAGCTGTTGATAGTGGTGCCGAAGTCCTGCTTGGGATAGAGGCCCACATTTTCGCGCACACGGTCAAACACTACCACGGTATCGTTGATCTGATAACCGATCACGGTAAGGATAGCGGCGATAAACGACTGGTCGATCTCCATAGCGAAGGGGAAGAGGCCCCAGAAGAAGGAGTAGAAGCCGATGATCATGAAGGCGGTGAATGCCACAGCGGCGAGAGCGCCGAGCGAGAAGGCCACGTTGCGGAAACGAATGAGGATGTAGAGGAACATGGCTGCGAGAGCGAGCACCACGGCTATAACGGCGTCGGTGCGCATGTCGTTGGCCACGGTAGGACCTACCTTCTGCGACGACATGATGCCTATGTTCTCATTGGTGGTCGAGAAGTCGGTCATCGACATATCGCCGATCTCAGATTTGAGACCATTGTAGAGGATCTCGGTGATCTGATCATCGACATTATCCTCATCTGAATCAATCTTGTAGTTGGTCGAGATACGCACCTTGGTGTCGTCGTCGATAGTGATCACACCTACCTGAGCGCCCTCGAAGAGGGGCTGCAGCTTGGCCTGAAGCTCGTGGGTCTTCACGGGATGATCAAACTGCACCACATAGTTGCGGCCACCCGAGAAGTCGATGCCCTGGTTGAGGCCACGGACAAAGAAGCTGATCACGGCGAGCACGATAAGACCGGCCACAACGGCAAATGCCTTCTTGCGGGCACCCAGGAAGTTGATGTGGGTGTTGGTGAACATGCGGCGCGAGATAGCCGTGGTGAAGGTAAGATTCTCGAAGGGCTTGCTCTTTGCGCAGAGGATAAACACCAGACGGGTGAGATATACAGCGGTGAAGAACGAGCAGATGATACCGATGATGAGGGTGGTGGCGAAGCCCTTGATGGGGCCGGTACCGAAGAGAAGCAGGATCACTGCGGTGATCACCGAAGTGAGGTTGGAGTCGAAGATGGCCGAGAAGGCGTTGGAGTAGCCGTCGGCTATCGCGGTGCGTACATTCTTGCCATTGCGGAGCTCCTCCTTGGCGCGCTCGAAGATGAGCACATTGGCGTCGACGGCCATACCGAGGGCGAGCACGATACCTGCGATACCCGAGAGGGTGAGCACTGCCTGGAAGGAAGCGAGGATACCGAAGGTAAAGAAGATGTTGAAGATAAGGGCGAGGTTGGCGATCAGGCCGGGGATCACGCCGTAGATCAGCATCATGAAGATCATGAGGAGCACGAGAGCCACCACAAACGACCACATGCCGTCTTCAATGGCCTGCTGACCCAGCGACGGGCCGATCACGGTGTCGGAGATGATATCCACCTTGGCAGCCATCTTACCGCTCTTGAGCACGTTGGCAAGGTCTTTTGCCTCATCGGTCGAGAAGTGGCCGGTGATGGAGGTGCGGCCTCCCTCGATGGCGTTCTGCACGTTGGGGGCTGAATATACCATATTGTCGAGCACGATGGCCACCTGCTTGCCTACATTGGCAGCGGTCATGCGGGCCCAGATCTTGGCTGCGTCGGGCTTCATCGACATCGACACATAGTTGCCGCCCTGCATATTGTCGTATTCGTTGGAGGCGGTGGTCACTACGTCGCCGGCAAGGGTTGCCTTGCCGCCCACGGTGCGGAGACCCACGAGGGTGTAGAGGTCGATCTTGCGGGTGCGGCCGGTCACGGTGTCGGTCATCTCTATGGTCTGGGGCTTAACCTGCCATGCCAGCTTGAGATTGCCCGGGAGGGTGCGGCGGGCGGCTGCCGACGAGATGATGGAGTCGATGGCGGCGCGCTCCATGGAGGTGGCGGAGCCGACGGCGATAGGATCATACTGCGAGCCTACCTGAAGGAAGTGGGCGAAAAGGCCGCGGCCATCGCCGGTGGAGTCGGCGGCAACTGCGCGGTCAAGCTCCACGATAGCGTTCTGATAGTCGGCCAGAGGGAAGGTTTCGTAAAACTCGAGGTTGGCCGAGCTCTTGAGGAGTTCGCGCACACGGTCGTGCTCTTTCACGCCGGGAAGCTCCAGAAGGATCTGACCGTCGTTTTCAAGCTCCTGGATGTTGGGCGATACCACACCAAACTGGTCGATACGGGAGCGGAGCACATTGGTCGAGGAGCTCACGCGATCCTTTACCTCCTGCTTGAGAGCGCGCTCCACAGCCTCAGGACTGTCGCCGCGCTTGGTCTGCTCGCGGAACACCACAGTGAGGTCGCCCGAGGGATCAAGGCGACGGTATTCGCGGCAGAAAGCGCCCACATAGTCGTTGGTCTTGGTGGCGCGCACCACCGAGTCGGTGGCATGGAGAGCCGCTTCAAAGTAAGGGTTGCCTTCGGCATTGGCCATAGAGCGGAGGATGTCGGGCACCGATACCTGAAGGGTGACGTTCATGCCGCCCTTGAGGTCAAGGCCCAGCCCTACGCCGAGCTTCTGAACTTCATTGAAAGTATAACCGAGGTAGACGGGCTCCTTGGCGATGGAGTCGATGTAGCTCTTGTAGGCCACTCGATAGGCGTCGGAACGTGTGTCGCCGTTGCTCTGGGCTGCCGCAAACTTCTCAGCGTTGGCCTCGTGATGATTGGTCACCACGGTAAACGAGAGATAGAACAGGCAGATGAGCACCAGGAATATGGCTATGATGCCGGCTACGACACTTCCTAATTTTCCTTTGCTTTGCATGTCGGGAATAAGGTATTTTTGATTGGTTGATTATTTATTTCGTCAATATATGTGGCTGACCTGCATGTATATAAACAGCCACAGAAGGTGCCCGATCTTCCTCTCGAAGGATCGTCGGGTACTCCCGCGGATGCGGTCAGTCGCTTTTTCAGCGTGCAAATATACTACTTAATTTTGTAACTCTCGCCATTTTAGAGCCCAAAATTAACATCCCCTGCACGGCATTCTACGACTAATATGACCTCTCAACTCCACTTCCAATCGCTATTTATATCCAATGGAAGTGTGGCGGCGGATCACACCGCGGAGGGGTGGGAGCCACGGAGGCGGCGCGGAAAGAGGAAGATGATGCTGAGGGCGGTGACGAGGGTCAGAGCCCAGGGATAGTAGAGGTAGGGCCATGGCGCGGCGGGTGTGAGGCCGGCCAGCGAGGTGGCCATAAGGGTCTGGGCGCCGTAGGGAATCAGACACTGGGCTATGCACGAGGCGGTGTCGAGCAGCGATGCGCTTTTGCGCGGGTCGACACCGAAGCGGCGTGCGATTGTCGATGAGATGGTGCCTACAGTGAGGATGGCCACGGTGTTGTTGGCGGTACACACATCGACCGAGCCAGCAAGGAGTGCGATCGAGGCCTGGGCTCCGCGGCGACCGGTGACACGGCGGCTCAGGCGGTCGATGAGGAAGTCGATGCCGCCGAGGGTCTTGACCACCCCTACGAGGCCGGCGGCCATAAGAGTGACCACGATAAGATTGCCCATCGAGTCGATTCCCTCGCCCATAGCCACGCATATCGCGGTGAGGCCGGCGGTGCCCGCCGCCACTCCGGTGACGAGCGCTGCCAGAATGCCGAGCATGAGCACCACCACCACATTGACGCCCGCTATGGCTGTGGCGAGGATGAGGAGATAAGGAATGGTGAGCCAAGCGTTTGGCGCATCGGGCACCGGGATGCCCGATGCCTCATGGCCTATCACCACATATACGCAGAGGGTGATTATTGCAGCAGGCACCACGATCCAGATGTTGGCCTTGAACTTGTCGCTCATCGAGCATCCCTGAGTGCGGGTCGAGGCAATTGTGGTGTCGGATATGAAGCTCAGATTGTCGCCGAAAAACGCACCGCCTATCACTGCGGCAACAAACATGGCTACGGTCGACTCGTCGCCCGCCGCACGCGCTATCTCCACCGCCAGGGGAGTGATGGCCACTACGGTGCCCACCGAAGTGCCTATCGATAGCGAGATGATGCAGGCCGACACAAACAGGCCAGGCATGATCCACTCTCCAGGGAAGGCCCTTAGCGTCAGAGCCACAGTGGCGTCGATAGCCCCTATGCTCTTGGCGGCCGATGCAAAAGCTCCGGCAAGGATAAAGATCCATATCATGTAGATGATGTCGGGATGGGCTGCCGAGCGCGAGAACACACCTATGCGGTCGGAAAGACTGCGCCCACGGAGCAGCACTATGCCCCATGCCGACCCCACAGCGAGGGCCACGGCCACCGGCATGGCATAAAAATCACCTTTGACGAGCGACACCACAAGGTAAAGAGCAAGGAAAACAGCCACCGGAGAGAGGGCGAGAAGGCCCCGGAAGGTGGTCACTGGAGTCGGAGTGCTATTCATATCGGGTGCAAAATTACCATTTTTCCGACGATTTTAGTTATTTTTGCAATCGGTGGTTAAACAATCGCCCCGTTTGGTGTCTTATAAACAAAGGCTCTCAGCTTTTGGCCCCCTCTCCACCAAAACGATTCCAACCTCCACCTTAACACAAACCATGCAATGAAACAGACACTTTTAGCCCGCCTTATCGCCTCGGCCACTCCGCCGCGCCGCGTTATCGCATCCTTGATATGTATGCTCATGATATGCTCTCTCCCTCTCTCCTCGATGGCCCAGCGCAGAGGCGCAGGCGAGCGCACCGAGCGCACCGAATCAAAGCGCGACAGAGGAGGGGCACAGCGTGACCGCCATAACAACCGCCGCCCCGAGGCTAACAAGCGCCCCGATGGCAACCGCCGTCCCGAGGCCAACAAGCGCCCAGTCAATACCTCTCCTGTATATCGTCCGGGAGCCGATGGTCATCGCCCCAATGCACCCAAACCGGGTAATAATGTGAAGCCAGGCCAAAACGCCCCCAAGCCCGGCCACAACGTGAAGCCCGGAAATAATAACCACCGTCCAGGTCAAAATGTGAGACCATCCGGCCCGAGCCATAACTGGACCCCCGGCAAGCCCAACCATGTGCGTCCCGGCCATGCCATCCACCGTCCGCCCATGGCTCCCCCGCCCCACCGTCCCTTCCGCCCGGCCCACTTCCACGGCTACCACCGCCCCGTGCCCCCTCCGGCATGGCGTCCCGGTCCCCGGCCCCTCTTCTCCACTGTGCTCGGCCTCACATTCGGCACTGCCTTAGGTATGGGAATCGACGCTCTGATCTCAAACGGATACACCGTCGACGGCTACACCGACGATATGGTGTATGTCAACGATGTGGTGCAACTCAACATGCGCTGGCCCTTCGGTGTTCTTCAATACAGCAATGGCCTCCTCGCCGGATCGGAATTTACCTACTCCTCCGACTGGCGCGACCTCAACCGCTACAACATGGCCTATGCCCGCCTGTCGTCGCTCTATGGGCCGCCCGTGAGCAGCTACAACCGCGGAGGTGATCTCAGCGCCACATGGTGGGGTCCCGGCGGCCAGTATGTCACCCTCCGCTTCGACTACCGCGCCCCCATGCGCGGCGCCAACCGCTACTACACCACCCTCTCCTTCGGTATCTGACCCCATTAATTTCCACAACCTTATCCCCCATTCCGACCCACCGTGACAAACGGCTTTCTTCGCGTTGCGGCCGCTGTGCCCCGCGTCAATGTGGCCTCTGTGGCCGAAAACACCGAGAGCATCATAGCTCTCGCCGACGAGCTCAATGCCAAAGGCGTTGAGCTCGCTGTGATGCCGGAGATGTGTGTCACCGCCTACTCCTGCGCCGACCTCTTTCATTCGTCAACCCTCATCGCCGCTGCCGCCGACGGGCTCAGGCGCATAGCCGAAGCCAGCAGCCGCTGGACCATGACCCTCGCCGTAGGGGTGCCCGTGAGCTACGGCACCCAGCTCCGCAACTGCGCGGCCATTGTGGCCGGAGGCGACGTGAAGCTATTGGTGGCCAAGGAGTTTCTGCCGACCTACAACGAATTTTACGAGCGCCGATGGTGGGCTCCCGGCCCGCAGGATCAGCAGCGCGTATTTGAATGTGGAGGCGCCTTGGTGGGCGTGGAGATATGCGAGGAGCTCTGGACTCCTCAGCCCCCGTCGGGAGCAGCAGCCATGGCCGGGGCCCACGTCATAGTCAATCTCTCGGCCTCCGACGATCTGATAGGCAAATACGACTATCTGCGGGGGCTCGTGGCCCAGCAGTCGGCACGATGCCTCTGCGCCTACGCCTACGCCTCGGCAGGCTATGGCGAATCGTCGACCGACCTCGTATATTCGGGCAAGGCCCTGATAGCCGAGCGCGGCACACTGATGTGTGAAAACAACCGCTGGGATCCATCCGACCGTTACGTGATCGCCGACATAGACATCGAGGCTATAGAGCGCGACAGGATCCACACCTCGTCGTTTGCCGACTCAGCCGCCCGCGCCGGTATTGAGCCTGTGATGCCTCCACAACGCACCGCAGCCTACGACACCACCATCCTGCCACGCTACCGCCACGTAGATCCACACCCCTTCGTACCCGCCGAGGGAGCCGACCGCGACCGTCGCTGCACCGAGATAGTCAATATACAGACCGCCGGCCTGCGCCGCCGCCTCGACTTCATCAAGGCCCGCACCCTCACTGTTGGCATCTCCGGAGGCCTCGACTCCACTCTGGCTCTGCTGGTGGCCGCCCGCACATTCGACTCCCTATCGCTCCCGCGCGAAGGAATAATAGGCGTGACAATGCCCGGTTTCGGCACCACCGACCGCACCTACGACAATGCCATTGCCCTCATGAAGGGGCTCGGAGTGACCATCCGCGAGATCCCGATCGGCCCCGCCGTGGAGCAGCACTTCGCCGACATTGCCCACGACCCTGCTGTCCACGACATAACATATGAAAACTCGCAGGCGCGCGAGCGGACACAGATATTGATGGATGTTGCCAACCAGACGGGGGGCATAGTGCTCGGCACAGGCGACCTCTCGGAGCTCGCACTCGGATGGGCCACCTACAATGGCGACCATATGTCGATGTATGGAGTCAATGCCGGAGTCCCGAAAACCCTCGTGCGCTATCTCGTGGAGTGGTTTGCAGCAAGAGCCGCCACCGACGGCGACCACAAGGTGGCCGCCACGCTTGCCGATATAGTCGACACCCCCGTGAGTCCCGAGCTGCTGCCCCCAGATGCCGACGGAAAGATAGCCCAGAAGACCGAAGACACCGTAGGGCCCTACACCCTCCATGACTTCTTCCTCTACCACACCCTCCGCTTCGGCTTCTCGCCCGAAAAGATCTACATCCTTGCCCGCAAGGCATTTGAGGGCACCGACTTCGATTCCCCCGCCCTTATCCTCAAATGGCTCAGGGTGTTTTTCCGCCGTTTCTTTGCCCAGCAGTTCAAACGCTCCTGCCTGCCCGACGGCCCCAAAGTGGGCAGTGTGTGTCTCTCGCCTCGCGGCGACTGGCGCATGCCCTCCGATGCCTCCGCCGCCGAGTGGATGGCAGCCATCGACCGCATCAGGCCCTGACCACTATAAGCCACAACGAAGCCGCCTTCGCCTCATCCCTTCCGGGATCATGGCGAAGGCGGCTTCGTAATTCCTGCCTATATCAGCAGAGGGGCGCCATCAGAGCTCCTCGGTGTCGGCGGCAAGGGCAAGCTCCTCGTCTTTATCATCATATTTAGGCCGGAGCACCACAAGCTGGAGCACGAGAGCCACCACGAGTATCACACCCATGAATGCGAAACACATGCCGAGGCCCACCTTCTCGGCCAGACCGCCGAGCAGCTGAGTGGTGATAGCGCCCATGATCACGCCCACCGAGTTCATGAATCCATAGGCCATGGCGCGCTGACGCGACGACACAAACTGGCAGAGGATAGGCATATTGTTGGCGTCGAACATACCATAGCCGATACCGAAGAAGAGGCCGGCGGCAACCGACAGCACTGCGTTGTGGGCTATGCCAATGAGTACAAGAGCCGGAATCATCATCGCCAGACCTATGGCGCTGGTGTAGATGCGCCCCTTGACATTGCGCTTCACCCAGCGGTCGCTGATCGGGCCACCGATCATCACGCCTATGAAGCTCGACACGGCGATAGTGAGGGTGGCCATCGGGCCAGCCCAGTCCATGCTGATATTGAGATTGTCGTGGAAGAGGGTCGGAAGCCAGTTTTTGGTAGCCCAGCCGGGGATAGAGCTTGAGGCGAAGAAAAAGAGTATCACCCAGAAAGCTATATTGGTAAACACCACAGCGAGCGACTGCCACAGCGACTCCTTGCCCATCTTGGCTTTACCCTTGTCGGCGGCAGCGGCACTGCGCAACTCATGGCCGGGCTTCTCATGAAGCACCCATATGAGCACCAGAGCGTAGGCCACGCCGATGATACCAAACCAGTGGAAAGTTGCCTGCCACGACCAAGTGGTGGCCACGAGCGAACCGAAGCCGCCGAGCGCCTGGCCGCAGTAGAGACCCGTCATATGCAGTCCTATGGCCAGCGACCGCCCTTTGCCGGTGAAATAGTCGGCTATCAGCGACAGCGCCGAGGGGATATAGAGCGCCTCGCTTATACCCATGATGCCGCGAAGCCACATGAGCTGATGGAAATCGGTGCAGTAGCCCATGCAATAGGTCACGCCGCTCCACACACCTAGCGAGCCCACGATGAGCCACTTGCGGCTCACACGGTCGGCCACAGCGCCCGAGAAGGGGCTTGCTATACCATATACCCAAAGGAAAATAGCCATCAGCGCACCAAACATCTCGGCTTTCTGAAGCGCCGGAATATCGGCGGCAATGTTCTGCTGCATGGTCGACAGCATCTGCCGGTCCATATAATTAAGCAATGCCACTACCCACAGCAGCCCTACGACCACCCAGGGATAATAGCTCTTCTGTGCGCTGCCCGACGCAACGCCTGTCTGACTTGTCTTCATGGTGTTTAAAGGATGTTTACGCCAAGTGGCGCAGAATTGACATAATTGCACAAAATTAGTCTATTTTATATCAACTTCCAAATCCAATCAACGCTTTCACTCATTTCATCCGCTCCGCCCCATCGCGCAGCTGAGCCGCCGCAGCGCGAAAGATGGTCTTAATCCAACGAAAATCTTTCACACATTTGTGAAAACCACGAAAACATTTCTTATATTTGCAATGTAATAAAGGAATCATAAAACATTAGCCGGAATAGCGCCTGACATGATAGCAAATAACCTTACCCCCTATGAGCCTACCCACCCGGGTGAGATTCTTCGTGAGGAAATCGAATGTAGAGGAATAACTCAGACCCATCTCGCAAAAGAACTTGGCATGAAGGTCTCGCTTCTCAATGAGTTGGTCAATGGCAAAAGGGATTTTACAATTGAATATGCCATGATGCTTGAAGCTGCATTAGGCATCGACTCTGACTTCTGGATCAATCTTCAGACTGATTACAGCAAAGCTAAGGCCAGACGTGATTCAACTTTCATGGCCAGACTTGCCAACATACGACGTGTGGCGGCAGCATTATAAGCCTCTTTGAGCGGAGCCGCCGCAGCGCGGATAAGACAAGGGAGCCGGATCTGAACGATCCGGCTCCCTCGCCTTTCAAGCGGCTATATACCGCACTATCTGATGGCTATGGTCAGATAACTACCTTGACTGCCTTGCCATTGGCAAAACGTACAATGTAGATACCGGTTGCAAGGTTGACGGGCTTGACAGCCACACCGCTGATGGTGTAGACCTCAGCGCCCTCGGGAACGATGATATTGTTGCCCTCAACGGTTATACCGGAAGCATCGCCCTCTACCGACTCGATACCGGTCACTTGGGGAGTGCGGTTGACGGTAACGAAGCAAGCATGGCTGTGGCCACTGGCTGCCTTGGCTTCGATGTGGGCGGTACCCTTGCTGACAGCCTTCACACGACCGTTGGAATCGACGGTGGCAACCTTTTCGTTGCTCGATTTCCAAGTGATGGTCTTATCGGCAGTCTCGCCAGCATCAAGGATAACACTCAGCTCAAGAATTTCGTCATCATAGATGGTGGCTTCAGCAGGATTTACAGTGATGCCCTTGACCACACCCTTGACAGTTACCTCAAAGGTGACAGTGGCGATAGCGAAAGTGCCCTTATACCATGTGGCGGTGACGGTGGCGGTGCCCTCGCCTACGGCGGTGATACGGCCACGGCAATTCATGGCGTCTTCAATGCTGCCGGTGCCCGAAGTGGTGGCGGCGACAACCGACTCGTCGGAGCTGCTCCAGAGCACATAGCTGCCTTCAGGTGCGTCGGCGGGGAGAGTGGCCTGGACAAGCATGTCCTTGCCCTCTTCGATCTCGGATGCGGGAATGTCGAGAGTGAAGGTGGGGAGAGCGGGCTGACCCATCACAACGATCTCGATGGTGGCGCTTGCAAGCACATTTTCGGTGCCCTTCATCACATTGGCGGTGATGGTGGCGGTGCCCTCGCTTACTGCCTCAACATTACCGGCGGGATTGACAGTGGCAACTGCCACGTCAGAGCTGCTGTACATCACATACCAGCCTTCGGGAAGATCGCCTGTCACTACGGGGCTGAGCACAACGGTCATGCCGGGCTTGACAGTCTCGGAAGCGGCTGCGAAGGAGATGGCGGGAGCAACGGGGAGAGCGGCCACATTGACAGTGGTGGTGGCTGAAGCCACAAGCTGACCCTCGGCATCGTAGAGATCGACGGTGATAGTGGTCACACCTGCAGTGCCGGCTGTAACCAGACCGGTGCCGGTCACGGGAGCGATGTCGCGGTCGGCAGTGGTGAAGAGGATGAAGCCACCTTCGGGCTTACCCTTCACGGCTATAGCGCGATTGAGTTCAAACTCGTCGCCCACGGTGAGATTGAGCTCAGCAGGAGCGATAATCTCAACCACCATCTCGGGCTCGGCCTCAGATACGGTGACCACACACTCGGCTTTCACGTCGGGATTGGTGGCGGCGCCTACATAGGCCATAACCTTGGCAGTGCCGGGCGCAACGGCGGTGATCACACCATTGGCATCGACAGTAACAACGCTCTTGTCGTAGGAGAGCCACTTCACTTCGGTGGGATCAATGTTGACGAGAGCCACATTGAGAGTGGCGGTCTGGCCGGCCTCGATCGACACATTCTCCTCAGCAAAGCTGATGGAGGGAGCAACGGGAGCGGGATCGGCAGCAAGCACAGTGATGGTGCAGGTAGCGGTGGCACGTGTCATGCCGTCGATGATCCAGTTGACATTGAATGTCACGGTGCCTTCGGCATAGGCAGTCACCTTACCGTTTTCGTCGGCCATGGCGATATTGTCGTCCGACGAGATCCAGCGCACTTCGCCCTTCTTGACAGCCGGACGGAGGATAGCGGGGATGTAGAGGGTCTCGCCCACCTTCATCTCAGCCTCATCGAAGTCGAGGGTAACGGTGTAGTTGGGAGCGGGAGTGATGCCGAGCACAGTTATCTCAGCGGTGGCCGATGCTACAACCACATCGGTGCCCTTCATGAGATTGGCGGTGATGATGGCGGTGCCTTCGCCCACAGCGGTCACTACGCCGCGGACATTGACGGTGGCCACCTCAGTGTTGTCCGACGAATACATCACATAGATGCCTTCCGAGCCTTCGATGTCGGGATTGAGGAGGGTCTGGTCGCCTACTGTGAGCTTCCTGGTGGGGAATTTGAAGCTGATGGTGCCTTCCACGGGCTTAGCCTCAACCACAACAGTGATCTCTTTGCCTACGAGCAGCTCGCCGTCGGGAGAATACAGATCTACAGCAAGAACAATCTCGCCGGGGTTAACGGCGGTGATCACACCGGTGCCGTCGACATAAGCTATGTCGGCTTGAGCCTTGGGCATCGTATACATCAGAGTGGAGCCTTCGGGAGCCTTGATGGCTATGAGGCCCGACTGAGGAACAGAGAACTTTGAGCCTGCGATGACCGAGAACTGCTCGGGGGCGATGATCTCACCCACCTGCTTGGCACGTACCTCTACCACACACTCGTCAGTGATGTTATCGCCGGTGGCAGTCTTGGTGGAAGCGGTGATAACGGCCTTGCCGGCTTTAACGGCTACAACCTTACCTGTTTCATCAACGGTGGCAACAGTCTCATCGCTCGACGACCAAACAATACCTACGTTGGAATTTTCAGGCTCTACGATGGCTTCGAGCTGCAGAGTCTCACCCTCGGCGAGATTTGCTTCATTATAGTTGAGTTTGATGCTCTTGGCAGAGATAGGCTTTGCTACTACTTCTACTGCACACTCGGCTTTGATAATATCGTTGGTGGCAGTCTTGGCGGAAGCGGTGATAACGGCTTTGCCGGGCTTAACGGCTACAACCTTTCCTACTTCATCAACGGTAACAACAGTCTTGTCGCTCGATGACCAAACAACGGGTACGGTAGCATTTTCTGGCTCTACGATAGCTTCGAGAAGAAGAGTCTGGCCTTCGATGATATTAGCAACAGTGAAGTTGAGAGTGATGCTCTTGGCAGAGATTTCCTTTGCCTTGACCTCTACTGCGCATGTGGCTTCAGTTGTGCCGGTGGCAGTCTTGGCGGTAGCGGTGATAACGCCCTTTCCGGGCTTAACAGCTACAACCTTACCAGTCTCATCGACAGTAACAACGTTCTCGTCGCTCGAAGTCCATATAACGGGTACAGTGGCATTCACAGGATCTACAATGGCTTCGAGAAGAAGTGTCTCTCCCTCGGTGAGATTGGCTTCCTTGTAGTTGAGAGTGATGCTCTTGGCATTGATCTCTTTTGCCTTGACATCTACGGTGCAGGTAGCTTCAGTTGTGCCGGTGGCAGTCTTGGCGGTAGCGGTGATAACGCCCTTACCGGGCTTAACAGCTACAACCTTACCAGTCTCATCGACAGTAACAACGTTCTCGTCGCTTGAAGTCCATATAACGGGTACAGTGGCATTCACAGGATCTACAATGGCTTCGAGAAGAAGTGTCTCTCCCTCGGTGAG
>CAJTUF010000008.1:0-14122 GCA_910579675.1 uncultured Muribaculaceae bacterium | reverse complement strand
GATTGGCTTCCTTGTAGTTGAGGGTGATGCTCTTGGCATTGATCTCTTTTGCCTTGACTGTGACTTTGATCACCACGCGCTCTTCAAGGCCGTTTACGTTAAAGAGATCGGCATTAATGTCGGTGCTTCCGGCAGCCTTAGCTTCAAGTGTTGAACCTGACAGAGATACCACATTGTTGTCGCGGTCAGCAACGTTAAACATGATCTCCCAGCCTTCGGGAAGATTGACACCCTGCACCTTTTCTGCGAGGTCAATCTTATCCCCTTCGGTCAACACGAGATCGGTCGATTCGATAGCCAGATCCCATACCTTCACCTTGCAGTTTTGCATTACTGCGGTGGTGCTGGTACCGACCTGAGCAGTAACTACAGCATCGCCGGCTTTCTCTCCGGTGACACCGCAGATAAGAGGATTTGTAGCATAGGGCTTGATGGATGCAATACCTTCCGGTTTTACAACCCAGCTGAGTGCGCCTGCCTCAGTGCCTCGGGTGGCTGTAAGTTCTACCGTTGTCCCTCTCTTAAGGGTCATTTCCGACTGATCAAGCCGCAAGGCCAGCATCGGGAATGTGGCCGTGACGAGCAGCAACAGACTCATAAAGAGTCTGATTCCGCTCCATGACTTCGGGATGAGTAATCTTTTAGTCATAATAGATTGGTTAATTATGTGATTTGATTGTGTGATTTTTACATTCTCAAGAGGAGAACATAACGGCCTATAACAGAAGATATATACCGTTGGGCAAATTTAGGAACTAAAAGATTGAGTGGTTTAAAATTAGCGTGGCCCTTGATTTCACACTATGTGAAGTATATTTACACACCATCCCCCGGAAGCACGGAGCCTCCGGGGGATGGGAAAGTGTCGTCGGATAGATCTTTGAAAAAATTGTGGTCGAGAATAATCGAGATCCGCCTCAGCAACTCGGTGTCGATTGTCGACCGCGCGAAGATATTGTATACGTTACGGCGGTCGCAATTGAGCTGACGGGCAAACCATGTGACCGTGTGGTCTTTGGGATGCCTGTCGATTATCTGCTTGATACGTTGGCCGATATGCATCATGGCGGTCTTTTGCGGAAGCCCTTCCTACGCCTGAAAAGCAAGCAATAAGGCATGAGCCCTCCTCACATCTTTGATCAGAAGGTACCGGAAAAAACCTGAAAAGATAGATGTAGTAAGAGCCCACACCCGTATGTGTATATAAATACGACGAATGCAGGCCCTTGCACCAGACAAGGAGCATCACGTAGATATGCACGATACAGGAGTATGGCTTGTCCACTATCAGCCTCTTTTCATTAGAATTTTCCGGATTCTCTGATTGACTACAGTAGATAAGTAATACTCGGTTTCATACCGATCCCACCTAAATGGGAGTCAGCTTTTTGCAAAGTTATGACTATTTCGGATGAAAACCAACGGTGTGGGCTCATTTTTTTCGTTAAAAAGCGTATCGAGCGCTAATATACGAAAAAACACCGGGTGCGGCAAAAGAATTATTATTGTGGTGGCAACTTATGGTCTATACGGTTCAGTTTCCAATAGCCGCTTTTGTTGCTCCCGACCCGCTCGATGACATTATTCTCGCGAAGTCGCCTGACTATTTTTTCTACCGCTCTCTTGGTAAGACTCAAACGGTCGGCAATCTTTTGAGCTGAAAACATCGGATTGGAATTGAGAAGGAGCAAGACCCTCATATCATTATCGCCGAACTTTATACCGAACTTTATACCGAACTCGTTTCCGAATATTATACCGAATTCTCTTTCGAGCGGTGATGCGTTCTCATCAATCGGCTTTTTCTCGTTGCCTTGATGTGAGGTCAGCGTGTCGAGTATCTCGCCGAGCATAAACTCTATGAAGGGGGTTGACTCGCCGGCTGAGGTAGAGGCGCTTATGGCATCATAATATGCCTGTTGGTTGGAAAACACCATATTTTCCACCGGCAGATGGGCAAACAGCGGATGCAGCTGAGTGAGGATCAGCGATTGCCACAATCGGCCTGTGCGCCCATTGCCATCGGTAAACGGATGGATAAACTCAAATTCGTAGTGAAACACACACGACCGGATCAGCAGATGGTCGTCGGCGTTTTTGAGCCAGTCGAAAAGCTCCGACATAAGCCCGGGCACACGGTTGGCCGGAGGAGCCATGTGTATGCAACCGGCGTCGCCAAACACCCCCACTCCACTTGCGCGCCAGCGTCCGGGATTGTCGACGAGGGTGAGCATCATGGTGTGATGGGCTTTCAGGAGATCGTTTTCGTCAAATGGATTTAGCGTCGGAAAGATATCGTAGGTGGCGATGGCATTTTTCACCTCCTGGATCTCACGCAGTGGCGCCACCACGTTTTTGCCATTGATGATGTCGCGCACCTGCCCCTCCGAGAGCTCATTTCCCTCTATGGCGAGTGAGCTGTGGATGGTCTTGATGCGGTTGGCTTTGCGCAGGCGCAGGGTGGTGTCCTGCTCAAGCACTATGGCATATCGCTCAATCTTTGCTGATATTTCGGCAACGAGATTGAGTATACGCGACGTGTATCTGAATGGAGGCGTATACATCTTATGATTCAAAGGTGGGAAGGTGTGATTTCTGAGTCTCAGCGGGTGGCTGCACGAATGAGAAGAGGAGCCTCGGGGCCGAGGTTGAAGATGAGGTCGAGGATGCTCAGGCCCGGTATGAAGCCGAGGGTGCCGGCCCTGACCTGCCAGTAGGGCGGGAGCTCGGGGAGCGGGGCGCCGGGTGTCTTGACGACCTCCGTGGCGCTATGCACTATGCGGTGGGAGGTCAACCCGAGTATACCACACACGGCGCTGTCGAGGGCCGAGGCAAAGTCGATGAGCTTGTCGCCCCCACGGGCGTTGGCGATGATGGGGAGCAGACGGTCGGCATAAAACTCAAAAAACGGGGTGCGGCCATATGCGCTTTCGAGGGCGGTGGGCATGGTTTCCTGCCAGCGACCATGATCGCTGAGCTCCACGTCGGCCCATCGTGCGCCCCCCTGCGGCTTGGCTATCGGCACAGTGAGGGTGAGCGGCCCCCGGGTGTCGGCTATCCTGAATCGGTGGGTGTCTTTGTCGGTCCTGTCGTAGCGGCCACCCCACCCCACCCCAGCCTCCGGATAGGAGGCCATGAGGGCGTAGTAGGCGGCGGAAGGGAGAAGGCGCGGCGGAAGGGATATCACCTCGCCGGGTGCATGGGTGATCAGCGGATGGCTCACGAGCGGGCGTTGCGGAATATTCGGTTCCATCTGATATTGAAGGGGAAGCTCCGGTCCTTGTCAAAGGATATGAGCACCCTCTCGGGGCGTCCCACGATATGGTCTTCGGGAACAAAACCCCAGTAGCGCGAGTCGAGCGAGTTGTCGCGGTTGTCGCCCATCATGAAGTAATAATCCATGGCAAAGGTATATTCTGTGGCGGGCTTGCCATCGATATAGGCTGTCTGGGTCGATTCGTCGAAATAGGCGTCGGGGTGATTCTCGTAGTTGCGTATCACGCGGCTGTAGCGGTCCCAGGTGTCGGCATCGAGCTTGATGGTAGCTCCCTTGGCGGGTACCCAGAGGGGGCCGTAGTCGGCACGGGTCCATCCGGCTCCTGCGCCACGGGGATAGAGAAATTCGTTGCCTGCCTGCGAGGTCTCTCTGATGATATGGGTCAGATCGCCACGAGTGCGGAGGGAGGCTATCATGGATGCCGTGAGAGGGGCGCGGTAGATGGGGGGCACGCTACCGTCGTGGCGCACGGTAAATCCGAGCTGGCTGAGCCCATCGATGTCGGCCATGTTGATCGTCGGATTGACAAGGGCTATGTCGTCCTTAGCAATACCGAGAGCTTCGAGGTCGACTTCGGAGAGGGGGGCTCCATTGATCTGGAAGATGTAGTTGAACTGTGCGTCGGAAGGCATCTCCTGCTTCACTCCGTCGATATATATATCGCCGCCCGCTATGCGGATGGTGTCGCCCGGAAGGGCCACGCAGCGCTTCACATAGTTCTCGCGACGGTCTACCGGACGGTAGATCACCTCGCCGAAGCGGGGATTGCCCGAGTTGACTGCCTCGCGCCCGAATATGTCGCAGAGGGTATAGTAGTCGGGGTTCTGCATGTTGAGCGCCACGGTGTCGCCCGCTGGGAAGTTAAACACCACAATGTCGCCGCGCTCCACCGCTGTATAGCCTTTGAGGCGATGATAGGGCCATTCGGGAGTGTCGAGATAGCTCTTGCCTCCTGTCACGGGCATGGTGTTGTGGGCCAGCGGGAAATGGATGGGGGTGTTGGGCACCCGAGGGCCATAGGCCATCTTGTTGACCCATAGATAGTCGCCGGTGAGGAGGGTCTTTTCAAGCGACGACGACGGGATCTGATAGTTCTGCCCGACAAAGAGAAATATGAAATAGACCAGAATGAGGGCATAGACTATCGCGTCGACCCACCCCATGACGGTGCGCACCGCCGGGCTCTTGCTCTTCTTCCACCATGTGAGGGGTATATATCCGGTGATATAGATGTCGAAGAGGAGGATGAGGAAGAGGGCTACCCACCAGCTGCCGAGCCATGCCACCCACGCCAGAAATATCACGGCTACGATGGCAAAACGGATCCAGCGGCTCGGCTTCACTGCCTTGATGCGCTCGCTGAATGTTGGATAATGATTATCTGACGGCGATGGGGTGGCTGAGGAGGGGGCAACGGGCTTTTCTTGCATGGTGTGATGAGGATGAGAGGTAGATAATGGTGGTTATCAGCGGGGTAGGTCAGGCTTTGAGCAGATCCGACATGAGGGCGTCCATACCCTGCATGCCCTTATGGCCGGGAAGCCATTCGGCGGCCATCACGGCTCCTAAGGCAAATCCCTCGCGGCTCTTGGCGCGGTGGGTGATGGAGATGCTGTCGACGGGGCTATCCCATGTGATGGTGTGGGTGCCCGGCACTTCGCCCTCGCGTATGTGGCTCACAATGAGCGCATCGTCGGCCGCTGGCACCTCCTCAGTCCATGAGTTGACGCGCGGATGCTCCTCGACGATACCCTCGGCGAGGGTCACGGCGGTGCCGCTCGGATGGTCGAGCTTGTGGATGTGGTGGGTCTCGCTCATGAAGGGGCGATACTGGGGAAATGGCTCCATGAGGCGCGCCAACCGCTTGTTGAGCTCGAAAAATATGTTGACACCAACGGAAAAGTTGGAGGTCCAGAAAAGACTTGCGTCGCTCTCGGCCACCATCTGCTCCACTTCGGCCATGCGGGAGGTCCAGCCGGTGGAGCCCGACACCACGGGCACTCCGGCGGCAAAGGCGCGACGGTAGTTGTCGATGGCGGTGGCGGGGGTGGTAAACTCTATGGCCACGTCGGCCGAGCGGAAGGCGTCGGAGTCGAAGTCGGCCTGATTGTCGACGTCGATCACCGACACTATATCATGGCCGCGCTCGCGGGCTATGCGCTCAACGATGTGGCCCATCTTGCCATATCCTATGATTGCTATTTTCATTGCTCTAAGGTGGGGATAAATCAGTCGCGGCTGCTGCCGAAGAAGCGGAGCAGGTAGAGGAAGAGGTTGATAAAGTCGAGGTAGAGGCTCAGGGCGCCGATGGTGGCGAGGCGGCCGGTCGACTCGGCGGGTGCCATGGCGGCCATGCGCTTCACCTGCTGGGTGTCCCAGGCGGTGAGGCCGATAAAGATCAGGACTCCGGCACCCGAGATGATCCATTCAAGGGTGGTGGAATGGGCGAAGATGTTGACAACCGACACCACGATAAGACCTATGAGGGCCATGATGAGGAAGCTGCCCCACTTGGTGAGATCCTGCGAGGTGGTGTAGCCGAAGATGCTCATGGCGCCAAAGGTGCCGGCGGTGATGAAGAAGGTCTTGGCTATCGACGTGTGGGTGTAGACCATGAAGATCGGGAAGAGCATCAGGCCGTTGACCACGGCAAAGAGATAGAAGAGCATGGTGGCGGTGGGGGAGCTCAGGCGGTTGATGCCTGCCGAGATGCCGAGCACAAGGCCTATCTCAAGGAGCATGAGCACCCACATCACGGCCGAGTGGGTGGCAAAGAAGCTGATCACAGCCGGAGTGGAGTAGCACCACAGCGAGGTGAGGGCCGTGACGAGCAGGCCGAGGGTCATCTTGACATATACCGAGCGCATGATGCGGCTCACGCGGTTGTCGAGCGACATGGGCTGCTTCACTTCGGCGTGATATTCGGGAGGGAGATTGTAGCTGTTCATCGTTGATGGATGGGGATTGGTTATGGTTAACGGTTTTCAAAATCGGGGGATAGACCGCCGGTACATACTATAATACGACCGGAGCCCCCCGATTTATCATTCCGTTAGGATTATTTAACTTACATGCGCTCCGGCATGGTGATGCCGAGCAGATCCATGGCCGAGGCAAGGGTGCGCGCGGTGACATCGCTCAGCACAAGGCGCAGCGACCTCACGGCTTCATTTTCCTCGCGCAGGATCGAGCAGTCGTGGTAGAACTGATTATATTCCTTGGTGAGATCGTAGGCATAGTTGGCTATCAGGGCTGGGCTGTAGCTGCGTCCTGCCTCCTCTACCACCGAGGGGAAGTCGGCCAGTCGCTGGATCAGTGTCACCTCACGCTCGCCGGGAGTGGCGGGTGTATAGTCGGTGATGGCGAGCCCGGCGGCCTCGGCCTTGCGGAGCAGCGAGCGGATACGGGCGTAGGTATACTGGATGAAGGGGCCGGTGTTGCCGTTGAAGTCGATGCTCTCCTTGGGGTTGAAGGTCATGTTTTTGCGAGGGTCGACTTTGAGCAGGAAATATTTCAGGGCGCCGAGACCTATAGCCTCGGTGATGGCTGCGCGCTCGGCGTCGGTGAGGCCGTCGAGCTTGCCCAGCTCCTCGCTGACGGCGCGCGCCGTGCCCACCATCTCGTCCATCAGATCGTCGGCGTCGACCACGGTGCCTTCGCGGCTCTTCATCTTGCCCTCTGGAAGCTCTACCATACCGTAGGAGAAGTGCACGAGGTCTTTGCCCCATGCAAAGCCCAGACGGTCGAGAAGCAGCGAGAGCACCTGGAAGTGGTAGTTCTGCTCATTGCCCACCACATAGATCATCTTGTCGATGGGATAGTCCTGATAACGCAGCTTGGCGGTGCCTATATCCTGGGTCATGTACACCGAGGTGCCGTCGGAGCGGAGGAGCAACTTGTGGTCGAGGCCCGCATCGGTCAGGTCGGCCCACACCGAGCCATCCTCCTTGCGGTACATAAGCCCCTTCTCAAGACCCTCCATCACCTTATCCTTGCCTTCGAGGTAGGTCTGGCTCTCGTAGTAGATCTTGTCAAAGCCCACTCCCATGCGCTCGTAGGTGGCATCGAAGCCGGCATATACCCAGCTGTTCATCATCTCCCAGAGGGCGCGAACCTCGGGGTCGCGGGCCTCCCATGCGCGGAGCATGGCGCGGGCCTCGGCCATGAGGGGCGAGGCGGCTTCGGCCTCCTCTTTGCTCAGACCCTGGCTCTCCATGAGCTCTTTCACTTCGGCGCGGTAGTGCTTGTCGAAGGCCACATAGAAGTCGCCTATCAGATGGTCGCCCTTCTTGCCGGTCGACTCGGGTGTGGCGCCCTCGCCCCACTTCTGCCAGGCGAGCATCGACTTGCAGATATGGATGCCGCGGTCGTTGACGATATTGGTGCGCACCACGCGGTTGCCACACGCGGCGAGGATCTTCGACAGCGAATGGCCGAGGAGGATGTTGCGCACATGGCCCAGATGGAGCGGTTTGTTGGTGTTGGGGCTCGAATACTCCACCATCACGAGCGGCGACGCATCGGTGGCGGCCTTGATGCCCCACGAGGGCTCGCCGGCTATGTGGCGCAGCACGGCGCCCCAGAACGACGGCTCGATGACGATGTTGAGGAAGCCTTTGACAACATTTGTCGAGGCCACGGCGGGCTCGTTGGTCTCAAGCCACTCGCCTATCTCCTTGCCTGTGGCTTCGGGGCTCTTGCGGGCTGCCTTCACCCAGGGAAACACTACTACAGTGAGGTCGCCCTCAAACTCCTTGCGGGTGGCCTGCACCTGCACCGATTCCGGATAGACTTCAAGGCCGTAAAGCTCCTTGAGTGCTGCCGCTATGGCTTGCGATATGATATTGTCGATTGACATACTCTTTGTTGATGATATAAAGGGAATTTCGCCACAAAGTTACGAATTTTTCGGGGCATTCAGAGCCATGCACCGCCAAAAGTAACGGGCAGCAACGCCGCTGTGGCCCTGCTGCCCGTCGATAGGGTTATGGATCGGTCGATCCGGTTACTGCCTGATCGCTACTTTGGTCACTTCATTGCCGCAGCGGCGGATGTAGAGACCGGGAGCGGTGGGGCGCTCGGTGCCAAGATACTGGCCCTGGACGGTAAACCACTGCTCGGGAGCGTCGGTGGCCTCGCCGTCGGCTTCAATGTCGTCTATGCCGGTGGGGTTGTAGAAGAGGGCATTGAGGCGGGTGTCGGCGTTGATGGTCACGGTGGTGGTCACGGTGCCGGGACGGTTGTAGCGGCCTGTCTCGCGGTCGTTGACCACGAGGGTGGCAACATTGTAGTTCTTGTTGGCGGTCATCTTCACATTCACGCGGGTGCCGGCCTTGAGCCATGCGCCGGAGGCCTGGGTGATGAGGGTGCCGTCGGCAAGGGTCACTTCGATGGTGCCATTTTCGGGCTTGACTATTTCAAGGCGATATTTCTGGCCGAAGCGGGCGGTGATGGTCACATTGTTGTCGCCGCCATATTCGAGGCTGCCACCTTTCTCATCGGCTGTCTGAGTCACGGTGCCGGCTCCGGCGCCGCTGATCTGCCAGCTGTCGAAGTAGTAGCGGGCATTGCCCTCTTCATCTTCTTTGGGTGTGGCCTCAACCTTAACATACTGGTTCCAGTCTTTGATGTAGACTGAGCTCTGGTTCCAGCTTGTCCAGATCTGGGCGCTGGGATAGACGATGCCGATCTCGCCCCAGTCTTCCTGACCCTTGGCCACCTGGATGCTCACCGAGTGAGCCTTATACTTGATCTCATCATATACGGCGGTGAATACCTGATTGCCTTCGGGCATGGTGAAGGAGTAGGTGGAGCCGGCGAGAACATTACCGTTTTTCACATCCTGACCATTGAGCATCCACTTCACAAACTTATAGCCGGGGTTGACAGGGGCATAGATGGTGACGCGGCTTCCCTTGCTGAAGCTCTGCACCGAGGTCTCCTTGTTGCTGCCGATATATGGCGAGCCACCCTGCGAGGGTGATGCAAACAGCTGCACGCGATAGGTGCGCGGCTCAAAGTTGACCACGATATTGGTGGCCTGCTTGATAACCACGGGAATTGTCACTTTCTGTGCGTTGATGTCAAAATCCTGCGCATTGCCGTTTACGGTGATCGATTTGATCTGATAGTTGGTCTCTGGTTCGGCTGTCACGTCAACAGTTGTGCCTTTGAGCACCTTGGTCAGATCGGCTGCGCCTGAGTAGGTCACGGTGCCATATTCCACCTCAAGGGGCTTGTCTTTATCGGCAACCTTGCCGCCGACTGCCGAGATGGTCACCTTGAAGTATTGTGGGATCTCCTTGAAGGTCACGGATACTATCATATTACCAACGCCTTGACCTGCTTTGGGCGTCGTATAGACGTCAGTCAAAGTCACCTGACCATTCTTTATAGAGTATTCCTCATCGGCTTCCGTGTAGCTCTTATCATTAACAGTCACTGTAGCAACTTGATAACCCGACTTCGGTGTTACGGTAATAGTGATGGGGGAGTTGGTGGGCACGCTCTGCGACTCTGTCGAGTTGGGAGAAAGCTTCTTGGTGCCGCAAGAAGCCGACACCGAACCCATCTCTGTGATATTTGTATCGTTGAGCTTAAAGTAGATGGAGGTCTTCTTATGGTTGAAGGTGGCGCTCACTGCAAGTGATGAGGGCTTGTTGGCGGGCATCACATACTCAATCGTGGCCTCTTCGGCATTGGGGCCGACAGTTGCCGACTGATTGCCTACGCGGAATGTGGCGATTGTATATTCCGCAGGAGCCGTAAGGGTGAATGTCACCTTGCCACCTTCCGGAATCTCGGTCTGATCGGTGATGGGGGCGCCATTGTATTCAGCGGTAAACTTAGCGCCGTCAAGCAGTTTGTCTACGCCGGTGAGAGTGAGAGTGTTCTTCTTTATCTCGGCGAAAGCAAAGCTTAAGGACTGGTTATTTTTAACTACGTAGGTACCCACCTTCTGAGTCTGCTCATCGGTGGTATAGGTGATGGTACTGGTGTTGGGAGCTGAGCTAATCTTATACCCGGTGGTTGCACTAATGGTAAATGTGATCTCGCTACCCTCTTTGGCTATAATCTTATCGCCCGAAGCCGAGATGCTATACTCGGTATTGTCACCCTTTATTGTATAGCTTATGGAGCCATGCTCGAGACCGGTCACATTGACTGTGATGGTACGGTCGGGCATAATCTTTTCAAATTCAGCCGTAACAGTTGCGGCCTGACCGGGCATGGCAAAGCTGAAGTCACCATTGCTGTCGGGGCTGATGGGAAAGAGCTGAGCGCCCTTGGCAGTCACTCCTATCGACTTGAGTTCGTAGTCGTAGCCACTAACTTTAGTAGTAGTGACCTTACCATAAATCATGGTACCCTCGAGGATATTCGCACCGGAAGAAACAGGCGTTTCAGTTCCCTTCTCATTGAGAGTCCACAATTTGACAGTGCCTCCAGTGGCTATATTGGTAGTGAGCTGATATGAATTGAGCTTCTTGCCGATATAGGGTTTCAGAACGGCGTTGTCTGAGATGGTCACTTCCCACTGGTTCTTACCAAGAGACTTAACTGTAGCACCGGTAGCATCGAGCGAAGTGACTGCATTGGGTACGGTACCGTCGGGAGTAAGGGTCACTATCAGCTTCTCGCCACCTTTGATCATATCGCCCGAATTAAACGTATTGCCGTTGTAGGTCACGGTCATGGTACCGTTGGAGGGAGCGGTCCATTCAACCTTATACATCTTCACAAAAGTTGCGTCGATATTTACAGCGCTCTCATTTACAGTATAGTCAGTGGGGTTGCTGGTAAATACCTGACTATTGATCTTAAGGGAGCCGATAGCATAACCGTCATTAGGGGTAAGTTTGATAGTGAGCTTAGTGCCGTCGGCAACCATAGCTCCGGAATTGACCATAGCACCATTCCCGTCTGTCACTGAGATGGAGCCACCGGTGAGAGAGGTGCTGAAAGTGACGGGATAGCTCTTAATTTCCTTATCTTTCAGAGTAACAACAACTGAGAGATTATCAGTGATCTTCACAGTGCCGTAGCAGTTAGCATTACCGGCACCGAGTCCAACAACATTTCCTTTGCTATCGGTACATACCACCGATGCAATCTCCTTACCGTTGGCATAACCGTCGATCTTAATACCTACACTGGTGTCGTAAGCGATAGGTTGATCCAGCACTTGACCATTAGAGGGATTGACAAACGAAACATTAGCTCCGCCATTTGCAGTGCAACTGATAGTTAATGTCTTCACTTCGGTCTTGACATTCCATTTAGCATCTTTTTTGACAACGATAGTGCCCGACCATGAGCCATCTTCGGCAAAAGTGCCGCTGGCAGGTGCGTCGCCATAAGTAACCTCAGTTATCTTATTCTTGGGGTCGGTGGGAGTGAGTGTGACGCTCAGAGAAGTGCCTACGGTCACCTTCTCGCCCCCTTTGAGCTCTGTATCGCCATTCTTCACAACAGCTTTAACGCCGGTGATGCTTGGCATGGTAAAGGAGATCTCTTCAGCAATAGGATCGGCATCCCTCTCCTCGACACTCCCGACAAGCGGCTCGCCGGTATATTCGATCACCGCCGCCTGAAGATAGACGCCGAGGCTTACGTATTTGCTGGCTATTTCTACTGGTGTATTGAATAGTTTAGAAGACTCGATTTGATCATATGTTATCTCAACTTCTGCCTTTTTGGTCGATGAATACCTACCAAGATAGAAGCAAGATGCTGGAAAATAAGAATCATAATCATTATCGGCATAATAAAACTTGATAGCTTTGATGCCGCGATTACCATCGAGAGAGAGAGAAACTATCTGATTTACGATAAGCAGACTCTTAGAAATAGATCTTACTGAGAATGAAGGAGCCAACTTCGGCTGTCCGATGACATCATTCATCGGACCAATAAGCGAAAAAGTAAGGCCATCTTTTGTAACCGACACGGGTTTATCATAGTCAGTTACAGCCTTGAGCGATGAGCAGTCAAGGTTGATGTGCTCCATAGTATCGAAGCCGAGGATTTCTGACCCGTCGTAACCTGTGTTAAAGGTCACGGCAACGGTATTCTGCGCGGATACCGTGGGCGCGAAGAGCGCCATAATGACACACATGAGGCCTGTGATGCGAGCCGTGAGCGTGCGCCGTCTGTTGGGATGCAATAAGTTAGCTAACATATTGATAGTGATGGTATATTATGCGGATAATAAGTTCACAAAGATAATCAACTGCAACTATCATCCCAACAACCCACCCTCTTTTTTAACTTTTTTAACACTATGATTACCTTCCACCCTTAGATATAATTGCCAAAACATCTGCCAACAACGACCTTTGAGCCCAACCCGTAAGATGCTCCGTGGAGCATCCGATCCGCACGCCCAGCGCCCGCAAAAGCGCTCCACGCACCCCGTAGGGATGCACCACGGTGCATCCGACCAGCGACGCCCTGCGCCCGCAAAAGCGCTCCTCGCACCCGTAGGGATGCACCACGGTGCATCCGACCAGCGCGACGATGCCCGCGACGATGCCCCGGCGCGTAGCGCCCAAAGCCGCGTTAGCGGCACACCTGATGGGTGGCCCCGGGCAAGAGCGTGCGTTAGCCGCCGCAGCCCGGGGGTTAAGGCGCTAATAAGAGAATCGCTCAGCGTCAGCCGAGCTCCACACCGCGTCGCCCAAACGCCCACAAAAGAGTTTCGCGCGCGTAGCGCCCAAAGTCGCGTTAGCGGCGCCCCTGATGGGTGGCCCCGGGCAAGAGCGTGCGTAGCCGCCGCAGCCCGGGGTGTAAGACGCTAATAAGAGAAATGCTCAGCGTCAGCCGAGCTCCTCAACGCGTCGCCAAGCCCACAAAAGAGTTTCCAACGACTGGGAGCGCGCGTAGCGCCCAAAGCCGCGTTAGCGGCGTCCCTGATGGGTGGCCCCGGGCAAGAGCGCGCGTTAGCCGCCGCAGCCCGGGGTCAAAAGCGCTCATAAGAGAATGGCTCAGCGTCAGCCGAGCTCCCCAACGCGACGCCCAAGGAGCTCGGCTGACGCTGAGCAATCGGGAAAGGCTCTCGCGGACCCGCGGCTGCGGCGGCTAACGCGCGCTCTTGCCGCGGGCTACCCACAAGGTTCGCCCCCAAAGGGGCTTTGGGCGCTAACGCGCCTCCCCCTTCGCACGCCCCATGCCGCCCAACGTCGCCGGTTCGGATGCATCAGGATGCATCCTAATCTTGGTCAAAATGAGATTATGTAATTCCAAGAGTCGCAACTGAATCATCTATCATTCTGCAAGACAAGTAATTCGTAATGGAACAACGGCAATCTTCCAACTGTATATAGAGGCGGTCCTTGGCCTCGGTGTAACCCAGGTGGTTCAACCTTGCGAACAAGAGTATCAGCATCGCTGTCATCAATATGATGTAAATCATATTAGCGATACCATTTGGAGTGCAGCTTATGAACTTGTTAAGGGACAGTTTCTGCTTCAGGAACCTGAAAAGGCATTCGATGCGCCAGCGAAGTCCATAAAATGCCACGATTTCAAGAGCGGGAAGATTCATGTTGTCAGTGATTAACCAAAGCTCTTCATCCATTCTGTCTCTGTGTCCCTTTCGGCTCATCACCGGAGCTTTGGTCTTCACTTTTATGAGTCGGTATTCGGTGGAATCAAACTGGGTTGACCTTTTTTTGCGAAGATGTACAATCTGGTCGCTTATGACTTCATCATTCTCATGCAGCTTCATTATCTCAGCATCTATGATAGGATGACATTTCGGGATTTTGCTGTTTCCTACCGCTTCATAGGTGCGATTCATGTTAACTCTGCATATGAACTCGACATGATTATCTTTGAGCTTAT
>CAJTUF010000007.1 GCA_910579675.1 uncultured Muribaculaceae bacterium | reverse complement strand
CAAGAAAGGTGCTGGTCTTGACAAGCTCATCGTGGAACTCCTTGCTGAGTTCGGCCATACGTTCCGCAAATCCCATGTCGTCAATCCCGTTCTCGACCCGGCACAACGTAGGCTCCGAGGGCACGCCATTATGCAGAAATCCCATTGACCGGAGTTTCCCGAGATTGTGTCTGCCGAATTCGATTATGTCCGCGCGTCCCACGCATTTTGACATTCTTGCGAATATCATCAACATGACGATGTCGCCAAGTACATGGCGGATATTGCCTTTGTCGGTCCTGCGGAAATCGGGTATGGAGTAAGCGAATTCCACCAGTTTTTCCAAAATGCTTCCCCGGGGGATGGTGGTATGGGATTTTCTTTGTACATTTGTAGTCGTACCGGCGGCGTTGCCGCGACCGGTAAAACGTTTTTGGTCAAGCGTGTAATTGTTCATAACTGTTTATTTTTCAATCCTTTAAGTTACGAATAATTTGCGGCTTGACCAAATTATTTTAAGTCTAAATTATCTGATTTTCAAATGTTTATATGGTTTCCCAACTGCTATTGCATACTTTGAGATTCGCCTATAAAATACAGCTGTGGAGGATATATCCAAGAAATTTTAAATGAAAGAGCCGTGCTCTTTTTTTGATAATTTAGCCCTTCCGGAGCCTCGCAGCCGTCAAAATTTCGTACCTTTGTAATCTTATCACATACGCATCGCGACACCAACTGATGAACCATTCATATTACGACGCCGACCCATCGGCACCCACCTCCTTTGAACCGGAGGAGCTCCCATCCCTCCCCCGTCGGCCCCGTCGACGCGTCATGGCCGAGACTGCGCCAGCCGCCCCATCCGTGTCGATAGCCGCCGACACTATCCAGCGCCCGGCTGAGCTGAAGACTCAGCAGCCCCCGCGCCAGCCTCAGTCCCAACCTCAGCAACAGCAGCGCAAACCCGAAGGCTCGCGTGCAGCTTCTACGCGCAAAGCACGCTCAGGCCCCGGCTTCTTTGAGCGGCTCCGCGCCGACAAGCGCCCCGCTATCTTTGCCGGCATTGTATGCCTGGTTTCAGCCATTTATCTTATAGTGGCATTCATCAGCTTCTTCGCCACAGCAGGGAGCGCCGACCAGAGCATCCTCCACACAGGAGGTCTCGACGGAGCCATCGACGCAACAGCCAATGTGGTCAATGCCGGAGGTCCTCTCGGAGCATGGCTCGCTGAAACTCTCATCTCACAGGGGCTTGGCCTCGGAGCCCTCATAATACCCTATTACTTCTCGGTGCTCGGACTATGTCTTGTAGGACTCGCCCACCGCAACTTCTGGAAGCTCACCGCCAAGTCGCTCCTCTCCATGATTGCCATTTCGGTAGTTGTTGGGATGGTGACCTACAATATGACCACCACAATCTACTGGGGTGGTCGCCACGGCCACGACATCAATATGCTCCTCAAGCAGACCGCAGGAGTTTGGGGCATGATAGGCGTAAGCATCATCCTCGTGGCCTCTGTAGCCATGATCTTCCTGAGGCAGATCAGCAATATGTGTGCATCGATAGCCAAAGTGGCAGCCAAGCGCCGTGAAGCCGCCGAGGCCCGCCGCAGCGCCCGCGAAGCCCGAATGGCTCAGCAAACGCGCGAAACAGCCCGATCGACCGAAAACACTGATGCCGCTGCCCCTGTGGCCGTAGAATCAGATATTGATAACGAGCAGCCGGAGCCACAGCCCCAAACCGCAGCGCCCGACCCTCTCGAAGTGCTTGAGACTGCTGAGCCCGAACCCAGTCCAGAACCTAAGCCCGAACTCCCTCAGGAGCCCATTGTCCAGTCTCGACCCGAGCCTCGACACCCAATGGCGTCGCCCGTGCAGCCTCCCATAGAATATCAGCAGACAGCGATTCAAGAACAGGCTGAAGTGGTTGCCGAAGATGCCGCAGCTGAATCATCAGGAGTTGATACTATCGTCGATGCCGCCCCCATTGAACTCGTCTCTGAGGCCGAACAGACCCACGACTTCTACGATCCTACCGCCGAGCTCTCTATGTTTCGCAAACCATCGCTCGACCTCCTTTTCGACCACCCCGAAGAAGTCACCGAGCGCAACGAGCAGGAACAGGCCGAAAACATCAACAACATCCGCCGTGTGCTCTCCAACTTCGGAATAGGCATAGCCCGTATCGAGGCCACCGTGGGCCCCACCGTGACCCTCTACGAGATAGTACCCGCCGAAGGTGTGCGCATCAACCGTATCCGCTCACTCGAAGACGACATCGCACTTTCACTCTCGGCTCTCGGCATACGTATCATAGCTCCTATGCCGGGCAAAGGAACAATTGGAATCGAGGTGCCAAACAAGAAGCCTCGCATTGTGTCTATACGATCCATCCTCGCTTCACGCAAATATCAGGAATCCACCGCTGAGCTTCCTATGGCCATGGGAGCCACTATATCAAACGATGTTTATATCGCCGACCTCACCAAGATGCCCCACCTCCTCGTGGCCGGCAGTACCGGCATGGGTAAGTCGGTAGGTCTAAACACCATCATAGCTTCCATCCTCTACAAGAAGCATCCGGCCGAAGTGAAATTCGTGCTCATCGACCCAAAGATGGTCGAATTTTCGCTCTACAACAAGATCGAGCGACACTATCTCGCAAAGCTCCCCGGCGAAGACGAGGCCATCATTACCAACACCGAAAAAGTGGTGCCCACACTACTGTCGCTCTGCATGGAGATGGACAACCGCTATGAGCTCCTCAAAAAAGCCAATGTGAGGTCTATACGCGAATACAACGACAAATTTGTCAATATGCGCCTCAACCCCACTCAAGGCCACAGGTATCTGCCCTACATCGTGGTCGTGATCGACGAGTTTGCCGACCTCATCATGACAGCGGGCAAAGAAGTGGAGACTCCAATTGCCCGTATTGCCCAGAAAGCGCGTGCCGTGGGCATCCATGTGATTCTCGCTACCCAGCGACCATCGGCCAACATCATCACGGGTGTGATCCGCGCCAACTTCCCCGGCCGAATCGCATTCCGAGTGACACAGCAGCTCGAAAGCCGCATCATTCTCGACCGCCCCGGAGCCAATCAGCTCATCGGACGAGGCGACATGCTCTTCTCGCGCGACGGCATAATCGACCGAGTGCAATGTGCATTCATCGACACTCCCGAAGTAGAGGCCATATGTGATGCCATCGGCCATCAGGCCGGATATCCAATGGCTTATGAACTCCCCGAGTATGTGCCACCCACTGCCGAGGGAGCCGACGGTGCCACCGCTGGTGTTTCGATCGACCGAGACCCTCTTTTCGAGGCTGCCGCCCGCGAGGTACTCGACCAAAACGTAGGCTCCACCACTCTCCTTCAGCGCCGGTTTGAGATAGGCTATCCAAGAGCCGGAAAGATCATGGATCAGCTTGAGAGAGCCGGAGTGGTTGGGCCCGCTCAAGGTGGAAAACCACGCAAGGTGCTCATGACCCACATGGACTTTGACCAGTGGCTCGCCTGCACCGGCACCACTCAATACACCCCGCTCAACTGCGACAAAGCCGCCCCATGCTGAACCTCTCCCCTACCCTCGATTGTTTTATTGTAAGAATGAAAAAACTCCGATTCCTTATACCTCTTCTCGCCATCATAGCTGCCATCACAGCCTCGGCGGCCTCACCGACTGCATCGCAACTTGTTGATGATGCGGCCGCTCGTCTGCGTCAGGCCAAGTCGGTAGTGATCTCTTTCAAAGCCACCGGAAAGACTCCCGCCGACTCCTACAATGGCACCTTTACCCTCTCGGGCAACAAATTTGCCATCGACGCCCCTGAAGCCAAAGTGTGGTACGACGGAAAGACCCAATGGACATGGACAGCCGCATCGGGCGAAGTTAATATCACCGAGCCGACGGTAGAGGAAGTGGCGCAGGTCAATCCCTACTCCATCCTTTCGTCGCTCCGCTCGCGCTACAAAGCACGCTATCAGGGCAACCCCTCGCAGCGGACGGTAGTGCTCACTCCCTCGATGCCCGACCCGCCGGTGGCCCGTGCCGAGATCACCTTCGATACATCAGGCTATCCCTCGTTAATGAAGCTACGCATGGCCTCGGGCGAAGATCTTACCCTCCGCGTCACATCGGTCAAGCCCGGAGGAACCCTTCCTGATGCCGCATTCCGATTTCTTCAGGCAAAGGCTCCGGGCGCCGAAATCGTGGATCTGCGCTGACCGCGTTCCTTACCTCATTGATTAACCCAACCAAAAATCAAGATACAATGACCCCAGTAAATACCCGCTGTCTTATCATAGGCTCCGGACCCGCAGGCTTCACAGCCGCCATCTATGCCTCAAGAGCCAACATAGCCCCTCTACTCTACGAAGGCCATCAGCCCGGCGGACAGCTCACCACCACCACCGAAGTGGAAAATTTCCCCGGTTATCCGGAAGGGATCCAAGGCCCCCAGCTGATGGAAGATCTCCGCAAACAAGCTCTCCGCTTCGGCGCCGACATCCGCACAGGCGTAATCACCTCGGTCGACCTCTCGTCGCGCCCTTTCAAGGCCGTAGCTTCCGACGGCACTGAGATCACTGCCGAATCAATCATCATCTCCACCGGTGCTTCGGCCCGCTACCTTGGCCTCCCCGATGAGAAAAAGTATCAGGGTCTCGGCGTGAGCGCCTGCGCAACCTGCGACGGCTTCTTCTATCGCAATAAGCGAGTGGCCGTGGTGGGCGGCGGCGACACCGCGTGTGAAGAGGCTCTCTACCTCTCCGGACTCGCTTCCGACGTTTTTCTTATCGTCCGCAAACCCCATCTGCGCGCCTCGAAGGTGATGCAGCAGCGCGTACTCGACAATCCCAAAATCAAGGTCCTGTTCAACACCAACACCACCGGCCTCTTCGGTGAGGAGTACCTCGAAGGCGCCCACCTCGTTGAAAACGTCGGCACCGAAAACGAACAGCACTTCGACATTGCCATCGACGGATTCTTCCTCGCCATAGGCCATCAGCCCAACACAAAGCTCTTCCCCGGCGTAGCCACCGATGAGCAGGGCTACATCGTTACCGATCTGCCCACTACCGCCACCAACATCCCGGGCGTGTTTGCTGCCGGCGACGTAGCCGATCCCGTCTACCGTCAGGCCATCACTGCCGCCGCCTCCGGATGCCGGGCAGCTCTCGATGTCGAGCGCTTCCTCATGGCCAATCCTCTCTGATCCCGCACTCTCTTATTGATAAATCGAGCCACCTTCAGCACCAGTGAAAAACGGAGAGCTGAAGGTGGCTCGATTTTCGTTGTGTAAAACCGCCGCGGCAATGATCAGAGCCTGTATCCCAAGGTCAGGGCATAATTGAAATTATGAATATTAGGCGTGATGATGCCACGGCCTCCGGGAATATAGGCTATATTCTTGAAGCCAAGACCCATGCGACCTCCCACTGAGAATCGGCCGAACTGAATGCTCGTGGCCAGATGAAGGCCTATGTCGCTCCGGCGATGAGAATTGATAAAGGTGTCGTCGTCGCTGAAATAACCGGGTTTGGTGGTGATCACCGTCGAGACCAGCTGCCCCAACTGATTGACCTGCGCGCTGTAGATGTCCTGGCGCTGGCTACCACCGGTGCCATAGGCCCAGTAAAAACCCGCATCCACACGCCACCTTACATTCGACGCAATATTGAAGCGGAATTGCAGATAAAGCGGAATCTCTATATATGTGGCCGAATTGCGCAGGAATATATTGCTCATCGACGAGCCATCGTCGGCCGTCACGGCCATGTCGATACGATAATGATTGCGCATAAGATTGATCTCAGTGCCGAGACCCAGCCAATTGCGGATACCGAACACTGCCGCAGCTCCTATGCCCAGCGATGAGCCCGGCGAGGTGTTCATCTGACTTATCTGAGGAAAGCAGCCGAGATAATTTTCAGTGATCATAGCGCGTCCGGCTATCGCCTTCACCTCCAGATCGAGGAAGCGCGGCGCGGGACCATAGTCGACAAAACTCTGCGCTGAAGCGCTAAGAGCCGATAGCAGGAGGGCCAGAAAGCCCATGATGATCTTGTTGTATTTCATAAATCTTTGGTGATGGATGATTGGGGATCTTTGATGTTGAGAGAGCGAAATTAGCTAAAATATTTTGAAAAAAAGCGC
Source organism: uncultured Muribaculaceae bacterium (assembly GCA_910579675.1). GTDB lineage: Bacteria > Bacteroidota > Bacteroidia > Bacteroidales > Muribaculaceae > Paramuribaculum. The sequence goes on along the minus strand of CAJTUF010000007.1, from coordinate 112,845 downwards.
CGCGGCCTTACCTTTGTAGCGCTATTGGCCAATTCCTGCGCCACCTCTGACCAACGTTACTCCTATTTATCCCTTTCAACCATGAAGTTATCCCGCAAAAACATCTGGACCTCCACTCGCGACTATTTCATGATCGTGTTTGGCATCATGCTCTATGCGTTCGGATTCTCTGCATTCATCTTCCCTGAAAAGATAGTCATTGGCGGCATGGCCGGCTTTGGCACTGTGGTATATTTCGTCACAGAGCGATTTGCAGGCTACGGCATCCCTGTTGCCGTCACCTCCTATGCCATGAATCTTATCCTGCTCGCTTTTGCCTGCCGCACTGTAGGTAGGCTCTTTGTGTGGCGAACCATTTTCGGTGCCACCATCCTCTCGATCGGCATCGGTGTGCTCACCCCTCTTTTCCCTGAACCCATCATCGTTGGGCAGCCATTTATGAGCGCCATAATAGGAGCTATATGTTGCGGCCTTGGCATAGGCATTGTGTTTGTCCACAACGGTTCGTCGGGTGGAACAGATATTATAGCCGCAATGGTGGCCAAAAAGAGCAATGTCACCATCGGCCGCACCATGCTGTATGTCGATATGTGCATCATATCCTCATCGCTTATACTCTTCGGTCAGGTCGACAAGGTGGTGTATGGTTTCGTGGTGCTCGTGATCATGTCGTATGTATGCGACATGGTGATCAACACCAACCGTCAGGCCGTCCAGTTCACCATCATATCCAGCCATTGGGACGAGATCGCCGCCGCTATCAACAACGATGCCAAGCGAGGATGCACCGTTCTCGACGGCACCGGATGGTACACACGCCAGTCGGTCAAGATTCTCCTCGTGTTCTGCCGCAAGATTGAAGCGATAACCATATTCCGCATCGTTAAGAGCATCGACCCCGAGGCATTCATCTCTCAGGGCAATGTCAACGGAGTCTATGGCCGCGGCTTCGACACTATCAAACTAAAAGCCAAACCCAGCCGCCCCAAGCCCGTTGAAGAATCGGCTCCCTCGAGCCCCACATCGTCAAACGTTGCCGTGTGATTCATTAAACGCCCCATTATGGCCGACAACTACCTCGAGCGGCGCATGGACGATTATCGCGCCGGCAAACTCTCCTCCCCCAGGCGCAAACATCTCACCGTATCGTCAGCCGCCCCCGGCGCCGATGCTGCAACAGCACTCGAAGGGAGCCGGGTGCTTATCCGATGCCATAGCACCTCGTCGTCGCCACGGGCCTCTGCCCTCGCTACGATGCTCGCCTCGGCTGGATGCCGGGTGGCCTTCACCGACACCGACAGCCACGGCGGCACACTGCTTGCGCGCTCAACAGGCACGCAATGCCACCCCATCGACATGGCCGACGAGGTGGCATTGGCGCGCTCCGTAGCTCTCATAGAGCGCCGCTGGGGCGGTATTGACTTTACTGTCGATATCTGAGATCTGCGACCCTCTTAAGCTGGATAGCCAACGGTGAGCGCCACGACAAACATACGGCTGTCGGCAAGCCCAAGCCCCTTGCGCAGCTTTTCGTCGTCGACATATACACGCTCCACAACATTGAGTCCGGCCGAAGTGGCGTAGAGATATACATTTTCTGTAGCGGCACCGGCGTCGAGCGATGCCAGACGTACTATATTGCGGTCCATAAGTGCCTGCGAGGCGGCATCTCCGGTCTTCATCTTGTCGCGGTCGGCAAAAATAACGATATCGAGCGCAGCACCGCCCACAAAATCCTGCTCACCGGAAAGGCCTCGGAGATCACCCTTGGCAATAGGGTTGAGTTTATGCTCCTCCGGATCGTAGAGATACACACCATCGGCTGTCATAGCATAAATCTCCAGAGGATAGATGCCCCATGCGGCAGGTGTGGTGCGTCCATGAGTGGCCTTGCGGTTTACGCCATAAGCAGCCCACATAAGCTCACTCAGGAGTTTGAGCGACAGGGGTTGCGACGAAAATTCTCTCGATGTATGGCGTTTCATTATTGCCTCCTTGACAGTGAGGCCTTCTTCTATTACGGGTGCCACAAGTTTGATGGGCAGTATAGTATCCGACATATTTTAGTAGTGTTAATATTTATTGGCAATGGAAAGGCAGGAGCATGCAACTCCTGCCTTTTAAACATCTGTGTCGGCAATCAGGTTCACCCACCCGGCTCTCCTATTATAATAGAGAGAGAGTCAGAAAAGCGCCCTCAACACATCAAGCGACTTTAGAGTATCGACCCGGCTGTGGTGCATGGTTATGAAACGCAACATCCCATCAAGGATCAGACCTCGCGACTGCTTGTTGAGCCTGAGTCGGTGCATATTCCCATAGTCCATCCGGGCAAGCAACGCTATGAGGCGACTGTCGGCCGCCGACACCACGTCGGAGTGGAGAGGAAACATAGCCCGATAGATACCATCGCGTAAATCAAGAATACGCCCCCGTGTGTAGGTGGCGCTGTCGGGAGCAATACCCAGCATCGCGGCCAAAGAGCCTGTAAATACAAGCGGAAAGTTTCCCACCCGGCCCGAAGGCAAGCCGTTGAGCGCGCCGATGCTCGCTGCCGCGAAATCCCACAGCACCACATCGGCTGCCCCTTCCCTCACCACCGCGGTCAGCAGATCGGCCATATACATGGCCACCGATGCTTTGATGGGGTTGGCATAGACACCGTGGAGCGCTGCTATCGGGCTTATGTCGGAAAGAGTGCCCACCGAGCGGCCAGGAGCCACCGACAGCTCACCCTCCACCATGCTCATAGGCATAAGAAGGGCTCTTTGCCTCGACGCCCCGCGCCCTGCACGCGCACTCATCAGAAAGCTCACGACGCCCGCCTCGCGCGATAGACCTAACGCTATGTCGTTGCGGTCGCTATAGCGGGTAATCCGCAGCAAGATCAGTTTAATTTTCTGTTTCACGACACAAAATTACGCATTTTTGCCCCTCGGAAGATTATTTTTTTGAAATAGATTTTGTCATATCAATAATTCTTCATACCTTTGCCGTCGCTTTCGGATAGCACCGCAATGCCGCAAGCCCGGAAGGCCCATTCGTCTATCGGTTAGGACGCAAGATTTTCATTCTTGAAAGAGGAGTTCGACTCTCCTATGGGCTACAATAAACCAAATTTACCCCACAACGACGTTCAATCAATAAAACCATAATGGCAAACCATAAATCCTCCATCAAGAGAATTCGTCAGACGCAGAGCCGCCGCCTCCGCAATCGCTACTACGCTAAAGCTGCCCGCGCTTCTGTGCGCAAGCTTCGCGCTATGACCGACAAGGCTGAAGCTCAGGCTGCTTACGTTAAGGTTACAGCCATGCTCGACCGCCTCGCTTCAAAGAACACCATTTCCAAGAACAAGGCTTCAAACCTCAAGAGCAAGCTCGCCCTCCACATCAACCGTCTCGGCGCTTGATATTTGAGCCTCCCCGCTGTGGGGACAGCTATTGAATTTATTTAAGGGATCCCCCGCCCTGCCACAAGTAAGGCTAATCCCTTTCCTTGGCCCATTCGTCTATCGGTTAGGACGCAAGATTTTCATTCTTGAAAGAGGAGTTCGACTCTCCTATGGGCTACATAATTTGACTTCATTAGTTATTTTGATTATTTTGCATAAAGAGCTTTTGCAGTGCGTCGCCCGATGAGGGGTAATGCACTGCTTTTATTTTCTACAGCCCGACTCATGGCACTTCCATCCACACCCCTCGACCGCGACGAGCTCCGGCAGCTCCTTGACCACCACGCCGAGCGCATCAACACCCCCGACTTCATAGCAGCCGATCCTGTGCAATTTCCGCGCCGCTACTCATCGCTGCCCGACATTGAGATAGCTTCGCTCCTCGCCGCCACGCTCGCTTGGGGGCGACGCGATATGATATGCCGCGACTGCACCCGGCTGTTTTCCGATGTGATGTCCGACCGGCCTTATGAATTTGTCAAGTCGGGGGCCTATGAGAATCTGCCCGACTTCAACATCCACCGCACCTTTTTCTCGGCCAACCTGCGCTACTACCTGCGCGGACTCGCGGCCATATACCGACGTCATGGCAGTCTGGCCGACTTTGCCCGGGCGGCCGGTATAGCCAAGGCTCCATACCCATCATTTGAACTCGCAGCCCGGCTCGGCAATGCTTTGGCCGAAGCCAACGGAGGTCTCACCGACTCGCGATGCCTCCCTGTCAACCTATCCACCACCCCTCTCAAGCGCCTCAACATGGCCCTGCGCTGGCTCGTGAGGCAAGACGGTATTGTCGACATGGGTGTATGGGATTCTACCGTCATGAGCCCGTCGCAACTCGTCATCCCACTCGATGTCCATGTGGCGCGTACCTCGCGTGCGCTCGGACTACTCACCCGTGCGAGCGACGACCGCCGTTCGGCCGAAATAATCACCTCTGCCCTCGCCTCTTTCCGTCCCGACGATCCTGTGCTATACGATTTCGCTCTCTTCGGGCTCGGGGTCGAATCGGCATCCTGACCTCTGGCGTCGATTGGTCGATTTTTTATTTGCAACTACGGTTAAAATGAGTTAACTTTGCAGTTGCATTGACCAAAGCGCCGTGAAATGACAAATGTGCAGCGACATATCCAGTATCTCGTAGCTTCGACCGACTGCGTGATAATACCCGGATGGGGAGGCTTGATAGCCTGCTCCACTCCTGCGCGTGTCGATGGCGGCCGCTTTCTCCCTCCGTCACGCACGGTTGTGTTCAACCCCGCCCTCACCCACGACGACGGGATACTTGCATCATCGCTATGTCGCCGCGAAGGGATATCCTACGACGCTGCCCGCGCCGAGATCGCCTCAGAGGTGGGCGCCATGCACTCTGCCTACGATGCTTCGGGCATTGTAGCCATTCCGCGTGTAGGCACATTCCGCCGTCTTTCCGACTCGACCATGCGATTTGATGCCGATCCCACAGGAGTGGCCGGAGCGTCGTACGCAGCTCTCTCGCCCATAAGCCTTGCCGACCTGCAACCGCTCGCTCCCGCGAGCGATAGCGGCATCAAAATCCCGCGCGAGAGCATAGGCAAGCGCATGCTTCGCGTTGCAGCTTTCATAGCCATCCTCCTTGGTCTCGCCCTCACCCTCTCCACCCCCATCTCGGTAAGCCTCGACCGTCAGGCCGACTTCGCTGCCGTAGGGAGCGCACCCACCCACCGCAGAGCCGACATGACAGCTGAGCCTGCAATACCAGCAACGGTGAAGCTCATCATTGCCGTGCCCGATTCAGCCTCATCGGTGGTGCCCACCGCGGCCCGACCTGCACCCGAGCCCAAGCCCGAGCCCGACTACTATCTTATCATCGGCTCGCTCGACAGCCGCGCTCAGGCCGAGCGCTGGATGGCCCGCCATAGCGACACCGCTATCGGCATAGTGGAGCGTCACGGACGATACCGCGTCTATGCCGCCACAGGCTCATCCATCGAAGAGGCCTCACAGCTGAAGAGCGACCCCGACTTCGCTCGACGCAACCCCGAGGCATGGGTCTACCGCCGCCGCTGAGTGCAGTTGTCCGAGAGTGCCATCTCTCCTTTCATCCTAATCCCCCCTATCTTTAATGATCATGAAAAGTTTCCACGACCTCATAACCGAGCGCCGGACAATCCGTCGTTACACCACCGAGCCGGTCGATCCCGACCATGTGAGACTAATCCTCGAAGCCGCCCTCATGGCCCCGACCTCAAAGAGCTCACGCAGCTGGCAATTTGTGTGTATCGACGACCCTGAAATACTTGTCCGACTGGCCGACTGCAAACCCGCCGGAGCCCTCCCCATCAAAAACTGCCCGCTCGCGATAGTGGTCACCGCCGATCCGGCCCGCACCGAGCCTTGGATTGAAGATGCCTCAGTTGCCGCCACATACATGCAGCTTCAAGCCGCCGATCTTGGTCTCGGCTCATGCTGGGTACAGGTGCATGGACGCCATGCTGCCGACGGCACCCCATCCGACGAATATGTGACCTCGCTTCTCGGTATGCCCGACACATTGCCCATACTCTGTATCATCACCATTGGCCATCCAGCCGAAGAGCGCAAGCCCCAGAACCTCGAGAAGCTCACTTGGGAGAGCGTCCATATAGGCGGTTGGCATCCCGAGCAGGCCGACTGATGGAAAACACTCCCTTGCAAGCCGCGATCATCGGCGCCGGAAATGTGGCGTGGGGCCTCGCCCCTGCCCTCGAAAAGGGGGGCATGGTGACAATCAAGCGCGTCATAGCCCGCTCGATGGAGAGCGCATCGGCTCTTGCCTCCGCCTTGGGCCACAATGTCGAAGCCTCTACCGACACCCGTGGTGCCGACCGCGACGTCGATCTTGTCATTGTGGCTGCCACCGACTCGGCAGTTGAGCCATTGGCCCGCGCCTCGGCCGGATCACAGGCAATATGGATCCACACCTCGGGAAGCGTCGACACCACGGTCCTCGCTGCGGCATCGCCACGCTACGGAGTGATCTACCCCATGCAGACATTTACGCGCGGCGTGGCCACCGACCTTTCGGATGCCCCTATATTTATCGACGCAGCCAGCCCCGAACTGGCCGACCTGCTTACCCGCATAGCGCTCACCGTGTCGGCCAACGTGCGGCCGGCCGACAGCGCCGCCCGTCGCCGCCTTCATTGCGCGGCTGTATTCGCCTGCAATTTCACCAACCACCTCTGGGACATTGCCGACGGCATAGCGCGCCGCGCCGGGTCGTCGATTGCCGACTTCATGCCCCTCATCGACGAAACCCTCCGCAAGGCCAAGGCTATAGGTCCCCACGCTGGGCAGACCGGCCCAGCCCGACGAGGCGCCGAAGGGGTGATGGAGCTCCATCGCTTGATGCTCTCACCCGCCGACGCCGAAATCTACCGCCTTCTGTCCCAATCCATCGCCAAAGCATATGAGCAAGATTGACTACGACCTCACCCTCATCCGCGGCATAGCATTTGACATCGACGGAGTGCTCTCGCCCGCTACCATACCTATGTCGGCCGATGGCATCCCTCTACGCATGGTCAACGTGCGCGACGGCTATGCCCTGCAGCTCGCAGTCAAGGCCGGCCTGAAGATCGCTATCATCACCGGAGCTGACTCCAAAGCCGTAGAGGTGCGCTACCGCGGCCTCGGCATCTCCGACATCTTCACCCGCGCCGCACATAAGGTGCCCATTCTGCGCCAATGGATGACCGACAATGGTCTGTCTCCAGCCGAAGTGGCCTATGTTGGCGACGACGTGCCCGACATACGCGCCATGATGGAGGTGGGGCTTCCGGCATGTCCGGCCGACGCCTGTCCCGACGTCAAAGCCATTGCCCGCTATATATCGCCTGTCGAAGGGGGCTACGGCACCGGACGCGACATTCTTGAGCAGATACTCCGCGCAAAAGGCCTTTGGATGTCCGACGCTAAAGCCTTCGGCTGGTGACCCATCGACCCATCGCCGACTATACAACATCTTTATCTACGCAGTCATGAACAACAATCCGCTGTCGCATCTCGATAGCTACGACATAATGCTCGCCAGCGCCTCGCCCCGTCGCCGGGAGCTGCTGGCCATGCTCGAAGTGCCATTCACCATTGCTCCCCCTCTCGACATCGAGGAGAGCTACCCCTCCGATCTCCCCGCTGTCGAAGTAGCGCCCTATCTTGCCCGCCTCAAGAGCCATGCCTACTCACCTCAAGGCAATCAGATGATCATCACAGCCGACACGGTAGTGGTGGCCCCCGACGCTACAGTTCTCGGCAAGCCCCGCGATGCCCGCGATGCCGCCATGATGCTGCGGCGCCTCTCCGGCGCCCCTCATGATGTAGTGACAGGAGTGGCTGTGGCCACAGCTGAGCGCCGCGAAGTCATCTCCTGCACCACTCGCGTCACCTTCGCCCCGCTCTCCGACTCCGAGATCGACTTCTATATCGACCGCTTCAAGCCATTTGACAAAGCCGGCGCCTATGGCATTCAGGAATGGATAGGCGCCGCCGCCGTCGCCTCGATCAGCGGCAGCTACTATAATGTGATGGGGCTCCCCATCCATCGCCTTTACACCCTCCTCCGCGACAACTTTGCCCGCTGACCGTCCCTCCCCCTGCCACTCATCAGGCGCGTAGCGCTCCTCATCCTCCCCCTATTTTGCAGCCCAGCCTTCAGGCCGGGCTGCTTTTGTTTGTGTGTGGCGTGATGTGGTATGCCCCATCGCGCCACACTTATTTTTGCGTATTTTCACCCATTTTTACTTAAAATAGAGGATAGACACACCCGATCAAGGGCTCAGAATGCTTTTTTTTGAGTATTTCCCATCTTTGTCACTCGGGGTAACTTTGCAGTCGGAAACAAGAGTCCAATCTATCACCATAACCACCACGACATGCAATTACGATCTATCCTACTGTCGGTCCTTGCCGCAGGAGCGCTGACCACCCATAGCGAGCCCGTCGACACTGCCGGCTACTCCCGTTACCGTTTCGGCAGCTACGGCGAGGCTGTAGCTTCGTTCAAAGACTATGGCATCAACCGCTTCAACTCCCCATCGGGCAACAGCCGCCTCAACCGATCCACGGTAGCCATTCCCCGCTTTGTGCTCGCAGGCGACTATAAATTCAACTCCAAGTGGATACTCGGCGTCGAGATAGAGTTTGAAGCCGGAGGCACCGGATCGGCTGTCGAGCTCGAAAACTCCGAAAACGGCGAGTATGAGACCGAGATAGAGAAAGGCGGAGAGGTGGCCCTTGAGCAGTTCCACATCACCCGCCTCATACACCGCTCATTTAATGTCATGGCCGGACATATGATAGTGCCTCTCGGCCTCACCAACGCCCATCACGAGCCAATACTCTTTTTCGGAACAGTACGGCCTGAGGCTGAGACTGCTTTTATCCCATCGACGTGGCATGAGACTGGCCTTCAGATATTCGGTTCTTTCGGAAGCAGGGCCGCGTCGTTCTCCTACCAGGCCATGATTGTGGCCGGTCTCAATGCCAATGGCTTCGACCGCGACTCTTGGATAGCCTCAGGCAAACAAGGATTCTTTGAGACCGACAACTTTTCATCGCCCGGATATGCCGTGAGGCTCGACTGGAACGGTGTCAGAGGCCTGCGGGTAGGCGTATCGGGCTACTACTGTGGCGACACCGGAGCCAACTCCGACAAGCCCCACATCTACTCATCTATAGGCAAAGTGCCCGTGGCGATCGGCTCGGCCGACGCATCCTACTCCGGCCGATTCATCGTTGCCCGCGGATCGGTCGTCTACGGCCATCTCGGCAATGCGGCCGGGGTGAGCTCAATCAACCGCACTCTCCTCTCCGGCAAATCTCCTTACAGTCGATCCGTTCCGGTGGCTAAAAACGCCGTGAGCTACGGCATGGAGATCGGAGCCCGCCTCCGCGGTATAATAGGCACACCGATGCCACAGATTGTGCCTTTCGTGAGATACGATTACTACGATCCTCAAGCAGCCGGCGATCCAGGACAGACCATGGACAGTCGCCTGCAAGTAAGCCGCTGGAGCTTCGGCCTCAACTGGTTTCCGCTCCCAAATCTCGTAATCAAGGCCGACTATGCCACACGACAGATAGGCACCGATAATCCCTTTGGCCGTGGGCGCTTCACATCTGAAAACGAATTTGCCATAGGAGTGGCATATGCCACATGGTTTTTCAGCAAATAATCAAATAATCACTTATAACAATACCCGATGAAATCAATCAGAATCACAGCAGCCGTTGTTGCCACACTTCTCCTCTCGGCATGCTCAAGCTCCGAAGGCCCCGAACAGGAAGAGGAGACCAACGACATCGAGATCACTCAAGCCAATCTCAGCTCCTGGACCAACTATATGCGCCAGGTATCAAACCTCCTCACCACCGATGCCGACAATCTGCTCAAGGCGTGGACCGAATCATACAACGGTGGTGCGCCATTCGCAACCCAGTTCAAGACCCACTCTTCGTCGGAATACCCCTCAGCCACCAGCGCCATCGAGGAGATTGTCGACAAGTGTGCCGAGATTGCCAACGAGGTTGGGCAGGCAAAGATCGGCGACCCATATGCTCTCTATGCAGCCGGTCGTACCCAAGAAGCCCTTTATGCCGTTGAATCATGGTACAGCTGGCACTCACGCGACGACTATACCAACAACATCCGCTCCATACGTAACTCCTATTTCGGAGGCTACGACGTGACCTCAGCCCAGTCCGGCAGCCTCTCTGCCGCCATAGCTCTGACCGATCCGGCTCTCGACTCTGAAGTCAGAAACGCCATCGACGCTGCCGAACGTTCCATCCAGGCCATCCAGCAACCGTTCCGAAACAACATTCCATCGGCCCAGAGTCTCAGCGCCATGGAAGCATGCGCCGACCTTGAGGAGACTCTCAACCTCAAGCTCAAGCCCGCAGCCACAGCGCTACCCGAAGCCACTCTCCATTCCATCGTCGAAGCATACGTCGACAATGTAGTGGTGCCCACCTACACCCTTCTCGCCCAGCGCAATGCAGCCCTCAAGGCCTCGGTTGAAGCACTCTGTGCCGCGCCATCCAACGCCACATTCGAGACTGCCGCCAATGCCTGGATGAGCGCCCGCGAGCCTTGGGAAAAGAGTGAGGCATTTCTCTTCGGACCGGTCGACGCCATGGGTCTCGACCCCAATATGGACAGCTGGCCCCTCGATCAGGCCTCAATCATTCAGATCCTCAACTCTGGCAATTTCAACGACCTTAACTGGAGCGATGGCGACTCTGACGACGCCATCGAAGCAAAGCAGGGCGTGCGCGGATTCCACACTCTGGAGTTTCTCCTGTTTCTCAACGGCCGTCCCCGCACTCTCTCCTTCTGATGACACGTTTTAGTTCTCTTTCAATCCCTGCAGCGGTCGCCATTTTGGCGGCCGCTCTTGCGGGTTGCGACGACATCGACTCCCCCGGCATGGACATGCTGGAGGTGGAAGTGCCTGAAGGATACGCTCTCTCAGCCGGTACCTCGACTGTGTTTCTCAACTCGTCGGTGGCCTACGACTCCAATGCCGATTGGGTGACCGGCGAATACCTCACCCGCTTCCACCGGGGCGACAAACTCTACGACGATGCCCGCACATCAGCGTCGTCCACCGGCGGTGGTCTTGGCCCCGTATATGCCGGATACTCTTGCGGTTCATGCCACCGCAATGCCGGACGCACCCGTCCCGCGCTCTGGAACGACGGCGGCAGCGGCCCCTATGGATTCTCAGCCATGCTCGTGTACGTCACCCGCCGCAACGGCGCCTTCTTCAAAGATTATGGCCGGGTGCTCCACGATCAAGCCATCTACGGTGTGAAGCCTGAAGGCAAATTATCGGTGAAGTGGCACTTTGAGCAATTCACTTTCCCCGACGGCGAGCCCTACGAACTGGCCCGGCCCGAATATACCATCACCGACTGGTATGCCGACTCCGTGGCTCCCGAGGATCTCTTCTGCACTGTCCGCATCCCATTGCGCCATGTAGGCATGGGACAGATGATGGCTCTCGATCCAAATGAGATCGAGCTTCTCGCCGCCAGGTCAAACTATCCGGAATACGGTATCTCAGGACGCGCCAACTATATCATGGAGCGAGGTGTGAAATCGCTCGGTGTGTCGGGAAACAAAGCTCAGCATGCCGACCTCACCGTCGAGCTCGGATTCTCGTCGGATATGGGGGTGACCAATTCGCGCTATCCTGAAGAGATCTGCGAAGGTCAGATCCAGATGAGCCAAGGATCCATGATGGGTCTCGCCTACGACCGCCTCGACGTGTCGACTGAAGATATGGAAGATGTCGACCTCTACATGCAGAGTCTCGGAGTCCCTGCTCGGCGCGATGTCACCGATCCGCAGGTGAAGCGTGGCGAAGAAATGTTCTACAAAGCCAAGTGCCACCTATGTCATGTCACTACCCTCCACACCCGACCACGAGGTTCCGTACTGCTCTGCAACACAGCGCTCCCTTGGCTCGGGTCGCAAACCATTCATCCCTACTCCGACTTCCTGCTCCACGATATGGGCTCGGAAATCATGGGCGTAGGGCTAAACGACAACTATGTGAGCGGACTGGCAACGGGAGTGGAATGGCGCACCACGCCACTCTGGGGCATCGGACTTCAGGAAAAAGTCAACGGTCACACATTTTTCCTCCACGACGGTCGCGCACGCAATTTCACTGAAGCCATAATGTGGCATGGGGGCGAGGGCTACGCCTCACGTCAGCTTTTTGCCAACATGCCTGCCACCGACCGCGCCGCCCTCCTGCGCTTCCTGAAGTCATTGTAAAGGCTCATAATCCCATTTTCATCCATCAACTATCATGAACCTGAAACGTTTATCATACACCTTATTATTTTTCTTCTCCACCCTCCTGCCTGTCATGGCACAATTTGATGCCGACACCGACAATGGCGTAGTGTCGCTTGCCGGGCGCGATGGGTTCTCGATCTCTTCACGAAATGGCGCTTTCCTCTTCAAGCCATATCTTCTCGTGCAGGGTTCGGCCAATTTCAACTACTATGACGACGAAGGCCTCGATGCTGCCTACAATCAGGACAATGTGGCCAACTCGGGCTTCGCAATACCCTATGCTGTACTCGGATTCACCGGGCGCGCATTCTCGATAGTTCAATTCAACCTTTCGATCAACGCCGCAGCATCAGGAGGTGCTCTGCTCCAGCAGGCATGGGCCGACATAAGCCCGAGCCGTCAGTTTGGAGTGCGTTTCGGTAAATTCAAGACACCATTTTCCCACGCCTATCTCACCACTCTTGGGTCTACTCTTTTCCCTACCCTTCCCCGCTCGCTCACCACATCGGTGATCATGCCCTATTCACTCAATGCCGTCACCCCTCAGATGGGCACCGGATTTGACCTCGGAATCGAAGTCCACGGCCTTATCAACAACCGCTTCGGCTATCAGGTGGGTATATTCAACGGCACCGGTGCTTCAGTCAACACTGCCGGCAAAACCTTCTCCGACGACTGGCACATACCCTCATTGCTCTATGCCACCCGACTGACATGGCAGCCTCAAGGCCCAATGCCCGCCGTACAAGGCTCGCCGCTTATGCTCGACACCGACCGTATGCAGATAGGCATATCGGCCTCAATGAATGTGGAGAGTGAGAATGAGAGCACCAACGATTTCCGCCTTGGTGCCGAGTGGGCCTGGAACCACCGACGCCTTTATATCGGAGCCGAGGCCTACTGGATGAACGTAGGCTTTACCAAACGGCAGAAAATCGACCGCCACTTCAACTACTTCGGAGGCTATATCCAGGCTGGATACTTCGTGACCGACCGCCTCCAGCCAGCACTCCGCTACGAAATATTCGACCGCAACGGCACCGACCGCAAGGGATTGCTCAACATTCCTTCTGTAGGCCTTAACTACTTCTTCCCAAATCTCGGCATAAAGCTTCAGGCAATGTACAGCTATACAGCACGCAAAGGCCACGCCAGCCAGAGCGACCGCGATGAAGATAATCTCGGACTTGCCACCCACTCGGGAGTTATCATGGTGCAATATTCATTCTGATATGAAGCCCTCATTTCTAAATCGGTCCGTCGCCACCACAATAGCCGCCGCTGCAATGATGCTTACGGCAGGGTGTGACGACGGACGCATATACCCAACCGACTCCACAGTTGCCACCGACGGCCTTAACGTGACTGTCGACTGCGAGATCATCGGAGCTTCCGGGTGGAACCTATCGTCAGACTATCATCTTGCTCTTGCAGCATTCGGAACCGACGGGAGCCGGTATGCCACCGTGAGCAGCAATATAAACGCAAGCAACGGGAGCGGCCGACTGGCGCTGTCGAGCGTACCGCAGGAGTCGGCCACTATCGAAGTATGTGTCCTCGACCGGCTCCGCAAGCGGGTCATCAGCTTTGCCTCTTTTGAACTCGCAGGAGCACCCGTCGAAGGCGACACCGTAAGGCTGTCGGCAGCCTCACCGATAGAGGCCGACCTGCTTTCTGCCCTTCAGTCAAATGTGTTTACCCCTACCTGCTCAGCATGCCACGGAGGCGGCGCTCTCCCCGCTGCTTCGCTGAGTCTGATGCCCGGGCAAACCCTCGGGATGCTCGTAGGAGTAGACTCACACCTCAATCCGGCCATGAAAAGAGTTGCGCCGGGCTTGCCCGACAGCTCCCTGCTCTACCGGGCCCTTACAACCGACCTGTCGGCCTCATGGGCCTACGACCACTCTGTCGAGGTGGTCGATAATGATATGCGGGCCCTGCTGCGCCTCTGGATTGAGTCGCTTGGATCCGAATTGACGAAAAAATAGTAACTTTGCATCCGATTCCCACTCCAATCATGGAATACACTCTATATATCAACTATAACGATACCGGAGCCACGGTGGCCGCAAGCCGCTTCACCACCTCCGGCTCAGGAGTCCCCGAGCTCCATGCCATGATCACCCTGCCCGAAGGCACTTCCGCATCAACCGCCGACCAGCTCGACACCATAGCCCGGGCCGCGCGGGGGCTGGCTTCGGCCCTCGCTCCTGAAGGGCTGCGCCCGGTGATGGGTCGGTGGCTGCTCTCCGACGCCGCCAACATGGCGCCCTCTCTCCCGTCGGTGGCCTCCAACCGGATGGCGCTGTCGGTGATTGAGCAGCCCCCACTCAACTCCACCAAGGCGGCCCTTTGGCTCTATTTCATGCCCGCGGTCGAGGTGGAGGCCGCCGAGGGGGATCTCACCATCGCCGCCCGCCCCTCCTACACCCATATCCTCATGGCTTCGGCGGCATTGCCGGGCATGGGATCGCACACCGCCACTGCCGCCCTGCTCAAAGACTACGACATACGCCTCGGCAATCTCGGCTCGTCGCTTGCCGACGGGTGTGTGCGCACATGGTTTTTCGTGCGCGATGTCGACCATTTCTACCGTGGGGTGGTGAGCGGCCGCAATGAAGTGTTTGAATCGGTAGGCCTGACTCCCGCCACCCATTTTATAGCATCGACAGGAATCGAGGGGCGCCCGGAACGGCCCGACGTGACGGTCAAGATGGACGCCTGGGCCGTGGTAGGCCTGCGCCCGGGTCAGATAAGCTATATCCAGGCACCCGACCATCTCAACCCCACTTATGAATATGGTGTGGCCTTTGAGCGCGCCACTGCTATCGACTATGCCGACAGGCGCCACCTGCTCGTGTCGGGCACTGCCTCGATCGACTCGGAAGGGAAGATAGTAAGCCCGGGCGACATTGATGGGCAGACCCTCAGAATGCTGGAAAATGTGGAAGCGTTGCTGGGCCGTGCCGGCATGGGCTGGGACAATGTGGCCCACATGATCATCTATCTCCGCGACATAGCCGACCACCGGGCGGTGGAGCGGATCTTTGCCGAGCGCTTTCCCGCCGCATCGTCGGCCCCGAGAGTAGTGGTGCGCGCGCCGGTGTGCCGTCCCGGATGGCTCATCGAAATGGAGTGCATGGCCATTGCCCCCGCCACAAACCCCGATTATGCACCGTTCTGACCATCGGCGCCGGAGGGCCGTCGGAGTCTGCCTCACTTTGTGGATGGCCTTGACGGCCATGCTGGCCGCCACCACCTTTTTCACCGATGCCGAGCCTTACGGCTCATGGTGGTTCGCGACCATGTGGGGAGTGGAGGCTGCCGCATTGATAGCAGCGATAGCCGCTACGCGCATGTGGCGACGCATCGGCTCCATGATGCTCCACTCGGCTTTGCTGCTCATCCTCGCGGGGGGAGCGCTCACCGCCTGTATGGGCGAGCGCGGGAGTGTTACCATACCCCCCGGCGGTGTTGAGGCAACCGTGTGGCTCACCGACGACGGCGCTATCCCGCGTCCTATGCCCGTTGCCATGTCGCTCGACTCGTTTGTGGTGTCAACCCACCGGGGAATGACAACGCCTGCCGGCTACACCAGCTATCTCACCCTTGCCGACAGCTCAAAAGCCACAGTGGAAGTGAACAAACCACTCACCATCGGCACCTACCGCTTCTATCAGGCATCCTACACCGCCGACGGCGCCACCATTCTCGGCGTGAACCATGATCCCGGATGCGGCATGGCGGTGAGCTATGCCGCCTATATCCTGCTCGGCATAGGAATGATATTGGTCATGGCCAATCCACGCGGGCGCTTCAGGCGAGCGCTCCGGAGCGTGGGAGCGACGGGCGCCCTGATGTTGCTCACAGCATTGCCGTCATGGGCCGCTCCCCGAGCGGTTGCCCAAGCCGACATGGCCATGACCGACACCCTGCAAGTTATCTATCAAGGGCGCGTGGCCCCATTTTCGACCCCGGCCACAGAGCTGCTGCGCACCCTCGCCGACCGCACCACTCTGGGGGGGATGTCGGCCGAGCGTATAGCCGCTTCAATCATGCTCTATCCCGCCGACTGGGGCCGGGTGGCGCTGATCCGCGTAAAGAGCCGCGAGCTGCGCGACAGCCTCGGCATGTCGGGCTCCATGATAGCCCCCGACTCACTCTACAACAGCGACGGCAGCTACCGGCTGGCATCGCTCTACAAAGGCACCGGCAAGGGCCTCGACCGTGAGATAATTGATGTCGATGCCCGCCTTGCTGCATTCCGTTCGGCTGCCGACGGCACCCTCTGCCTACCCCTGACCGCATCCTCCTCCCGGCTTCCGCGCTGGCGGGTTGCAGCCGAACGTTTTTTCTATAAGGTGCCTATGGGCAAGGTGGCTTTTATGGCCATTCTCTCTCTCGGCATCATGGCTTTGCTTTCTGCCACAACAGGCAGGTTGCGCCCCTTGAGGCTATTCATTGCTCCCGGCATAATAATAGCTCTTGCATGGCAATCGGCTCTCTTCGGGCTGCGGTGGATAATAGGACGCACAGTGCCGATGACCAACGGAGGAGAAGCCACCGCAGTCACCTCGCTCATCCTCCTCATAATAGCCCTCGGGCTCTCACTGCGCCGCAGGTGGCTCCTCAGCGCCCTCATCATCCTCATGGGTGGATTTGCGGCTCTTGTGTCGTGGCTCGGCACCCCGGCGGCCGGCCTCTCGCCGGTCATGCCGGTGTTGTCGTCGCCATGGCTGTCGATCCATGTCGGAATCATAATGACCGCCTACGCCCTTCTTGCCGCAACATTTGGTGTGTCGGCCGTAAGCGTCGTCAGGCCATCTGCCTATCTGAAGGAGCTCAATATCACCCTGCTCTATCCCGCGTTGCTGCTGCTCGCGGCCGGCATTTTCACCGGTGCGGTATGGGCCGGAGAGTCGTGGGGGCGTTACTGGGCATGGGATCCGAAAGAGACCTGGGCCCTGATCACCCTCATGGTTTATTGCATCCCGCTCCATATTGCCATGTCGCCACGGCGTCTTGCCATCTTCCTTCTGGCAGCCTTTGCCACTGTGGTCATGACCTATTGGGGAGTGAACCATCTACCGTCGCTCCACGCCTACAGTTGATTTTTTTGCATTGCGGGTGAACAATCGGCACCTCCCGGATGTTGCCACAACAAGCCGCATCGTGGCATCACTTCAAGCAATCGAAACATCCGCAAAATGAAATCAGTAAAGTCAACTCTTCTTGATCGTCGCTCCATCCGCCGCTACGAACGTGAGAGCATCGACGACTCCACCATGGAGTTTATTTACCAGGCGATCCGCAACACCCCCACAAGCTACAACGGGCAGCAGTTTTCAGTAATCGACGTAACCGATCAGCCCATCAAGGAGAAACTATATGAGCTGATTGGACAGAAGCAGATCAAGACTTGCAGCCACTTCATGCTATTTTTGGCCGATTTTCACAAGATCACCCTCGCGGCAAAGGCCAAAGATGTGGATATGCCCGAATTTACCGAAACTGCCGACGGTATAATAGTAGGAGTGGTCGACGCCGCTCTTGCCATGATGAGCGCCCTCACAGCCGCCGAAGCCTCGGGACTCGGCACATGTTGCATTGGATATGCACGCACTGCAGCTCCCGAGCAGGTCAATAAAGTGCTCGGACTCCCGCCCCACACCTTCCTCGTGTGTGGCCTCGCAATCGGAGTGCCCCGCGAGACGCCCGACATGAAGCCCAAGCAGCCGATGCACCTCACAATCCACCGCAACCATTACCCCTCCGACACCGAGCTTATGCCCCTGTTGCAGGCCTACGACGACGAGATAAGCATCTACAACCGCACCCGCACAGGCACCCAGACAACCAACGACTGGGTTGCCCATATAGTAAGCTACTACCGCGAAGCGATGAGCTACCGCATACTCAACGCCTTGCGCCGGCAGGGCTTCGATTGCCGACAGTGATGCCCCTCCCCCATCGCTCCACTTCTACCGCGCCCCGGAAACATCGTTTTTCCGGGGCGCAGGCTATTTTTATACTCTCCACACAGATAATCCGACAGAAAATGATTAACTTTGTAAGGTTTTTCGGCTCCTATGTCCGTAAGGCCTTATCTATCACATCCTCCAGCTTAACGCAATCACATGAGAGAACCCAAGCGCGCCACCCTCCTCCTCGAAGACGGCACCCGGTTTGAAGGAAAGTCGTTCGGCTTCCCCGCCTCCACATCTGGCGAAGTGGTGTTCAACACCGCCATGACCGGTTATCCCGAAAGCCTTACCGACCCCTCTTATGAGGGCCAGATTCTCGTCACCACCTATCCCATCCTCGGAAACTACGGTGTGCCCCCCCGCCGACGCCTCGACGGTGTGAGCGAGTATCTTGAAAGCGACCGCATACATCCCCGTGCGATTATCGCCCAGGACTATTCCTACAACCATTCTCACTGGCAGGCCACGCGCTCGCTGGCACAGTGGCTTGAAGAGGAAAAGATTCCCGGCATCTACGGCATCGACACCCGTGCTCTCACAAAACATCTCCGGGAGAGAGGCTCGATGCTTGGAAAAATAATTGTAGAAGGCTCTACCTCCGAAGATGAAACCCCTTGGTATGACCCCAACGTAGAAAATCTCGTTGCAAAGGTATCGACCAAAGAGGTATCGTATCATGGCGAAGGCGACAAGACAGTTGTGCTCGTCGACTGTGGCGTCAAACACAATATTATCCGATGCCTTACTCGCCGCGGCGTAAAGGTCGTGCTCGTGCCATGGGACTATGACTTCAACACCATCCCCTACGACGGCCTCTTCATATCCAACGGTCCGGGCAATCCCGACATGGCACAGGCCACTGTGGAGAATATACGCAAAGCCATGGAGACAGGTAAGCCCATATGCGGTATCTGCATGGGCAACCAGCTCCTCTCCCTCGCCGCAGGCGCCCGCACCTATAAGCTCAAATACGGCCATCGAAGCCACAACCAGCCGGTGCGCCGCGTTGGCACCAACGAATGTTTCGTCACTTCGCAGAATCATGGTTTTGCCGTCGACTCCGAGTCGCTCCCCGAAGATTGGGAACCCCTCTTCGTCAACATGAACGACGGCACCAACGAAGGCATCCGCCACAAGACTAAGCCATACTTCTCGGCTCAATTCCATCCCGAAGCCAGCTCCGGCCCGAAGGACACCGAATTCCTTTTCGACGAATTTATCAAACTCCTCTGATCCCCCTACTATCCGCCCCATGAAATCTCCGAATATCGACCCTAATATAAAGAAAGTTCTCCTTCTGGGCAGCGGCGCCCTAAAGATAGGCGAGGCCGGCGAGTTTGACTACTCCGGCTCCCAGGCTCTCAAAGCAATGAAGGAGGAGGGCATCTCGACGGTGCTCATCAACCCCAACATTGCCACCGTACAGACCTCCGACGGTTTTGCCGACAAAATCTACTTCCTTCCCGTCACCCCCGCTTTCGTAGAGAAGGTGATCGAAAAGGAGCGCCCCGACGGCATACTCCTCGCTTTCGGCGGCCAGACCGCCCTCAACTGCGGCGTCGAACTCTACCGCGCCGGCATCCTTGAGAAATATGGTGTGAAGGTGCTCGGTACTCCCGTGCAGGCCATCATGGACACCGAAGACCGCGAGCTCTTCGTCCATAAGCTCGACGAGATCGACGTGCGCACCATCAAGAGCCAGGCAGTCGACTCAATTGAAGGGGCCATCAAGGCTGCCGCCGAGCTCGGCTATCCCGTCATCGTACGAGCTGCCTACGCCCTCGGCGGACTCGGCTCAGGCTTCTGCGACAACGAGGAGGAGCTCACCGCCCTCACAGAGAAAGCTCTCGCTTTCTCCCCTCAGGTGCTTATCGAGAAGAGCCTCAAGGGATGGAAAGAGGTCGAATATGAGGTTGTGCGCGACCGCTTTGACAATTGCATCACCGTCTGCAATATGGAAAACTTCGACCCGCTCGGCATCCACACCGGCGAGAGCATCGTAGTGGCCCCCTCGCAGACCCTCACCAACGAAGACTACCACTATCTGCGCAAGCTCGCCATAAAAATCATACGCCACATCGGCATCGTAGGCGAATGTAACGTGCAGTATGCCTTCGACCCCGCCTCGATGGACTACCGCGTGATCGAGGTCAACGCGCGCCTCTCGCGCTCTTCGGCACTCGCATCCAAGGCCACCGGCTATCCTCTGGCCTTCGTTGCTGCCAAGCTCGGCCTCGGCTACGGCCTCTTCGAGCTCTCCAACTCCGTGACCAAAGACACTTCGGCTTTCTTCGAGCCTGCCCTCGACTACATTGTGTGCAAGATACCCCGCTGGGACCTCGGCAAATTCCACGGCGTGCGCCGCGAGATCGGATCGTCCATGAAGTCCGTAGGCGAAGTGATGGCCATTGGCCGCACCTTTGAGGAAGTGATCCAGAAGGGCCTCCGCATGATTGGCCAAGGAATGCACGGCTTTGTGGGCAACCGCCCCGTGCCCGTGCCCGACGGCATCGACAAAGCACTCGCCGAACCCACCGACAAGCGCATATTCGTCATATCCCAGGCTATGGCCCAGGGCTACTCAGTCGACCGCATCCACGAGCTCACCAAGATCGACAAGTGGTTTCTCTACCGTCTGCAAAACATCATCGACACTCAGAATGAGATGTCGGAAGCCGACACTCTCGGGCAGCTCAAGCCAGAACTGCTGCGTCAGGCCAAGGAGCAAGGGTTCAGCGACTTTCAGGTGGCACGCGCCGTGTATGGCGACAAAGCCACCCGCGCGTCGATGGCCGAAGTGCGCTCCCTGCGCAAGAATCTCGGCATCACCCCTGTGGTGAAGCAGATCGACACCCTTGCCGCCGAATATCCTGCCCAGACCAACTACCTCTACCTCACCTACAACGGCTCCACTAACGATGTGGACTATCTCCACGACCACCGCTCCATTGTGGTGCTCGGCTCAGGTGCATACCGCATCGGCTCGTCGGTTGAGTTTGACTGGTGTTCGGTCAACGCCCTCCTCACCGTAAAGAAAGAGGGCTGGCGCTCGGTGATGATCAACTACAACCCCGAGACCGTGTCGACCGACTACGATATGTGCGACCGTCTTTACTTCGATGAGCTCACCTACGAGCGCGTGATGGATATCCTCGACCTTGAGCAGCCCCACGGAGTGATCCTTTCGGTTGGCGGTCAGATACCCAACAACCTCGCGACGAGCCTCGACGCTGCCGGAGTCAATATCCTCGGCACAGGCGCCCGATCAATCGACAACGCCGAAGACCGCAACCAATTCTCGGCCATGCTCGACCGCCTCGGCATCGACCAGCCCCGCTGGCGCGAGCTCACCAGCCTCGCCGATATCAACAGCTTCATCGACGAGGTAGGCTTCC
Organism: uncultured Muribaculaceae bacterium; assembly: GCA_910579675.1. Lineage (GTDB taxonomy): Bacteria > Bacteroidota > Bacteroidia > Bacteroidales > Muribaculaceae > Paramuribaculum. Next base: position 91,182 of record CAJTUF010000007.1, on the reverse strand, counting down.
CGGTGCTCGTCCGTCCCTCATATGTGCTCTCCGGTGCGGCCATGAATGTGTGCTCCAACCCAGAGGAGCTCGAGCGCTTCCTCCGCCTCGCCGCCAATGTGTCGAAAGACCATCCTGTGGTAGTGAGCGAATTTATCCAAAACGCCAAGGAGATCGAGATGGACGCTGTGGCCCAGAACGGCGAGATCAAAGTCTACGCCATTTCGGAGCACATAGAGTTTGCCGGCGTGCACTCGGGCGACGCCACAATCCAGTTCCCGCCTCAGAAACTTTATGTCGAGACCATGCGCCGCATCAAAAAGGTGTCGTCGCAGATAGCCAAGGCTCTCAACATCTCGGGCCCATTCAATATCCAGTTCCTTGCCAAAAACAACGACATAAAGGTTATCGAGTGCAACCTCCGTGCGTCGCGCTCCTTCCCCTTCGTGAGCAAGGTGCTCAAAATCAACTTCATCGACCTCGCCACCAAGGTCATGCTCGGCCTTCCCGTGGAGAAACCGGCCAAGAATGCCTTCGACCTCGACTATGTAGGCATCAAGGCATCGCAGTTCAGCTTCTCGCGTCTGCAGGGAGCCGACCCGGTGCTCGGCGTCGACATGAGCTCAACCGGCGAAGTGGGTTGCATTGGCGACACCAGTTCCGAGGCTATCCTCAAGGCTATGCTCTCGGTTGGGATGCGCATACCATCCAAAGATAAGGGTGTACTCCTTTCCACTGGCACTCCGAAGCAGAAAGCCGATCTTCTCGACTCGGCACATATGCTCCATAATGCAGGATACCGTATCTATGCCACCGGAGGCACCCACCGCTTCCTCAACGACAATGGCATCCCCGCGATCCATGTCTACTGGCCCTCACAGCCCGACATGCAGCCGCAGGCTCTGCAGCTCCTCCACGACCATGAGATCGATCTGGTGGTGAACGTGCCCAAGAACCTCACTCCCGTCGAACTATCCAATGGCCGCAAGATACGCCGCGCCGCTATCGACCTCAATATCCCCCTGCTTACCAATGCCCGCCTTGCCGGAGCATTCATCCAGGCATTCACCACCCTCAAGGAATCCGACATCGAGATCCGCGCATGGGATGAATATTGATCACCTTAGCATCGCTCTACACCACATTATAAAATAAGAGTCCGGAGACTTCAGGCTGCAGAAAGCCTTGGAGTCTCCGGATTTTTTCCGTCGATAATGTCCTGATTATTATATGGGAGCCGGGCTCAGGAGCGGGAGGCATAGTCCAGCACCGTAGGGCTCTCCACATCCACGCCATATTCCTTGGCGCGTGCAAGGATAGCCCGTGCAAGTCGTGGTCTGAGATCCTCCGGGCAATAGCGGAAGTAGGCTTCCGCCGCCCTCACATGTGCCGCATCGGGCATTGGATATTCACGGCGCTCGGGCAAGCCGAACACACTGTCGGGCAACTCCTTCTTCTCCTCATAGCTGAGGCGGTCGCTTCCTTTATGTTGCGTGGATGTCATGGCCTTATATTTTGTGTGATTTGCCGATCAGATGTTGAATTTCAGACCGACCTGCAGCAGACCCTGAGCGCCAAAACCGAGCTCGCCAAACAGAGCCACCGAGCGGCTTATCGCTGCCTCGGCACCGAGCGGCACAATCTGGTAGGCGAAATACGACTTGTTGTAGGCATCGTCGTGGCGGGGCATCATGTGGGAGATCACCGCACCTACACCTCCGTGGGCATAAAGGCGCACGATACTGTTGCGATAATAGTCATACTTGAGGTTGAAGAGGATGGCATGGTAGGCGATATTGCTGTGGTGCTCACCCTTGGTGGTGCAGCTGGAGAATGTGTAGCTGGGGCCGATACGGAGCTGAGGGAGGATGCGGAAGTCGATACCGGCGTTGATGGCGCCCCAGGCGTTGTTTACATGGCTCCAATCGTCGTGGCAATCGGTGGCGTCCATCTGGGTATAGCCGCCATAGGAAACATAGAGCTGAGTCTTCTGAGCATATGATCCGAATGCGATCGATGCGATAGCTGCAATAGCAAGTAATAAACGTTTCATGTCGATGAAGTGTGTGGTGTGGTTGTTGATGTTGTTTACTGGATTTGTTGGAGAATGGATGGGTTTTGATTTCCGGTATAACACGACATAGCGTCGGGATGTTCGGAAACTCCACGATTAAGGTAACTTTTATTTGTCAATAGTGTCACAATGCTGTGACTGTTTTTGTGGCTTCAATCTGTTGGAATATCTTTGCATACGAAATGAAACGCAAGATTATTTCTACAGTGATCGGAGTGCTGGTGGCCGCAGCGGCTGTCGGCACCGGACTGATTGCTCTCGACACCCAGTCGGATCTTGCACCGGTCGCCGATAGCTCCGTTGTGGCTTCCTTGCCGGTAGTTTCATCCAATCCACTCACGGTTGAAGTGATGGATGGTTTGAGATTCAAACTCGACACCGGAAGTGACGTGTCGTGTATCACAGCCAGCGATCTCGACCGTCTGCGCAAAATGGGCGTAAAAATCGTAAAGCGTACCATGCCGGTATTCGGTCGCACTTCCGACGGCTCATTCCATGGCAGCCTCGACAGATATGTTATTGATCTCCCTCTCACTTTTATCACCTCCACCCCCGACTCCTCCGGCACCGGCGTCATAAAGGTTCCAGATCCCGAACACGACTCCGTGTTGCACGACGCCGAATTTGTGCTTGTGGAGGGCAAAGATGCAGTGTCGGCATTCGGCATCGACATAATCCAGCGCTTTGCTGTGGAATATCTCTACAACAACCGGCTGATCCGCCTCCACAGCAAACGCCCCGATGGCTATCAGGATTTTTCCGACTTCAAAGCATCGATATGGCCATCCCACTCCCTATGGCCTGGAAAGCGTTACTACATAGATATAGAGGTCGACAACATCACCGACTCCTACTTCATCGACACAGGTCTGCGTCAGGCCGCCGTGAAGCTCCCCGCATCGCGCGCCGAGCAATCGCGCCGGCGCCTCGACGAAGATATCATCGTGTCGCAGCTCGGTGTTTATCCCGCCAAGACAAACAATGTGTGGGTTGAGCTCGGCAACCGAGCCGGATCGCAGAAAGCTTTCTACAGCGACAACGACGAAGAGCCCTACACAGTCAATCCCATCAACGTGTTCACTCAGGATTTGCTCATCGATTTCCCAACCCGCACTGTGGCTCTGCGCCCATATGTACCCCTCCCTCGCCAGCACTTCACTGGCCGGGTAAAGGCCGATTCACTGTCTACCCGGAAATCCAAAGGCTTCCTGAAAGACGACTCCACCGCCATCGACCCCAAGCCCTGACGATGACTGCCGAATCCCTATTCTCAGGTCCGCTCCGCTACCTCCCGTCGATATGCGCGGTATCAGTGCTCCTTTGGCTCACCCTCTCGCCCGATCCTCTGCCCGACAATAAAGTGCAGCTGTGGGAAGGAGCCGACAAGATGGCACATGCCCTTATGTTTGGCGGCCTTACGGCTATTTTCATGTCCGACACCTTCCGTCGTCGCCCCCTCAACATCCTTATCCTGCTGGTTATATTCGCAGTAGGCATAGCGTCTGGAGCTGCCATCGAAATGCTCCAGCGTGCCATGGGGCTCGGTCGTCAGGCTGAGCGGGCCGACTTCTATGCCGACGCACTGGGAGTGGTTGCCGCAGGTGGCGCATGGCTCCTCGGACGATTCTCCCACAAATAGGCCGCTCCAGCCCCGACTTGCGACCACCAACTCAACTACGCGGTATCTTATTTACCTACCCTTTGGGTTATATCGCGAAAGTTTTGTAATTTTGCAGTCGCATACTATCCCGCTCAAGCTATGCTCAATCTATTCTCAAAACCACCCTACAGGATTGGTGTCGCCCTCTCCGGAGGCGGGGCGCGTGGATTTGCACACGCCGGAGCCCTGATGGCGCTTGAGCAAGCCGGCATTAGGCCCGACATAATAGCGGGAGTGTCGGCCGGATCAGTGGTGGCCGCAATGTATGCCGCCGGTCTGCATCCACGCAAGATTCTTGAATTGTTTAATGGAGCCCGCTTCAATGATCTTGCCGAATTTACCGTTCCTCACGGTGGATTTTTCAGCCTCGACCGATTCCGTCGGTTCCTCTCCGAGTCGATCCCTGTGGCCAACCTTGAGGATATGCCCATCCCCACCGTTGTGGGTGTAACCAACTTCGACAGTGGCAAACCCGAAGCCTTCCGCAAAGGATCGGTCAGCGAGGCCGTGGCGGCTTCATGCTCCATCCCCATCGTTTTTCAGCCCGCCGTGATCAACAACACCCGCTATGTCGACGGAGGCCTGCTCCACAATCTGCCGGCCTGGGCCATACGCGACGAGTGCAAAATACTTATCGGCATTAACTGTTCGCCGGTGAGAGCCCGCGACATAAGTCGCAACGGCCTCATCGACACAGCTATACGCACATTCAACCTCGTAGCCAAAAGCAACGCGGTGCCCGATTTGGCTATGTGCGACCTCTCCATCTCCTTCGACGATATAGCAGAGCTCAACGTGTTTGATCTGTCACAGACCGAACGCGTCTTTTCCATCGGCTACGAAGCCGCTCTCAAAGCCCTCAGGTCTACTTCCATTAAAATATAGTTTCTTTTGTACCAATCACAGTCCTCAACCATGAACCAATCCCGCAAGCCAATCATCTATCAGTTGCTCCCACGCCTCTTTACCAACTACAACGATAAGTGCATTCCCTCGGGAACAATTGAACAAAATGGTTGCGGCAAGCTGGCCGACATAACATCGGCTGTGCTCCGTGGCATCAAAGACCTCTCGGTGAGCCATGTGTGGTATACAGGTGTTATCGAACACGCACATTGCCCCGACTACTCCGATCATGGCATCAAGCGCGACAATCCCCATGTGGTGAAAGGGCAGGCAGGCTCACCCTACGCCATCAGCGACTACTACGACATCGACCCCGATCTGGCGGTCGATCCCGACAAGCGCATGGAGGAGTTTGAAGCCCTCGTGGCCCGCACCCACGACGCCGGCCTCAATGTCATAATCGACTTCGTGCCCAATCATGTTGCCCGCCGCTACAGCTCCGACGCCGCTCCTGCCGACGCTCCCGACGATCTTGGCGTTGGCGACAACACCGATATGTTCTTCTCCCCTTCCAACAACTTCTACTACATCACACGCCAGCTCTTCGCTCCCTGTGATGTCGACCTCGGCAACGGCAAGCAGGCCTATGTGGAATTTCCAGCAAAGGCTTCGGGCAACGACTGCTACAACGCTTTTCCCAGCCACAACGACTGGTACGACACCGTGAAGCTCAACTATGGCGTCGATCCAGCCAACGGCTCCCACCATTTCGATCCCATCCCACCCACCTGGCACAAGATGCTCCACATCCTGCGATACTGGGCCTCGAAGGGCATCGACGGATTCCGCTGCGATATGGTCCACATGGTGCCCCTCGAATTCTGGCAGTGGGCCATCAGCAACCTCAAGGCCGAATTTCCGCGCGTTATTTTCATCGCCGAGCTTTATGATATCAAGCTCTATCGTCCGTTTGTGACCGTAGGCGGCTTCGACTACCTCTACGACAAGACCGGCATCTACGACACTCTCCGCGCCATACAGACCGGATCAGTTTCGGCAGCCGCCCTCACATCCTGCTGGCAGCAGACAGAAGGCCTCGGACCCCATATGCTCAACTTCCTCGAAAATCACGACGAGCAGCGTTTTGCATCGCCGCAATATGCCGGCGATCCTGCCAAAGTGATACCCTCGCTCGTTGTAAGCTCGATGATCAACACAGGCCCAATGATGATATACATGGGTCAGGAACTCGGCGAACCCGCCACCGACGAAGAGGGATATTCGGGCCGCGACGGACGCACCACCATCTTCGACTACTGGAGCGTGGGCACCATACGCCGCTGGCTCACCGGCGACGGCGAAGGCCATCCATCGGCAGCGCTTCTCACACCCCGCGAGCAGTGGCTCCGCGGACAGTATATCAACATACTTCAGATAGCTGCAAATCAGAAAGCCATAACCCGCGGCCGATTCTTCGATCTGATGTATGTCAACTATGACAACCCATCGTTCAACCCCCACCGCCACTACGCGTTCCTGCGTTCCACACCCGCCGAAACCCTACTCATTGCGGTCAACTTCGGCCCCGACTCGGCCGATCTGCGCATCAACATACCCTCTCATGCTTTCGAGATGCTGCAGCTCCGCGACAACCAGTCGGCCAAACCAGCCACAGAGCTCATTTCCGGACGAAAGGAATCGAAAGTATTCTCATCCGAAGCACCTTTCCACACATTCCTCCAGCCATACGATGCCGTGGTGTGGCGCTTCACCCATTCCTAAGGTCAAATCCAAAACGAAATATCATAAGATCCATCCCCGAGATATATGAAATCCATCATCCATCCCATCAAGATTTTCTCCGGCACAAAGTCAAACTATATGGCCGAAGAGATTTGCCGCGAACTCGGTATCGAACTCGGCAAAATGAACATCACCCACTTTGCCGACGGCGAGTTTGAAGTGTCGTTTGAAGAGCCTATCCGTGGCTGCGAGGTGTATCTCGTTCAGTCGACCTTCCCCAATTGCGACAACCTTATGGAGCTGCTTCTGATGATCGACGCTGCAAAGCGCGCATCGGCCCACTCCGTCATTGCAGTCATGCCCTACTTCGGATGGGCCCGTCAGGACCGCAAGGATAAGCCCCGCGTGTCGATAGGCGCCAAACTTGTGGCCAATCTGCTCACTGCCGCCGGTGTTGACCGTGTGATCACCATGGATCTCCACGCCGACCAGATCCAAGGCTTCTTCGATGTTCCCGTCGACCATCTCTATGCCTCGTCGGTATTCATCCCCTACATCAAATCGCTCAAGCTCCCCGATCTCTGCATAGCCACTCCCGACGTTGGCGGTGCCAAGCGAGCAAACTCTTATGCCAAATATCTCGACTGCCCCCTGGTGCTCTGCCACAAACAGCGTGCCCGCGCCAATGTGGTGGCCGACATGACCGTCATAGGCGATGTGGAAGGAAAGAATGTGATTCTCATCGATGATATGGTCGACACCGCCGGCACCATAGCCAAGGCAGCCGACCTCCTCATGAGCAAAGGCGCAAAATCTGTGCGCGCTCTCGCCTCTCACGCCATCATGAGCGATCCGGCTACCGACCGCATCAACGACTCCGAGATGGTAGAGATGATCTTCACCAACTCGATCCCCTACACCAAGGAGTGTCCCAAAGTAACTGTGCTCTCTGTTGCCCGTATGTTTGCCGACACCATCTCCCGTGTCCACAACAACCAGTCGATCTCTTCGCAGTATCTCTTCAAGTAAGCACCTGCTGCTATACAGAATAAACGCAGGCGGCGCGGTACCATTTCAATGGTCCGAGCCGCCGCTTTTTTTCTTGTCTGTTGGCAAGGAGGAGATAGCTTTCAACTGAGGGCTGTCGTCACACCCCGAGGCAATAGTCGATCATGATATCCACCGGAGGGAGGGGCACCCCGGCGATGGGTCGGTCAAAGCCACATTCCACCTCGTCGTAGTCGTCGGCATCGTCGGCTGCCTCTGCCTCCACGCGCCTTAATATTTCTTGACGTATCTGGTCGCGGGTCATACCGCGCTCATCGCGTAGCTCGCAAATGAGTTTCTGCATTTGGTCTATCTCCATGGTGATGATTGTGGATTGATGTATGTAAATAAAAAAAGAGGCCTGCACAGAGGATAATATCAGATCCGGCTGTGCAGGCTCTTATGTATGATGCTATCTCAGCAGATTACTTCTCAGAGAGCTTCTCCTTGAGAGCAGCCAGAGCGGCGAGGTCGCCGAGAGTGGTCTTCTCGATAGCGGGAGTAACTACATTCTGCTCCTCGGCCTGACGCTTGTTGCCGGCAGCCTTGCGGGCCTTGCGGGCTTCGTTGCGCTCAGTCTTTGCTTCATCTTCAAAGATGCGCGAGTGGCTGAGGATGATGCGCTTGGAATCCTTGTTGAATTCGATCACCTTGAAGTTGAGCTTCTCGTCAACCTTGGCCTGGCTGCCATCCTCCTTCACGAGGTGCTTGGGAGTGGTGAAGCCTTCAACACCGTAGGGGAGAGCTACAACGGCGCCCTTCTCTACCATGTCGACGATGGTGCCTTCGTGGATAGAGCCAACGGTAAATACGGTCTCGAATACATCCCAGGGGTTCTCCTCGAGCTGCTTGTGGCCGAGCGAGAGACGACGGTTGTCCTTGTCGATCTCGAGCACCTGCACTTCGATGTCGGCACCGATCTGAGTAAATTCGCTGGGGTGCTTAACCTTCTTGGTCCAGGAGAGGTCGGAGATGTGGATGAGGCCGTCAACGCCCTCTTCGATCTCAACAAACACGCCGAAGTTGGTGAAGTTGCGAACCTTTGCAGTGTGGCGCGAGCCAACGGGATACTTGGTCTCGATGTTTTCCCAGGGATCGCTCTTGAGCTGCTTCACGCCGAGGCTCATCTTGCGGTCCTCGCGGTCGAGGGTGAGGATCACAGCCTCCACTTCGTCGCCCACCTTCATGAAGTCCTGGGCGGAACGGAGGTGCTGGCTCCACGACATCTCGCTCACGTGGATAAGGCCTTCTACGCCGGGAGCTACCTCCACAAATGCGCCATATTCGGCCATAACCACTACGCGGCCCTTAACCTTGTCGCCAACCTTGAGGTCGGGATCGAGGGCATCCCAGGGATGGGGCATGAGCTGCTTCAGACCGAGAGCGATGCGCTTCTTCTCGTTGTCAAACTCAAGAATAACGACATTGAGCTTCTGGTCGAGCTCGACCACTTCGCTGGGGTGGCTTACGCGGCCCCACGAGAGGTCGGTGATATGGATGAGGCCGTCAACACCGCCAAGGTCGATGAACACACCGTAGTTGGTGATGTTCTTGACTGTACCTTCGAGCACCTGACCCTTTTCGAGCTTCGAGATGATCTCGCGACGCTGCTGCTCGAGCTCGGCCTCGATGAGTGCCTTGTGGCTGACAACCACGTTCTTGAATTCCTGATTGATCTTGACAACCTTAAACTCCATGGTCTTGCCTACGAAGATATCGTAGTCGCGGATAGGACGAACGTCGATCTGCGAGCCGGGGAGGAAGGCTTCGATGCCGAACACGTCGACAATCATACCGCCCTTGGTGCGGGAGGTGATGAGACCCTTGATGATTTCGTTGTTTTCAAGAGCCTGGTTGATACGCTCCCACGATTTGGCTGCGCGAGCCTTGCGGTGGGAGAGCACGAGCTGACCCTTCTTGTCCTCGGGGTTCTCGACATAGACTTCTACCTTGTCGCCAACCTTGAGGTCGGGGTTGTAGCGGAACTCGTTGATGGGGATGATGCCGTCGCTCTTGTAGCCGATGTTGACTACTGCCTCGCGCTTGTTGAGGGCGATAACGGTACCCTCGGTCACTTCGCGGTCCTTTACGGTGTTGAGCGATTCATCGTAAGTCTTGGTGAGCTCCTCGCGCGACTTGTCGCCGTGGGTCTCGCCCTTCTCATATGCGTCCCAATCGAAGTCCGCAATCGGAGAATTTTTTAATTCTTCAGTCATTTAATAATTGGTTAATAATAAGGTTAAGCATCAGAGGGCCACGGGCACACACCTGAGCCGGAGCGACTCGGCGGCCTGCACTTCCTCCTTTGCGGCTGCAAAGTTAGCTAAAATCTTCTGAATGCCCTAATTTTTCACCTATTATATATATAAAAAAGCCGGCACCACCTTCATCAGGCAGCCCCGGACCAAAGCCATTAGGCACTTTGTTTCTTTAGAGATAATCAACTCTGCGGTTTCCTGAGCCCACAGCGTTGTTAGTCGCAAAAAAACAGTAGAGATTATATCATACTTACATTTTTTCATTTCACACCATTCCCCGGCTGGGGCGCGTTGTCGCAACGCGGGACGTCAGGGTTGCCTTTTCAATAAATGAGTCGATATTGAGCCTTGGTCCGTAGATGGGTGGGTGTAACGCCTGATCAGCTGCAGAACTGCAAGACGGCAACGGTGTCTCTTTCTTGCCGCAAAATTACTGCTTATTTTTCAATAATCAAACTTTTTCGTCCTCTTTATGTCAATTCATCATCCCAACAGCCTGTTTGCCATGCATCAGAAACCGACATGCCTAATAATCATGTTGCATAACATATCACTTTTATGCGCTCCGGTCGTGGCTTTTCACTAAATTTAGCCCCGAATTGCTCATGCAATCTCTCTCCTATATACCTAAGAATACTAATATCAACCTATAAACCCTACTCAACATGAAGGTTTATCAGACTAACGAAATCAAAAACATAGCCCTGCTCGGTAGCAAGGGTTCCGGTAAAACCACACTCGCCGAAGCTATGCTCTACGAGTGTGGAGTGATAAAACGCCGCGGCACTATCGAAGCCGGAAACACCGTCAGCGACTACTTCCCGGTAGAAAAGGAATACGGCTACTCCGTGTTTTCCACCATATTCCACGCCGAATTTCTCGGCAAGAAGCTCAATGTGATCGACTGCCCGGGAGCCGACGACTTTGTGGGCAATGCCATAACTGCCCTCGGAGTCACCGACACCGGCGTCATCGTGGTCGACTCGCAGTATGGCGTCGAGGTAGGCACACAAAACATCTTCCGCACCTGCGCCTCTGTTAAAAAGCCCGTGATATTCGCCCTCAACCAGCTCGATGGCGAGAAGGCCGATTATGAAAATTCGCTCGAGCAGCTCCGCGAAATCTTCGGTCCGAAGATCACCCCCATCCAATATCCGCTCAGCTGCGGCCCCGGCTTCAACGCCATGATCGACGTCCTCCTCATGAAAAAATACTCATGGGGACCCGACGGCGGTGTGCCCACAATCGAGGAGATACCCGCCGAAGAGATGGAACGCGCCAAGGAGCTCCACCAGCAGCTCGTCGAGGCTGCCGCCGAAAACGACGAGACCCTCATGGACAAATTCTTTGAAGAGGGGCATCTCACCGAAGACGAAATGCGCATGGGTATCCGCAAGGGACTCATCGACCGCTCGATCTATCCTGTGTTCTGCGTCAGCGCCCTCAAGGATATGGGTGTGCGCCGCATGATGGAGTTTTTGGGCAACGTTGTGCCATTTGTCGACGACATGCCGGCACCACTCAACACAGCAGGCGAGCCAGTGCCCCCATGCAGCGACGGCCCTCTGAGCCTCTTCGTGTTCAAGACCACCATCGAGCCCCATATCGGCGAGGTGAGCTACTTCAAGGTTATGAGCGGCACCCTTACCGCTGGCGCCGATCTGGATAATGTAAGCCGCGGCTCCAAGGAGCGCCTGGCCCAGATATTCTGCGTGTGCGGCCAGATCAAGACCCCCGTAGACACCCTTCATGCCGGCGACATAGGCGCAGCTGTGAAGCTCAAAGATGTGCGCACCGGCAACACCCTCGACGCCAAGGGCTGCGATTATGCCTTCGACTTCATCAAGTATCCCGCCCCCAAATATCAGCGTGCCATACGCCCGGTGACCGAGAGCGATGCAGAGAAACTCGCCGCTATCCTCACCCGCATGCACGAGGAGGATCCCACATGGGTCATCAAGCAGTCGAAAGAGCTCAAGCAGACACTCCTCAAGGGTCAGGGCGAATTCCACCTCCGCACCCTCAAGTGGCGTGTAGAAAACAACGACAAGCTACCCATCGTATTCGACGAGCCCAAGATACCCTATCGCGAGACCATCACCAAGGCCGCCCGCGCCGACTATCGCCACAAAAAGCAGAGCGGTGGCTCCGGACAGTTTGGCGAAGTACACCTTATCATCGAGCCCTACACCGAAGGGATGCCTGAGCCCACCACCTATCGCTTCGGCAATCAGGAATATGTGATGAAGGTGCGCAACACTCAGGAAATACCCCTCGATTGGGGCGGTAAGCTCGTTGTGTGCGACTGCATTGTCGGAGGCGCAATCGACACCCGCTTCATCCCCGCCATAGTCAAAGGTCTCATGGACCGCATGGAGCAAGGCCCCCTCACCGGATCGTATGCCCGCGATGTGCGTGTGTGCATCTACGACGGAAAGATGCACCCCGTCGACTCAAACGAAATCTCATTCCGCCTCGCAGGCCGCAACGCCTTCAGCGAAGCATTCCGCAACTCCAACCCCAAGATTCTTGAGCCGGTGTATGACGTTGATGTCATGGTGCCCGCCGACTCCATGGGCGATGTGATGAGCGACCTTCAGGGACGCCGTGGCATCATCATGGGCATGAGCAGCGAAAACGGCTTTGAGAAAATCTCGGCCAAGGTGCCCCTGAAGGAGATGAGCAGCTACTCCACCGCACTGTCATCGATCACCGGTGGCCGCTCATCGTTCACCATGAACTTTGCAGGCTACGAGCTTGTGCCCGGCGACGTTCAGGACCGCCTCCTCAAGGAGTATGCCGAAAAGGCAGGCGCCGACGAATAGGCACTCCGCACATTCTCTCCCGATCTCGATACACTAATCTGCACGTCCGGCCGGACCTCACCGAGGCTCCGGCCGGACCTTTTTCTGCGCCACCATAAAAAAAACACAGCGGTGGCGCGCCGGAGAGATCATCTCCCTGCGCGCCACCTTACAAGTATCCTTTAGCGGATACGACCCAACATGAATTATTTGAGCGTACCGGCCTCGGCTTTTTCCACCATCGACTGGTTGGCCAGAATGTAGATCTCTACTCGACGGTTCTGCGCACGTCCGGCAGCAGTTTCGTTAGATGCCACATAATCCTGCATAGGCAAGCCCTGTGCCACCATGCGCTTGGCGGGAATGCCGCTTTCGAGGAGATATGTCTCGACAGCATCAGCGCGACCATTGGCCACACGGGTGTTGACCTCAAGCGAACCGGTATTGTCGGTAAAGCCATAGATCTGCACATCGGTATCGGGGTTGGCCAGCAGCGATGCGGCAAACTTGGTGAGATCCTTGCGGGCGCTCTGGCTCAGAGTTGTGCCATTGGTGGGGAACAGAATGCCACCTTCAAAAGTGACACGGATTGCAGTAAGACCATTGGTATCGGTGACGGTATCGACAGTAGCGGCGCCCTGAAGCTGCTCTTCGAGCTCCTTCTTCTGCTTATCCATCTTCTTGCCGATGAGCATACCTGCGCCCGATCCTACGGCAGCACCGATGGCCGCTCCTATACCTGCGCCTTTGCCACCGCCTATGAGCGCGCCTATGCCTGCACCTGTGGCAGCGCCTGCGCCACCACCTATAGCGGCACCTTTACCGAGATTCGTCATGCTGCTGCAACCGGCGGTCACAACAAGGCTGAGGGCGAGAGCGCCGGCAGCCAAAGTCTTCATGATTTTCATAATGCTTGTATTTTGGTTATATCAATATCATATGATGCCGGTAATAGGAATCAATGATTTCTTTTGGCCCGGCAAAGGTAATAAATTATTTCTTCATTAACACACCGCCGCTACGTATGGTTGTAGCCATTGCAAAAGTTTTTAAGTTCCTTTCGTAAAATTTTACTAATTTTGTTGCATTGTTGAAGCGGCCCTCAGAGCCGTTGCGTAAACTTTATTTCCGATTCCACCCATCGTCGCAATCTACTATCATGAGCAGCAAATACCATTCCCCCACCCGCTACCAGTCATTGGTCATCCATCTTGGAGCATTGATCGCCGTATCGGCCTGGGGCGCATCATTCGTGGCCACAAAGGTGCTCACCCAGCATGGCCTTAATGCTGTCGAGATCTATATCTACCGTTTTGCAATAGCCTACTTCCTCACCCTCCTCATATGCCCTCGCCCGTTCTTCAGCAGGTCAAAGCGTGATGAGCTGCTTTTTCTTCTCTGCGGCATCTGCGGCGGCTCCGTATATTTTATTGCCGAAAACACGGCTGTGATCTACACCCTGGTGAGCAATGTGTCGCTCATCACCGCTCTCTCTCCCATCATCACATTTCTTATAGCTACTCTGGTGTTCAAGACCGACCGCCTATCGCGGGGATTCATACTCGGATCTGCGATTGCTCTTATAGGTGTGGGATGCGTGATCTTCAACAGCAGCGTCGAGGTCAATGTCAACCCCTTCGGCGATATGCTCGCATTCCTTGCTGCAATCTCGTGGGCTCTTTACACCCTGCTTCTCCGCCCCCTCAACGCCACCTACTCCGCATGGTTTATCTCGCGCAAAACCTTTTTCTACGGCATGATAACGGCTCTTCCACTCATGGCCATCGAGCCCACCCATGCGTCTATATCCATGCTGCTATCAACCGAAGTATTGCTCAACATAGGCTTCCTCGGGCTCATATGCTCTTTCCTGGCCTATCTGCTCTGGGCGCTGACTGTGCGACGCCTCGGCGCGGTAAAGAGTGGCAATTATCTATATTTCAGCCCGGTTGTGACGCTGATCCTCTCGGCCGTGGTGCTTGGTGAGAGCATCACTGTGATTGGCATCACCGGATGCCTCCTCATCCTCGGAGGCGTGATACTCTCCGAAAAGCTCACCAGCGGCCACTCTCCGCTCACCAAGAGCCACTGATCTTACTCAATGCCGAGGATAAACCGTGCCTCATCGGCCAACGCCTGAGCCATCCTCGCCGTCGATGTGCGGCCCGACACCAGCTCTGCCTCGGCCATCCCGAGCACTTCGGCAGGATACCGGGCCACAAGATTCCAGAGAAGGCGAAGCCCGGCATAGCCCACATCGCCGCTCTCATCTTCAACGGCCAAAGCTATGCGGGCAAGATCCATTGCATCGTCGCGATGGCGCAGAAGGGAGTGGCACAATATATCAGTGGCCTCGCGGCTCGTAGAGCCCAGCAACCATTTCTGCGCCTCAACGGCATCAACCGCATCAGGGTCGGCCACAAGCGGCGCCATGAGCTGGCTCTCGCGACACACGGTGTCGGCCCGCAACTCGGCAGCCAACGCCGCATCTCTGCCAAAGCGCGCTGCAATCTCCTTGAGCTGCGGCAGATTTACACCCATAATAAAACGATAGGGGGAACGCGCGCTGCGGAGAGCATCGGCCACAACACCGTTGCGCATGGCATAGATAGCGCGCTTCATTTCCTGCATTCTGCTGTATGATGTCATATCTTTAAGGCTTGTGGATGATTTTTTACAAATGCAAAATTAGCCATTATAGCCCGCTGACACAAATTTATTTTTGCACCCTACGGCGGTTTTGATTAACTTTGCACTCTTGATGGAGACGATACTGTACATCATATTTTCCGGCCTCATGATTGGCATCCTTATCTCAGCCCCGATGGGCCCGATAGGTGTGCTGGTGATTCAGCGCACCCTCAACCGCGGACGCCGCAAGGGATTGGCTACAGGACTCGGAGCATCGCTCTCCGACATAATCTATTGCCTCCTCACTGCTTTCGGCCTGTCGTTTATCACCGGATTCATATCCACCCACCGCGCCATCCTGCAATGCATCGGATCGATAGTGCTGGTGGTCTATGGCATATATCTCTTCATCAACAATCCGTCGAAACGGGTGGAGCTGCCTCGCACCCCTGCTCATTCGGGCACATTCCTGCGCGATTTTGCCACCGGATTTCTTCTCACATTCTCCAACCCGCTGATACTCTTTTTCATCATAGGCCTCTTTGCCCGGTTCAGCTTTCTGGATCTGCCCACAAGCGGACTTCACTATGTGCTCGGCTTTGCGTGTATCGCTGCCGGAGCAATAGGCTGGTGGACCGGCATCACCTATCTGATTGACAAAATACGCGGGCGCTTCACCGTCCGGTCCATGAAGCGCATCAACCGCGCCATAGCGATATTCGTGCTGCTCATGGCTGCCTTTGGCATCTACGATTCGCTTGGCTCGCTACTGTTTTAAGCCAGCTCACCATCATTCACCCCTCCCTAATTTTTTATCTACCATGGAACCCCTCCACATACCCTACCTGCCCGCATTGGCATCGTGCGACAGCCTTGCCGATGCCGCCCGCTTGCTCGAAGAGCAGGGCACACGCATCTCCATCGACTCGCTCAACTGGCCCGACCAGTTTCCCTACCATCCCCTCACCACCGCCACTCTGGCCCACGATGGCAAAGACATCTATGTCGACTTTTTCGTGAGATGCAACTACCTCCGCGCAGTTAACGACACCAATATGTCGCCTGTCCACGAAGACTCATGTGTCGAATTTTTCGTCGCACCCGAAGGCCGCACACCCTATATCAATTTTGAGTGCAACTGCATAGGCACCATCTCGGCATCGCGCCGCACAGACCGCCACAACTCCACCCCCCTCTCCGACGAGGAACTCAACAGCGTAAGGCGCTACGCATCGTGTGGCAACCGCCCCTTCGAGATGCTCGAAGGTCTATTTGCCTGGAATCTGTGTGAGGCAATCCCCATGTCGCTTCTCGGCATAGAGTGGAAAGACACTCCCGTGGAGCTGATGGGCAACTTCTACAAGTGTGCCGACCGCACCTCATCGCCCCACTTCCTGTCGTGGGCCCCTATATCCACTCCCGAACCCGACTTCCACCGTCCCGAGTTTTTCTCCAAGATTATACTCGACGCCTGACCCACGGCAAAACAGTACGGGACTTACTTAAACTGAAGCCGCCACGGAAAAAAGGATTTTTCTGTGGCGGCTTCGTGTTGATGGTCTGTAATCGTTAAGCGAGGCTGAGCCTTACTTGCGGATACCGAGCTCTTTCTGGGCGATGATGGCGCGGTAGCGGGTGATGTCTTTCTTGATGAGGTAATCAAGAAGGCGACGACGCTTACCTACGAGGGCCTTAAGAGCACGAGCGGTGGTATAATCTTTGTGATTTGACTTCAGGTGCTGAGTCAAATGAGCAATACGGACTGAGAATAATGCTATCTGAGCTTCGGGGGAGCCAGTATCAGTCTTGCCCTTACCGTACTTCTCAAAGATTTCCGTCTTTTCTTCAGAATTCAAGTGCATTCTTTCGAAGGGGATTATTAAGTGATTATATATTGGGATTTGTTTATCGGCTGCAAAGGTAATAATTTTTTTTCACATACGAACCATCGGGAGGCAAAGAAGTTGCCCCTATTACGCCGGTTTTTTCACCATGCGCTGTCAACAGTTATGGAGTGGATTGGTCTGATGCTGTCGGAATGTGTTACCCGACTTTGCCTGTCTCTATTTCATTTTTCAAGAATGAGAAAACATAGACCGCGCCTTGATAATACAAACCACATTTGGGATCATTGAGTTTGGCGAAAGTCTCCGAGCCATAAAGCACATCAAGAGCTTTGAGCATCTCCCAGCCATATTCTGCCATCAGCATTTCAGTTAAGTCAGAAGCAAGACATTCTACCTGATATTGCATCTCTTTGTTCATAATACTTTGCTTAAATAGTTCAATGACTTTTCTGTGCCGAAGAAATACTGTGTGGACTTATCACCGTAGTACTTGATTCGTTCTATCAGTTTGTCAATAGATATCTCGTTCTCGATATACTTCCGGATTTGAAAGCCCACCTTGTCATCGGCTATTGGTCCGATTACAATGTCAAAATCGTGAATGGGATAGTCAGAATTGTTATTTCTGTTGTCGACAACAAATTGGGCCCACTCCTTGCTGTAATCATCAAAGACCTTGATTGACAAACCTGCTTCACGAGCTGCATCTTCATCAAAGTCAAACGATGAAACGAGTGGAATTCCCACTCCGAAGATGTCCACTTTAAACTCAGCCATTTCAAGAGCTTGTTTGTAACTGGGGTTGAGATAAAATCCTTGACCGAAATCTTTGCCCTTTTTGCTTAACGACAAATCGATTGCGTCAATACCTACATTGGAGCCATGATGAAGTCTTATCATATCACACGCCCTCCTTTGCGATAGCATAATGTTTGCAGACTTTCCACAGCATCGTTAAGCGGCAGAGTGTGCATTATACCATAATGCTTCATGATCAACTCAATACCGCTGAAACGACGCAGATATGCGTATGCCTGTTGATTGGTCAGCTTGAATCGATTTGCAAATTCACTGACACACATCACAATGTAGTCTATCTGATTCTTTGTTTCATGTTTGTCCATATCAAATTGTCTTTAATTTAGATACGAGATACGAGTTCAATCGTTCTGCTTTGATCACTCAATATGAAAACTCCCACGCAGCTTCTGAAAGCCAACCAAAGCCTATAACGGACCGCATGGGAATTCTCAAAGTTTTTCGGCTCTCGCCGTATGTCCTTCTATTTTCTGGCCATTTTCAGCGTTGGCTACCGTTAGAATACAAAGTTACAAATTATTTTTGACTCGACAAAAAGGAATATGCTTTATAACAAAGAAGTTGCGGAAGATAGTCTATGACATATTCTGCCTGATGGCTTGCCGGATATTGTGATGCCTTGTCGGCAAAGATTGCCGGGCCATCGTCAGGGTGTGCCACTCTCACTGTTGTCCACCCCATCGACTTGGGATGCAGGAAATCTTTCGACGGATTATCCCCGACATAGACCCTGTGGGTACACTCCGGCATGAGTTGTTCCATCCGCACAAACGGTCGCGGCGAATATTTCTCGGCTCCGACGGCCTCCGACACTGACACACGACTCCGCTCGACAAACCGCAGTATGCCCAGCGAATAGATCTTGAGCGACTGTGTCTCCACTCGGCCATCGGTGATCACACCCAGAGTTGCCCCGCGGCTCCTCAGAGTGGCAAGTGTAGCCTCCACCTCGGGACGCAGCGATATGTCGGGGATATGAGAGCGGTACACTCTCCTCATCCACAACACTGTAGCCTCAGCCCCGACATGAGGGGGCAGCGCAGCATGGAGCGCATCGAATGCACCAGGGCCATGGAAAGGATGACGCGCCATGATAGCCATCATGGCCTCACAGTCCAGTCCCGAGTCAGGAAAACGAGCTTCAATGCGGCGGGCTATCTCCCGGCGCGCCGAAGCCACATACTCTGCCTCATAGTATAATGTGTCGTCGAGATCAAACACGAAAGCCCACCCGGTAAGGTCGGCGGGAAGTTTGTCAGCCATATATGTCAGATATAATAAATCGGGGAGGGCGAGAGATGATGATTATCAGCGCCCGATACCCACATAACGCAGTCCCGCCTCAGCGAGTTCGTCGGAGTCATAGATATTGCGGCCATCCACCACAAGATTGCCTCTCATAGCACAGGCTATCACCCTCCACGACGGCATCCTGAATTGCTTCCACTCCGTGA
Source organism: uncultured Muribaculaceae bacterium (assembly GCA_910579675.1). GTDB lineage: Bacteria > Bacteroidota > Bacteroidia > Bacteroidales > Muribaculaceae > Paramuribaculum. Next base: position 72,020 of record CAJTUF010000007.1, on the reverse strand, counting down.
CGAGAGCTATGGCATCGGCATCTATTGCCGCATCATACATGTCGCGGGCATAATCCACCTTGTCGGCAAATATCTTGCGGGCCTCATTCATGGCCACAGGATCGTAGACGCTGACTGTAGCGCCGGCTGCGAGCAACCGCTCTACCACCACCGTGGCCGGGGCACAACGCATATCATCGGTCTCGGGTTTGAACGCCAGACCCCACACCGCCACCTTCTTTCCGGTCAGAGAGCCAAGGCCGCGCAACAACTTGTCAAACACTATGGCCTTCTGACGCTCGTTGACCTCCTCCACAGCCTCGATTATGGCCATACGGTAGCCATGACTGCGACCGGTGGTGGCCAGCGCCTTGACATCCTTGGGGAAGCACGACCCTCCGTAGCCGCACCCCGGATACAGAAACTTATTGCCGATTCTCGCATCGGCCCCTATACCCTTGCGCACCATCGAAGCATCGGCCCCGACAAGCTCACATAGATTAGCTATGTCGTTCATAAACGATATGCGGGTGGCAAGCATGGCATTGGCCGCATATTTGGTCATCTCGGCCGAGGGAATATCCATGAAGATCACACGGAAATTGTTTAGCAGAAAAGGACGGTAAAGCCGCTCCATCAACTGACGGGCCCGCGGGCTCTCAATGCCTATCACCACTCTGTCGGGCGACATGAAATCTTTTATCGCAGCCCCCTCTTTGAGAAATTCAGGATTGGAAGCAACCTCAAAATCCACATCTACCCCTCGCTTGTCGAGCTCTTCTTCAATGGCCGCGCGGACTATCGCCGATGTCCCCACCGGCACCGTGCTCTTGGTCACGAAAATGCAATAGCGGTTGATCAATCGCCCGAAGTCGCGGGCCACCGCCTCGACATAACGCAGATCGGCACTCCCATCTTCACCCGGAGGAGTACCGACAGCACAAAACACCATCTCCACCTCGTCGATACACTCGGCAAGATCGGTGGTGAAATGAAGGCGTCCGGCCTCCGAATTGCGGCGCACAAGATCGTCAAGACCCGGCTCGTAGATGGGGATCTCTCCTTTCAGAAGCCCATCGATCTTGACTCTGTCGATATCGACGCAGGTCACATCGGCACCCACTTCAGCAAAGCAGGCTCCCGACACAAGCCCTACATATCCCGTGCCTACAATGGCAATCTTCATTATATATGAATCAGTCTATACCACCAACGCCGCTCCCCGATTGAGCATCGGTGGAGCAGCGTCGTGTGGGTGTTGCACTATGAAAAAAATGCGCTGTCCTTCTCTTACTTCGAAGCGATACGGTCGCTGACGGTAAGGTAAAGACGGCCCTTGGCGCGACGGCGGGCAAGCACCTTGCGGCCCTCGGGGGTAGACATTCTTTCACGGAAACCGTGCTTGTTAACTCGCTTTCTGTTAGAGGGTTGGAATGTACGTTTCATTGCCTTTATCTGATTGTTGTTTATTCGTGTTGGTGGGCATGAAAGGGCTCCGAGCCGCTTTCGAGGTGCAAAGTTATTGATTTATTCCCGTTTGCGCAACATTTTTTATTGATAATTTCAACATTTATGTTTTTAGACATAAAAAAGCCTCGGCAGATATAATATACATGCGCGCGGGTCCGTTATATCTGGGTATGTGTAAACAGATCATATCCACATGGGCCCTGACGGCCTTATGCCTCGCCGCTGCTATCCTGATGCAAGGTTGTCGCGGGCCTAAGCTGTCGGTAGCCGACGAGCAGATGGCCCGTGGCGAATATTTCGATGCCTCGCGCACCTACCGGAAGATATACAACAAGACCGGGCGCGAAGACAAGTTGCTCCGCGCGTCGATAGCCTTCAAAATGGCCGAATGCCACTCACGCCTGAGCCAGAATGCCCGAGCAGCCGCGGCCTACCAGAACGCCATCCGATATGGCTATCCCGACTCGACCGCAATACTGAATATGGCCCGCAGCCTTCACGCCGACGGCAAATATGCCGCCGCTCTAAAAGCCTACGATGAGTTCCTGGCATTGGCCCCCGAAAATGCCGAGGCACGATCGGGTCGCGACGGGGCATCTATGGCCCTTGAAGCCAAGGGACGCAAGAGTCGCTATATTGTGCGCAACGCAAAGCTTTTCAACTCCCGTCGATCCGACTTCTCGCCGATGTTTTCAGGCGATATACTGTATTTCACCACCACCAACGAGAAGGTGACCGGCACAAACAAAAGCGAGATCACCGGCATGAAACGCGGCGATATATGGATGTCGCGCAAAAATGAGCGCGGTGAGTGGCAGCGCCCGGAGCCTGTGGAGGGCGAGCTCAATACCGAACACGATGAGGGCATAGTGTCGTTTTCGCCCGACGGCTCCACCATGTATCTCACACGCGCCGTCAGAAAACCCGCCGCTGATTCCGGCACAGCAATCTACACCTCACAGCGATCCGATGCCAAATGGAGCGCGCCGGTGATCTTGGAAATCACAGCCGACACCGTGAGCAATCACGCCCATCCTGCCGTGAGTCCATCGGGCGAATGGCTCTATTTTTCATCCGACATGCCAGGCGAAGGGGGGCGCGACCTTTGGCGCATCAACCTCAAGGATCGAGCAGGTTCGCTCGAAAATCTCGGCCCGTGGATCAACACTCCCGGCGACGAGATGTTCCCCTACTGCCTCACCGACTCGATTATCTACTTTGCCTCCGACGGCCATCCCGGATTCGGAGGTCTCGACCTCTTCAAGGCCACCATGACCCGCTCGGGCGGATGGAAGGTGGAAAATCTCGGGCTGCCCATCAACTCAGCCGCCGACGACTTTGGCATAACATTCGCGTCGCCCGGCAGAGAAGTCGGTTATTTCAGTTCCAACCGTGGCGACGCCCGTGGCTACGACCACATTTTCTCATTTGAGCTGCCCGACTTGAAGATTCTCATATCGGGATATGTCACCGACACCGACGACGAACCGGTGCGCGGAGCCACCATACGCATTGTGGGCTCCGACGGCTCCAATCAGAAAGCCATTGCCCGCGACGACGGCTCTTTCTCTTTCCCGCTCCAGAGAGGTGTGAGCTATGTGATGCTCGCTGGCGCCAAAGGCTACCTCAACGCCAAGCAGGAATTCACCTCCGACGCGGCTGAAGAAGATGCCGAGTACAACGTCGACTTCATGCTCGCCTCGATCAACAAGCCCAATATTGTCGAAAACATTTTCTACGATTTCGACAAGGCCACCCTACGCCCCGAGAGCACTGCTGCCCTCGATGAACTCGCGTCCCTGCTCCGCGACAACCCTAACATCACCATACAGATGGGAGCCCACACCGACCGTGTAGGCTCCGACGACTACAACAACCGCCTTTCGGAGAGACGCGCCAAAAGCGTGGTCGACTATCTCATAGCTGCCGGAATATCGCCCGATCGACTCACTCACCACGGCTACGGCAAGACCCGCCCCAAGGTGGTCACCAAGCGTGTCAACAAGCAATTTCCACAATTTCCCGAAGGAACAGTGCTCGATGAGGAGTTTGTACTGACACTCGACGAGGCCGACAGGGAAGCGGCCGACCAGATCAACCGCCGCACCGAGTTTGAGGTCATGTCGATCGACTACGAGGTTTATTGATTTTCACCGCTCCCCCTCTACCCATGGATCTACGATTACGAACAGAAATAAAGATTGAGCCCCGCATCGGTCTGCTCCCCTACTCCAGGCCGGTGCTCCTGCTCGGCTCCTGTTTTTCCGACAATATCGGACGCCGCCTCACCGAGCGTGGCTTCACGGTATCGGCCAATCCTCTCGGGCCGGTCTACAACCCAGCCTCGATGGCTCTACAGGCTCAATTGATTGCCTCACGTCGCCAGATAGGCCCCGACGAGCATTTTGAGCACGAAGGGCTTTGGCGCCACTTCCTTGCCCACACGCTCCTCGCCCGTCCCGTCCGACAGGAGGCCGCCGACGCCATCAACCGGGCCTTGTCAGAAGCCCGGTCAATACTCTCCTCCCCTATCCCCCCGCTGATATGCCTCACCCTCGGCACCGCATGGGCCTTCTCTCTCGCCGACGATAGCAATCTCACCGTGGCCAACTGCCACAAGCTACCTGCCCGGCACTTCAACCGCCACCTCCTATCGCTCGACGAAGCCATTTCGGCCCTCGACGCCACCATAGCCACCTTACTTGCCGCAGCGCCCGGCGCTGACTTCATTGTCACCGTTAGCCCCATACGACACCTTGCCGACGGCCTCGACGGCAACTCCCTCTCAAAAGCCACCCTGCGCCTCGCCGCCCATGCAGCCACCCTGTCAGGACGAGCCATCTATTTTCCCGCATTCGAGGCTGTCACCGACGATTTGCGCGACTATCGGTTCTATACCCCTGACATGACCCACCCTACCGAACAAGCTGCCGACTACGTGTATCATCTATTTGAAGAAGCCTATACCGACAACGACACCCGCCGCTTGGCCAAGGAAGGTCTGGCCCGGTCGCGCCGGCTCGCCCACCGTCAACTATTCACCCACCAATTATAAAATGGCCTTATATTCCATTGGCGAAATAGCCACTATCCTGAATCCGGTCACCTCATCAACCGAAATATCCGATCCCTCCTTCAGCATATCACATCTGCTCACCGACAGCCGATCGCTCACATATCCCGAGTCGACTCTCTTTTTTGCCATAACCACCGGAAGCGGCGACGGACACCGCTACATCGATCAGCTTTACCGGAGCGGTGTGAGAGCCTTTGTTGTATCGGCGATGCCCGGAGGGTCTTACCCAGGAGCTTCATTTATCGTAGTGGACGATCCTCTGAAGGCTCTCCAGATGCTCAGCACCACCAACCGCGACCGCCACGGCTCCATCCCTGTAATTGCCATAACAGGCTCGCGCGGCAAAACCACCGTCAAGGAGCTCCTATTCCAGCTCCTCGGGCACACCCATAGCATAGCACGCTCGCCCCGTAGCTTCAACTCACGCATCGGTGTACCTCTGTCGCTTTGGGAAATCAACGCCGACTCCGACCTGGCCGTCATCGAAGCCGGCATTTCACGCAGCGGGGAGATGGATCCTCTGGCCGCAATGATCCGCCCCACTATAGGAATACTTACCTGCATCGACGACGATCACTCAGCCGGATTTTCATCGCGCCGCGAGAAGACCGACGAGAAAATGCGTCTATTCCAATCGTCCGAGGCCATAATTATTCCGGCCGACGACCCCGATGTGGCCGCTTCGGCCGCAGCTTCCGGGTTTTCAGGCAAAATCATTTCATGGAGCCGCAACCACGACGCCGGTGCTTACCTTACTGTCACCGACGAAACCGTCAACCCGGTGCTCCGGTCAACTACTGTCGGCTATACCGCCCCGGGAATAGACAGCGCGGTGGTCACTGTGCCATTTACCGAGCGCCGCGACATCGACAACTCTCTATCATGCCTTGCCCTCCTTATATATATGGGCTACAACAGCCGCGACATAGCCGCCATAATGGCCGCCCTCACCCCGGTGGGCACGCGTCTCGACGTCATGGAGGGAATCGGCGACTCCCTGCTCATTCTCGACTCATTCACATCCGACTTCGGGTCGCTCCCCTCCGCTCTCGACTTCATGGCCCGCCGTCGCACTTCAGGACGCACCTCCACCGTCATTCTGTCCGACCTTGTGTGTGATTCGCGCCGGGTGTCGCCATCGGCTCTCTACAGCGCCGTGGCCGACCTGCTGCGCCGCAAGGATATCGACCGGGTGGTTGGCATCGGCCCCGAAATCTCGGGAGCCGGTGCGGCATTCGCCTCCTGGAGCGATAAAGCGTCGTTTTTCCCTTCTACCGATGCTTTCCTCGCTTCGGTCAAGGCCTCTGATTTCACCTCGCAGCTCATACTTGTGAAGGGCGCTTCGAGATTTGGATTCGAGCATATAGCCGACTATCTTGAAGCACGCCAGCACGAGACGGTGCTCGAAGTCAATCTCGATGCCGTGACCGACAACTACAATTGGTTCCGCTCCAAGCTCAAGCCTTCGACCGGCATTGTGTGCATGGTCAAGGCTTCAGGCTACGGAGCAGGAGCATTTGAGATAGCCAAGACCCTCCAGACCCGTGGCGCGGCCTATGTGGCCGTGGCGGTGGTCGATGAGGGTGTGGCCCTGCGCAATGCCGGCATAACCATGCCCGTGATGGTGATGAACCCCAAGGTGGCCAACTACCGCACCATGTTTGCCCATAGGCTCGAACCGGAAGTCTATTCCTTCGACCTGCTGGCCGACATCCTTGATGCTGCACGCAGGTGTGGCGAGCACGACTTCCCGATCCACATCAAGATCGACAGCGGTATGCACCGGCTTGGATTCCGCATCGACGATCTCGACCGTCTGTCGGCCATACTCCATGCCCCCGAAAACATAGGGTTGCTACGGCCATCGACCGTGTTCTCACATCTGGCCGTGGCCGACTATCCCACGGAAGACGATTATACCCACCGGCAGTTTGACTATTTCGACGCCGCATCCGAAAAGCTGCGCGCTCTGTTCCCCGAATTTGTCATACGCCGCCACATCCTCAACTCCACCGGCATAGTGCGCTTCCCCGACCATCAGTACGACCTTGTGCGTCTTGGCATAGGCCTTTATGGCATCCGCACCATGGACGATGGCAGTCAGGACGGCCTGCGCCCCGTGAGCGCCCTCTACACCTCCGTCATAGCGGTCCACGAATGGCCCGAGGGGACAACCATTGGCTATGGCCGCTATGGTGTGTGCCACCGCCCGAGCCGCATCGCCACACTCCCGGTGGGATATGCCGACGGCCTCTCGCGCCACTTCGGCCGTGGGGCCATGAGCGTGATGATCCGCGGTCGCCGCTGCCCAACCATTGGCAACATCTGCATGGACAGCTGCATGATCGATGTCACCGATCTCCCGGAATGTCGGCCCGGCGATCGCGTGGAGATCTTCGGGCCCAATCTGCCGGCCGATGAACTTGCTTCTATCCTCGACACCATACCCTACGAGATACTCACTTCGGTGAGCGAGCGAGTGAAGCGTGTGTACTACCGCGAATGATTCCCCTTCCTTCTGCCTCACCCCTTTGGAAAAAAGTATGACAGCTACAGACAACCATCGCATGAGGGCGCTCGACGTGATGCGCGGCATCACCGTGGCGGCCATGATTCTCGTCAACAATCCCGGATCATGGAGCCATGTGTTTGCTCCGCTTCGCCACGCCGAGTGGCACGGCCTCACACCCACCGATCTCGTTTTCCCGTTTTTCATGTTTATAATGGGCATCTCGACTGCAATGTCGCTCCGGCGCTACAACTTCACTCTCAGCAGGCCCCTTGCCGCCAAGATTCTGCGCCGCACTGTGGTGATATTCCTCATAGGGATGATCATCGACCGCATCGCAGCATTCTGCTGGGGAACGACGGCCGATGGGCCATGGCTCACCGGTGGCCTCGGAGCCGCCCTCGACTGCTCCCACATCCGCATCCTCGGAGTGCTCCAGCGCCTGGCCCTGTGCTATTTCTTCGCCGCTATTATCGGAGCGCTGTGCTCGCGGCGTGTGATCCGGGCCTTCATCATTGTGGCGCTGGCTGCCTATTCAGCTATCCTGCTCCTATGCCACGGCCTTGAATTTACCGACGATAATATAATAGGAGTGATCGACCGCGCCCTTTTCGGCGAAAACCATATGTATCACCAGCATGCTTTCGGTCAGCGGCTCGCCTTCGATCCCGAAGGGCTTCTCAGCACCCTCCCGTCGATAGCCCACACTCTGATCGGCTTTCTTGCCGGGCGAATGATTCTCTCCACCAAAGATCTCCGCCTCAGGATGCTCAACCTCTTTGTAGCCGGAACAGCAATGATGTTTGCCGGACTCATGTTGAGCTACGGACTCCCCATCAACAAAAACATATGGAGCCCCACCTTTGTGCTCACCACCTGCGGCATGGCCTCGGCTATGCTTGCTCTGCTGATATGGGTGATCGACGTTAAAGGCTCGGGAGGCTGGAGCCGTCCGTTCGACGTGTTTGGCATCAATCCACTCTTTCTCTACGTATTGAGCGACGTCATTGCTCTTGTGCTTGCCGTAACCGCCGGCGATGCCCCATATCAATTTTTCGTGGGCCTCCTCCACGACCCCACCGTAGCGTCACTGGCCTACTCGCTCAGCTTCGTGGGCCTAAACTGGCTCATCGGCTACCCCCTCTACCGACGCTCCATCATCATCAAGATCTGATCAGCACCGACATCAGTACCCATAGACAATAGTCGGGGGCTCCAGCAGTGTGGTTGGAGCCCCCGGCTATTGTCAGGATATCAGTCCTTCAGTTCAGAACGGACGGAGGATTGCCGAGTTGATTGTTGACTCGGTTTCTACGCGGTCTCTATCTGTCTTTTTGCCGTAAGGCAGAGTGTAAGTGACGGATAAGCTGATATTCCTGCCTTTCAAGTCGGTCAGTGATTCCGAAACAGATCGATAGGCCTGATAATCAGCATTTGTCCGGATTGCCATTCTGCGGTCAAGGAAGTTTTCGACCCTACACTCGGCAGCCCAGTTGCCATGCTGCCAATTCAAGGAGAGCCCATACTGAGCCGGATAGCTGACTTTTGTACCCTCAATACCAAGGACCTTGTAGGGAAGAGCGTATGATCCTCTCACCTGCCAGTCACCAAACAGATAGGAGGCATTGAAATAGATGCGCCAATCGTTGCTTTTTGCAGGACGGTATTCCGAATCGAAGCAGTTCATGCTGAATATGGCACTGCCATTCAATCTCAGCTTATTATCTATCAGATTTGTTGAAACGCCCCCGACAAGCTTGTTGTAATAGAAGTTTCCGTCGTTGACAAGCTGATGATACATGATGTTATCTTCGGCGAAGTATCGGTTGGAGGTGTTGTTATAAGCCTTAAGAAAATCGTAGGTGAAAGAGAATCCGATATGTCCGATGCTTCCATTGTAACTGATAGTATTTTCAAATGACTTAACTTGCCCAAGATCCGGGTTGCCTAAGGTTGTCTCAAAAAATGATGTGCGTATAACCGTCCCGTTCTTGTAGGAAGGGGGATAAATACTGTGGGAATAAAATCCTGTCACGGAAAATGAGTGCTTATTATTGACAGCATAGGTGGCGCCATAGTAAGCCATTGGCGCAAATTGGTTGTCGTTATGGTCTCCGATGGTAGAATACAGATCGGTGATGCCTCCCGACAGATAGTAGGACAATCCAAAGGGCAGGTTCTGATTCAGGTGAAGCATTGCCATTGCGTGGTTGTTCTTCAATATCTGCTTGTTTGTGAAGCCACCCGAATATATATCGCGGTAATAATTGTAATATTCATCCACCGTTGTGCCGAGGCTGAGGCCACTTGCAAACTGTTTGAAATACCCGAGGGTTACGCTTGCCAACACATTATCCTCCTTGGTGTTGTTCTGAATCTCATCGATATTGGTTTCCAGATAGTTGCTTCTGAAATTTGTGTGGCCGTGACGCGCAGTCACTATGGCCATAAGGGTGTGGCCGCCGGTAAGATACAGATTGTAGTGCATTTTCAGAACAGGCGACAGACCATGCTCCTTGCTATTTCGGGTGGCTGTTGAAGTGAAATCATATAGGCCGTTGTAAGTGATATTGTCCTTCAAGTGATTTTTAGGGGTCGCGCTCCGGGTCAATGCGAGCGAGATATCAAAAGAGTGGTTTTGTGTGGCGTGTGCCAACTTGACATTGACGTATTGCGAATTTGTATGGGTCTTCCCCTCGATTGGCACAACGTTTTGGTTCAAAACGCCGTCATTGAGCATAAACACGTTTTCGGCTCTATTCAACTGGGATAGCTGATCCCACTTGCCATTTGCTGTGAGGGTCAGTGTGAGTGCGTTTTTCTTATAGTTTACCATGCCGGTATAATTGCCGTATTGACGAGCCAACCCCTCATTGGCCGAGAGATAGACATTGCCGCCATAATCATATTGCACAGTGATGAAATTCATTACCGCGCCACTCCTGACATAGCGGCCACCGGGGTTGCGCCGGTAGTCAATCTGCACAATCTCGGAGGCGGCGAGAGTGGCGAGTTCGTCGGGATCTGCCTCAACACCATTGATCAGTATTATTACATCACGATCGGCTATTGTTGAAATGGTCTTTGCCGAAGCGTCGACATGGAAATCCGGCAGATTCATATTCTCCAGCAGCGAGTAGCCGTTGGTGCTGTGTTTCTTCTCCAGTTTAGTAGGCCGGAGTATGACTTTTCTGGCGGTTTCAATCTGCGCGTCGGCAGTAACCACCACTTCATCGAGAGTGTTGGAAATGGAGTCGGTAGTGACTTCCTGTTGGGCGTATGCCATAAAAGGCAATGCCGACAATAGAGCTAAAAGTAACTTTTTCATGCTTATGCGAATTTTCTGCAACCTTCAGCTCGTGGTCAAAACGAAGCGGAAGTCGATCGCGGAGCCGTTCGCAGCCGAAGGTCGTTTCTGACCGCAAAGCAAGTGAAAAAGTAGCAATCAAGCCATGAAAATTGTCTGACATTTGTCTGACAAACACTGACAGCGCAATGAGTCAGCCACTTATGCGCAGCTCATAAGAGTCGCCACGGTTGCAGATAATCTCTATGTTGGCCGCGGCAAGAGCAGTTTTGGTGCGTCTGACGAGTGTGTAGAGCGACTCCTCTGCATTACTTTTATTGCCCCAAAGGGTTGAGCAAAGGGTTGCTTTGTCTACCCTCATTCCGGGAGCGTCAAGGAGCATCTGAGCAAACTGCCGTTGCATCGGTGTGAGTTTTACGCCGTCAAGAGGATTGGCTTCGGCGCTTACCGCAGCGAGTCCGTTTTCTTTTCTTCGCCATACAAACATGGCCGCAGTCGAGAGAATGGATAACGAGAGAAGAACACCGGGCAATGTCTGGTCGGAAGCAGCAAACACTGATGCCATGGAGCAGTGGACAAAGCCTTGCAGCTGTACGGCAACACCATCCGGAGCACATTCAGGTATGAGCATGATGGTGTCGGAGGCAAACCGGCTTGCCGCATGCCACGCATGAATTCTGTTTCCGTGGATTTCAGGCAAGGCATTTTTCTTATCAATCAACGATAGGGTAAAATATGCCTCATCTTTCAAAGCGGAGTTCCTGAAATTGACATCCGACGCCTGATATATAATAGGCTTATGAGTGGTTTCGTGCATCTGACGTAATGCAGCGATGGTATCCTGCCGGGTCCACAACCCGCTGTTCTCATTAGCCAGCGCAAGCATCGCATCGTTCAAATCTTCCGCGATGATTTGTTTTGCATTGGAATAAGACAAGCAACCCGTCACGAATGAGGCAAGCAGCAAAGCTAATGGAATAAGCATCCCATAACGCAGATAATCACTATTGTCAGTTTTCATTGCTGTGAACGATATGAATTTACGACAAATGGAGAATGATAAACTTGAGCGTAGAATAGTAGCGCCGGGTTTCTGTTGCGGCTAAATATTGTCAGGTTGTTTTGTCTTTATAGTTTTTAAATCGCAGCTATATGCCCTGAAGCGTCTTTTGGCCTTTTCAAGCGCCGGATTGGATTTGTGGGAAGGAAAGGACAGAGCCACGATACGTGCCAATCGCCGGTTGACACATTTGTGCTTCAGTATGTCGGCTCCAATGGTAGCTTCGAGTTGCGTTATCGCGTGTTCCACATCGCTGCCTTTAAGCTCCACAAACACTTCAGTCCATTGATTTTGCGGCTCGTCATGGCACACAAGCATCAGATAGTCACACTTGTTTCCTGAGGTGATAATCTTGCCATCGACCTGATAACTTGCAGTAGGTCTGCGCTTGTCGAGCTGTAGGCGATATTCTGTTCTATTCTCCTTTACCGACATATCCTTACGCCCGGTCAAGGTGTGGTGGGGAGCATAGCCTTGCCTTACCAGTTTTTCATAAATGTCAGGCATGGCCGTTGCAGATTATATCGTTGAGGAGTGAAAGCTTATTTTCAACAGCATCTGACGCACTGTCAAGGAAAGTACCATCGACCATATACAGGTCGTCATCCACAATGCTTCTTACATAGCCATCATCGTCAATGCTGTACGCCTTGATTTCACCAAGGGGCAATATCAGATCCTTGTCAACAATTTGTTGGGTGGCGTCGGGGTCTATCGGGTAGGCTTCTGAGGCGGCCATAAGCACATTTAACGACGATAGCACGTAGGGGCTGTGTGTGGTCATCACAACCATGTTGCGATGATGCGCACTCTTGCTTTCAGCCTCCTTGACCGCTCGTACAATGCTGTTGATGATCGCAGCCTGCGACTCGGGAAAAAGATTCTGTTCCGGCTCTTCAATAAAGAGCTGGATGCCCTGATATGTAAGCAATTTTCGGCTTTCTTCATGTCCGGCCTCAATTGCGCGCTGCACTTGCTCTACTGTGGCACCATCGCGGAGTAATCGGGCTACTATCTGCGTAAGATCCGATTGGCTCAACTTGGCATTTTGGCCTATGGTGTTGACAAGGCTGCGCAACAAAACCTCAAGCGGGAGTGCCGACTGTACGCCGCTTGATGCGTAGAATGGCGAGAATGGTGGTACTTGCCGGTTATTCTTGTGTATTATAATCTGTTCGCCAGATTCCTTGTCATAGTAATACTCCATGTCGGGCGCGACAGTCAGCCGCAGGCGGTTGTCGGGTGTGAATTTTTCGCGAAATTCACTCCATTCAAACACAAAGTTGAACAACATGTCCATGTCGCTCGACCGATAACCGTCCTGAATGTTCTTAATCGCCGACAGCAGATTGCGTTCAGAAGGGATAAAGCACAGCTTGCTATTATACTTATCCCCCTTGGCTTTCGCTGCGATCTGAGCGTTGTTTTTGGTGTCGCCTTTAAAAGTTATCTCCACCGCATCGCCGTTGTAGTGTATCTGGCTTTGAGCCGTGAAAAAACTCTCGTTGAACCGATAGAAGTGCATCAGTTCCTTAATGAACCGTGAGTAATGGCTATAGACGTATGATGCGCTTTTATCCTTTTTACGGCTTCCGATGGCTACCTGCTTATCGATCCACCGGCAGAAACACAAAATTTTGAGCAGAGTGCTCTTGCCACTGCTTTGTTTGCCTATGAAAAGGTTGATAGCACGGAGTTCGATCACTCCAGTGTCAACGATTGGACCGATATTTTGTATCTGTATGGTTGCCATGAATAATGATTATCTAATCGTTGCAAAGGTAGTATTATTATTTTGATAATTTGAAATTGCAAAGATGAAATTCAGAATTGCTGTCGTAATTTTATTTGGATTTGGACAACCCAATCAAAGAAGCCGGAAAACTGGAGTTTGACAGAATGAAATCTTATATTATCTAATCATTTTTCACACTCATGCTTGGCGGGGTCAAATCCCCATGTCAACAAAAGACTATGATATATAGATCAAGTGACCACGATCGAGCCCACAAAGGCCGTCAAAACGTGCTGTAAGTCATATGAATATCTTTGCCATTCTCATCTGGAGGCCATACCTTTGCCATGACTGCCCAAAAAAGGATATTTAAGTGGTAACCTTAAAGAAATTGCAGAACAGATGGATCCGGAATCCAATCCGGTTCTTGCCATAATCACCTTCAAATAACCATCCAGCTTTCTAAACAGCGATAAAAAACATTTGGATCTCATCATCCTGCCCCTATACACTCATATCAAATATCGCGAGTCCAGGGTAAGGAACACTCTAAAAATTGCATCGGCAGCCTGAAAAAGTCGCCGATTCGTTTGATTATATCAATGATATTTAGCAATTTACCATCTTTGACACCATACAAGACATAGACCGACATTTTTCTCCTGAGTTTGTGTGCCGCTTCGATTTTCAATCGCCATTAGGCGGCGTGGTGACTGGCCGTATAGACTCTCCCCCCACGCGTCCCCCCCCGCTCCTGAATATCGGTACCACTCCGACAAGAAAGCGCCGCGTCCCTGATGGGGCGCGGCGCCTGTCATTGCGTGTCAGCAGGTTTCTGCTGGTCGTATCTTATCAATATCCGGGAGTCTGCTCCAGAACATTGTCGTCGTCAAGAAGGCTCTTGTCGAGAGGCCAAAGCACGAGGTGCTTCTGAGTGGCGTAGTCAAGGAGAGGAGTGTTATTCTCGAGCAGAGCGCGGTTGGCAGCAGCTGAGATCTGGTTGGCCGAAACCTCATTCCACATAGGATGAGCGTCAAAGTCGAGACCATAACCAATACAACCCTCGGGACGGAAGATCAGGTGATCGGCATCGCTGCCACCCTTTACTGCGGTCATACGACGGAGGTCCCACCAGTGCTGACCTTCCTGAAGGAATTCCTTGGCCTTGTCCTGAAGAATAGCGACCTCGTTTTCGAGGAATGAGCCAGCCTTGTAGGCATGCTTGGAGGCATCCCAGTTGTCACCGTATGCACGCTGACGAACAGCATTCAGGTAGTATTCAACGTCGGCGTTGTTGCCTTCAAAGTTGGCAATCTCAGCCATATAGTAGTAAGCGAGAGCCAGACGATAATACATCATGTCGTTGGCACCAACCATTACACCGGCGTTACCCATCAGGCCATGATACTTCCAAATGTAGCAGCCACCGAGATGGTACTTTTCGGGATCGAAGTTTTCGATGTAACGGACATTGTTTTCAAGCTCCTCATCGGTGGGGAGATACATGGGCTGCAGCTGATAGATACGCTCATCCTCGCGATCAAACTGATAGAAGTAGGTGTTGCGGATGGCCTGATGCTGCTGGCCGTTCATGCGGGTCTTGAAGAAGTCTGTCTGAACTTCGGTGCCGTTGGCGGGATTGTAATACATAGTTGAGCGGCTTGCGTTGTTCGACCATGTAGTACCATCCTGTTCCACTGCATTCCAGAACACACCCTTAGGAGTCTGACCGGTGATGATGTCGTACATGCAGTAGTTATACCAGTTGTTGGTGGCTTCTGTTACCGAGTAGAAGGTAGAGAAGATGCGCTCGGGATTGTTGTCCTTGCTATTGATAGCCTGATCAAACGAAGTGCAGAGGCTATAGCTGTAGTTGTTGATTACATTCTGGAAGTAGCTCTTAGCGGTAGTCACATCAGCAGGATTAGCTGTATGGTTGCCGGTAGAAACTTTACCGCTCCACATGTAAACCTCGCCTGCAAGCATTTCCGAAGCCGCCTTATTCCAGTAGTAAACACCCTTGTTGGCGTTGAACACACCATTGGAGTAACCGCTACCGGCATTGAAGTGGCTGATTGAAGCCTGAACGTCGCTCTTGATCTGGTTGAGAAGATCTTCGGCCTCACAACGGGGCATCTTGAGGGTGTTGTCGTCATAGTTGCCCAGCACCACATCTGCTGTTGTGCGGAGAGGACCGGTGCCATAGATCTTGTGAACCTGGAAGAAAGCATACGCTCTCATGCCATAGACCATACCGAGAAGATACTCACGGGCGGTGGGATCGATGATGTCGCCACGCTGCTCGTCGTAGTAAAGATAGGTGTTGCACTCGGAGATGAGCTTATACCAGTTGCCGAAGTTGGTGAGCTGAGGGTGTGATGCGTCGATAGCGTTACGGGGAGGATCGAGGTCGCGGAGACCTGAGCCGTCAGTACCTTCGACGGTCCAGTAGATATCGGTGCGGTATTCACCTGTCTGGAACATGACCTGATTGTCATAAGTCCCACGCCAATACTGCATCATGGCAGTAATGTTACCCTCAAACTGAGTTTGAGAAGTCCAGAAGCCGTTGGCGTCGAAAGCGTCAGGGTTTGACATGTCCAGATCACACGAAGTGACTGAGAGGCCAACACCTGCCACCACCAGCGGGGCTATGTATTTAGATATTTTATTCATTGTGTTAGTTCGCGTAAGTGTGTTTAGAACGATACATTAAGGCCGAACAGGAATGTGCGGGGAAGGTTGTATGTACCGGCACGGTCGGATGTACCACCGACCACGGCTGTTGCATCAGGAAGAGGAAGAGTGGTCTTCTTGATATAGCCGAGGTTCTGTCCGGTAACGCTGAGGGTCAGACCCTGACTACGGAATTTCTCGCAGATTGACTGGGGGAGCTGATAGCTGAGAGAGAGCTCACGGCATGCAAGGTAAGCACCGCTCTGTCCGCAGATGTCGTTGACACGGCTCCATGAGTTGGTACCCATGTTCGAGGCTATGACATAACGGGGATATTTTGCATTGGGATTCTCGGGAGTCCAGGTATCTTTGATCTGAGTGGGATAGCTGTAAGTACCCTGGCCACCGCCCATCCACCATGAGAGAGCGCCGTCATAAACTGTGAAGTCGAAGCCCATGTCGAAGCGAGCGTAGAGCGACAGACCTTTCCACGAAACTGTGGTGTTGAAACCACCGGTCCAGTGAGGAAGACGGTTACCGAGGTCATACTGGTCAAACTGGTCAATCATGTTGTCACCGTTGCGGTCGCGCCAAACGGCATCACCGGGCTGCAGCTTGACAGCAGTACCTACGAGGTTGGGATATTCACGACGGAGACGTTCCAGGCCTTCGGGGTTAGCATAGATAGCAACCGAAGAGAGTGCCGAACGGGAAACGTCGATATAGTCACCGAGAGCGGCTACATCGGCTTCCGAACGGAGGATACCTGCGTTCTTATAACCGATCATGTGCATAGGCTCCTGACCTTCCTGCAGACCACCGATAAAGGTTGTCTCATTGCCGTTGCCGGTGTACACTTCTGTACCACCCTGACGGTTATTGGCCACACCTTCAAGATAAGGCAGATCAACAACAATATTCTTGTTGTAGGTCAGGTTGGCACCGAGGGTCCATGAGAAGTCGCGGGTGCGGAGGAGGGTGGCGTTGATGTCAATTTCGACACCCTGGTTGCGGAACGAACCATTGTTGGTTGTAATGCTTGTCCAACCGGTTGTTGCGGGAAGAGCCTTGCTTGCATACTTATCCATGGTCAGACGGTTGTAGTATGCGATATCAAGGTTGAAACGGTTCTGGAGGAAACCGAAAGTCAGGCCGACGTCAAATGTGCGGGTGCGCTCCCATCTCAGACCGAGGTTGGGGAGAGTGGAGAGTCTGTAACCCTGATTGCCGCCGTATTGATAAGCGGAGTAAGCACCCAAGAGGGTGTAGTAGCCGATCACGTTACCGTTTACAATACCATTCAGACCGTAAGATGCACGGAGTTTGGCATAGTTGATAAAGTTGAGGGCTTCATTATTGGCCCAGAAATTCTCCTTTGAGAATACCCAGCCGGCAGATACACCGGGGAATGTACCCCAGCGATTGTCCTGAAGACGTGAATATCCATCCTGACGGAGGGTGGCTGCGATGAGATACTTGTCATCGTAGTCATATTCAGCGCGGGCAAAATACGAGAGGATAGCTTCATTGGCATAGTTTGTGGCCATGCTGCGGGTCGAACCTGCATAGGGGCTCTGTGTGCCATTGAAGGTGTACTGCAGGTTACCGAAGTCGTCGGTAACTGCCTTTGAACCTGAACCCTGAAGGTTTTTGTATTGACGCTTGTAGTACTCGACACCGGCCATTGCATTAACAGTATGCTTTTCGTTGAAGGTACGGTTGAAGTTTGCTACAAGGTTATAGGTCTGGTCAAAGTAACGGAAAGCACGTGCGCTGGTGCTGCGCTCTTTATTCATGCTGCCGTTGATGTTTGACTGGAAATCCTTATTGAACGACTGGTACATCTCATGGTGATAGAACCAGCTCATAGTTCCCTTGAGGGTAAGTCCGGGGATGATTGTAGCCGTGAGGCTCTGTGTCATCTGGAACTTGTCGCTCTCATTTTCACGGATGAACTTTTCGGGCTGATAGTGGAGGTTGGCACTTGTGCCCGAAAGCTGCAACTGGTAAGTCTCGTTGCCTTCTTCATCCTGGAAACGTGCGGTAGCAGGGAACGAAGCGATACGGCCGAACACCAGAGCGGTGGTCATTGCGCCTGCCTCGTTGTTCCAATTGGCGCGGGTGAAGTTGAACACCGAATTTGCCTGCAGCCACTTGGCGATCTTGTAACCACCGGTGAACGAGAAGTTATAGCGCTCGTAGAAAGTGTCGGGAAGAGCACCGTCTGATTTATAGTAGCCGAGCGAAGCATAATAGTTGCCACGGTCATTACCGCCCGAGAATGTCAGGTTGTAGTCCTGAGTGGCTGTATTGTGCTGCTTCACATAATCAAGAACATCAGTATCCTTGAAGAGAATGGTATTGTTAGTGCCGAGCACACCGTTCAAGGGGTCGGGCATTGTCTGCCATCCGTAGTCAAGAAGATACTTGTTTTCGTCGGTCAATGTAAGGATATTCCAAAGGGAGGTCTTTGAAAGCTTAGTATTACCCAACGAATAAGGCTGGCTACCATTATTGAGGTTGCCGAAGAAGTTATGAAGCCATGTGCCTTCGGCATCTGGGTTTGCAGTATTGTAGGTTGCGGTACGGCTATACTGGAGATATGTAGCGGCATCTGCCCAATCGTAACCATTGGTGTAGTTGGTGACACCATATTTGGCAGAGAGTGTTACACGACCTGTACCTTCCTTACCCGACTTTGTTGTGATGAGCACAACGCCGTTGGCAGCACGTGCACCATAAAGAGCGGTAGCACCGGCATCCTTAAGAATTTCCATCGACTCAATGTCGTTGGGGTTGATGTCGGCCAAGCTCGAACGGATCTGACCGTCGACTACCACGAGAGGATTATTATTGTTGCCATCCCAGTTTGTACCACCACGGACAGTAATTGCCGGAGTAGCTGAAGGATCACCCGAATTAACCGTTACCTTCACACCCGACACTGCACCTGCGAGAGCCTGAGCGGGGTTAGAGTTGGCACCGACAGTAAGAGTCTCCTTGCTCACCTTTGCGATTGAGTTGGTCACTTTGGAGCGCTTCTGAGCGACACCGTAACCCATAACAACAACCTCGTCGAGAACGTTGGAGTCATCTTCCATGGTAAGATTAATCGGCGTTCCATCCCATGTCAAGGTCTTGGGCTTCATGCCGATGTAGTTGAAGGTAATCTTGGCGCCTTTCTTCACTCCGCGGAGCGAAAACTCACCGTCAAGATTGGTAGCGCCGGCAATCGAGGTACCTTCCACTCGTACGGTGACGCCCATAAGGGGTTCTCCCGTCGAATCGATCACGGTACCCGTACAGGTACCGTCGGCTTGCTGCGCGGCTTGCGGAGCTGAATGTTCCGCATTGGCAGATACTGCATAAGGGGCGCTCGCGGCGAGCATACCCGCTACGAGCAGCATAGGCCATGTCTTCTGTGATTTAGACATCGTAGCAATAAATTGATAGTTAATAATGGTTTATCTAAGGTGGTCAGCATCTTGCGGGATAGCGGGCTACCCTGCAGGACGTCGTAAATGGTCTAAAATAATGGATGTCAATGGCATTGACTTAAGATAGGCACACATTTGTTTGCAAAGATAAATATAATTTAACCAATCATGCCGCCCCGGATGTTAAATATGGTTAAAGAAGGGCATTCCATCCCGCAGTGTCAGTGTCAGCCCCTCTAATCAGATAGATGGAGCGGCTCGACGGCGCAAGTTTTAGGGCAATTTATTGCGCGGGGATGGCATTTTAGTTGTAACTTTGCCGGGTTGACAGGCAATGATGGCTCCAAGCGCAGCTATCATGGCCCGATACCTGCTTTATTTCAACCTGCACGGAACAACCTCACATCGACTATGCTCGACACCATAACTATCGACGGGCTCAAGGTAGCCTACGAGACCAGCGGCAAGGGCCGCCCACTGATCCTGATGCACGGCTGGGGGTGCGACCACACCACCGTGGCATCGGTTGCGGCCACAGCGTCGGCCACCCATACCGTCTACTCGCTCGACCTGCCCGGCTTCGGCCAATCCGACGAGCCTGCCGAGCCGTGGACTCCCGAGCGCTACGCTCTGATGCTTCGCTCATTTGTGGAGCGGCTCGGGCTGGAAAAGCCGGCTCTTGCGGGCCATTCCTACGGTGGCCGCGTGGCGATAGTCTATGCGTCGATGTGGGCCGACGAGGTAGACCGCGTGGTGCTCATCGACGCCGCCGGCGTCAAGCCCCGCCGCCACCTCTCCTATTATATCAAAGTGTACTCGTTTAAAGCATGGAAGTGGATGCTCCGGCTCACTCTGGGGCGCCGCCGCGCCGAGGAGCGGATTGAGCGCGAGCGCGCACGCCGCGGCAGCGCCGACTATCGCGCCGCATCGCCGGTGATGCGCGCCACCATGAGCGTGAGTGTCAACGACGACCTGTGCCGCTTCATGCCCTCGATCAAGGCCCCGACGCTGCTTATGTGGGGCGAGACCGACACCGCTACCCCGCTGCGCGACGCCCACATCATGGAGCGGCTCATCCCCGACTCGGGACTCGTGATCATGCCCGGAGCAGGACATTACAGCTTCCTCGACTCCCCCGCCCGCTTTGCAGCAGTGCTTTCATCGTTTCTCTCATCAAAATAAATCCCCCACCCACTCCCCCACACTCACCTATGCTTATACTGATCGCCTTCTGGGCATGCGCCCTCATAGCCACCGCCAACACCGCCAAGGAGTATCAGCGGTGTCTGATGATGCTCCAGCAAAACTCCTACCGCAGCGAGCGCTACCGCCGTTGGCTCAGGCAGAGTGCCGACTCGACCTCGGTGACGCGCCTTGTGGGCATGGCTGTGTTTCTTGTGGCGATGGTGACATGGTCGACCACCGACTGGAGCATGGCGATGATGATGCTCTTCGGGTTGCTCAATGTGGTGGCTCTGTCGAGGGTGAAGTATAAGAAGCCGCTGGTGTGGACAGCGCGCGTGAAGCGCCTCTACGGCGTCATGGCCGCCCTGTCGGCAGCATTGATAGCCGCTGCGGTGCTGATATTTGGCAATAGCGGGGCGCTCGACCGCCTCTTTGCGGCCACTGTGGCCGTGACGGGACTCTACTGCGCCTCGCATATGGTGACACTCGCAGCCCTCGCACTCCTCGCTCCGGTGGAGAAGCGCATCAACCGCCGTTTTACCGACGATGCGCGCCGCATACTCCGCTCCATGCCCGACCTCAAGATCATAGGCATCACCGGCAGCTACGGCAAGACCTCGACCAAGCACTATCTGCAGCGCATCCTGTCGGAGAGCTTCGACACCCTCATGACCCCGGGCAGCTTCAACACCCCCCTCGGAGTTGTGCGCACTGTCAGAGAACATCTCAAACCCTACAATGAAGTGTTTATCGTGGAGATGGGAGCAAAAAACATAGGCGACATCAAGGAGATATGCGACATTGTCAACCCCTCGATAGGCATCGTCACCGCAGTGGGCGAGCAGCATCTGGAGTCGTTCAAGACAATCGAAAACGTGCAGCGCACCAAGTTTGAGCTGATCGACGCGCTCCCGGCCGATGGGCTGGCGGTGGTCAACGACGACTTTCCCTTCGCCGCCAACCGCCCGGTGGATAATGTGGAGGTGGTGCGCTATGCCATCCGCGACACTGCCGGAGCAACCGTCACGGCCCGCGACATCACCTACGACTCGCGCGGCACCTCGTTTACCATCGCGGGGCCCGACTGGGAGATGCGCCTCCACACCCATCTTGTGGGCGAATGCAATATCTCCAATCTCATGGCTGCCGTGGTGACGGCGCGCCATCTCGGAGTGCCCGACGAGAAGATACGCATAGCGGTTGACCACATAGAGCAGGTGGAACACCGTCTCAACCTCAAGCGCACCCCCGGCGGAATCACCATCATCGACGATGCGTTCAACTCCAACCCCACCGGCTCGGCAATGGCTCTCGACGTGCTCGCCTCGATGACCGGCGGACAACGCATCATCATCACCCCGGGCATGATCGAACTCGGCGACCGGCAGGAGGAGCTCAACCGCGCCTTCGGCCGCAAGATAGCCGAGTGTGCCGACACGGTAATAGTTGTAGGCCACTACAACCGCGACGCCATCCTCGAAGGCATCGCCGAGGGCAGCATGGCCCAAGAGCGTGTGATGATGGCCGACACATTTTCCGAAGCCCAGGCGATGCTCACCTCGATGGCCAAGGCGGGCGACACGGTGCTCTACGAAAACGATCTCCCCGACACATTCAAGTAAACACTCTTTTTCTCCTACATAACCCACTACTCAGAAGGATAATGAAAACCAACATAGGCGTGTTTTTCGGCGGACGCTCCACCGAACACGAAATATCAGTGATCTCTGCCTCGCAGGCCATGGCGGCCATCGACCGCGAGGTCTACGACGTGACCCCCATATATATAAGCAAGGAGGGCCGCTGGTATGCCGGCGAGGCTCTACTCGATCTTCCGGCCTACCGCAATATCCCCGAGCTGCTCAAGCGCTGCGAGGAGGTGTATATGGAGCCCGAATATGGCGACTACAATCTCTATCGGCGTCGCCGCCCCATGTTTGGCAAAGCAGTGGTGACAAAGCTCGACGTCGTGATCCCTGTGCTCCACGGCTCCAATGGCGAGGATGGCATCTTTGAGGGTGTGCTTGAGTCGATAGGCATCCCTTATGCCGGATGCAGCACCCTTTCGTCGGCCAACGGCATGGACAAGATCACCATGAAGATGATCATGGCCGCATGCGGCATCCCGGTGGTGGATTATGTGTGGTTTACCGACAAGCAGTGGTATGCGCGCCGCGACGCTATCATCTCCGAAGTGGAGAGCAAGCTCGGCTACCCGGTGATAGTCAAGCCGGCCAATCTGGGCTCATCAGTGGGCATCAGCAAAGCCGCCAACCGCGACGAACTCATTGAGAGCATCGACAGCGCCGAGCGCTATTCGTCGCGCATTATCGTCGAACACATGATCAGCCACCTGCGCGAGATCAACTGCTCGGTGCTCGGCGACTGCGATGAATATGAGACCTCGGTGTGTGAGGAGCCTCTCCATAGCGGCGACTTCCTCACCTATGGCGAGAAATATGGCTGTGGCGGCACCAAGGTGGCCAAGGGCACCAAAGGCATGGCAGCTTCGGCCAAGCGCATCCCCGCCGATCTCCCCGAGGCCATGAGCGACCGCATCCGCTTTCTGGCCGGAGAAACTTTCAGAGTATTGTCGTGCCATGGCGTGAGCCGCGTCGATGTGATGATCGACGCCGACACCGACGAGGTATATGTCAACGAGATCAACACCATCCCCGGCTCGCTATCATTCTACCTCTGGGAAGCAGCCGGCCTGCCCTTTGACAAGCTCATGGACTGGCTGGTACGTCTGGCCATCAAGCGCAAACGCGAGCAGGAGCGCAAGACCTTCAGCTTTGACCAAAACATCTTCGCCATGGGCGGGGGCACCAAGGGCGGAGCCAAGGGAGCCAAGACAGGCCGCTGATCTTATTTGTAATAATTACAAATAGCAAATTATATGGGTCGCGACGTCCAATCGGCGTCTGACGGCCTCAGAAAGCACTTTAGGGCCTCTCCGCCGGATAATCAGGCGGGGAGGCCCTTATAAATACTGACTACTATGCCGTTGACTATCAAAACGTTGCATCAGCATGAACCATTTGCGGTTTAAAGGTGTTTTAGGAGCCACATAATCGGCTGAGATTCAGTATAGTTGTAATAGCGGCGAAATATCCAAATATTTTTGGGGTTGTTTTTTCAAAAAATTCTCCTCAATTTTGCACTCGAAAACGACTTACTCCACCCATGAATTCGTCATCCTCCTCTACCGCTGCCCCATCCTCAGAGCGCCTTCACCTCTGGGACGATTGTCTGCGCATATTCCGCGACAATCTGAGCCCCGAGCAATACAAGGCTTGGTTTGAGCCGATCAGCTGCGTAAGTTGCAGCGATTCCGAGCTCATACTGCGCATACCGTCGCCATTTTTCATGGAACAGCTCGAAGCGCAGTACTACAATCTCCTTGGCCGCACCTTATATAAGGTCTACGGTCCGGGCATCCAGCTACGCTACGAATTCTATCAGGTAAGCAACGATCCGTCGACCGCCGTGAGGATGACCGACAGCCATCCGTCGGCCGCCGTTGCCCCCCGTCCGGGAGCAACATCCAATCCCTTTGTCGCCGCTCCGC
Organism: uncultured Muribaculaceae bacterium; assembly: GCA_910579675.1. GTDB lineage: Bacteria > Bacteroidota > Bacteroidia > Bacteroidales > Muribaculaceae > Paramuribaculum. The sequence continues at coordinate 48,015 of CAJTUF010000007.1, read as the reverse complement.
AAAACGACATTGATCCGCAGCTCAATCCCCGCTACACTTTTGAAAACTATTGCGGCAGCACGAGCAACCGCGTGGCGCGCTCCATAGGCGAGGCCATAGCCATGGATCCGAAGTGCAAGACCTTCAACCCCCTCTTTGTGTTTGGCCCTCCCGGCGTAGGCAAGACCCATCTCATTCAAGCCATCGGCATCCGTATCAAGGAGAAAAATCCGCAGACACGAGTGCTCTATGTCACCGCCCGCCTGTTTGAGAGCCAGTACACCACCGCTGTGCGCCAGAGCAAGATCAACGATTTCATCAACTTCTATCAGAGCATCGACGTGCTCATAATCGATGATATTCAGGATCTGATAGGCAAGCAGAGCACCCAGAACACCTTCTTCCACATCTTCAACCACCTGCATCAGAACCAAAAGCAGCTCATACTTTCGAGCGACTGCTGCCCCTCGCAGATGGAAGGGATGGAGGCACGCCTGCTCTCACGTTTCAAGTGGGGCATGACAGCCCAGCTGGAGAAGCCCGACTACGAGCTGCGCATCGACGTGCTCCACCAGCGCGCAGCTCAGGACGGCCTGTCGATTTCGCCCGAAGTGCTCAACTACATCGCTGCCAATGTCACCGATTCAATAAGAGAACTCGAAGGGATAGTGGTGAGCCTCCTCGCCCACGCCACCGTGCTCAACCGTGAGGTTGATCTCGATCTCGCCCGTCAGGTGCTTGGCAACAGTGTGCGTCTGCGCCGCAAGACCATCAACTTCGAGATGGTCACCAAAGCAGTGAGCGACCACTATGGCATCACTCCCGAGCAACTCTTCACCAAAACACGTAAGCGCGAGATCAGCGACGCCCGCCAAGTGGTGATGTACATGGCCAAGAAACACGCCGGAATGTCGCTCATGGCAATCGGCAACCGCCTCGACCGCACTCATGCCACAGTGCTCTATGGATGCAACACCATTGAGCAGCGCATGACTCTCGAGAAGCAACTCCGCGACGACCTCGACAAGATCGAAGCTGCAATCCTCTCCAACTGACCAAACGATCCGTATATCAGCGCGGCTGCCCGACCCTCAAGCAGAGTCGGGCAGCCGCGCTGATATACGACACATATACCGTCAACTGAAGCTCAGGAGTGAGTGGCCGCATAATTGCGCCACCGCTCCAGAAGGGAGGTCATATCATCCGGCACCGGAGCCTCAAAAAACATCTCTTGTCCGGTGCGGGGATGCACAAATCCGAGAGTACGGGCATGGAGAGCCTGACGCGGACACACCTCCATGCAGTTGGACACAAACTTATTGTAGCTCGCCGAGCGCACGCCGCGCAATATCTCGTCGCCGCCATAGCGGGCATCGGCAAACAGAGGATGTCCGAGATGGCGCATATGCACACGTATCTGATGGGTGCGACCGGTTTCGAGCACACATTTCACAAGGGCCACATGGCCCAGCGGCTCCACCACCGAATAGTGGGTCACGGCATGCTTGCCTTCGGTCCCACCCGACGGAAACACAGCCATGCGCAGACGGTCGCGCAGATCACGTCCTATGTTGGTCTCCACCCGCCCCTGGGCTGGCTCGGGTATGCCCCACACCAGCGCAACATACTCGCGCTTGGTGGTCTTGTTGAAAAACTGTCGCCCGAGATGAGTCTTCGCGTCGGGCGTCTTTGCCACCACAAGGAGTCCCGACGTGTCTTTGTCGATACGGTGCACGAGGCCCATGCGCGGGTCGGAGCTGTCGTAGTCGGGATTGTCGCGGAAATGCCATGCAAGGGCATTGACCAGAGTGCCATGATAGTTGCCGTGACCGGGATGCACCACCATTCCGGCAGCCTTGTTGACCACCAGAAGGTCATCATCCTCATACACTATGTCGATAGGCAGATCCTCGGCGGTGATCTCAAGCTCGTAGCGCGGTCGGTCCATGACCACTGTCACCACATCGAGCGGCTTCACCCGGTAATTGCTCTTGACCGGGCGTCCGTTGACCAGTATGCACCCCGCATCGGCAGCCTGCTGAATGCGGTTGCGGCTGCTCTGCTTGCCCATCATGGCCACAAGATATTTGTCGACCCTCAGGAGCGTCTGACCCTTGTCGGCCACAAAGCGGAAATGCTCATACATCTCCCGCTCTCCGCCTCCGGCATCCGACGATACCACATCGGCATCGTCAAGCTCGAATTCAGCCCCGATATCTTCGCTGTTGTTATAGTCCATATCCGTGATCAGAAGTCATAACTTTCATCCGATACTGCCGCAGAAGCATCGATTGCCATTGTGTCGGGCTCGGCAGCCACAGGGCCGCTTCCAACCTCTATCACCACGTGGCTTGTCACCGGCACACGGGTTCCTGCTGATACCCTGCTGCCATCGACCCTCAGGCCCACTACGAGGTCCTTGTAGTCGCTCGGCACCGAAACAGTCGATATGCTCTTTATGCCTACTCCGGCAAGCATGGCGCGTGCCTGGCGCTCCGACACATCGGTCACTTTGGGGAGCGACACCATCTTGGGATTAAACGCCGTGATGGTGAGATATATCTCTCGGCCGGTCTTGACCATCGAGCCCTCTTTGGGCGACTGCTCGGTCACAGTACCGGGAGGACGGGTTGTGTCGTAGACCGAGTCGATCAGCTCACACCCGAAGCCTTGCGACGCCAGTGTGGCGGCCGCAACGCTATATGGCATACCCTTCACCGACGGAGTGGTCACTTCCGATCCATGGTCGGTCCATACATCAAGCCAGATCAGTGCGATCCAGCCTATCACGAAGCCCACAGCCAGCATGCAGCAGAGATTGATAAGGAGCTTGCGCCAGAAGCTGCTCCCCTTGGCGGGTTTATTGATTTTCTTGGTCATTATATCCTTTCACAGATGAATAAAACAACTGCAACAAGCATCGTGGTTTGCCTTGTTGACAATTGCAAAGGTACAACATTTTCCGTTAGCAGTCGTTATTTTGCCATGCCTATGTCAGATCATATCGGTCACAGGCCATGCGAAAGCCCGTAGACCCAGAAGCGGGCGATCGTTGTCGAGAGTGCGGAGCGCTTTCAGCAGTGGCTCTACCTTATTGTCATCGACAACAGTAATGATGGCCGAGGCAAGCGACGGCCACGCATGGGTGCCCAGATGAGGAGGGCCTGTGTGAGAACCGCGGCCATTGACCTGAGGCCAGGCGGTATATCCACGGCATGCCATATGGTCGAGGGTTTCTATGATCCTGGCGTAGTGGGCTTGATCAAATGTTATGAGTATGGCTTTCATTGTTTTGCGATTGGTTGATGAAGACGTGCATGGTGGGCTCGCCGCCTACGGCGAACACCTACATATGCAAATAGACAGTAGAGCGACGGAACGAGCAGGAGAGTGAGCAGGGTCGAGAATGTGAGACCGCCTATCACGGCCACACCCATGGGGCGCCACAGCTCGGCACCCTGTCCTGTGCCCACGGCCATCGGCACCATGCCGAGAATGGTTGTGAGAGTGGTCATCAGCACGGGGCGGAGACGCGACATACCGCCGTCGACCACAGAGCGGCGTATCGACAGGCCTCGCTCACGGTTGAGCGATATATAGTCGATGAGCACAATACCGTTTTTAACCACGATGCCTATGAGCATTATGGCGCCTATCATCGACATGATGTTGAGAGTATGACCTGTAAGCCAAAGGATGATAAACACGCCTGAGAAAGCAAACAGCAGCGAGGTCATGATGATGCCGGGATAGGTGTAGCTCTCAAACTGGGCCGCCATCACTATGTAGACCAGCACTATGATCAGGGCGGCCAGTGTGAGCAGGTCGGCGAAAGAGTCTTGCTGATCCTCATATGTGCCGGATAGGGTGATATTGATTCCCACGGGGAGATCAAGCTCGTCGATGCGGTGGCCGGCAGCTGCCACAACGTCGCTCATCGGCACTCCCGACACCACGGCCGACACTGTGATGATACGCTCGCGGTCCTTGCGTTCGATGGTGGGAGGTGTGAAGTGTTGCACCACGCTGGCCACATCGCGTATTCTCACCGTGGCTGGCGACCCATCGGCCCCAACGGCTCCGGTGAGCAGCGGAATATTCAATATATCGTCGGTCGAGGTGCGCGAGCCGGGATCATACATCACCTTTATATCATACTCCTCGCCGTCGATCCTCAATCTCGAGGCTATGGCACCGTTGATGCGATTTCTAAGAGCCGTGGCTGCTGTCGACAGATTGAGGCCATAAAGAGCGAGCTTGGCCCGGTCGAAATCGACTCTGTACTCAGGCTGATATTCCGATCTCGACAATCTCACATCGGCTGTACCGCGGGTCTCGGTAAGGATCTGTTTAAGCCGACGGGCCACAGAGTCGGTCTGAGCGAAATCATAGCCATATATCTCATAATCGAGTGTGCTCTGACCTCCCATGGCGCCCCCTCCGCCACCAACACTCACCTGAGTCTTGGAATACTGCGGATAGCGCTCTATGAGGTCGGCGCGCATCATGTCGGCAATCTCCATCACAGTCCTGTCACGCAGGCCGGGATCCGACAGCCTTATGTTCATCGACACAATGTGAGGACCGTTTTCCGAAAGCGAAGCAAACGTATTGTCGCTCGATGCCTGACCTGTGGTGTAATTAAGCGCTTCGATCTCCGGATATTTCTCTCTCCATAGTGCTGTCAGATCGGCTGTCACAGAGTCGGCTATCTCTACCCGGGTTCCTATCGGAAGCTCAAGATTGACAGAGAGGCGGCCATCGTCGGCCGTTGGTATGAATTCCGTGCCGACCATCCGGAGCAAACCGATTGACGACACAAAAATGAGCATGCACACTATGACGACGCTCGTCTTGTGGCTCACGACTATATTAAGCAGACGCCCATAGCCCCGGTCGAGAGCATCAAGCCCCCGGTTGACCGGTGTGAAGAAGATGGTGTAAAGGCGACCGTGGCGATTGTTGAGACGCAGCAGCTGCGAGCATAACATAGGAGTGAGCGAGAGGGCACACACGGTTGAGATGGTCATCATCACTGTCACCATCCATCCGAGCTGCCGGAAAAGCACTCCGGTCATACCTGTGACAAGAGTGAGAGGGAAAAACACGGCAATAAGGGTCAGGGTCGAAGCTATGACCGACACCGCCACTTCGTTGGTACCATGCACTGCAGCCTGATCAGGATCGGCTCCTCGCTCTATGTGGGTCGTGACATTTTCAAGCACCACTATCGCATCATCCACCACCATGCCTATCGAGATCGACAGAGCCGACAGCGATATAATGTTGATAGAATTGCCCGTCACGGCAAGATATATAAACGAAGCTATGAGCGATATGGGTATAGTAATGGTGATGATGAGCGTCGCGCGCCAGCGGCCGAGAAACATAAACACCACTATCACCACGAAAAGCAACGCATATAGCACCGTCTCCACCAACGACGCTATCGTGTTGCGGATATTGTCGGAGGTATCTACAAGCACATCGAGCTCTATATCGGCCGGAAGACGCTTCTGTAGCTGCGGAAGCATCTTCAGCACTTGATCGGAGATCTCAACAGAGTTGGCACCACTCTGCTTCTGAATCACAATCATGGCTCCGCGCTGGCCATTGTTATAGGTCTGCTGAGCGCGTTCCTCAAGCGAGTCATCGATGCGGGCAACCTCGCTCAGGAGCACCTTGCGACCATCGGGACGCGACGCCACAACCAGCGACGCCATTTCGCGCGAGTCGAGAAACTCGCCCTGCACGCGCACCGAATAGGTGTCAGACCCTATATCGATCGAGCCGCTCGGTATGTTGCGGTTTTCGGCACCTACCACCGACGCAATCTGCTCCACCGATAGCGAATATGCCTCAAGGCGCTCGGGATCGACATAGATATGAATCTCACGCTTGGGCGCACCTGAGATCGACACCGATCCTACGCCGGATATTCGAGCCAGCGGATTGGCCACGGCATCGTCGAGTATCTTATAGAGACCCGGCATGCTTTGTCCGGCCTTAACCGACAGGATAACTATAGGTATCATGTCGGTCGAAAATTTGAATATTATCGGATTTTCGGCATCGTCGGGGAGCGAACTCTTGACCATGTCGAGCTTGTCGCGCACATCATTTGTGAGCACGTCGATATCCTTGCCATACTCAAATTCGAGCGTTATCACCGATATGTTCTCCCGGCTTTTCGACGTAATATGTTTCAGGTCGTTGACGGCGTTGAGCGCATTTTCGAGCGGACGGGTGACATTCTGCTCGATATCGGCAGCCGAGGCCCCCTGATAGGAGGTCATCACCATGATAGTATTGGTCTCTATATCGGGATAGAGATCCACGGGTAAGGTCGACAGCGAAAAAAGGCCGAGGATAGCCACAGCGACGAAACATAGTATCGTCATCACCGGGCGCCTTACAGCACTTGCATATATACTCACGTCTGCTTTATATTATTAGAGGGGTGATATCTTCATTATTTATTATCATATCCCGCACGGGATCACTTCAGGGGTATGGCCTTGATGCCGTCGGCAAGGCGCGACTGCCCCGACAACACTATCACCGAACCGTTTTCGAGCCCCTCCAGAACCTCATAGGCTTTTTTGTCGGGCAAACGGCGACCTGTCTTGACTGGTGTGAAGGTCACAGTAGAGTCGGCCTGGTTGTAGACATATACATATTCGACAGCCGATCCGCTCTGCTTCACCACTGCCCGGTCGGGCACTATCACCGCGTCGGCTCTGCCGAGCACAACCGACGCCCGGGCAAACATTCCGGGCAGAATACGATGGTCGGGGTTGGCCACGACAAGCTCTGTGAGGAATGTACGGGTGGTAGGATCAATGGTGGGATGCACTATGCTCACCTTCCCCTCAAACACCTCGTCGGGATATGCGTCGAGCGACACCGCAACCGGCATGCCTGCCTTGACTTCCTTGAAATCCATCTCATTGACTCCCACCATGATCTTGACAGGATTGATCTGCGACACGGTAAGTATGGGCTGCGTCGATGCCATATCGCCCGGATCGTAATTACGGGCTGTAACCGTGCCGGCCACAGGAGAAGTCAGTATGGTGTTTTCAATCTGGTTGGCATAAGCTCGCCTTGATGCATCAAGTTCCGTCTTGAGCTGGTCTACACTCTGGCGGGTGCCACCTCCTATCTCAAAGAGGCGGAGAGCCCGGTTATATTCCTGCTCAGCGTGCTCAAGCCTCACTCGGCTCTGCTCCACTGTCACGTCGTCGAGCACCACCAGCTTCTGGCCTTTCGCCACATTGTCGCCTACCTCCACCAGAATCTCCTTGATGCGGTTGGGGATAGAGGTAGAGATATTATTGGTCTTGAAGGCCTCCACATTGGCGGTGTAGGTCGACACATGGTCAACCACGGTTGTACCCACTGTAGCCGTTTCTATGGATGGGATGACCGGCTGCACGGTTGTCACCTCTGCCTTTTCGGCGGTTTTACCGCCAGAACATGAAACTAGAAGCGATATGGCCATCACAGCCATCAGTGATATATTGGATTTCATATTGTGCAATCTCTTGAGTATGTATATTGGTTATGGGAGTATGGTTTAATGGGGTAGAATGGCGGTGCCGAGCAGCATCTCCAGATCTGCGCCTGCAGTCAGATAATTATATATGGACTGAAGATACGAAAGCCGACTCTGAATCAACGAAAGCTCCGAGTCGCGTCGGTCGAGGTATGAAGCGGTGCCTATATCAAAGCTCTCACATATTATGCGGTATGCTTCCTCAGCCTGACTCACCGATAGAGCCGACGACGCTATCTGCTTCACGTTTAGTTGGATATTATCCATTGCCACATCGACTTGCATCCTTACGCTACGCTCCAGATCGTCGCGCCGCCAGTCGAGCTGACGGGCAGCGATAGTGTTTTGCTTGACGGCATTGAGCCGCCCTCCACCCTGGAATATAGGAACCGATAGGGCAAGCCCGACCATAGAATAGGGGCTCCAGCGCGACCCGGCCCCGAAAAGAGGTCCATTGCTCATTGAGGTCCAGCTATAATTGGCTGTCAGCGACAGAGTCGGTACAAAAGCGAGTTTGCTGACTGTTATAGCCTGGCGCTGCTGCTTGCGCTGCATATCGAGCAGCCGGAGCTCGGAGTTGTTGACGATAGAGGTATCGGTGGCGAGCACTTCGGCATACATCCCATCTTCATAGTCCGAAAGAGTATTGGCCGGCACAACAACCGGAGCGGCATCCATACCCATCAGCAAGGTAAGTTTAAGTCCTGCCTGCCTCACGGCAATCTCCGCCTGCGTGATCTGAGGCTCTATGTTCTTAGCCGCCACCGAAGTGCGCAGTGTGTCATATTTAGATGCTGTGCCCAGTTCAAATCTCCTGCGGTAGATATCGGCAGTGTAGAGTGCCATGGCATAATTCTCTTCCATAACCTTGCGCGAATCCTCGGCCAGAAGCAGTGAGTAGTAGGCATTCTTCACCTCTCTGACCATGGAGAGGCGCGAGCTTCTGGCACTCTCCACACTCGCCATGATCTGTATGTCATCGAGCTTCAGTGTGGCCCATATCTGCGGGGCAATAATAGGCAAGGAGGCATTGAACCCAAGGCTCCATGAGTTGTCGAGACCAACCTTGATTCCCGCATCCCGGTCGCTCCCCTCTCCTGCCTGAGGTACATCGCCGGAATTGTCGCCACCTGCTCCACCAAAACCATCCATGCTCATATACATGGTCTGCTTGGCGAGAGTGCGGTTGTATTGGCCCGCGAAGCTCACCGTTGGAAGAAGCGACGCCACGGTCGATCTCTTAGTGAGGTCTACTCGCGCTATCTCCAGATCGGCCACCTTGATCACCGGATTATCGTCAAGGGCTATGGCTATACATTCATCGAGCGAGAGCCGCAGGGTGTCAGCGCCCGAGGGGGTTCGCGCCCACACACAGCTTGCCAACGACACGCACATGGCTATCAGCCCCGACCGGCGGAATGAAACTCTTATCATTGCTCTAATAGATTGAATCGGATAAAAATACTTGCCCGGAAATATCGGACCTATTATTTTGCAAAATTAACACATAATGAACCAACTTCCACATCGGAACGATCTTTTTCGCCCAAACCACCAACAATTATACATTTTTTCACAGGCGGGATTTTTTGTACCTTTGCAATCGCTTCCGGATCGACATACCTGCCGTGAGCATCATCGTCCTTACAATGTCGAGAAAATCAGCGAGTTTAGCCAAAAACACCGCCGCAAGTATCCTTGCGGCTATAGCTTTATTGGCATTCCCATTCCGCGCTGCTGCGGCCGACGGCGATTTGAACTCTGAAGCTATCGACACCACTGCCCTGACGGGCAACTGGGTTAGCCAGCTCATCAAGACAGGATTTCATATCAACGACCCGAGAATCAACTATCCCGCCTTCCCCCGATTCGCCCTCAAGGTTTACAATTGGGGCGACCGCACATTCAACCATTACGAATCAGCCTTTGTAGAAAGCACCGGCAAAAACTGGAAGTTGCAGATGAAAAACGAGATGTGGATGCGAACCTATATCATGCAATTGGCCGACCACTCAACCATCCATATCACCTCGCGCCTCTACGACGACCTGGGCATCCACCTGTCTTTCATGGCTGTGAGCGTGGGCTACTCATTCAATCTCAACTCGTTTATGGGCGACGATACCCGACGCAACCGATTTGATTTCAATTTCACCTGCTCGCGTTTTGCCCTGAACTATTGGAAGCAGGGGGTTAATGGAGGTGCTATAATACGCAAATTCGGCGACTATCAAGGCGGCCATCATCTAAACTATAAGTTCAGCGACATCGACGTCGACGATTCCCACCTCGACCTCTATTATTTCTTCAACAACCAGCAGTACTCTCAGGCTGCAGCATACTGTTTTTCCAAATACCAGCTTAAATCGGCCGGATCGTGGATACTCGGCGCGAGTTACGACCGACACAATATGCGGCTCGACTTCAGCAGTCTCCCTCCCGATATGCTTGAAGCCCTCCCCAACCTGCAACGCGACTACCACTTCCGTTATTCCGACTACTGTATCCTTGGCGGTTATGCACATAATTGGGTGCTATCACCTCGTAAATGGCTCATTAATCTGACCACTCTCCCCTTCATAGGCTATAAACACACATCGGTCACCGAACCCACCGACCGGAACATACGCAACATGATCTCGACCAACCTCACCATGATGACCTCTGTGGTGTACAATCATCGCGGACTATACACTTCGCTTCAAGGGCGCTTCAATGGTTTTGTAAACATGTCAAACGATCTGACATTTTTCAACTCCAACCAGATGCTCACCCTAACTGTCGGTTTTAGATTTTAACACACATCAAGCCAGAAGCAAAGTTTCCCAAAACCAATCTGCTTATTCCTAATAATTAGCACTTTAACTAAAACAGCCTATCGCTAAAGTTTTCCAAAACGAAAACTTTAGCCAATATTCATGCGTTAAAAATTTGCAGAGAGAAAGAACTATTCATAACTTTGCAGCCGGTTTAGCAACCACAATCAACCGATCCCTACACCCCTTACCACCCCACAAGCATTCTCAACCCATGATACATACTGTTGTCAAACGCGACGGCCGAATAGTAGGCTACAATGAAGAAAAAATCAAGGCGGCTATCCGCAAAGCCATGCTCACCACCGAACTCGGCGAGGATGAGGCCCTGCTTCAGCGCATAACCGACCATATCGGAATGCGCGGCGACGAACGTATGACCGTGGAGCAGATCCAGGATATGGTGGAGCTCGAACTCATGAACTCCCCACGCAAGGAGGTGGCAAAGCGCTATATAGCCTACCGCGACCAGCGATCAATAGCACGCCGCGCCAAAACCCGCGATATATTCCTTGAAATAATCGAGGCAAAAAACAACGACATCACCCGCGAGAACGCCAATATGAACACCGATTCTCCAGCCGGTATGATGATGAAATTTGCCTCGGAGACAACCAAGCCTTTCGTCGACGACTACCTGCTTTCGGCCGAGGCGCGCGAGGCGGTGAAACACGGCTACCTCCATATCCACGACAAAGATTATTATCCCACCAAGAGCCTCACCTGCGTTCAGCACCCCCTCGACCGGATATTGCGCTATGGCTTCACAGCCGGCCACGGCGAGAGCCGCCCTGCCAAACGCATCGAGACCGCAAGCATCATATCCTGCATATCTCTTGAGACGGCCCAGAACGAGATGCACGGCGGCCAGGCCATTCCCGCTTTCGACTTCTATCTCGCCCCATTCGTGCGCTCATCATATCAGGAGGAGCTCCGCAAGCTCGAGCCCCTCTACGGTTGCTCGTTCAAACATCTCGACGACGCCCCCATCGACGACTACCTCACCCTTCCCCTCGATGGCCTCGAAGGTGACGACCGCATCAAGCAACACGCCATCAACCTCACAGCAGGGCGGGTGCACCAGGCCATGGAGGCCTTCATCCACAACATGAACACCATCCACTCGCGTGGCGGCAATCAGGTTGTGTTCAGCTCAATCAACTACGGCACTGACACCTCGGCCGAGGGACGCTGCATCATCCGCGAGCTTCTCAATTCCACATATGAAGGGGTGGGCAACGGCGCCACAGCCATATTCCCCATACAGATATGGAAGAAAAAACGCGGCGTAAGCTACCTACCCACCGACCGCAACTACGACCTCTACCGCCTCGCCTGCAAGGTCACAGCCCGCCGCTTCTTCCCTAATTTCGTCAATCTCGACGCCACCTTCAACCAACATGAGAAATGGCAGGCCGACGATCCCAAGCGCTATCTCTATGAAGTGGCCACGATGGGATGCCGCACCCGAGTGTTTGAAAACCGCTATGGCGAGAAGACCTCGGTAGGTCGCGGCAACATCAGTTTCTCGACCCTCAACATTGTACGCATGGCTATCGAGTGCATGGCTATTCAGGACCGTGAGGAGCGCATCGACCGTTTCTTCAGCAAGCTCGACGAGTGCCTGGAGGTAGCCGCACGTCAGCTGTGCGACCGTTTCAACTTCCAGAAAACAGCTCTCGCCAAGCAATTCCCCCTCCTCATGTCGCGCCTTTGGAACGGCAGCGACATCCTCGGCCCCAACGACACCATCGAGCCAGTAATCAATCAGGGCACCCTCGGCATCGGTTTCATCGGCCTGGCCGAATGTCTGGTGGCGCTCACCGGCAAGCACCACGGCGAAAGTGAGGAGAGCCAGGCTCTCGGCCTACGCATTGTAAGTCATATGAGAAGCCGAGCCAACGAGTTTTCGGAGCGCTACAACCACAATTTCTCCATCCTCGCCACCCCCGCCGAAGGTCTCTCAGGCAAATTCACCACTATCGACCGCAAGACCTTCGGTGAGATCCCCGGGATCACCGACAAGGCATACTACACCAACTCCAATCACGTGCCTGTATATTACAAGTGCGCCCCGGCCCATAAAGCCAAAATCGAAGCTCCATACCACGATCTTACCCGCGGAGGTCACATTTTTTATGTGGAGATCGACGGCGATGCCACCCACAACCCCGAGGCTATCGCCCAGATTGTCGACCTCATGGACAGCAACAACATCGGATACTGCTCAGTCAACCACAACCGCAACCGCTGTATGAACTGCGGCTATGAGGACGCTTCAGACAGCCTCGAAGTGTGCCCCGAATGCGGATCAACCCATATCGACCGCCTGCAGCGGATCACCGGCTACCTCGTAGGCACCACCGACCGCTGGAACAGCGCCAAGCTCGCCGAACTCAACGACCGCGTGGTCCACAAATAATCCGCACCATCCACGCGTTTTTCAATAACTGCACAGATGAGAATACTCGATATAATCGAGGCAACGACAGTCGACGGCCCGGGATTCCGGGTCGCCGTCTATTTTGCCGGATGCGGCCACAATTGCCCCGGTTGCCACAACCCGCAGTCGCACGATTTCAGTGGTGGCTATGAGATAAATGTCGCCCCCCTTGCATCCCGCCTGCTTGACTCCGGCATGAACGTAACCCTGAGCGGAGGCGACCCCGTGTATCAGGTCGAAGAGGTCATCACGCTCTCCAACCTCCTGAGAGCTCAGGGACGCACCGTATGGCTCTACACCGGATTTACTATCGAGCAGTTGCTCGCCCTCCCTTCCGGCCGGAATCTGGTGGCGGCTACCGATGTGATTGTCGACGGCCCCTTTGTAGAATCACTCCGCGACACATCGCTGCAGTTTCGGGGATCATCAAATCAGCGGATAATCGACTGCCGGGCCACTCTCGCAGCCGGCGAGCCCCGGCTTTGGCACAGCTCCTTCTGATTATTGAAAAGGCGCCCCCTCACAATGAGAGAGCGCCTTGTTGATTCATTTACTCCCGGCGAGAGGGGAAGTCAGATCCATGGATTCGACGACCGCTCGGTGGCGATCATCGTCGACGGACCATGCCCGGGAAGCACAGTGGTGTCGGCCGGAAGAGTGAGCAGACGTGAACGTATGGCCCGCCTCAGAGTGTCGCCATCACCTCCGGGTAGATCGGTGCGGCCGATGCTGCCGCGAAACAGGGCGTCGCCCGTGATCACAAAGCGGTCGGCCGGCGAAAAGAGGGCCACAGACCCGGGAGAATGACCCGGCACAGCTATCACCTCCAGAGTGCCGTTGCCAATCTTGATTGTATCGCCATCGGCCAGCTCGCGCCCTATGCGGAGCGGTTTGAGCTCGCCGAAGTCGAGATGGAACATCCGGGCCTGACCGTCGCGCGACTCTCCGAGAAACGAATCGGCAGGCGCCGCCTCAAGCGATAGCCCGTATTGACGCTCCACATGATCATCACCCAAAGTGTGGTCGATGTGAAGATGTGTGTTGATCAGATGCACAGGCTTCAGCTTATGCGAGGTGATAAAGCTGTCGAGTTCCCGGCATTCTTCGGGCGACTGCATCCCCGGGTCAACAATGGCGGCTTCAAGGGTGTCGGGATCCCATACTATATAGGTGTTGACACCAAACAAATTAAACTCAAATCGGGCTGTCTTCATCATACGTAATAAACAATATTGTGTCTTATACGGTTTACTTAGCCGGCTGCGCAAGGATGAGCGCGCTCCGCGGAGCCACTGTGAGCGTGCCGCCACGGGTGGTGACCGCCTCGCCATTTTCGTCAGCAAGACCATCGGCGCGAAGATGTCCGTCGTCGGCCACCACTATCCAGCGCCCCTTGGCCACCTTGATGGTCTGAGGCTCATCCGATCCGTTGAAAGCCACACGGATCTTTGACCAACTGTCGGGGAGACCCGAAGCATCAATGGTGTACGACACCAGGAGAGGATTCGATCCATTGTCGTCGAAACGGAGTCGGCGGGCTATCTCGCCGGCACTGCCGAGCCGGAATGCCGGATGGTTGCGACGCATGGCTATCAGCTCGCGGTAGTAATCAAATTGCGGCCTGTTGGACGATTTCAGACTCCAGTCGATAGCATTTATCGAGTCTGGCGACTTGTAGGAATTATGCACACCTTTCTTGTCGCGGAACACCTCCTCGCCGGCAAACATAAACGGAGTGCCCTGCGACGTAAACACTATAGTCTGAGCCAGACGTGCGGCGCGCTGACGCTCGGCCTCTGTCGAGCCTGGCATGGAGGCGGCAAGCTTGTCGGTGAGGCTAAGGTCGTCGTGACACGACACATAATTGATGATCTGTCTGGGCGAAGTGGCATAGGCCACACGAGAGTTATTGCCCTTGCTGTAGTCGACCTGCGGATGAGCTGTAGAGGCAACAATGCCTATCTTCACCGTCTCTTCCGAGCCCGGCTTACCGGTGGCAAATCCACGATCCGAGGCATCGGAGTAATGGCCTTTGACAGCATCGCGTATATCGTCAGAGAAAACAGCCACACCATCCATAAGAGCAACATTTTCTTTCAGCGCGCGCCTCTCGGCAGGGAGGGGCGAAGCTCCGGCTGTCCAACCCTCACCATAGATCACTATACTTGGATTTATGCTCCGCAGGGTGTCGGCCACGGCATTCATGGTCTCGATGTCATGTATGGCCATAAGATCAAACCGGAATCCGTCGATATGATACTCCCGGGCCCAATATGCCACAGAATTGACGATATATTCACGCATCATGGCACGGTCCGACGCCGTCTCGTTGCCGCATCCCGAGGCATCGGAGTATGTCCCGTCGGGATTGTGGCGGTAGAAATAGCCGGGCGCGGTGAGCGAAAAGTTTGAATTGTCGTTATTGGCCGTGTGGTTATACACCACATCCATCACCACACCTATACCACGGTCGTGGAGACTCTTCACCATCTCCTTAAACTCTCTGATTCTTACATCTGGAGCGGCCGGATCAGTGGCATACGATCCCTCCGGTACATTATAGTTCCACGGATCGTAGCCCCAGTTGTATTGGTTGGAGGGGAGATTTGCCTCATCAACCGAGTTATAGTCATACGATGGGAGGATATGCACATGTGTCACCCCGAGCTCCTCAAGATGGTCTATGCCGGTCTTCTCTCCTTCTGGGGTCGCGGTACCGGCCTCGGTGAGCGCAAGAAATTTACCCTTATGCACTATACCGCTCGAAGGATGAATCGAGAAGTCGCGATGGTGCATCTCGTAGATCACAGCATCGTTGATGCTTGCCACGACAGGCCCGCGGTCGGCATCCCACCCTTCCGGATCGGTTGATTTCATGTCGATGATAGCCGCGCGCTCCCCATTGGTTCCCGCAGCTTTGGCCCAGATACCGGGGGTTTCGTCGAGCCACACACCACGATATTTCACCGCAAAAGTGTAGAACCACCCTGTCAGACGACGGTCGACCGAAGCCACCCAGGTGCCATCGACCGACGGCGACATATTGAGAGTATCGGCTGCCGATGAATTGCGGTCGGTGGGATAGATCATAACCCTTGCCGCCTCTGCTTCGGGACTCCACAACCTGAATGTTGTGGACGAGTGGTTGACAGTAAGTTCAAGATCATTGCCACGGTAAACTGGCAATGTGTCGAGCACCGCATCTGGCGAGTGAGGCAATGCAGCCTCCATGGCTCCAGGCATTGAAGCCACCCCGCAGAGCAGCGCTCCCAATTTAAACACGTTCATGGATTTTCAGGATCGAGAAATGTAAGTATGATGATAATAACTGAATGAATTCATTGTCAGCGCACCACCGTCTTCTTTGCCCAGACACGGCAACGGACAACATAGCAGCCGCCCGGAAGCGACACCACAGTCTTGCTCCCTGCCGCCACACTGATTTTTTTTACCAGTTGACCGGTAATCGAATAAATCATGAAAAGCTCCGCCTCCGTCGAGGAATTGGATAGCTGCATACCCGCATCGGTAATCTCCATGGCAAGCGACACCACTTTTTCATCATGCTCCACAGCCTCCACATCGTGCATCGGAGCCGCCTCTGCCGACGATGGCCGCCAGAGGCTTAGCATACCGAGTATGAGAGCTGTGGTTATGAGTTTTCGTCTTTTCATTGATGAGATGCCGGAACAAGACCTCCCGACGCTGGGGCACACTACTGCGTAGCGTCCTATGCAAAATTAATTCTTTTGCCCGATACGTACAAAAAAAATATCAGATTTTCATTTTTCAGCCATTTTAGAGCCTGCAAAATAGGAAGATTGACAGATTTTCACTACCTTTGCTGCCGCTTTGCCAATAGTAGCTTTTAATCCGCCACATACAGGCAACTCAACATCTCACAACTTATTATGCATAAGGAAAATAAGTCGGAAGCCCTCGACCTTCTCGTAAACACGAGCTGGGAAGTCTGCAACAAGATCGGCGGCATCTACGCCGTCTTGTCTACCCAAGCAGCGAGCCTCCACAAGCTCTACAGGGATAATGTAGTTTACCTTGGACCGGATGTCTGGAAGATAGGAAACACTCAGTCCCCTTACTTCGAGGAAGATAACTCTATTCTTAAAGATTGGCCCGGCCACTCGTCGCTCCCATTCGGGATATCTGTCCGCACCGGACGCTGGAATGTTCCGGGACGTCCTATCGCTATACTTATCGACTTCACACCCATGTATGCCGTAAAGGATGAGTTTTACGGCCGCATGTGGCAGCTCTACGGCGTGGATTCACTTCATGCCTATGGCGACTACGATGAGGCTTGCGCTTTCAGCCATGCAGCCGGTATTGTTGTGGAGAGCCTCTACAACCACTTTAAGGCAGCCTCCAAAAAGAAAGATATCAACGCGGCGGCCCACTTCCACGAATGGACTACCGGAATGGGGCTCCTTTATATAAAGGACCGCTGCCCCGACATAGCTACTCTCTTCACCACCCACGCCACCTCCATTGGACGGTCTATCTGCGGCAATGGCAAGCCCCTCTACGACTATCTCAAGGGGTACAACGGCGACCAGATGGCCCGCGAGCTCAACATGGAGAGCAAACACTCGCTTGAAAAGACAGCCGCCCATCAGGCCGACTGCTTCACCACCGTGAGCGAGATTACCGCGATAGAGTGCGAACAGCTCCTTGAGCGTCGCCCCGACATAGTGACCCCTAATGGGTTTGAAAAAGGATTTGTGCCCGGCGGCAAGAAATTCGACACCGCAAGGAGCAAAGCACGCCGCAAGCTCCTCGATGTGGCTACAGCCTTGACAGGCAACACCTTTGCCGACGACACCTTCCTCATCGCCACCTCAGGCCGCTGCGAATACCGCAACAAGGGCCTCGACATGTATCTCGACACCATGGACACCCTGCGTCGCAATGCCGACCGTCTCAACCATCATGTGGTGGCATTTGTAATGGTGCCTGCATGGGTCGACAAAGCCCGCCAAGACCTGACAGAAGCTCTTGCATCTGGCACACCTGCAGGCTCTCCCCTCCCCGAGCCCGTCATTACCCACACCGTCAACAATCCTTACGACGACGCAGTGCTCAACAGGATCCGCAGCCTCGGCTTCGACCATATCGACCGCCGCATATCGGTGATCTATGTTCCCTGCTATCTCGATGGCTCCGACGGCATATTTGACGGCATGGCCTACTACGATCTCCTCATCGGCATGGACGCCACCATCTTCCCTTCCTACTACGAGCCCTGGGGCTACACCCCTCTTGAAAGCGTGGCATTCGGAGTACCCACCGTCACCACCTCTCTCTCCGGATTCGGACAATGGGTGCTCTCATCGTCCGACACGACATTTGAAGAGACAGGTGTGAATGTTGTTGCACGAGGCGACAGCAACTACCAGGCCGCCGTCGACTCTATCAGTCGATCCATCCGTTTCCTGATCAACGCCGATGCTACCACAAGGCACGAGATCTCTCGCGCTGCAATCGCCACAAGCGATCGTGCCGCATGGGCCTCGTTCATCACCTTCTACTCAAAAGCCTACCACATCGCCGAGCAACACCGCGATGAGCGCATAGGCCACAGAATCTGACTTCTGTTTCTTTAGATTATCAACTCACAGTATATTTTACCAACCCCCTGCTTATGAAAATTCAGGTAAGCAACACCAACGCACCCTCATGGCGCGACGTGACCGTCAACGCCGAGCTGCCCCTCAAACTGGCTCCCCTCGCCACCCTCGCCAAAAACCTCTGGTGGGTATGGAACAGTGAAGCCAAATCGCTCTTCCGCGACCTCAATCCCGACCTCTGGCGTTCGACCGGAGAAAATCCCGTGATGCTCCTCCAGCGCCTCAGCGCCGAGCGTCTTGTGGAGATCACAAAAGACAAAGAGATGATGTATCGCATCAACAAGGTCTATGCCGACTTCCAGGCATATATGGCCAAGCCGATGCGCTCCGACATCCCCTCCATCGCCTACTTCTCCATGGAGTATGGCCTCTGCAACTGCCTCAAAATTTATTCCGGCGGCCTCGGTGTGCTCGCCGGCGACTATATCAAGGAAGCCTCCGACAGCTGCGTCGACATGACTGCAGTCGGTTTCCTCTACCGCTACGGCTACTTCACCCAGACCCTCAGTGTCGATGGTCAGCAGATAGCCAACTATGAGCCCCAGAACTTCAACCAGCTCCCCATCGAGCAGGTGACCGACGCCGAGGGCCAGCCCATGATCCTCGAAGTGCCCTACCCCGGCCGCGTGGTCTACTCCCACGTATGGCGCGTCAATGTGGGCCGCATGAAGCTCTACCTCCTCGACACCGACTTCGACATGAACTCCGAGTACGACCGCTCAATCACCCACCAGCTCTATGGCGGCGACTGGGAAAACCGCATCAAGCAGGAATATCTCCTCGGTATCGGCGGTGTGCTCATGCTCAAGGCTCTCGGGGTCAACGCCGAACTCTACCACTGCAATGAAGGCCACGCCGCTCTCCTCAACCTCCAGCGCCTTGTTGACTATGTGCAGGAAAAGCACCTCGACTTCAACACCGCCCTCGAGCTCGTGCGCGCCTCAAGCCTCTACACAGTCCACACCCCCGTACCCGCAGGCCACGACTACTTCGACGAGAGCCTCTTTGGCAAGTATATGGGCGAATATCCCGCCAAGCTCGGCATCTCATGGAGCGACCTCATGAACATGGGCCGCGAGAATCCCGACACCAACGAGCGCTTCTCAATGAGCGTATTCGCACTCAACACATGTCAGGAAGCCAACGGCGTAAGCTGGCTTCACGGTGAAGTGTCCAAGAAGATGTTTGCCGGCATATGGAAGGGATACTCATGGGAGGAGAGCCATGTAGGTTATGTCACCAACGGTGTCCATATGCCCACATGGGCCGCTTCCGAATGGAAGGCCTTCTACTCCGAGCATCTCGGCGAGCAGGTATTCGACCACCAGAGCGATCCCAAGGCTTGGGAAGGCATCTTCAAGGTGAGCGACGAATCGATCTGGGATATGCGCTGCCAGCTCAAAAACAAGTTTATCAACTTCGTGAAGCGCGACTTCAAGGAGAAATGGCTTGCCAATCAGGGCGATCCCTCCGCAGTGATGAAGATCGTTGACAAGATCAACCCCAACGCTCTCATCATAGGCTTCGCCCGTCGTTTTGCCACCTATAAGCGCGCCCACCTGCTCTTCACCGACCTCGACCGTCTGGCCAAGATCGTCAACAACGAGCAGTTCCCCGTGCAGTTTGTATTCTCCGGCAAGGCTCACCCCGCCGATGGCGCAGGTCAGGGCCTTATCAAGCGCATCATGGAGATCAGCCGCATGCCCCAGTTCCTCGGCAAGATCATCTTCCTTGAAGACTACAACATGATCGTGGCCAAACGTCTTGTGACCGGCGTCGACATCTGGCTCAATACCCCGACCCGTCCCCTCGAGGCTTCCGGCACTTCGGGCGAGAAAGCCGAGATGAACGGCGTGCTCAACTTCTCCGTGCTCGACGGTTGGTGGTATGAAGGCTACAAGTTTGACGAAAAGGCCGGCTGGGCTCTCACCGACAAGCGCACCTTCACCGACCAGAGTCAGCAGGACAAGCTCGATGCCGCTACCATCTACTCCATGCTCGAAAACGAGATCATCCCCCTCTACTTCGCCAAGAACTCCAAGGGCTATTCTCCCGAGTGGATCCAGTATATCAAGCGCTCGATCGGCAATATCGCCCCCCACTTCACCATGCAGCGCATGATCGAAGACTATATCGACCGCTTCTACACCCCCGAGGACAAGCGCTTCCGCGCCCTCGCCGCCAACAACTACGCACTCGCCCGCGAGATCGTGGAATGGAAGGAAAAGGTTGTTGCCGCATGGGATGGCATCAAGGTGCTCGAGATCAAGGAAAACATCGGCAACCCCGGTGCTCCCGCCAACACAGGCGAGCGCTATGACGTGGAGATCACCATCGACACCAATGGCCTCGACGCTAAGGACCTCGGTGTGGAAGGCGTCATTTACCGCACCGAAGATGGCGTTGACCATCTCGCAGGCACCCGCCAGTTTGAGATTGCCAAAACCTCGGGCAATGTAGCCACCTACGTGCTCAAAGAGCGTCTCCGCGATGCCGGCG
Organism: uncultured Muribaculaceae bacterium; assembly: GCA_910579675.1. GTDB lineage: Bacteria > Bacteroidota > Bacteroidia > Bacteroidales > Muribaculaceae > Paramuribaculum. Next base: position 27,075 of record CAJTUF010000007.1, on the reverse strand, counting down.
TGTTCCGCTTCGCTTACCGTATCTACCCCAAGAACGCCAATCTGCCCCACCGTCAGGACTTCGCCTACGTGCGTTGGATCTGATCAGGAAGGGTCTGAACCGATAGAGGCCGCATCGCGATCGCGATGCGGCCTCATTTTTTCTATCGACCGGCAATTTGTGTGGCGACGGTCAGTCGGCGGCAAAGAGAGCCCTGAGAGCCTCCTCTACCTTTCCCACCTCTACGATCTCAATCTCCACCTTCGAGCGGTTGAAACCCTTCAGATTGCCCTTAGGCACTATGATGCGCCTCATGCTCATCTTGGCTGCTTCGGTGATACGCTGCTCTATACGCGTCACCGGACGAATCTCACCCGACAGGCCGACCTCGCCTGTCATCACAACATCGTGGGGGATGGCAGTGTCGATATTGCTCGACAATATAGCACCGATAACAGCCAGATCGAGCGCCGGATCGCTCACCTTCAGACCTCCCGCGATATTCAAAAACACATCTTTGGCTGCCAATTTAAAGCCGGCTCGCTTCTCAAGCACAGCAAGCAGCATTGCAAGCCTACGGGAATCAAACCCGGTTACGGAGCGCTGTGGTGTGCCATAGGCAGCGGTGCTGACCAGCGCCTGCACCTCAATCAGAAACGGACGTATGCCATCAATTGTAACACCGACAGCCACACCCGACAGGTGCTCTCCATTGCCCGACAGAAGCATTTCCGATGGATTTGTCACCTCGCGCAATCCTTTTTGACACATCTCGTAGATCCCTATCTCCGACGTAGAGCCAAAACGGTTTTTGATCGAGCGCAGGATACGGTAGAGATAGTTGCGGTCGCCCTCAAACTGCAGGACAGCATCAACGATATGCTCCAGAACCTTGGGACCCGCTATACTACCCTCCTTGGTGATATGACCTATAAGAATCACAGGCACTCCCGAGGTCTTGGCATAGCGCAGCAACTGAGAGGCACATTCCCTTACCTGACTCACCGATCCGGCCGAACTCTCTATGGCATCCGAAGCCACCGTCTGGATCGAATCGACTATGAGCAGCTCAGGCTTCACACTCCCTATATGGTCGAGTATGGTCTCCAGCGATGTGTCGCATACTATATACACATTATCGGCAGTGCGCCCTATGCGGTCGGCTCTCATCTTGAGCTGCGATGCGCTCTCCTCACCGCTCACATAAAGAATCCTGCGGCTCTTTATGGCAAGGATATTCTGAAGCACCAGAGTCGACTTGCCTATACCCGGCTCGCCCCCTATGAGTACAAGCGAACCTGCCACCAGTCCGCCACCGAGCACCCTGTTGAGCTCACCCGAGGGCATCTTTATACGTTGCTCGCCGGAGGTCTCTATCTCCGACACCCTGAGAGGACGCTCGGTGCGAAGACCCCTCATGGCTCCCGCTCCTCCCCCCTTCTTGGAGGGTGCGCGCTCCTCTACCATAGTGTTCCATGCGCCGCATTGGGGGCAGCGCCCCTGCCATTTAGGCGAGTCGGCGCCACATTCGGTGCAATACCAGATTGTTTTGGGTGATGCCATAACGATGAGTTGAGTAGGATTATAAAAAGAACAAAGCGGCGAGGCTCCACGAAGGGGCTTCGCCGCTGATATTGTAGGTTCCGTCGTGACCGGCGCGGGAGCAATGCCCATGCCGACAGAGCGGATATGCTTTGTATGCGGGAATGGATTTACTTGAGGGCGTCCTTGACGGCGTCGTTGGGCACCATGGATTCCTGGAAGGTATAGGCACCGGTCTTGGGGCTCTTGACCACCTTGATAATCTTACTGTAGGTGCGGCCTTCACCTTTCTGGAGCGATGCGACGGTTTTCTTTGCCATATCTTAAAGCTGAGTGGGGTTAATGCTATAGAGGTTGTTTTTACTTGATCTCCTTGTGTACAGTCACACGCTTGAGGATGGGATTGTACTTCTTGAGCTCAAGACGCTCAGTGGTGTTCTTGCGGTTCTTGGTGGTGATATAGCGCGACGTTCCGGGCATTCCGCTGGCCTTGTGTTCGGTGCATTCGAGGATCACCTGTACGCGATTGCCTTTAGCTTTCTTTGCCATCTTTATGTCAGAATTGAATGTATTTGATTTCAGTTAAATAACCCTTGGCAGCGGCATCCTGGATTGCAGCGTTGAGGCCTTTCTTGTTGATAGTACGGAGGCCGGCGGCAGAAATGGTGAGGGTAATCCAAGCCTGCTCTTCAACCCAGAAGAACTTCTTGTTGAAGAGATTTACGTTGAATTTGCGCTTGGTGCGGCGTTTGGAGTGCGAAACGTTGTTGCCGACCATAGCTTTTTTGCCTGTGATTTGACAAATCTTTGACATGGCTGGGGAGTGTTACTTAGCTTTGTTTGTTATCGTGGGGTAGGTTGATGGCCGAAGCCGTGGCTTGAGGCTATACCCGAGTCTCATATCGTCGATAAGTGCATCATTCTCACCGATTTTCACGGGCCAGCTTTGTAAACCGACTGCAAAGTAAGCTATTTTTCTCCAATCTACCAAACATTTAGGTCTATTTCTGATGCCGGATCCCATTTTTTTTGCGCTGTGGGGGACATTTGATACCGGCATTGACAAAGCCGGCCTCCACTCCGTGGCATCGGATAGTGGAAACCGGCTTGATATCTGATGGTGCTTCGCGTCCTGTGCGCGAGGCGGGGGTCAATTCTTGTCCTTTGCTGCAAGATAAGCCTCGTGGTATTCGTCGAGGAGACTGCGGATAGCACCGCCGATCTTGAGATAGTCGTCCTTGTCGAGGTTGGCGAGCGACGCTCTCACACTCCATGCCGGGCCGTCGAAGCCATCGCCGTTGAGTAGCACCACCGCGGTCGACTCTGCAAGTCGGAGCACAAAGTCGAGTGGCTCATAATTGTCGCTCAGATATTTGGCAAAGTCATCGCCATAAAACTTGCGGGCCCAGAGCATGATATCGATCTCGGAGTAATAACCGGCGCGGAGTGGATCAACCAAAAGGGTGAAGCCTGTATTGGTCCAAAGAGCTTCCAGTCGCTCGGTGATGATCTCCTGCATGCGGGCCTTGTAGGGAGCGCCACCGGGCAGAAGCGAGAATGCGGCCATGAGGGTCATCTGGATCTGCTGAGGCGTCGACAGGCCAGCCGTGTGGTTAAGAGCCACAAGACGCGAGTCGGCAACCATGCGGTCGATAAAGCGGATCGACCCGGGATTGGTCGAGAGCGATCCGTAGCGCTTTGCCAGTGCTTCCTTCTGGTCGGCCGGAAGAGCGGCAATCTTTCGGTCGAAGATATTGTCGCGGTTGATGGCTGTCACAGCCAGACGCCAGCCCGTGGCTCCAAAATACTTGGAGAAGGAGTAGACACACATGGTATTGTGGGGCAGACGATACATGAGCGAATGGAAGTTTTTCACAAATGTACCATACACATCGTCGGTGACAATCATCAGCTCAGGATTGTCATTTTCAACAATCTCTACCAGTCGGTCAACAAGGTCGGGGTCGAGTGTGTACGACGGAGGATTGGAGGGATTGACCAGACAGAGCAACTTGACCGAGGGATCGCGAAGCTTGTCGAGCTCTTCGGGAGGATACTGCCATGTATGGAAGCCGCCGGGCTGCTCAATCGAGTTGGCCGAGATATTGACCACGTCAAATGAGAATCGCTCCAGTTCCGGAATCTCAATATAAGGAGTGAAGATAGGCACCATGAGAGCCATCTTGTCCCCCTTGTCGATCAGGAAATTTTCCTGAAGGGAATCAAATGCATAACACATGCCTGCTGTGCCACCCTCTGTGGCAAACAGGTCGTAGACTTCGGTCGACTCAGGCTCTCCACCCATCTCAAGGCGCAGATAGTCGCGGATAAGGATCTCAGTGTGCTTGAGGATACGGTCGGGGGTAGGATACTGATCGCCGATAATACCCTCGGCCCATTCCATGGCCAACTCATCCGGATCGGCATTATGCACCTTCACCAGATAGTCGAAAGCGCTGCGGAGCAACTTGCCCCCAGGCTCCGAAGCATTGTCGGCAAGGAAGGCCACAAAGCGCTTGCCTATGCCCTCCTGCGAAGGGATGCCGGCAATGCCTACAGGATCTTCATATTTGCGTCGGCACTCCTGCATGCCAAACTTTCCTAAAAGGAAAAAGGCATCGCGAGGCTCAGTGGCTATCCAGTTTGGATTGCCTCGGCCTGCATTGAGAAATGTAGAGGTCGACTTGCGGGAATCGGCTTTAGCCATGCTGATGAGCTTGTTTTTGATCTCAAACGGACTCATCTGAGAGAGCTTCTCCTCTTCTGCGCGGCGAGATGGATTGGGTGAGATATTCATAGTCAATAGAGTTATGTCTGTGTGTGTTTATAATCATGTTATGCTAAAAAAGATCAGCGCCCGAGGCCGCCTTTGCGGGTGAGTATCATCTTGACATCGTCGGACTTCTCCTGGCCCGAAGGCACCTCAAATTTCAGAGTTGATCCTTGGATCTTGACATCATCAAGATGATTGATCGGGTAAAAACGGCTCTGCACGGCGCGGGTGAGCTCGCTCCTCACTGCCGCATAGACCGAGGGTGGGATCGAATCGACAGTGGTCGGATTGCCGTCAGTGCTCAAGGCAACAGCTGCCGGATCAATGCTTATCGACATTGTCTTCGGGTCGATCGACACAAGGATCTCCTCGTCAGGATCGTCGGCATCGAGATCCCACGAGGCATTGAAACTTACGGAAGCCGCAAGGGTAAGAGCATAAGGGGCCGACTGAGGCGCAACAGAGTCACCCTCAGCTGTAAGAGGCCACTCGACCGAAGCCATAGAAGTCACCACCAGTTCGCCACCTGTTGCGCGGGTATCGTCGTTGATAAATGTCCATGTGTCAGTCATATTTATTATGCCGGCTGAGGTCGATGGCACTGACACCGGATTGCCCTGCCACGACCCCTCTATCTGTTTCGCCAGCTTGCTGTTGTCGGCACACGATGCCACAGCCACAGCAGTCAAGGCGGCTAATGCGATGTAGTGGATCGATTTCTTCATAATTATCTTGTTTAATCTGTAATGTAAACCCAATGAGAGCCCCAAAAGTTTGCTGATGACGAAAATAATGGCTACTTTTGCCGTGGACGGCATATCTACGCCGTCGCCAAACAAGGAAATTTCAAACAATCATAACCCTTTGCCCAATGGCTACCAAACCGTTTCAGTACCAGGAAATGTTTCCGCTTGGTCCCGACACCACGGAATACTACCACCTCACGTCGGATTATGTAAAGGTAGAGCAGTTTGAAGGCCGCGACATGCTCGTCGTGGATCCCGAAGCCCTCACCGTCCTCGCACGTCAGGCCACCCACGACAATGCCTTCATGCTCCGCCGCGAGCACAATGAAATGGTGGCTAAGATACTTCACGACCCCGAAGCATCCGACAACGATAAGTTTGTCGCCCTCACCATGCTCCGCAATGCCGAAGTGGCAGCCAAGGGGCAGCTCCCCTTCTGCCAGGACACCGGCACAGCTATCGTCATAGGCAAGAAGGGACAGCGTGTATACACCGGCGGCGGTGATGAGGAGCGCCTCTCAAAAGGCGTATACCTCACCTATACCACCGACAATCTCCGCTATTCGCAAAACGCACCCCTCAACATGTACGACGAGGTCAACACAGGTTGCAATCTGCCTGCCCAGATCGACCTCTATGCCACCGACGGCGACGAATACAAGTTCCTCTTCGTGGCAAAGGGCGGCGGCTCGGCCAATAAAACCTATCTCTATCAGGAGACCAAGGCCCTCATCAATCCCGATAAGCTCATTCCCTTCCTCGTAGAGAAGATGAAGAGCCTCGGCACCGCAGCTTGCCCTCCCTACCACATCGCTATCGTTGTGGGTGGCACCTCGGCCGAAATGAACCTCGCCACCGTGAAGAAGGCTTCGGTGAAATATTACGACAACCTACCCGACCACGGAAACGAGCTCGGCCACGCTTTCCGCGACAAGGAGCTTGAGGCAGAACTCCTCAAGAAGGCTCAGGAAATAGGCCTCGGCGCCCAGTTTGGCGGCAAATATTTTGCCCACGACATCCGCGTCATTCGCCTTCCCCGCCACGGCGCATCATGCCCCGTAGGCATCGGCGTAAGTTGCTCGGCCGACCGCAATGTCAAGGCCAAGATCAACCGCGAGGGCCTTTGGATCGAGCGTCTCGACACCAACCCCGGAAGCCTCATCCCCGAAGAGATGCGCAACGCCTCCGAGACCAATGCCGTGTCGATCGACCTCAACCGCCCGATGAGCGAGATTCTGGCCGAACTCTCCAAATATCCCGTATCCACACGCCTGAGCCTCAACGGCACCATCATCGTAGGTCGCGACATTGCCCACGCCAAAATCAAGGAGCGTCTCGACCGCGGCGAGCCCATGCCCGAATACCTCAAAAACCACCCCATCTACTATGCCGGTCCCGCCAAGACTCCCGAAGGAATGCCCTCAGGCTCGTTTGGCCCCACCACCGCAGGACGAATGGACTCCTATGTTGACCAATTCCAGGCAGCCGGTGGCTCAATGGTGATGATCGCCAAGGGCAACCGCTCACAGCAGGTCACCGACGCCTGCCACAAGCACGGCGGCTTCTATCTCGGATCAATAGGCGGTCCCGCTGCCATCCTCGCCCAAAACAGCATCAAGAAAGTCGAACTCCTCGAATATCCAGAACTCGGCATGGAAGCCATCTGGAAGATTGAGGTCGAAGACTTCCCCGCATTCATCCTCGTCGACGACAAAGGCAACGACTTCTTCACCGAAATATCCAAGCGTTGCTCAGGCTGCCCCATGAGCCAGCACTGATCCTCCTTGGATTAACCATCCGATATACCCCGCCGGAATCCGGCTCCACCTTTGTGTGCGAGCCCGATTCCGGCCTTATTATTTCAGCATCCTCCCCACAACAGGCCAAAAAGTAAGACGGCCCATGATTTAGAACCACGGGCCGCCTTACATTATTTATTAGCCTCTGAGGAGGGTCAGATGCTGTCGATATGGCTTGCTATTGCTGTGAATATCTCGTCAGGATGACCTTTGCCCTCAACCTTGCGGTATTTACCCTGTCCGGTATAATAGTCGCGAAGAGGTGAAGTCTGATTATGGTACACTTCAAGACGCTTGCGGATGGTCTCCAGATTATCGTCGGAGCGACCCGAGTCGATGCCGCGTTTGAGCAGACGGGCAGTGAGCTCCTCATCGTCAGTCTCAAGACCTATCACCATGTCCACCTTACGGCCCCGCTCCTGAAGGATACCTTCCAGAGCCTCAGCCTGAGCCACAGTGCGGGGAAAGCCATCGAATATGACGCCCTTTGCCCCTTTGTCGACCTCATTGTCGAGCACATCGGCAAGGATATTGGCCATAAGATCGTCGGGAATAAGCTGTCCCTTGGATATATAGCTGTCGGCCACGCGACCAAGCTCGGTGCCGCGGGCAATATGCGAGCGGAGCACATCGCCTGTAGAGATGTGGTGGAAACCGTAGCGGTCGATCAAGCGCTCGCTCTGAGTGCCTTTGCCGCTTCCCGGCGCACCGAATAATACAACATTAAGCATATTGCTGAGAGTATGTGTGGGTTTAACGTCAATAGAAAAAAGGGGATCGCTTCACACAGCCTGACACTCTTCGTGGAGCACCCATATATCCGGCAAATTGCGGGCCAGTCCGTCGAGGTCGAGCCCGTAGCCTATGATAAATTTTGAGGGTATCTCAAACCCTACATAGTCAGGATTTACCTCGGCCTGAAGGGCATCGGGCTTGAATAGCAGTGTGGCCACCGATAGCGATCGCGGCGAGCGTGATGCAAGATCCTTGAGCAGACCCGCCATAGTGCGGCCGGTGTCGATGATATCCTCGACTATGACCACATCACGACCCTCAATTTCTTCATTGAGGCCCTGAAGCTGCTTCACAGAGCCGGTCGACGACATGCCATCGTAGCTTTTTAAGCGCACAAAGGCTATTTCAGCGTCGATAGTAAGGGATCTGAAAATATCGGCGGCAAAAGGGAATGCGCCGTTGAGCACACACACAATCAAGGGCACGCTCCCCTCAAATCGCCGACTCAGAGATGCTGCTATTTCATTGACGCGCTCGCTGATAGCTTGCCGGGAAATGAAGGGCACAAAGGTGAGCCCGTTGTATGTCACTGTTGTCTGGGCGGGGGATAATGTCCCACCTCCTGCTTCGTCTTGCTTCATGGGTGATCAAATATGTCTGGCAAAATTAGCAAAAATTCCGCTATCTGCCGACAAAAGTATCACCACATTTTTGCCGAGCACATCATTTACTATTGTAGTTATCCCTTCCGAGCAGCCACACCAGTGCAATCTCAAGCTTGACCGGCCCCACCCAATTGAGCCTGCGGGTCGCCCGACACACATAATTGTCCCCCTGCGGTTCATATTTTATATACCTTCCGCCGAGATAGCCGACACCGATGGAAAAGTCGAGATTAAGACGCCGCGAGACAGGCAACGCATATCCATATTCCACCGATGCGGTATAGTTGCATCGATCCCAGAGAGTACCGTGGGGACGACCTCCCATATAGCCGGTGCCTCCCCATTCAAAATCATAGGTCACAACTCCCGCCGACACACCAAGATGATGGCCCTGCCGGATCGAAGCATTACGGTTTTCACCGATCCACCATCTCACACCTATATTGCCGCCATAGGCACGCCAATAACGGTGTTTGCCACGGTTGCTCCACCATCCATACATCCAGTCGGCAGCGACTGACCAATCCTGGCCTAAGTATACTTCGGCTCCGATATTGGGAAGCGCAAGCAGATCGTAGAGCATATTGGTCTTGACCGACATGGCAAACGGACGCCGCTCACTGTCTGGCTCCACACTCATGGGCTCCACAGCTTGAAGAGCCATGGAAGAGGAGAGCAGGAGCCCGGTCATAGCCATCGGTATTTTCTTCATAACATGAACTGAATGGGGGTATGGGTTGATTCCTATCAACTCTCTAACCAGCTCCCGCACCCCATTGTTTTAGCCTATATGAATATTTTACGGTCGGTAATGCCGCTCTTACCTCCATTTTTTGTAATTTTGTAGGTCATAATCTGTCGGTACTTACCAATTTCCACCTCTTCTCTTTGCAGACTTGAAATGAAAATATTCACCAACGACGATATAAGGGCAATCGACCGCCTGACTATAGAGCGAGGCACATCTTCGTCCGAGCTCATCAACCGTGTGGCCGCAGGTGTCACCGATGAAATCATAGCGCGGTTTCCCGATTCACGCCCCACAGCCATTTTTGCCGGCCCTGGTAACAACGGCGCTGACGCGCTGGCTGTGGCGCAGCGTCTGGCAGCTCAGGGCTTCATGCCCGATGTTTACCTCTTCAACATCGGTGGCGACAAGCTTTCGGCCGAATGCCGGACATTCCGCGACAATCTTAAGACTCAACCCGGGGTGAGACTGGTCGAAGTGACTGGAGCCTTTACCCTGCCTGATCTCGACCGAAGCTATCTTGTGATAGATGGTCTCTTCGGTTCGGGCCTCCGCGATGGTCTTTCGGGTGGATTCAAATCGCTCGTTCAATATATCAATGAGAGCGGTGCCTCTGTGGTGTCGATCGACATCCCGTCGGGTATGTTCAGCGATTGGAACAGAGGATCGATCAACCGCAACATTATCCACGCCGATCTCACCATCACCACCCAGTTTCCGCGCCTTGCATTTCTGATGAAAGAAAATGCCGAGCTCGTAGGCGAATGGAAAGTGATCGACATAGGGCTCGATAGCGATGCCATCCGCCGCACTCCCGCTAATTTCCAGCTCGTCGATGCCGGAGGCATGAAGCGCCTTCTCAAACCCCGCAATCCTTTCTGCAGTAAAGCAGATTTTGGCCACGCGCTCATAGCCGCAGGCTCCTACGGCATGATGGGCGCGGCACAGTTTGCGGCCCTCGGCGCGCTGCGTTCCGGCGTCGGTAAAGTCACAGTGAGGTCAGCATCGTGGGGCTACGAGGTGATGCAGTCGGCAGTGCCTGAAGCTATGTTTTCATCCGATCCCAACGACAGCATCATCACCGCCATCCCGTCGGCCCACAAATTCACTTCCGTGGCTATAGGCCCCGGTATCGGTACGGCCGATGCCACGATAATGGCCCTTGAGACATTTCTCAAGTCGGCTGTCGACCCCGTTGTGCTCGATGCCGATGCCCTCAACTGTCTGGCTCAGCGTCGCTCTATGCTCGACCTTATCCCCGACCACTCCATCATCACCCCCCACGCAGGCGAGTTTGACCGTCTGTTTGGCAAGCACTCCTCCGACGAGGAGCGTCTGATCCGCGCCATCAAAGCCTCGGAAGACTACAATATACTCATCCTACTCAAAGGACGCTACACTGCCCTTGTGCGACCCGACGGAAAGGTCTACTTCAATTCGTCAGGCACTCCCGCTCTCGCCACAGCCGGTAGCGGCGATGTACTCACCGGCATCATCGTATCGTTTCTCGCCCAAGGCTACAAGCCCGAAGTGGCGGCTCTGCTCGGCGCCTTCGTACATGGTGTTGCAGGCGAGATCGCTTCAGAGTCAAATGGCATATACGGCACCACTGCCGGCGATATTGCCGCCTCAACCGGAAAAGCAATACGACGCATAATGGGAGAGTGATCCCATACCTTACTAATCAACGCGATTCAACCCCTCAAAAGCTCTATGATGACGACGACAGCAATGAAAGCCGCACTATTGGCATCGGCTCTCCTCATAGCCTCTCAGGCATCTGCCCAGCAGACCCAAAAATTCACCGCCACAAAGGCCAACGAGTATGGCCTCACCTACACCCTGCCCGTCACGATGCTCGACATATCAATCGAGACCGAACGCATCGACCGCGAGCCGGGCGAGTTCTACAACTATTCAAAAAAATATCTCGGCATCGATCCGGTGATGACCCCCTCGACAGAGTGGAAGCTACGCAGCGTCACCGTCAATCCCCGAGGGGAGGCTCCCGGCGACAATGCAGAGCGCTATCTGATTAAATTCAAGGCCGGATCGACTCCATTTGTCCTCCTTACATCCGATGGACTCCCCGTAAGCATCAACTCGGAGATAGATTATCAGCCGGCGCCTGTCCCCAATCCCGTGCCCGTGAATGTAAAACCCGAGATCTCGGTGCTCAAGCGCCCTGAAGCACGTCAGGCTATGACCGAAGATATGCTTCAGGCCCAATCGACAGCCAAGCGAGCCGAGCTGGCTGCCGCCCGTATCTTCGAGCTGCGCCAGAGTCGGAGCGACATCATTTCTGGTCAAGCCGACAATATGCCCTCCGATGGTGCAGCGATGCAGCTTGTGCTCGACAATCTCGCACGTCAGGAGGCCGCTCTCACCGCAATGTTTACAGGCACAGAGATCCACTCAACCGAAGTCCACACTGTGCCTTTCCGTCCCGATGGTGATATCGACGGTGACAGCCAGACAGCCACCGTTGGCCGTATATCGGTGGTCGACGGGCTTGTGGAGTCCGACGATCTTTCGGGAGAGCCTGTGACAATCACCATCGACATAATCGAGCGTGGGGAGATGCCTGTCAACGACAAAGGTGAAACCCTCCGTTTCCCTAAAAACGGCGTTGCCTACAACATCCCAGGACGCGCGCGAGTGACCGCCGGCTACATGGGCCGCGAATTATTCTCGCAGGAGATGGAGATTGCCCAGCTCGGCATAACTTTCGGCCTTGATCCAGCCATATTTACCGACAAGAAGGCACCTGCATCGCTTCTGTTCTACCCCACTACAGGAGCCATCAAGGAGCTTTCCACAGCAAAGTAAATTCCAGACCTGTTTCCTTATATACTTATATTCCGCCGCGTTGTTACATTCATGTGACAACGCGGCGGAACCATTGTCGGGAGTCATTTGTTAGAAAAGCATGATTGGACATCATTCCATTCATCAACTGCTCTTATTCAAACACACACATCCACTCATCTCATCCATACTCCTCCGACAATGTCACGCGTCCTAAGTTTCATAATAGCTTATCTGTTGCTTGCTGCGCCCATGATGCAGGCATCCGAACCGGCCTCGGAGCTCTACACTGAGCCCATGCCGCTCAACGGACGCAACCTCACGCTCTACGATTACCCATATTCGCGCACCCGATCCATGCCCAATTGGGGTAAACTCTGGGCCAACACCGGTATACTCGTGGGCGGTGGCATCACAACAATGATAATCCTTGAAAGCCTCCCTGACGGCTCTACTGCTTGGAGTAAGGCCGAGCGCCGGCAAGTGCCTCTCTTCAAACGCTGGATCAACCATGTCAAGGCCGGCCCGGTCTGGGATCACGATAAGTTTATCTTCAACTACGTGCTCCACCCATATGCCGGCGCCGCCTACTACATGAGCGCCCGCAGTTGCGGATTCAACACCTGGGGCTCGTTTCTCTACAGTTTTGCCATCTCCACCCTCTTCTGGGAATATGGCTTCGAGGCATTCAATGAGATCCCCTCAGTGCAGGATCTGGTGATAACCCCGGTGGTAGGTGCCGTGGTAGGCGAATGTTTCTACCGCGCAAAGCGCAGTATTGTGAGCCACGGTTACGAGATCCTCGGATCGCCGGTGCTGGGATATGTCGCCGCCTTCTTCCTCGATCCTGTCAATGAGGTCACCGGTTATTTCCGCAAAGAACAATACAAGATACACCAGAGATACGAAGAAGTGGAGCGCGCCTCCAAAGCCTCTCTGTCGAGCGGCTTCTGGATTAACCCCGGCGGCCAAAATCCAGGTGGAGGAATAAGACTCACCTATACCTTCTAACCAACCTCTCCTAACACCAAGTCAAGATGTCAAGAAATTCAATTATCCCGATATTGGCCGTTGCCTCCATCACGCTTTTCAGCGCCATGACCGCAATCGCCGAAACCGTAGAGCCACTCCCCTACGGCAACTTCAATAGCTGGACATCACGACTGATCAAAGAGTCGGCCGTGATAGGTGGAAAACAGAAAACACTCTATGCCGTCGGGCCGGAAAAGACTGTCGAGGGCAACAAGGCCTACCATGCGCCGGGGGTCCCCTGGGCCACCAGCAATGTGTATGCCAAAATGTCGGGCGTCACAAAGGGAAGCAATGCCGTATATCCCGCCGTGCGCAATCATGGCGACAAGTGTGCCAAACTGTGTACTCAATTTGAGCGCGTAAAAGTACTCGGACTGATCAATATGGATGTCATGGTGGCAGGAAGCATGTTTTTGGGCAGGATGATCGAGCCGGTGACCAGCACCAAAAATCCTTACAGCAAGATGGAGATGGGCATACCTTTTACCAAAAGACCCAAGGCGCTCGTGCTCGACTATATGGTGGACATGCCTGCCGACGCCGACTCGCGTGTCAGATCGACCGGCTTCGGTGGAAAGAAAACTCTTCCCGGGCGCGACTCGGCTGTGGCTTTCGTGATTTTGCAGAAGAGGTGGGAAACACCCGACGGAAAGCTCCACGCTTCGCGCGTCGGCACCGGTGCGCAACTATTCGACAAGGGCACACACTGGGTCAATGCCCATCATATCCCCATCCACTACGGCAACTCATCGGGAGTAAAAGAGGTGGGATGGCTAAAGCTGCAGAGCAATGCGGAGAGTGCGTATTGCGCTTTCAATTCAAAGGGTAAGCTCGTGCCGGTTATTGAAGAGAAATACGATTCGCCCGACTCCACTCCGACCCATATCATAGTGATGCTCAGCTCAGGCAATGGAGAGCCATTCGTCGGAACTGAAGGACTTACTTTCTACGTCGACAATCTGGCGCTCGCCTATTGATGCCTTCTGCCTCTTTTTCGGCTCCTTACCACCATGACCCCTGCTGTGGCCATAGCTGCCAGTGCCACCGCTATCAGAATGCTGATAATAATTCGCTGACTTGCCAATTGGTGTTGATAGTCTTCATCACTGTCCGACAGACGGTCGCGGAAATCGGTGGTGAGATCAAGCAGCAACTGCAGTTCGGTGATCTTCTCATCCTGACGACGGTCCATACAATCTTCCATAGCAGAGATATAGCGCTTGCGGGCAGATGATAGCAGGGCGGAGTTGGCGGTTTTCTCGCCACACTCTATGAGCATCTGGAGGAGCCGCAACCGATAGTCGGCGTTTTCTTCCTTCTCAAGCGCTTTCTCTATCGCCTTCACAGCTTCAGCATACCGCTTTTTGGCCACAAGATAGAACGCCTCAACGCGCATCACAGTGGCATACTCCTCCTTCAATTCGTCGTCGATCGCCACCAGCTCCTTGATGCGCATATAGCAGGAATCAATCTCCTCTTGCTGCAATGCCGGATAGTTTGTGATCAGTCGCCTCAGCACCGAATACTCATTATTATTATAATTGGCATAGGCAAAGCCATTGGCTTCATTGCGGGCCTTGAGCGAATGGATTATCGAGAGCAGCTTGCGGTTGATAGCCGCTCCCCTCTCATACTCGCCGGATAGAGTGCTCGACACTGATGCCTGAGTGAAATAAAGGGAACTGAGCGGACCGAGCTGATCAGGCAGCTCCTTTATAAGTAGATAGAGCCTATCCATATAGTCGTCGTAAATATCTCCGCCTACCGTCTTGGAGAGAACCGTTGTGAGCAGGTAGAGCGAGCGTATGCGGCTATAAAGAGGCATCGATGGATCGTCGCGGTAATTGGCCACCAGATCGTAGAGATATCTGAAGCGCTCATCTTTAGGCATGTTGTTGAGCATGGCCTGCAGTCGTCTCACCTCGATAAATATAAGAGTCTCCTGCTGATCGTCGCTCGCAGGCACCTCCTTGATCACCTCGTAGAGGGAATCCATCATCTTCTGATCGCGGGCATTGCGATTGGCCACTTTGCGGAGCACATCCAGATATATCGTATAGTCCATGGTGCGCGAACTAAGCTCAAGCAACGGGCACGAAAACACACCGGCATCGTAGCGCTTTGTTAGATCGAAGAGATTGTAGAGCGCGGCAATACTGTCGTCGGCATTTTCTGCTATGGCGAGTTTACCCTGCCATACCTTGACGGCATCGGCGTCGATAAGTTCGGCTTTAAGGTCGGGTGTAGACACCATAGCCAATGCAAATGCGATGGTTACGGCTGCCGCTCTTATGAGCCTGGAGGGAGTGATGATTGAAATATCTGGCATAATTTGGTCAGATAGATGAGATACATCCATCTATAACAACGCAAACTTACGGAAAAGAATTGGAAAAATCACTACTTTTGTAAGAAATTTGTTACAATTCTGTAAAAAATATGTATCCACTACCCTCCACCGCCCCCGTGCGGCTCCACAGATCCCCATTTATGACCGAGCCTGTAAGGCAGCTCTATCTCAGCGCTTTTCCGCCCGAAGAGCGCCGTCCGCTCCACCTGCTTGAGCATATGGTAAGCTCTTCCGATGCACCAGTATCGCTGTTTGTGGCCGAATCGGAAGGGAAATTTGCAGGATTTATCACCCTCTGGCAGCTCGACGATAGTCTGTTCTATGTGGAGCATTTCGCCACTGTGCCCTCTCTGCGCGGACGTGGACTCGGCGCAGCTATCTTGGCGGATCTTCGCCGGCTTCTTCCCGAGGGAGCCACCGTTGTGCTGGAGGTTGAAAAGCCCGACAACGATATGGCCTGCCGACGCATCGGCTTTTACACCCGCTCCGGATTCCGTCTTCATGACGATTATGTATATATCCAGCCTCCCTACTCCTCCTCTCTCCACAAAGTGGAAATGAAGCTGATGACTTGCGGTGACGACGATCAGGATATTGCCGACATCGCTACCCGGCTACGTTCAATAGTCTATAACTGTCGATAATGAAGCTACTATTAAAGCTTACAGCGTCGGTTGCCGTCGCCATGGCTATCCACTCGTGTGCCGGACCGGTTGAGTCATCGTCACAGTCATATCCTCTGTCTGTCACTGTGAGCATCGAGCCTCAACGCCAGATGCTCGAAGCTATCGGCGGAGACAGGGTGAGTGTGTCGTCACTTCTTGCTGGAGGTGGTGATCCGGAGACCTACGATCCTACCCTCGCATCGCTCGTCCATCTGGAGCAGAGCGCTGCATGGTTTCAGATCGGCAATATGCCTTTTGAGGATGAGCTGACACGCAAAATAGGATCGAAACTGAAATGTGTCGACACTTCAGAGGGGGTAGAGCTGATTGAGGGGACTCATGACTGCGGTCATGACGACCACGAACATGAGCATGACCACGGCCATGACCACTCAGGTGGCGACCCCCACACATGGAGTTCAGTGCGCAATCTCAAAATCATGGCCCGCAAAATGAAAGAGACCCTCACCGAGATAGACCCCTCGGGGGCCTCCTACTATAAGGCCCGGTATGACTCGGTGGCAAATCGGCTTGATTCGCTCGACAAGTCATATGGCGAGCGTCTTTCACGCGCCGCCGACAAGGCATTCATGGTGTGGCATCCTTCGTTGAGCTACTTTGCACGCGACTACGGGCTCAGGCAGATATCCGTATCGGCCGATCATCGCGAGACTTCGCTTCTCTCCCTCCAGTCGACCATCGACAAGGCCATTGATGAAGGGGTCAATGTGTTTTTTGAGCAAAGCAGCTACGACCCTCGCCTATCGGCTACAGTCAAGCGTCATATCGGAGCTGTGTGTGTCACCTTCAACCCGCTCGAATATGATTGGCAGCGCGGTCTCGATGCTGTAGTGGAAGCGCTCGAGCAACATGCCGATTAATCGCGGCGCGACAATACGTCGTTGATCACAAGAGAGCCGAGTGTCATGCCGAATATGGCGGTGATATGACACACGGCTCCATTGACTGCAACCTTGTCATACATCATGGCTCCCGAAACATCGGGATCGGCATCGGAGAAACGCGGCCTTGACTGCTCTTCCGAAAACACGCATTTGAATTTGCGCCGTGGATAGTCGCCGCTCTTCTTGAATCGCCTTCGGAGTGCGGCCGCAAGCGCACACCCCTTGACCTTCCAGAACTCATCCACACGAATCTTTGACGGATCAAGCTTCTGGGCGGCTCCCATCGACGAATAAAATTTCAGATGAGGAGTAGAGGTGGCCCGTAGGATGAGGAGCGCCTTATCGGCCAAAGAGTCGATAGCATCGACCACATGGGTGTATTCCGTCAGATCGAAAGTATCGGCATTTGCTGAAGTATAGCGTTCGATCCGCACTCTCACATCGGCCGAATGATTTATATCGAGTAGACGGCGGCGGAGCACCTCGGCCTTCGGCTCCCCCACGGTTGAGCTCAATGCCATCAACTGACGATTGATATTGCTCTCCGCCACTACATCAGCATCAATAAGATCAATACGGCCAACACCCGAGCGGGCGAGAGCCTCTGCCGTCCAGCTACCTACTCCTCCTACACCAAACACCGCCACCCTCGCTTCTGCGAGGAGATCCATTCCTGCCTTTCTGGCAAGCAGAGCAAGACGGTTGAAGCGCATGTCAGTCATTTTCAGACTCCTTTCCGATAGCGGCATCACGCTCTTTCATCCTGCGGCGCAATGGTAGTGTGAGATAGTGAGCGATGACACAAAAAGCGAGAGGAACTACATAAAGACAAACCATGTAGCCCACCGATCCGGGAGCGGGAGATATAAAATGCAACAGCACCGGAGCAATGAGCAGACCGAGCAGCCATATCGTGAAATCGACAAGCGAGATATTCATCCGGCGATGGGTGATGACGCATCCGGCATAGACTGCGGCATAAGCCAGCGCGGTGCCTTCCCAATATATTGCGGCCCACGCGGGATTATCACCAAAAATATTCCATGAATTGACGCCCTCTACCAATTGGGAGGGCAAATAACTGAGAAGAACGAAAAACAGGGCGCTCACGGCTGCCCATATCAAAGCAAGCATGGTTAGAGAAGGGGAGTGATCGGGATTAAAGCAGCGTCGTAGGACTATTAAGCAACGGCGTGGGTCGAAGTGTGTCAGTCTTCGTCGACTCCGGCAAATTTGCTCCTGATACGGTCCATCAGATTTGGTCGCAACGCCTTCATGTGGATATTTATGCCGGGGGCATCCTTCTGTAAAAAGATTATTGATGCGGGAAGGACTATCGCAACATGGCGTTCAAACTCAAGTATGGCATGAATCCTTTCAAGGGCGATAGTATGGAATGGCGAGTCAGGCTTCACCGACCCTATCGAAATATTGTCGCCGTCGATGGATATGTTATGGCAGTCCATCTCGGGAGCGAAAAGCAACCCTATATTGAGATCGTAGGGCGATGCAGGCCGCTTCTTGTACTTCCTGTATATTGTGTCGATGACTTTTTGGGTAATCATAATTTCAGGGTGTGGTAAATAGATACGCGACTACTCATGATAGATAGCGGTGGAATCCACCGGTCAGAGTCGTTAGCCGGATCAGGTGATAAATGGAACAAAGGATTAGTCGCGGTCTACTCTTCAGCCCGCTTGTCTTTTCAACGCACAAACCGCAGCGAGTGTTCGGCTATGGCGCTGTATTCATCACTTTTTAAAATCATACCGCCCGTCGGCCGACGGGAGTCATCCCTGGAATAGGGAAAAAAGTAAACGCCCTGCGGGCTTTTGGCGGAAAGAGTTCCTCGTAGCTCGCAGGGCGTAGGATTGCAATTGTTGATTGACGGTTACTTATCAGGCAAGGAAGCCGAGAAGGACACCGGCAGCAACAGCCGAGCCTATCACACCGGCCACATTCGGACCCATGGCGTGCATAAGCAGGTAGTTGCTCGGATCATATTCCAGACCAAGGTTATTGGAGATACGGGCGCTCATAGGCACAGCCGATACACCGGCATTACCGATAAGCGGGTTGATCTTCTTTTCTTTCGGGAGTACAAGATTGAACAGCTTGACAAAGAGAACACCCGACGACGATGCGATGATAAACGCCATGAAGCCGAGGAAGAAGATGAAGATGGTCTGGGGTGTCAGGAACTCCGAGGCCTGGGTCGACGCACCGACAGTCATACCGAGGAGGATAGTGACGATATCGGTCAGAGCGTTCGACGCTGTCTTGGCCAGACGGGTGGTCACGCCACATTCACGGAGCAGGTTGCCGAAGAAGAGCATACCGAGCAGAGGAATACCCGAAGGCACAACGAAGCAGGTGAGGATCATACCCACGATGGGGAAGATGATCTTCTCGCTCTGAGCCACGGCGCGGGCCGGACGCATCTTGATCAGACGCTCCTTCTTGGTGGTGAAAAGACGCATGATCGGGGGCTGGATCACCGGCACAAGGGCCATATATGAATAGGCCGACACCGCAATGGCTCCCATGAGGTTGGGTGCCAGCTTCGACGAAAGGAAGATGGCGGTGGGGCCGTCGGCGCCGCCAATGATGGCTATGGCACCGGCCTGATCGGGAGCGAAGCCGATGGCGAGAGCCACCATGTAGGCACCGAAGATACCAAACTGGGCGGCTGCGCCGATAAGCATCAGCTTAGGATTGGCGATCAGGGCAGAGAAGTCGGTCATGGCTCCGATGCCGAGGAAAATCAGCGGCGGATACCAGCCTGCGCTCACACCATTGTAGAGGATGTTGAGCACCGAGCCCTGCTCGTAGATACCGATCTCAAGACCGGCCTCGGTGTTGAAAGGTATGTTGCCGATAAGCATACCGAAGCCGATGGGGACAAGAAGCATGGGCTCGAAATTCTTCTTGATGGCAAGCCATATGAAGAATAGACCCACAGCCAGCATGACAAAATGCTGCCAGGTGGCATTGTAGAAGCCTGTCAGATGCCAGAACTCCGTGAGGTTGTTTAAAAGAAAATCACCGAATGACATAACGGATAATTAGCGTGGTTATTCTGATGATTATTCGAGAGTGACGATGGCGGTGCCTTCAAGCACGGCGTCGCCGGCCGATACATTGATCGATGCAACCTTGCCGTCGCGGCCGGCGCGGATGGCATTTTCCATCTTCATGGCTTCGAGCACTGCCACAGTGTCGGAAGCAGCCACGGTGTCGCCTACTTTGACTGCGATGCTCACAACGGTACCGGGCAGAGGAGCCTTTACCTGATATGCACCGGCAGCTGCGGCTGCGGGCTTGGCTATAACCTTCGCGCCGCTCTCAGTGCGGGGAGCAGCCGACGGACGGGGCTTGCTTACGATCTTGACAGGAGCCTTCTGCTCGTCGAGCTCCACGCGGTAGGGAGTGCCGTTGACTTCCACCTGAGCTATGTTGTTTTCGATGTCGCCGACAGCCACCTTGTATGTGTTGCCGTTGATCTTATACTTGTATTCTTTCATGTTTACGAAGTGATTGCTTGATGAGGTTAGTTAAAATCAGCGGCGGGGCAATTCGCGGAGGCTGTAGATCTTGGAGCTCCAGGGCGAGTAGGCGCGCTTTACTTTGTTGATGGTGAGGATAGTGCTCTCATTGTCATGGGCATCGAGATGCTGGTGGAGCGCCATGACTATGGCGGCGATCTCCTCGCCCGAGTCATGCTCGGGATGATCCTCTACAGTAGTGTCGATACCCTGGGCCTCAGCCTTGCTCTGGCGCATCTTGCGGGCGCCGATCTTGCTTATGATATAGAAGCATATGGCGAGCACAAGGAGAGCCGAAAACACGATGGCCATAGCCATGATGGCCATGGCAACGCCGTTCTCGTCGTTCTCGCGAAACATATCCACCTTATTATTGGTGTCGCGGATAATGTTGTTGGAGCTCGGAGTGACATAAAGATCGCCTTCGTCGTTGCGCACCTCCCAGGCTTCCACACCCTCGCCTTCGCCATCGGCCTTGCGGGCGTAAGTCTGGTTAGCTGCCAGCGAAGCGGGCACTGTCACAGAGTCGATAAGGGTCTGGCCGTCGGCCTCATAGATGCCGATCCAGTTGTCCTTGCCGGGAGTAAGCTTGAAATTGAGATGGAAGGTTCCATGCGAGGGATTGCCATCGGCCCAGAACACCACATGCTGACGCTTGGGCATCTTGGTATTGACATCGCCCAAAGGCACGGGATACTTGGTAGGGTTGGAGGGATCGTCGGTGATGTACACACTCGAGATCTCAAGGGGGGCATGGGCAGCGTTAAACAGCTCTATCCAACCGTGGCGCTGACCGAAGTCGTCGACGAAGTTGGTGGTGTTTTCCACCATCACCTCGTTGATTTTCAGCGCACGGCGGGCCTGGGCCGAAAGCGAGAGGCTTCCGCCTACGAGCGCCGCCATGAGTAGCAGGATTATTTTTTTCATGCTTGAATGATGGGGATTATCGGAAGGGTAAGGCTATTGATTACAGAGGTATGTTGCCATGCTTCTTGGCAGGATTGACCACCTTCTTGGTGGCGAGCTGCTGAAGGGCGCGGATCACACGGAAACGGGTGTTGCGCGGCTCGATCACATCGTCGATATAGCCGTAGCGGGCTGCATTGTAGGGATTGCAGAAGAGCTTGTTGTATTCCTCCTCCTTCTCCTTGAGCACCTTGGCAGGATCGTCAGACGCCTTGGCTTCCTTGGCATAGAGCACCTCAACAGCGCCGGCGCCACCCATAACAGCGATTTCAGCAGTGGGCCATGCATAGTTCATGTCGCCTCGGAGCTGCTTGCAGCTCATCACGATGTGGCTGCCGCCGTAGCTCTTGCGGAGTGTAACGGTTACCTTGGGCACGGTAGCCTCGCCATAGGCATAGAGCAGCTTGGCGCCGTGGAGGATCACACCGTTATATTCCTGACCGGTGCCAGGAAGGAAGCCGGGCACGTCGACGAGAGTTACCAGAGGAATGTTGAAGGCATCGCAGAAACGCACGAAGCGGGCTGCCTTGCGCGAGGCATTGCTGTCGAGTACTCCGGCGAGATATTTGGGCTGGTTGGCCACAATACCCACACTCTGACCGTTGAAGCGGGCAAAGCCGATGATGATATTCTTGGCATAGTCGCGCTGCACTTCGAGGAACTCGCCATTATCGATGATAGCGCCGATCACCTCATACATGTCGTAGGGCTTGTTGGCAGCGTCGGGGATAATCTCGTTGAGCGAATCTTCCAGACGGTCGATAGGATCGTTGCACTCCACCAGTGGAGCCTCCTCGAGATTGTTCTGGGGGATGAAGCTCATGAGCTTGCGGATGATCGAGAGGGTCTCCTCTCCATCTTCGGCAGCGAAATGACACACGCCGCTCTTGGTGGAGTGTACACCTGCGCCACCGAGATCTTCCTGGCTCACGTCCTCGCCCGTAACGGTCTTGACTACCTTCGGACCGGTGAGGAACATATAGCTGATGCCCTTGGTCATGATGGTGAAGTCGGTGAGTGCGGGGCTGTAGACGGCGCCGCCGGCACACGGACCGAGGATACCCGATATCTGGGGAATCACACCCGAGGCAAGGATATTGCGCTGGAAAATCTCAGCATAGCCCGAGAGGGCGTTGATGCCTTCCTGAATGCGTGCGCCACCCGAGTCGTTGAGACCGATGACGGGGGCACCCATCTTCATGGCCATATCCATGATCTTGCAGATCTTCTGGGCCATGGTTTCCGACAGCGAACCGCCGAACACAGTGAAGTCCTGGGCAAAGACGTAGACCAGACGGCCTTCGATGGTGCCGTAGCCGGTCACAACGCCGTCGCCGAGGAAGCTCTTCTTTTCCTGACCGAAGTTGTAGCAGCGGTGGCGTACAAACATGTCTATTTCCTCGAAAGAGCCTTCGTCGAGGAGTTGGGCTATACGCTCGCGGGCAGTGTATTTGCCGCGCTCGTGTTGTTTCTGGATGGCCTTTTCGCCGCCACCGAGGCGAGCTTCATTGCGGAGGGCAATAAGCTCCTGCACCTTGGCAAGTTGGTTGCTCATTTCTTATTTTGTAGTGAGTGGAGTGATTGTGTCAATCTTTGATTTGGTGTTGTGTCGAGGAGGAGGTGATGATGAAGGAAGATGCCGATTGGGAATATCCGTTCACATCTTCTTGGGATCCTCACAGAGCTCAACGAGAGCACCGCAAGTCGACTTCGGGTGGAGGAATGCGATGTTGAGACCCTCAGCACCGCGGCGTGGCTCCTTGTCGATGAGCTTGCAGCCCTTCTCCTCTGCTTCGGCAAGAGCGTTGGCAACACCGTCGGCCATGGCAAATGCGATGTGCTGGATACCGCCGCGACCGCCGTTTTTCTCGATAAACTTGGCGATGGCGCTTTCGGGAGCAGTGGCTTCAAGGAGCTCGATCTTGGTCTGTCCTACCTGAAAGAAGGCAGTGCGCACCTTCTGATCGGCCACCTCTTCAATGGCGAAACACTTGAGTCCAAGAATGTTCTCGTAAAAGGGTATTGCCTCTTCAAGAGAGGGCACGGCGATTCCGACGTGCTCGATGTGGGAAATGTTCATAACTTTTCTATGATTGGTTTTTTAGTTTACCTGATTTCAGTCGAATTGTCGGGGCTGCATCGTGAAGGCAATCCCCCAATTCAGTTGCAAAATTAGCAATTTTTTAATAATACGCCTCTTTTTATTAAAAAAAGAGCCGGCTGACCAGATCACACAACCCATATAGGGCCTACCATACCCGACACCCCGCAGCGACAGCCATGTCTTGAGACGTGACAAAATGTCAGTCGTCGCACGAAGCCACTTACACAACTTAAATAATTGACTATGTAGCCCATGCCACCCACACAACCTTTTTGGCATAATATTTGTTTCTACACTGAAGCGAGGCTCAGAAAGCGCATCGTAGCGACGATACGGAGAGCCCGCAATCATAATAATCGAAAATTCAAGAAACAATACTAAAACTTATTCATTATGGGTAAAATAATAGGCATCGACTTAGGAACTACCAACTCCTGCGTCTCCGTCCTCGAGGGCAATGACCCCGTTGTTATCCCCAACAGCGAAGGCCGTAACACTACCCCCTCTATAGTTGCATTCGTCGATGGCGGCGAGCGTAAGGTGGGCGACCCCGCCAAGCGTCAGGCCATCACCAACCCTAAGCGCACCATCTCCTCCATCAAGCGCTTCATGGGTGAAACCTACGATCAGGTTCAAAACGAAATCTCGCGCGTACCTTACAAGGTTGACCGCGCCGACAACAATACTCCGCGTGTCGACATCGACGGCCGCGAATACACTCCTCAGGAAATCTCGGCCATGATTCTTCAGAAGATGAAGAAGACCGCCGAAGATTACCTCGGTCAGGGCGTGAGCGAAGCCGTGATCACCGTCCCCGCATACTTCAACGACGCCCAGCGTCAGGCCACCAAGGAAGCCGGTGAGATCGCCGGCCTTAAAGTGCGCCGTATCGTCAACGAGCCTACCGCAGCTGCTCTGGCTTATGGCCTCGACAAGACCGATAAGGATCAGAAAATCGCCGTATTCGACCTCGGTGGCGGTACTTTTGATATCTCGATTCTCGAGCTCGGCGACGGCGTGTTCGAGGTAAAGAGCACCAACGGTGATACCCACCTCGGCGGTGACGACTTCGACCATGTGATCATTGACTGGCTCGCCAACGAGTTTGAGAAAGAGGAAGGTGTTGACCTCCGCAAGGATCCTATGGCTCTTCAGCGCCTGAAAGAGGCTGCCGAGAAGGCCAAGATCGAACTCTCCTCGACCACTTCGACCGAGATCAACCTCCCCTACATCACTGCCACCGCTTCGGGCCCCAAGCACCTTGTAAAGACCCTTACCCGCGCTCAGTTTGAGCAGCTCGCCGACAATCTGATCCAGGCCACCATCAAGCCTTGCGAACAGGCTCTTAAAGATGCTGGCCTCAACAAGAGCGACATCGACGAGGTGATTCTCGTAGGTGGCTCCACCCGTATCCCCGCCATCCAGGCCGTAGTAGAGAAGTTCTTCGGCAAGGCTCCCTCAAAGGGCGTAAATCCCGATGAAGTAGTTGCCGTAGGTGCCGCCATCCAGGGCGCCGTGCTTTCGGGCGACATCAACAAGGACATCCAGCTCCTCGACGTTGTGCCTCTGTCGGTAGGCATCGAGACCCTCGGCGGTGTCATGACTAAGCTCATCGAAGCCAACACAACCATTCCTACCCGCAAGAGCGAGACATTCTCCACCGCCGCCGACAATCAGCCTTCGGTTGAGATCCATGTGCTTCAGGGCGAACGCCCCATGGCAAAGGACGACAAGACCCTCGGCAAGTTCCACCTCGACGGCATCGCTCCCGCACCCCGTGGCATACCTCAGATCGAGGTTACTTTTGAGATCGACGCCAACGGTATCCTCAACGTATCGGCCAAGGATAAGGCAACCGGCAAGGAACAGAGCATCCGTATCGAAGCATCGAGCGGCTTGACCGACGCCGAAATCAAGCGCATGAAGGACGAAGCTGCAGCCAACGCCGCCGCCGACGCCAAGGAAAAAGAGCGCGCCGAAAAGCTCAACCACGCCGACACTCTCATCTTCCAGACCGAAAAGCAGCTCAACGAGCTCGGCGACAAGATTCCTGCCGACAAGAAGGCTCCTATCGAGACCGCACTCCAGCAGCTCAAGGAGGCCCACAAGGCTCAGGATCTCGCCGGCATCGACGCTGCCACCAAGGCCATCGAAAATGCCTTCGGCGCTGCCCAGCAGGAGATTCTCAACGCTCAGGCTCAGGCCCAGCAGGGAGCTAACCCCGGTGCAGGTGCCCAACCAGGCGCAGGCAACAACCCCGGCGGCGCATCGCCCCACGATGATGTGACCGACGTAGACTTTGAGGAAGTGAAGTAACACTTCAACCCAAAAACATACCAATCCATAAAAACGGAGTGTAGCTCGATCGGCTACACTCCGTTTTTGTTGATTATCATCAATTCATATACACTCGTAAAAAAAATATACAGGGCTGACGCATCTTAAATAAACTTAACGGATGATTACTACTATTAAGTGGTTTCAGCCGTTAATATAGTATGACAAAGACCACATCAGCCATAGATTTTTTTTCGTCGGTAACCGACCCACGTGTAGAACGCACACAGAAACATAGCCTCGAATCCATCCTTTTCATCTCCCTTTGCGCAGTCATCTGCGGCGCTGAGTCGTGGAACGAGATAGAGGACTACGGCAATGCCAAGGTTGATTGGCTCGAACGCTTTCTGTATCTTCCTAATGGGATTCCGTCTCATGATACTTTCAATCGGGTAATCAGCTCGTTAGACCCCAAGGAATTGAACGATTCTTTTGTTGCATGGACCAAGAGCATCGCAGAGCTGACCGATGGTGAAGTAGTTGCCATCGACGGAAAATGTATGCGCGGAAGCAGCGATGACGGAACCGGAACTTACACCCATCTTGTCAGCGCGTGGGCTTCTGCCAACAATCTCCTGTTGGGTCAGGAAAAGGTTGCAGGAAAGAGTAACGAGATAACCGCCATACCGAAACTGCTGCGTATTCTGGAACTGAAGGGCTGCATCGTCACCATTGACGCGATGGGTTGTCAAAAGGAGATTGCCAAGGTAATAATCGAGCGCGGAGCCGACTATATACTTGCCTTGAAAGGAAATCAGCCCGAAATGAAAGGGCGTGTCGCCGATTCGTTCACATATATTAAGCCTTCGTCCGAGCATGTGTAACTATTCAGCGGATACACTGATGCGGAAACTGAAACTATTACCGACAGGGTCAGACAACGACCTCTCAATACTCTAAAATACATTTTATAAAGCCTTGAAATTCAGATAAAAAAAGATGTAATTTTATTTGGTCATCTCAAATAAAATTCGTATCTTTGTATCTGTGAAACAAACGGTTACAGACATATCTAAGGCGATTTCGTCACTTGCGAAACAGATAGAATCGATGCAGAAAACTATCGATTCCCAACACGCGACCATATGCCAGATTAACCGCACCTCACAAGGCCAACTAAAGGAGATCCGCGACTTGAAAATGATGCTTAAAAAAGAGCGTAAAGAGAAAGAGGAACTCCGTAAGCGTCTTGCCAAGTATGAGGAGCCACCAAAGAACTCCGGGAACAGCAGTACGCCACCTTCAAAGGAGAAACTGAAGGACGAGATAATACGTCGCACCAAATCGCTTCGCAAGCCTACGGGCAAAAAGCCGGGTGGTCAACCCGGACACGAGGGTTCAACGCTTGGGGTAAACGACAATCCCGATGTTGTGGT
>CAJTUF010000006.1 GCA_910579675.1 uncultured Muribaculaceae bacterium | reverse complement strand
GCCTATTCCCCCTCCACGGGCATAACATTGGCGACTGAGGCATGCAGTGAGAAAAGCAATGAAATAAAGGCTGTGCCATTGCTGCTTAACAAGATAGACATTGCCGGCAGATTGGTGACGGCGGACGCTATGTCGATGCAGAAGGAAATCATTGACAAAATAAGGAAAAAGGAGGGGTGTTTTCTTATAGAGCTCAAAGCCAACCAGCGGGCACTGCGCTATGGAGTGGAGGACAAGATCAAATATACAGCACCTCTGTTCACATACATTGAAGATCCTGAACTCGGACACGGAAGAATCGAGCAACGGACATACAACGTATATGACGGACTTGATCTCATTGCCGACAAGGACAAATGGGGCAGCAATCTTACGGTGGTTGAGTTTGTCTCCAACACTACCAATAAATCTACAGGTACAGAGACGACTGAGACAAGGATGTATGTGTCAAATCTCCCCGTGGATACTCCCTGGATCGGAAAGGCCGTCCGAAAACATTGGTCTATAGAGAGTATGCACTGGGGACTTGACTTAAACCTGTTGCAGGACTGCATAAAACGTAAATCCACTAAGGCCGCAAGGAATCTCGACACAATCCACCGGATTGTCTATTCGCTGTTCTCTATCTGGAAAGGACGTCGTAAGAAACTCTCCGACAAGGCAAAAGGACTGGCTGAACTTATGAGGCATGTGTCAATGAGCTTTACCAGACTGCTGCACTTCCTATCACAAAAATAAGAATTTTTCATCTTTTGAATTAAAGATAAATAACTGACATACAACATATAAAAATTTACCCGACTCGCTCTGAATCGGGTAAGGGTGTTATGCGTTTATTTAAATTTTAAATGAAAGAGCCGTGCCTTATGGCAAGTAATGCAACTTTTATACTACTGGGATTGTTAGGATAATATCAACAACTTATCCACAAGTTTAAAACACTATATGAAACCTACAGCTATATTTTATGGCTCAACAACGGGTCAAACCCGCGATGCGGCCTTCAAAATAGCCGATAAACTCGGCATTGCCCCTGCTGATGTGTATGATGTGGCCAAGACCGCCCCATCGGAGACCGGCAATTACACAAACCTTATCCTCGGTAGCTCAACATGGGGCGACGGAGATCTTGAAGACAATTGGTATGACTTCATCGATGGCCTCGAGGCTCTCGACCTAAAGGGTAAGACAATAGCTTTATTCGGTTGCGGAGACACGTCGATGGCCGATACTTTCTGCAACGCTGTCGGCACTCTCCATGAGCGTCTTACCTCTACCGGCGCCACATTTGCAGGTGAAGGATATGAGTACGATGGATTTGACTTTGATAAGAGCCGTGCCATCGACAGGAATGGCCGGGCCTACGGTCTGCTCCTCGATAACGTAAACCATGAGGATTTGACAGACAAGCGTATCGCCCAATGGGCTGACCTGCTCAAGCAGGAACTCCAGTAATTCTCACTCTCGACAATAAGGGATACAGATTTGATCGCCCCGATTGCCATAAATGGCTACCGGGGCGATCGAATGCTATTGTGTCATTACTCTGAGCACACAAAAATCAGGGCAACCGGAGCGAATGGTGGTGGAATATCGCTATCGGCTGCCCTGTATGAGCCACATCAAAGGATGCGATGAAACTCCGAATGACAGGTTTTGAGTGCACGGCCGGCCTTTGTAATCCTCTGTTATTCTCGAAAAGAGCATCTGCGCGGGGCGGATGTGAGGCCCGCCATTGGCCGACTTAGCTTGTCTCGGTATTTCATTAAAATTTGATGAGTTTCCCAATCTACTTTGATGTGGTAAGCTGTAGGAGATTGAAAAATACTTCCTTCGGGCTCTCTCGCCATCGAGGGTTTGATTTTATAACGCAAAGTTATATCATCGGGTTCGAAAATCCAAATTTTATTGGATGAAATTTGGCGTTGCTGGAGATAAAACGAGGCGGTATGACCCTGAGGCGTAGAATCAATCGTGGGATGATCCGTCGAAGCAATGGGTGCAAATCTTGCACTTTGGAAGACCTATGGCGCTGACAACATTCTCGATAGATGAGAACTTAAGCGATGTCACGCCCAGTCCGCTCCTAATATCCTCTACCATGGCTTCGTATTCGGGACTGCCGGTGGTGGCGTAAGCCTCGAGATTGCGGTCGTGGGCTCCCTCGCGCTTCTGAATCACGCGACGGGTTATGAGTTCAAGATCGCTCTTGGATGCAGTGAAGTTGAGGAATCGACATGGATATATTAGCGGCGGACACGAGATGCGCACATGAACTTCCTTAGCGCCACACTCGTAGAGATCGGCTACATTGTCGCGAAGCTGAGTTCCACGCACTATTGAATCATCGCAGAATATCACTTTTTTGTCGCGCAGAAGAGCTCTGTTTGGAATGAGCTTCATCTTTGCAACCAATTCGCGGCGTTCCTGCGTGCCGG
The DNA here is from genome assembly GCA_910579675.1 of uncultured Muribaculaceae bacterium. Classification (GTDB taxonomy): domain Bacteria; phylum Bacteroidota; class Bacteroidia; order Bacteroidales; family Muribaculaceae; genus Paramuribaculum. Next base: position 118,853 of record CAJTUF010000006.1, on the reverse strand, counting down.
GGGTAAAGGAACGGGGCCAGGTAGGGGTGTATTTCACTATCCCCCTTTTGTAGGGAACTCCGAGACCTTGGGAATAGCCCAACGCCATGCCTATACCTGAGTCGGGGATGGCACTCACGAAGTCGACTTTGCTGCCATCCTTCTCAGCCATATCCTTGCCACACTTATAGCGCATCTCATCGACATTGCGCCCCTCGTATTCACACACCGGGTAGCCATAATAGGTCCAAAGGAATGCACATATCTGCATCTCTTCTTCAGGCTCTTTCAGGCGCTCCATTTTTTCGGCATCAAATCTCACAATCTCGCCTGGACCAAGATTGGCGTAGATTGAGAAGCCGAGATTGGGAAACGCACAGGTCTCTGAAGTTGCGGCAAAGCCCTCGCCGTCATCTTTTCGGCCGATTGTGATGGGGGTACGTCCGAGGCGGTCGCGTGCAGCTATAATGCTGCCATCCTCCATCAGAATCAGCATGGAGCATGACCCTTTGACAGACTTGAAAACATTTTCGATACCCGACACCATGTCTTTGCCCTCACTTATGAGAGCAGAGATCATTTCGGTAGGGTTGATGATATCGTAAGAGTGCTCGCAGAAGTGGTGCCCTTTGGCAAGGAGATCATTTTCGAGATTATCAATGTTGTTGATGCGGCCTACTGTGACGATAGCAAATTTGCCAAGATGGCAGTTGACTATGATAGGCTGAGCATCGGTGTCGGAAATGACTCCGATGCCCGACGAGCCTGAGAATTCGTCAAGGTCACCCTCAAATTTGGTGCGGAAATAGGTGTTTTCGATGTTGTGGATTGAGCGGCAGAAGATACCGTTGTGAACGGTGGCCATACCCGCACGTTTGGTGCCCATATGGCTGTTATAGTCGACTCCGTAAAAGAGTTCGTTGACACATTTGTCGCGCTTGGCGACACCAAAGAATCCTCCCATTGGAAATATAATGAAGAAAAGAATGGCGGTGCGCTCTGAAGACATTGTGCCTTTGAGCACACCGCCACTAAAGCAATTTTTTTATTATCGATCAGGAATGACGCTCAATCCAGCGGCGGGCATTGATAAATGCGTCGATCCACGGTGTCACATCGTCGGCTTGATGGTCGGCGGGGTATACCGCACACTGCCAGGGGAATATCGAGCGCTCGAGATGGGGCATCATAGCAAGATGACGTCCATCGGGCGAGCATATACCTGCCACCGCGCCACGACTTCCGTTGGGGTTGCCGGGATATGCTGAATAGCTGTAGCGGAGTGCGACCTTGTAGCCTCCGGCGGGGAAGGGGAGATGGAAGCGGCCTTCGCCATGGGCCACCCAGATGCCGGTTTTGGTGCCGGCAAGAGATGAAAGCATCACCGAGGGGCTGTCTTCGATGTTCACACCGAGATAAGCGCTCTCAAACTTATGGCTTTCATTGTGGGCCATCCTTACTTTGGTTCCTGGTGTAACCTTAGATGCCGGCTTGATGAGGCCCAGCTCGATCATGAGCTGACAACCGTTGCACACACCGAGGCTAAGGGTGTCTTCGCGCTCATAAAAACGCTCTATGGCTTTGCGTGCATTATCGTTCCAGAGGAATCCTGAAGCCCAGCCCTTGGCCGACCCAAGCACATCGGAGTGCGAGAAACCGCCGCAGAACACTATCATGTTGACATCTTCCAGAGTTTCACGACCACTCATGAGGTCGCTCATGTGGACATCTTTCACATCGAAGCCGGCCAGATAGAGTGAGAATGCCATTTCGCGGTCGCCATTGACGCCCTTCTCTCGAATAATAGCAGCGCGGATACCAGAAGGCTGACGCTGGCCCGGAGTGATGCCGCGAGAAGCAAACGAGCCCTGGAAGTGACGGGGCAGACGGAAGCGCACCGGCTGCTCTTTATAGTTCTCGAAGCGCTCGAGCGCCATCTTATCGCTGGTCTGGAGCCGGTCCATGAGATAGGAAGGGTAATACCATACATCGCGGAGTTCATCAATGTCGTATGATAAATGTCGTCCGTCGAAGTCGAGGTTGAACTGACGTCCGGCCGAAGTGTGGCCTATCTCAATGACGCGCACACCGGCATTGGAGAGTGTAGCGAGCATTCCGGTGCGTCGGCTGTTTGCTACCTGTATCACCAGAGCGGGGTTTTCAGAGAAGAGAATCTTGATGAGGTCGGTCTCTCCCCATTTCTTGAAGTTGTCGAGATTGATCTCAAGGCCACCTACATTATTCGGGAATGCCATCTCAAGCAGGGTGGTTATCAAACCGCCGGCCGAAACGTCGTGGGCCGACAGGATCACACCCCTGCGTACAAGACCTTGAATGGCATTGAAAGTCGAGACAAACTGCTCGGGGGATGCAACGGAGGGGCAATCGGAGCCAAGGCGTCCGAGAGTCTGGGCGAGTGCCGAGCCACCGAGCGAAAGAGGCATACCCGAGAAGTCAACATAATAGAGTCGTGAACCAGCGCAGCGCGATACAACTGGCGACACAACGCGACGCACATCGCTCACTTCGCCAGCGGCTGATATGATAACAGTGCCGGGAGCAAATACCTTATCCTCGCCATACTTCTGGGTCATCGACAGAGAATCTTTACCTGTCGGTATGTTTATGCCAATCTTGCAAGCGAAATCAGAGCAAGCCTCCACAGCCTTGTAGAGGGCGGCATCCTCGCCAGCATTTTTGCAGGGCCACATCCAGTTGGCGCTCAGCGAAACGCTCTTGAGGCCTTCGGCAAGTGGGGCTCCGACGATATTGGTGAGCGCCTCGGCTACAGCCATAACCGATCCTGCAGCGGAGTCGATGAGGGCCACCTGGGGGGCGTGACCTATTGAGGTGGCTATACCTTTTTCGCCACGGTAGTCGAGTGCAACAACACCACAGTCGCTTACAGGCAACTGGATTTCGCCTTGACACTGCTGACGTGCAATCTTGCCGGTGATAGATCGGTCAACCTTGTTTGTCAGCCAGTCCTTGCATGCCACAGCTTCAAGGCTAAGGACGCTGCGGAGATATTCGTCTAATTTTTCGGGATCGGGCTCTACGGGGAGATATTTATTATCGACTGTATTGTCGGTCATTACAGTACGAGGCGAATTGCCAAACATATCCTCCATAGCAAGATCAATAGGTTTGGTGCCGTCGGACTCCTCAAATACGAAACGGTTGTCGCCGGTGGTCTCACCTACGACAAACATCGGGGCGCGTTCGCGATCGGCAATCGCACGTATTCGGTCGATATCAGACTTATCCACAACCATGCCCATGCGCTCCTGGCTCTCGTTGCCTATGATTTCCTTAGCCGAGAGTGTGGTATCGCCGATAGGGAGGGCCGACATGTCGATATGTCCTCCGGTCGCTTCGACGAGCTCGGAGAGAGCATTGAGGTGGCCGCCCGCGCCATGGTCATGAATAGACACGATGGGGTTTGCCTCATCCTCGGCAAGTGCGCGGATCACATTCGACACTCGTTTCTGCATCTCAGGATTGGCACGCTGCACGGCATTAAGCTCGATGGCACCGGCATATTGACCTGTAGCCACCGACGAGACGGCACCGCCACCCATACCTATACGGTAGTTGTCGCCACCCATCACCACCACAGCTTGACCGGGCTCCGGAACACCCTTGATGGCATCGCGGGAGTTGGCAAAACCCACACCGCCGGCAAGCATGATAACCTTGTCGTAGGCATACATACGTCCATTCTCGTCGTGCTCAAAGGTGAGAAGCGATCCGCAGATCAGCGGCTGACCAAATTTATTGCCAAAATCGGAGGCTCCATTTGAGGCTTTTATGAGAATGTCGGCCGGGGTCTGATATAGCCATACACGAGGGTTGGTCATAAGCTCCCAACGGCGCTGGGGGTCGAGGCGTGGATAAGAGGTCATATACACGGCGGTGCCGGCAAGGGGCAAGGATGCTTTGCCACCGCCGAGACGATCGCGGATCTCACCTCCCGAACCGGTGGCAGCGCCATTGAATGGCTCAACTGTAGTCGGGAAGTTGTGGGTCTCGGCTTTGAGGGAGAGGACTGTAGATATGGGTTTAACGCCAAAGAAAGATGGGCAAGCGGGATCGGACGGCGCAAATTGCTCAATCTCGGGGCCTTTTACAAATGCCACATTATCCTTGTAGGCTGAGACAAGACCTCCAGGGTTTTCCTGTGAGGTTTTTTTTATGAGCTTGAAGAGGCTCATGGGTTTCTCTTCGCCATCAATCACAAAGGTGCCGTTGAAGATTTTGTGGCGGCAGTGCTCGGAATTGACTTGTGAGAATCCAAACACCTCACTATCGGTGAGGGGGCGACCAAGCTTTTCAGAGAGGTCAGATAGATACTTCTCCTCCTCAGGTGAAAGCGCCAGACCTTCCTGACGGTTGTATTCATGGATGTCAGTGATGTGAACAACAGGCTCCGGCTCCTTGTCAAGCTCGAACACTGAAGCATCAAGGCCGGCGGGATAGAAGCGTTGCAACATTTTATCGTAACGGGGTTCACCGTCGCGTACAACGAAAAACTCCTCAATGCGGCTAATGCCATCCACACCCATATTGCGGGTGATCTCGACTGCATTAGTGCTCCAAGGAGTAATCATTTCTTTGCGAGGACCAATATATCGGCCCTTGAGCGACAAAGCTGCGACAGGACGTGCGCCATCGAAAAGCCATGAGAGCTTTTCCAGTTCGTCCGGTGAGAAGTTGTGGTCGGTGGCGACTGCTATGACGCGCGAGGCCCCGTGCTTAAAAAATACAACCATGTTATAAGATAGATGTGAGAGTAACGAATGGTTTGCGTTTAAATCGGAGAGAAAAACTTGAGTGCAAAATTAGTCAAAATCTCTGAATTGACAATGCCGGTCGTAAGGAAGATCAATATCTTTGAGCGGGATAATCAGCAAACGACCGGAAGCAAGCCTGTAGACAAGGTATTCGTCGGAGAATCTGAATGAGATAATTTCTTCAGGAGAGATGGCCTCGCCCGCCACAGAGGATTTGTTGGAATTATCGTCAGAATCGGCATATACAATCTTTATGCTGCCGTCGCGACATAATTCCACAGAATGGGGGAGGGTCGATCTCGTAGCCTCGGGCGAGAGGGTGATGGAAAAGTAGACGAGAGCCATCACCATGGGCACTGCAATAAACACCAGCATGAGGGCAATAATCAGAAAACGCCAATCGGAAGCGAGGATAGCTGTAGCCACACATACTGCGATAAGAATCGTCGGGATTATGATGGTTTTCCTTCCTGCCGGTCCGGCAAGCATATGCTTCAGATAGACACTTGGTGCTATTCTGAATATTCTGCTTGCCGGAGCGACTGGAAAAGAGGGAGAGAGGGAGGATTGCATATCAGTCGTCAAGGGAGTGGATGACAAGCCCGGATCTGAGCTTGGGCTCAAACCAGGTTGTCTTAGGAGGCATGATGTTGCCTGAGTCGGCGATATCCATGAGCTGCTTCATCGACACTGGATAAAGCGCAAGCGCCACCGCCATCTCGCCAGAGTCTACACGGCGCTTGAGCTCGCCAAGTCCACGGATGCCGCCAACAAAATCAATGCGTTTGTCGGAGCGGAGATCGGTGATGCCGAGGATATCGCGCAATATGAGATCCGACGAGATCGTGACATCGAGGACACCTATTGGATCGGCGTCGTCGAAGCGCCCCGGCAGAGCAGTGAGGCTATACCAACGCCCCCCGAGATAAAGCGAGAAGTTGTGAAGAGCTGAAGGCTGATATATTTCAGCGCCCATATCCGCTACCTCGAAATTCTCGCGTAACTTATCGAGAAATTCCTCCGGTGTGAACCCGTTGAGATCTTTCACCACTCGATTGTAGTCGATGATCTTGAGGTGAGACGACGGGAAGGCAACAGCAAGGAAGAAGTTGTACTCCTCGTCGCCACGATGATCAGGATTAGCCTTTGCCTTTTCAGCGCCTACCAAAGCTGCAGCCGCCGTGCGGTGGTGTCCGTCGGCGATATACAGATGCGGAATCGCTTCAAAGGCCGTCGTGATGGTATCGTTAAGGCTCTCGTCGACTATCCAGAAGGTGTGACCAAATCCGTCGGGCGCTACGAAATCATATTCGGGCTGTGTCTTGGTGGTGGAAGCTATCACCTCTTCGAGGACCTCGTTGTCGGGGAAAGCAAAAAACACCGGCTCGATGTTGGCATTATTGACGCGGACATGTTTCATTCGGTCCTCCTCCTTGTCGCGGCGAGTAAGCTCGTGCTTCTTGATGCGGCCACTCATATAGTCGTCGACCCATGCGGCGAGCACGATGCCATACTGAGTGCGGCCATCCATGGTCTGGGCGTAGATATAATAGTGGGGCTTGTCGTCTTTCACAAGCCAGCCCTTGGCCATGAAGTCGTGGAAGTTTGCCACAGCACGGTCGTAGACACGTGGGTCGTGCTCATCGGTGCCGGGCTCAAAGTCGATCTCTGGCTTTATGATGTGATAAAGGGTCTTGGGATTGCCTTCGGCTTCTGCGCGTGCCTCATCAGAGTTAAGGACATCATAAGGACGCGAGGCGACCTCCTCCACCATTGACTGTGGAGGACGAATGCCTTTGAATGGTTTTACTTTCGCCATGGTTCTTGATCGGTTGATTAGTTTTAAATGGTATTCTATTTCGGGGGCGAGGGGAGTAAGCTATTTATTTACGCTTGCGCATGATGGTCTGCTCTCTATCGGGACCGATGGATACGATTGTGATGGGGGTGGCAAGCTCTTTCTCAAGGAAGTTTATGTAGTCGACGAATTGAGGAGGGAACTCATCTTCGCTCTTCATTGCGGTCATGTCGGTCTTCCACCCTGGGAGGGTGACATAGACTGGTTCTATCTCCACTCCGTCAAGAGAGAAGGGGAAGTCGTGAGTTTCCACCCCATTGATACGGTAGGCCACACAAGCCTTGATTTCATCAAAGCTGTCGAGCACGTCGCTCTTCATCATTATAAGCTGTGTCACGCCATCGATCATTATGGCATAGCGGAGAGCGACAAGATCAATCCAGCCGCAACGGCGCTCGCGACCAGTCACAGCTCCATACTCGTGGCCCAGATTACGAATAAGGGCGCCTGTTTCATCATGGAGCTCGGTGGGGAACGGCCCTGAGCCTACACGAGTGCAGTAAGCCTTGAAGATGCCGAATACCTCTCCGATTTTATTTGGAGCGACACCGAGTCCGGAGCAAGCTCCAGCAGTAATAGTGTTGGAGGATGTCACAAATGGATAAGAGCCGAAGTCGACATCAAGGAGGGTGCCCTGCGCGCCTTCACACAATATGCTTTTCCCTTCGGCAAGGAGCTTGTTGACCAAATGCTCGGAGTCGACAATCTCGTATGAGCGAAGATATTCTACGGCCTCAAGCCATTGGCGTTCGATATCGGTTATCTCCGGAGTCTCGCCCATTGAGGCAAGTGTTGCCATGTGGCGGTTACGGGCTGCTGTGTAGCGATCGTTCCAATCGGGGAGCAGGGCGTCGCCCAATCGCAGACCGTTGCGCGAGATCTTATCGGTATAGGTCGGGCCGATACCTTTACCTGTTGTTCCTATCTTGGCTCCGCCTTTTGCTTTTTCAGATGCGGCATCAAGCAGCCTGTGAGTAGGCATGATCAGATGGGCTTTCTTGGAAATTTTAAGCACCTTGCGCAAATCTATGCCAGAAGCCAAAAGTTCTTCGGCCTCTTGGCGGAAAAGAATGGGATCAAGGACAACTCCGTTGCCAATGATATTTGTCTGCCCGTCTTGAAAAATGCCGGAAGGGATCGAGCGAAGCACATACTTCTTACCTTCAAACTCGAGGGTGTGGCCGGCATTTGGCCCTCCCTGGAAGCGGGCTACTACATCGTAACGAGGAGTAAGGACATCAACAACCTTGCCTTTTCCTTCGTCGCCCCACTGGAGGCCGAGCAAAACGTCAACTTTCATATCTCAGATGATGAATGAGTGGTGATATTGGGAAGTTATGATTTATTTTCGTGGTGATGGACGGAACGTCTGGCCGCTTGCCTTACGCATCGGGCGCAGAGGCCGTAGACGGTGAGTGAAATCTCGGCAGGCTCGAATCCAGCAGCATTCTTACCTATCGAGGTCTTGATAGTGTCGAGCGGCAGATCTGGCTCCCGTGTCTCCGATATGCGACCACAAGATGTGCACACCAAATGATGGTGAGGCTTGCGGGTACGGCTATTGCCACCCAAAAGAGGAGAGCGCTCATAGAGAGCCGCGCGGTCATCAAACGTCACGCGGCGCAATATCTTAGCTTCAACAAGAAGATTCAAGGTGGTGTAAACAGTGGTCAGACTATACCGTGTCCCTGCCTTGTCGAGCGACCGGGCTATATCTGCGGGCGAGAAGTGCGCGGGCATCTCAAGAGCCCCGTTGAGTATGGCCAACCGTTCAGGGGTCTGCCGCATTTTGCGACAGACTATGAAATCACCCCAGAGGGTGGTGGCTGTGTCTTTGACTCTGCTTGCGCTCATGGGCCATCTTTTTACAACCGACAAAAATAGATAAAATATTCTTAATATCCAAATCGAGGAGCCTGAGGGGATCGACAAGCAGCCCCGCGATTGGGGTAAGAATCATTCGGGCACAAAAGCTTCAAAAGAATTGTCGGAGTAATACACTATGATATTGACTATGCGCTTTGATGTGTCGGATGACTTCACAGCAGCTGCTGCGGCAACACCACCGATAGAACCCGGAGAAGCACCGCAGGATGAAGATGGTGTTCCTTCAGCCGCAGACGAAAATGATGGTGCAGGGGTGTAGTCTGTCTGCCCGGAGGCGACTTCCGATGCTACGTCGATGGTGAAATTATCTGGGTCAAAAATTGAGTTGTCTTCAAACTCAAGAACGGTTTTCGCAATAGGTTGCTGCGGAGGGGATTGAGGTGATCCATCTGCCGTTTTGACCCTGTTTTGAGGCTCTGAGAGCAACGTATTTGAAGCAACAAGCATATCTCCTTGCCCAAACATCAGCCACAAAACGTTGAGGTCGGGAAAGGCATCATGGATTTTTGAGATCAGCTCATTACTGACCTTTTTATTGCGCCCGCTAAGTAGCTGAGACATAGATGGACGTGGAATTCCGCATGCGTCGGCAAACTGCGTTACCGGCATGGCGATGTGATCGATATATTCTCTGAGACGGGTTACAAGATCCATAGCGAATAATTAATTACGAATGCAAATGTAATCACTTTTATTGGATTTCGCAAATAATAATCGAAAAACGCAAATTTGCATATACAACTACAGTAATTTGCATTCAATAGATGCAATCGCAAACTGCGACACTTGTCTTACCGCTGAACGCCTACAAGGGCGAGGGGAGGGGAAGCTATAATTATTAAATCAATGATTCACATTTCTGGAATAACATATTTGGGAAGCAGAACTATATGGGCGAAATACGTGCGATATAGCATCTAAATTGACTATCACATTGTTAATTGTTGAAGTGCGGGTTTAGAGGATTTACGTAGTGCGCTGAGTATGTGAAATATACGCCCTATGCAAACCATCGTGAATAAGCAGCTATTTGCAAAGCGACCCGATTGTGCAATTGTTAATTTTGTTACGCAAACAACAGATGTCTTTGCAATCTACGCAATGATTGCGTTTGTAAAATTGTGGGTTTGCAATTGATTGTTGTGCGTTTTACATATTCACGATTGTGATTAATGTTAAATTTGACTGGGATGGTGCAATTGCATAGTCTTGGTGTGTTAAACGAAAATCGGCATAGATTGCAAATGCAATCATTGTCTTTGAGCTACCATTGGCGCGTTTATTAGCGTATTAATTACTCTTTATAAAAAAAACGTATGGCGCTTGCGGATAGTTCTACATTTGACCGAGTGGTGTACGTGCCAGACTTACCCTCGGTTTATCCGCGTCCGCAGGCTGTGCATGATCTGATAAAAGCCGTCGCAGTAGTAACTGTTAATCTTCAGTCGATGCTTCACATTCAACTCGACTTATAGGTCATATTATACCGCTCACGAAGTGTGATGAAAGACGACGTTTTCACACCTCGAGAGAGTTCAGATCTGCTATCTTTGTCGAGTCATTCATTTATATTGCATTCTCGATCACTTGTGCTCATAATCACTATTATGTTAAATAGGGTTTTTCATTCACTGAAATTTATCCCCAAAAAAACTAATTATCCGTAGTCATATATTTTTGGCGATACGCCCCTCCTTGCATCTTTTCATAGCACAACTTCTATTGTTTTTTCCCAACTTGATTTTGGCAATAAAAAGCTCCATCGCATCTATTTTTTTTCGGTCTCCTGAGATCATTTTTCCCTTCCTATTTTACTCATGAAGCCTCATGATCGAAGTTTTTTTGCTTGAGCCATCGCATTTATTGAAGGAAAAATGGGTGCAGCCGGCTCTTGTTTAAGCCCGAAAAGCCCCCCTTTTCACCCCGGTTTTCACTCTTCTGCCATGGGAATTTGATGCATTTATTTACCGTTTTTCAATTCTTTCCAGACTCCATTAGAGCGTTTTTGGCCATCGTTAAGTAATGTTTCTGAGGGCTTCCCGACGCATTTTCAGCTTTCAATCTCGCTCTGTTTTCACCTCAGATTCATGCCCTCACCTACTGCTTGACAGACAAAAAAACACCCCCGACATCGAGGCTTAAAATGACCGTCGATGCCGGGGATTTAAGGGATTAAACCGGTATCTGATTATAATCAGGCAAGGGTTGCGATGGTCTCGATTTCAACGAGAACCTGCTTGGGAAGCTCCTTGACGGCTACAGCCGAACGGGCAGGGAAAGGAGCCGTGAACTCACGGCCGTAGACCTCGTTCATGGGGCCAAAGAGGCTCATATCGGCGAGGAACACAGTGGTCTTCACAACGTTGTCGATGGTGCATCCGGCCTCTTTGAGGATAGCTTTGATGTTGGCGATGCTCTGAGCGGTCTGAGCTTCGATGCCCTCAGGGATCGAGCCGTCGGCAGGATTCAGAGGAATCTGACCGGAGATGAAGAGGATGTTGCCACACTTGATGGCCTGGCTGTAGGGGCCGATTGCCGCAGGAGCTTGAGCGGTTGCTACCTGAATCTTGTTCATAATGGTAATGATTGATTATGTGTTGGTTAAACTTATGTTATCTCCACTCCAAAATGTAGAAAAAAACTACTTATCGGGGTGAATATCTATATCAATTTTAGTGAGTAAAATGTTGTCTGAGCTATTGGTCATAGCCTCCTCAACCGAAGCGAGAATCTTGTTGATCTGCCCATATTTGTCATCGAAATCCGGGATAAAATCTGAGTCGCCATATTGATCAAGGCGCTTGAGGGTCTCCCCTACCGTTATCTTATTTATATCAAGAGCCGGAAGCAAAGGATGATAACCAAGGTCTCCTTCAGCTTCTTCAAAAGCAACGAGGCCTATGTCATGAAGTCGGATAGCTATGATTCTCACAAGATTTTCGGGTAAATCATAGCCCTTGGATATTCCGGCAATGGTGAGAGGTTTACGTCCCATCTCAAAGCGCTTAGCAATGAGAGTCATTACGGCCACGGTAACACGTCGGCGATAGGCTTGAGATATGTTCTCTACATTTTCAAAGAAAGCAAACTGTCCTATGTTTTGGGATGCGTAGCACACAAGTGAACCTATGAGAGTGGTAAGCCATGAAAGTTGAAGCCATATCAACACCAATGGAAGAAATGAGAATGAACCGTATATGGCATTGTATTTAGTGACATACATCTGTCCGGTCATGAAGAGCCATTGGATCACATGAAATGCCGTACCAACCATTGCTCCCGCCACAAAAGCATTGACAAATTTCACCTTGGCATTGGGGATGAGCATATATGCGCCAGCAAAGAAAAGCCATGTCAGAATCAAACCGAGAGCATCGATCAGCAGACGCACCATAGGCCCCATGAAGTTAAAAATGGCTATTTTCTGGAGCGTCGACGACATCAGGATGGTGATACCACCCGCACATATCATAAGTACTGGAAGGATCAGAAAAATAGCAAGATAGTCGGTCACTTTACGCCATATCGTGCGCCCTTCTCTCACTCGCCATATCTGATTAAACGAGTCTTCGACGGAGCCAAGCAGCGAGATCAAAGTCCAGAGCAGAAAGAGAATTCCTACTCCGACAAATATACCCTCCGAGGCCTGAGAGAGGTAACTATCCACAAACTTCAGAGCCATCTCCATGGCCTGATGCTGAGACGGTATAAGCGAATAAAGTTGATCCTGAAGTAGATTCTGGAATCCAAATCCCCGGCATATGGCAAAGACAAGGGCCAGCGCAGGCACTATGGCGAGAACAGTGCGATAGGTCAAAGCACACGCTTGCGACTGAAGATCTGTGTCAAGAAACGACCTGACAGTTATGTTTAAGGTCTTCAGTAGATTGATGCGCCAATTTGATCTTGTATCGCGCCACACTCCATTGCTCGCGTAGTGCCAGAAGGCTAATGCCCGGTCAGTCTTATGACTGATCCATGCCGAAATTTTTGATGTCTTGTGAAGGGGATTGGGATTGTCGGACATAAGATGAGGAATTTGGAGTTTAACACTTCTGACATACAGAATGTTTATTCCGAAATCTCCACCTCCGGTATATCTTCAATAATGTCTGACTCCATTGTGGACGCGCCTGATATATCTGTGGTGAGAATCACATAGACCAAAAAAATTATTGCTCCAACTATCAAGCCGGTCAGCAATCCCCAAAAGAAACCTATACCAAACCGTGAGGACATTTCTTCTTTCTCAGGTTGCGGGTAAATGGATGCCTCCTGTGGTGAAGAAATCGGTATATCCCCTCCCCTTCCTGAATCAACAGTGTCCTCTTCCAGAGCAATATCATTGGTTTCTTCCTTTGCTGGAATGTCATCAATGTCGGTCGCTTCATCTATGACTTGCGCCGCAGGAGTCTCTTGAGCAATCGGGGGCTCGCTGGCTATTTCCGTTCCGACCGGATCCTGATTTATATCAGATGCTTGCATCTCGGCGTGCTGAAGATCCTCGCTTTCAGTTTCGACAGGTATTTTTGGTTCAGCCACCGAATCAAGCATATGATCTGTCACTTCGGGGTCGAGATCAACGGGGCCAAAAGAGGCAAAAGGCGCATTGACGATATCGGCAAACGCCTTGTCAGCTTTAAACGCAACGGGATCCGTTGAGTTTCCGGTTGGTTCAAAAACACCGAAACCAGGAAGCAATGCCTCCTCGTCTTCAGCCATCATTTCACCGACAATGCTAAAAAGCTCATTGACCAGAGCGACACGATTGTCAGTGTCGGGCCCGAAAAACTCTTCCGGCAAACGTTCGGCAAGTTGCCTTAAATTAATTTTTTCGTTCATTTCGACAAACGGTTTCGCAAAATAACACTGGCTCTGAACTCAGACACTATGACCGGTGGATAAAGAGTCCGTTTTTTGGTGTCCGGATCTTCCACTATACATTCATCCTTTTTTTGAGCGGAGAAATTACCAAAACCAGGTATAGCCACTATGTCGAGATTACCACAGGCTTCGGCAATTGTAGCGCCTATAGCCTCAATCATTCTTATAGCTTCCTTAGGCTGGATGCCGGCTTTTTCTGCAAACCGATGAGATATATTTCTTGTATCCATTATGGTCTTTTTAAAGCAATGAATCGCGTAGGGCAAAGCGCGGACGCCGCTTCACTTCTATAAAAATCTTCCCGATGTACTCCCCTACCACACCCAAAGCTATGAGTATCAAGCTACCGAGAAACCATGTCGACAACATAAGTGATGTCCATCCCGGAATTGCATCATGGCCAAAATATGCACTGAATACATAGAGAGCCATTGCCACATCGAGGAGCAGCAATGCCAGCCCTACAAAAAAGATTATCCGTATGGGCCTTGAGGAGAAGCTGGTAATCCCATCTATAGAAAAACTCAACATCTTGCTCAAAGGATATTTCGACTCTCCGGCCACTCTCGTCGCGCGCTCATAGCCCACGATGGCTGTCTTCAATCCGATCTGCGGAATTATGCCCCGCAAAAAAAGATTGCTTTCGCCATAATCCGACAATAATCCTATTGCACGGCTACTCATGAGCCGATAGTCGGCATGGTCATACACGGTGTCCAATCCCATACTTGCCTGAAAGCGGTAAAAAGCATGAGCTGTCGAACGCTTAAACCAAGTGTCGGTATCTCTCGACGACCTCACGCCATACACTATCTCAGCGCCTTCAAGATACCTCTCGACCATTTCTATCATAGCAAGAGGATCGTCCTGAAGATCTGCATCAATGGAGATGGCAGCATCGCATAGCGGGCCTACGGTGAGCAGCCCGGCAAGCAGAGCATACTGATGCCCTCGGTTGTGGGCAAGTGCAATGCCTTTTATTCGGGAAGAGGTTTCATGAGCCGATGCTATCACATGCCACGTCTTGTCGCGACTACCGTCGTCAACACAAAGAATGAAACTGTCCGACGAAGCTATGCCACGCTTCTCCATCATATCGATCACCTCCGAGAGGCGACCGAGCGAGATAGGGAGCGCGTCCTCCTCATTGTAGCATGGCACTACCACAGCAATGACCGGAGGAGTCGCCTCCGGTCGCTGCATGGTGGTGGTGTTGAGATCGCTTTCGCTGGCCATGAGGCTGATGGATTAATAGTTGCGGGCGAAAATAACCCTACGGTGAGAAGGCTTGCCGGTGAGCATATCCACGCCATCTTCTTCGGGAGCGTCAAGAGGAATGCAACGGATAGTGGCTTTTGTTTCCTCCTTGATACGTTCTTCGGTCTCGGGAGTTCCATCCCAGTGGGCCAGAATAAAACCGCCGCGCTCGAGAGCTTCTTTAAACTCTTCATAGGTGTCGACTTTCACGGTCATATCCTCGCGTTGCTTAAGTGCCTTATGGAAAATATTTTCCTGAATCTCCTCAAGAAGAGCGGCCACATGGTCAGTGATTCCTTCAAGATGGCCTTCGCTCTTTTCAAGGGTATCACGACGCATGATCTCCACTGTGCCGTTAGCCAAATCGCGGGCACCGATAGCCAGACGTACAGGTACACCCTTCAGCTCATAATCAGCAAACTTGAAGCCAGGGCGACGATTGTCGGCATCATCATATTTCACACTGATACCGCGTGCACGCATTTCGCTCAGGATAGGCTCTACTGCCTTAGTGATTTCCTGACGCTGCTCCTCATTCTTATATATAGGCACAATCACCACCTGAATTGGGGCGAGATGGGGAGGAAGCACCAGACCATTGTCGTCGGAATGTGTCATGATGAGGGCACCCATGAGTCGGGTAGAAACACCCCAGGATGTGGCCCAGACATATTCGGGTTTATTCTCCTTGTTGACAAACTGCACATCAAATGCCTTGGCAAAATTCTGACCAAGGAAATGGCTGGTGCCACTTTGGAGCGCCTTGCCATCCTGCATCATTGCCTCGATGGTATAAGTCTCGATGGCTCCGGCAAATCGTTCATTTGCGCTCTTGATGCCTTTGACCACAGGCACACCCATATACTTCTCGGCAAAGTCGGCGTAGACGTTGATCATTTTGATGGCCTCAGCCTCAGCCTCTTCTCGGGTGGCATGGGCTGTATGGCCTTCCTGCCACAGGAACTCAGCTGTGCGCAAGAACATGCGTGTGCGCATTTCCCAACGCATAACGTTAGCCCACTGGTTGACGAGAATAGGGAGATCGCGATAGGAATGGATCCAATTGCGGTATGTGTTCCAGATTATAGTCTCTGATGTTGGTCGGATGATGAGTTCCTCTTCGAGTTTGGCATCCGGATCCACCAATACGCCTGATCCGTCAGGAGCATTTTTCAGACGGTGATGAGTCACTACGGCACATTCCTTCGCAAAGCCCTCTACATGTTCAGCCTCGCGCGAGAGAAACGATTTAGGGATCAGAAGGGGGAAATAAGCATTCTGATGACCGGTCTCCTTAAACATGCGGTCGAGCTGCTGCTGCATCTTTTCCCAGATAGCGTATCCGTAAGGTTTGATAACCATACATCCGCGCACAGCACTCTGCTCGGCGAGATCGGCCTTTACAACCAGATCATTATACCATTGTGAATAATTGTCTGCTCTCTTGGTGAGATCTTTAAGTTCTTTTGCCATTTATCTGTTGAATAATGATTGGGACTGGATGTTACTGTTTTTTTAATTATTTTCTTTTCTGGTTGGTCGACGATTGATCGGATGTTTCCTTATGGGCCTGCTCTATGAGCGCAGGGCCGGGAACAAAGAAAATCTCCAGACGACGGTTGGCAGCCCTATGACGCCATGTATCGTTGTCGACTATCGGATCATCGGCACCCATGGCATAGGGTATGAACACTATGTCAGGACTTATGGCACCATTGTCGATCATGTCGAGAAAAAGGTCGTAGACGGAGTAAAGACGCGCTGTCGACAAACGCTCATGATATAGAGCATTGCCCGTATCATCGGTATGGACAGCCGCAACCACCTTATATTTCATGGGATCGGTCATCAGCCCGAAGATAGGCTTCATCAGTCGCTCGGCGCTCTCATTGAGGAGAGTGTCGTTTGGCAAAAAGAGATTGTCGGTGGGTATGGTGACCACCATCACTTCTCCATCGCGCATAAGATCCACGGTAAATGGGCCTTTGAGCGTTTTGGCCACTAAAGCCATGTGTCGCTTTACAGCAGCCTTTTCGCGGTCAGGCACCAACGGCGTGGCCAGATTAGGTTCAAAATCCATGTCCATGAAAGTCTCCTCATTAAACCCCTCGTAGGGATCGGTATAGAAAACCTCTGCCGCAGCCCTTGTTCCGGCTACAGTCAGCAATGATGTCACAATAAGGGGGAGCGTTTTCTTATTCATGGAGAGGGATCGTGGGAGTTGGAGATAATCAATCGTTGTCGGCGAGCAGATCGCTGAGATCATCAAGCCCCTCCTCGCCATCAAGGAGGGAGTCTTCGTAGTCGAGCTCTGCCGCTATGATAATAGGCAGGTCGGCGGGATCCAGTCTGGCATTTTTGTCGCGTCGCAACATTGTTGCGGCATACGACGCAAGCTCTTCCTCAAGGTCGGCTCGCTCCGGCTCGTCGTCATTGTCGGGATCAAGCAGCCCCCGGGTCTCGTAAAAGTCCCATATCATATCGACGACATTCAATATTTCGTCGTCGCTGTAATGGCTGCGCCCATTCTCGGCCAGTCGGGCCAAGATGCTTTTCACCGCGTTGTTTTCGTCAAATATCTTCATTGCATATCAAGGAGTCCAGCAGGGATGTCCATCACAATGGATCGGTTGCCGGGGTTAAATTCAGTTATCAGGTCAGCAGCAAGAGGAATCATGACCTCAACTCCGTCAGAGCGCTTGACTATCATGAGAACATTTTGGGTCGAATCATCTATATCAACCACTGTTCCCACAAGACTGCCAACGGTGTCCAAGAGCTCTGAGCCAATGATCATCGAAGCGTAAAATCCTTGAGAGTCTTCGCCATCCTCACCGTCACTGTCGGGATCATCAGGAATAATCGACGGATCGGCATAAAATGTGGCTCCGGTAAATTCAGCCGCTTTCACATCAGAGTCCACACCGTCAATTGTTATTAGATAGGTGTCGGTATTACGCTGACGTATCGACGATACAAAAAAAGGCACCGGAATCCCGTCGACAGGAGTTATCAGACAGCTCCCTTTTCCCAACACGACATCAGTGTCAACAGTCACCGAGAGCTCTCCGTGAATACCGTGAGTCTTGTTGACTGTAGCGACAGGGATCAATTCGTTTATCCGTATCATCTGCTTGTTTTGTTAGGTAAAGCCTGAACAGTAATAATTATCTTTTACGTTTGCGCTTTTTCTTGGTTGCCGCAGGCAAATCGGCTATGGAGTAGTCATGAAGATGGGTTGTGTCAGGATCGAGCAACAGATTGCCGTGACTCAGATCAGCCAATTCCATTATCACCTTGCGGTCGTCGGTTGTATCTGGGTTCACAGTAAGACGGAGTTTTTTCATCTGATTGGCTATAAGGTGCACCAACGCATCCTTCTCCTCTCCCGCCTCCATGGCCGATGCCGCATCCATGAGCTTTTCTATTCCTTTGCCATAATGCTGATGTCGGATATATGAGGGACGGTAGCTTATCGGCTCAGGACGCGACTCCAGATGGTCGGGCGCTATTATCTCAAACGGGTAATCAACGTCGAGGGCAAAGTCGCTCATGATAGCCAAATGGTCCCAAAGCTTACGCATATATTCGTCAGCATCGCCTGTCTGCGGAAGCAGAGTCTTCATCACTTCCACGATGGTATAAGCGCAGCGTGTGCGCTCATCTCTGTCAGTAATGGTCTGGCAATAATCTACCATCTGCTGGATATTGCGTCCATATTCCGGCAGACGAAGCTTGGGGCGACGGGTGTTGTAGCTTAGCATAGTCAAAAAAGAGATATCATGGCTCGTCGAAAAAGATCCGAGGCCATGTGAGGCAAAATTACTAAATATTTCCGGCATAACAAGCGAGAGCCGACGCAAAAGTCATTGCGCCGGCCCTTTTTTGCTATTATTAATGCTGATCACATGTTCATGCCGCCGTCGACCTGAATCACCTGACCGGTGATATAGCTCGACATATCAGAGGCGAGGAATACTGCTGTGTCGGCAATATCTTCAACCTTGCCGCCGCGGCGGAGAGGAATCTTTTTAGCCCATTCGGCACGCACTTCATCCGGAAGGGCTGCAGTCATGGCTGTCTCGATAAAGCCTGGAGCTATGGCGTTGGCACGGATACCGCGGCTACCAACTTCCTGAGCTATGCTCTTGGCAAGAGCTATAAGGCCAGCCTTGGAAGCTGCATAGTTGGCCTGCCCGGCGTTGCCATGGACGCCAACGACCGAAGCCATGTTGATGATGCTGCCAGAGCGCTGACGAAGCATGATGGGAAGCACTGCATTGATGAAATTGAAGGCGCTCTTGAGGTTGACTGCGATCACGGCATCCCACTGAGCCTCGGTCATACGCATCATCAGGCCGTCTTTAGTGATTCCGGCATTGTTGACAAGAATGTCGATACGGCCGAAGTCGGCTTTTACCTGATCAACCACCTCTTTGGTCTGGTTGAAATCGGCTGCATTCGAGGCATAACCCTTCACCTTCACACCAAGTGCTGCGATCTCGGCCTCAGTGGCCTTGCCGTTTTCATCGATCACGAGATCAGTGAATGCTATGTTGGCGCCCTCGGCGGCAAAACGCAGTGCGAGAGCCTTGCCGATGCCACGGGCTGCGCCGGTGATAAGGGCTGTCTTTCCTTCGAGAAGTTTCATTTCTGTATATTTCTATATTGATTTACCTCAGCATCCGCGCCAACAGCCTCCTTGGCCTCATTGGATCGTATGCCGTTGATTATAAATTTAATGACATTATCACGCACCTGTTCTGTGGTGATATCGTGCGATTCAAGAGTATCCGGATCATACGACGAAAGGCCCTGAAACACAAACCACTCAACCGTAGGGAGCCGCTTAGCCTGGCCAGCGTCGAAGGCTCCCTCTGACACTCCTTCTGCCACAAGGGCCTTAAACATATCGAGCTCTTTGTCGAGAGCCAGACGACGTATGCGGTCTATGCGGCGCTGATCGCGCCCGATCCATTGGAGCAGACCCTCGTGGCGCGGCATAGCTTCGGTAAGGAAGTCAAATCGCACCTTGAGATACATCTCAAGTTTGGCGGTGACATCAAGATCTTCGCGGTCTTTGATGCTCCTCAGCCTCTTCACGAGCTGCTCGCTCTCGCGTTCAATCACGGCATTGTATATCTCGCGTTTATTCTTGAAATAGGTATAGATAGTGCGCCGCCCCTTATCTGAAGCGGCCGCAATATCATTCATCGTGGTGTTCTCGATCCCTTTGTGGACAAAGAGCTGGCGAGCCACATCAATGAGCTTTTCGCGAGTCTTACTTACCATTTCGGCGCAAAATTAACACTTTTTGATTAAAGTAAGGCAATCCGAGCCATAAAAAGCGCTCTCATCGGCTGTTATATCCACCGGCCAAAGCGTCCAGAATGGCATATGCTTCGCTGCGGGAAGCATCAATCAGATCAGGATAATGAGCATCGGAATTGACCACGATCCGCGCTCCTGAGGCTATGAGAGTAGGCCAGTGATCGACCGACGGGAAAAATCGATGGGCGCCTGCGTAGGCTTTGGTGTTGATCTCGACCGCTATATTTTTGCTTGTCACGAGATCCATCAACTCACCGACAAGAGAGCGGTACCATGGGCGCAGCTCCACCTCTGGATCTACAGCCGATGCATTGTGTGCCACCTTGTCGAGATGGCCAATGATGTCAAGGCCGCCTCTTTCCACCATAGCTATTGATTGATGAAAAAAGGTCTCCACCACATATCGCAGATCACCGCCAAATCGCTCCCGAAGATTGACAACAAACCGATCCGGGCTCCCATCAATGTCGACAAAGTCTCCTCCCCGGGTCGGTATAAAATGCACCGACCCTATACGGTAGTCAAGAGGGAGCGACTGGAAATAATCGTTGGCCGGACCCCAGTCGTCATTCAGATAGTCGATTTCCATTGAGGCAAGGATCTTTATCTTGCCATCATATTGCTCGCGGAGTCGGCATATATCGGCCAAGTATTCGAGAGCCGACGAGACCGTCATATTGCAAGTCGATGGTATGGGAATGGGCGAGTGAGGCGAAAAACCATAGTGACTCATTCCTGCGGCGTAAGCTGCTGCGGCAAATTCATCTACCGTCGCTCGTCCATCGCAATACTGTGTGTGGCCATGTAGATTATAACGGCGCGACCTTATCAGATCTGGATATAATTTATCAAACTCGTTCATTGCTCAACAGGTGCAAGCTCCCCCGACTTCCGGCGGAGCCATGAGGCGAAAAGAAATATAAACCCGGAAGCCACTATCAATCCGGCTCCGAGCGCTATAGTGATGTCAAGGCCAAATCCCTCCGGACTCGGAGCAAATAGCAGATACGAAACGCATACCACCGTCATGAAGATGGCCGGAATGAGCGTTACCACATAGGCTTTACGGTGGCGCGCCAGGTACACAGTCACAGCCCACAATGTAAACACCGACAGAGTCTGGTTGGCCCATGCAAAGTATCGCCACAGCACATTGAAATCAATCATCATCAGAAGAACCACACATACAAATATTGGTATCGAAACTGCAAGGCGCTTGATAAAGCCACGCTGGTCGATTTTAAGAAAGTCAGCCACGATCAGCCGGGTCGAACGCAAGGCAGTGTCGCCCGAAGTGATCGGAGCTGCAACTACTCCGAAAATGGCCATGATGCCTCCAGCTGTGCCGAGCCATGTAAGCGAAATATCATTGACCAAAGTGGCAGCACCGCCACTATGGTTGGCAAAATACTCTCCGAGCTCTTCATACCCGCCGGTAAAAGCAATGGCTGCGGCAGCCCAGATAAGCGCAACGATACCCTCAGCCACCATAGCTCCGTAAAACACCGGTCGGGCGAGTTTTTCGTTGGTGAGACATCGGGCTATCATCGGGCTCTGAGTGGCATGAAAACCTGATATGGCACCGCAAGCTATCGACACAAACATCATCGGAAAGATCGGATGCGTTTCGGCTGCGGCCGACCGATTGTGAAAACCATCTTTGAAGTCAAGCGGTATCTCTACCGAAGGATCAAACAGCATCACGGCAAGGATGCCGAGGGCCATAAACAGCAATGCGAATCCAAATACCGGATATAACCGCCCTATCACCTTATCTATTGGAAGAAGGGTTGCCATTAGGTAATATAGAAATATCATGGCCACCCAAAACCATCGGTCGAGATAGACCGGAGTAAGATCCGAGATGATGGTTGCAGGAGTGGATATAAACACCGCGCCAACAAGAATAAGCAGCACACACGAAAACACCGTCATCACACTACGGACGCTGCTACCGAGCTGATGGCCAACAATCTCCGGAAGAGAAGCGCCTCCCGAACGGATGCTTACCACGCCGCTGACGAAATCATGAACCGCACCGGCAAAGATGGTGCCGAGGGTGATCCAGATAAACGCCGACGGACCGAACATCACACCCATAATGGCGCCAAATATAGGGCCCAGGCCTGCTATATTGAGGAATTGGATGAGAAACGACTTCCATGCAGGTATGGGCATATAATCAATGCCGTCGCGCATCGATCGGCTCGGCATATCTCTGTTGGGGTCGGTGGCGAGAATCCTGTCGACTATTAGTCCATAAATAAAATATCCACCTATAAGTACGGCCAGTGAAACAAGGAAAGAACTCATATAATAACCAAAAAACAAATGACTGAAGCTGGAGGTGAAACGAAGGGACTCTCCTCACCTCTCAGCTTTAATTATCTCGTTGCGCAATCGCTTGACCGACAATCTCAGCGACGGCAGCTTGCGCTCAAGGCTTTTGATTTCAGCAGCCACCCCGCGCTTGCCTGAAGCGTAGCTCCGGCGCAACTCTTCCAAACGTGCCTCTGTCGAGACTACTGACGAACGTGCAAGCAGCAATTCTTTTGCCAACTTTCTTGCTTGCGACGATCGTAGTTGACCTACTGTAACAACCACGCCTCGCCCCGGGATTGAAATCATAAGATCATCCACTTCAGCCGTTCCTGCGCCGCCAGCCGGGCGGGCAAGAAGCTCAGAATAATCAGCTCCGGCAGGCTGAGTGGCGCGCCAAGAGTCCAGACGTGCCAATGATGCAAGATCAGGAGTCTCCGAAGCGTTATAGTTTACACGCAGCTCATTGGGTATGAAGCGGTAGATAGTCACAGTATCTCCGCCTTCATAATTGCGGTCGGTGGCCCACCATCCGGTGCCGGTGGTCTCATCTATGGCCAGCATATAATCGTTGGCTGGAGAGTTGTAGGGCATGCCAAGATTCTGGGGCTGCATGAATACAGCACCATCTCTACGGGTGAAGAATATGTCAAGACCGCCCATAGACATCTCAGGATTATCCATAGCATAATATAGCGTGAGTCCATCGGCCATCATAAACGGGAAAAGGGCCTCCACTGGGTCAGTTGCTTCGTAAGATTCGACATTAAGCTCCGGATGCTTCACTACGGGCTCATATGTTCCGTCGGCAAGGAGCGAAAGTTCGGCAATCACACCGCGTCCAGTCGAGTCGGGCATCGACCACATCATTGTAAGGCCACTCTCGGGGGTGTAGACCGGCTGTCCTTCCACAGCAGCAAGACCCTGTGGCAGCACAGAAGCGTCGCGCAATGTACCGGCTGAAGGATCAAGACGGTAGTGAGCAAAAAAATCTTTTTTAGGCACCGATATGCTATCAATCACCACGATTTTTTCCACACGGTCCATCATAAGCCGTCCTCGCTCAACTCTATCAGTCAAAGTCTGGAGCTCTTCATCACTCACCGGCGCTTTACCCCTGCGGGGAAGAGCCTCACTATAGCGTTCGAGCAGCTCGGCAGCTGCGGCAAATTCATAATTGTCGGCTGCAGTTTCAGCCTGACGGAAAAGTTCGAGTGGAGTTACACGCTTGGCTTTAGGGGCAGCCGCAACAGTATCGGGCCACAAAGTCAGCGACGCTGAAGCGGCAAGTAAAAGTGCCAGATTTTTCATTGCAGTCATATTAGTTATCTTACCGAAGCACGATGCCAAACAATTATGGCTATTACGGCATAAATTATGTTAGGTATCCACATGGCGATCATGGGCGACGCAAGGCCGCTCACCGCAAATGTGGAGGTGACCGTCATAAACAGAATGTAGCTGAACGACAATACCAGACCGATGCCTATATTGACACCCATGCCTCCCTTCACCTTACGCGACGACAGCGACATGCCGATTATTGTCAGGATAAACGCGGCCGCAGTCATGGCAAAACGGCGGTGATATTCAATCTCGAAGGTTTTTATATTAGCCACTCCCCGCTCCTTCTGCCTACTGATATATTCCTCCAACTGAGGAGTCGACATGGTTTCATGATCGGTCTTGGATATGAGGAAGTCGCGGGGTTCCATAGCTATGATTGTGTCCATCCTGTTGCCGCGGGTAATGACCTCTCTATCCCCTTCAAGCGATCGTATCATGTAGTCGCGCACCTGCCAGCGGTGGAGAGTGTCATATTTGATGGTGTTGGCCGTCAGGCGCGACACCAGTTTCTTATCCCGGAATGTCTCAAGCGAGAACTTGTATCCGGTCCTGCTCTTATTGTCGTAACGGCTCATATAGGCAATCTTCCCCTTATCCACCTGAAGCTGGATATTCACACCATAATCAACCCGCTTGTTTTTTACATAGGTGTTGGTGTAGTTGATTCTCTCGATATTGGCAGGAGGGATAATATATGCCGCCAGAATATATGTGGCAATGGCTATCACAGCCGCCGAAATCATATACGGGCGCATCAACCTCTTGAAGCTCATACCGGAAGCCATCATCGCTATTATCTCGCTGTTTCCTGCGAGTTTGGACGTGAAAAAAATCACGGCGATGAAGGTAAACAGCGGACTGAACTGATTGGCAAAATAAGGAAGAAAATTGAGGAAGTAATCAAATATAGTGGCCTTGAGCGGCGCTTTGAGAAATGAATCGAGCTTCTCGTTGACATCAAACATCACTGTAATCGCCAGAATCAGAATGATGGCAAAAACGTAGGTGCCGAGAAATTTCCCTATGATATATCTGTCAAGCAGCCGGAGGCGCAGCCATTTGGGCCATTTCACCTTACGTGCGACGTCCCTTCCGGCAGCCGCTAAAAAGGCTGCCGGTTTACTCAGAAATCTCAGAGGAGATGGCTTACTCATATAAGACCGTGAGAGTGGATAGAAAACTACCGGTGTGATTACAACCTGCGGGTGAGCCGCTCAACCATATCGGGCTTCCAGACGGCAAAAGTCCCGTCGAGAATATGGCGCCGGGCCTCCCCTACAAGCCACAAGTAGAACGCAAGATTGTGGATTGAGGCTATCTGCAGAGCCAGAAGTTCGTTGGCGATGAAGAGATGTCTTACATACGCGCGGGTATAGACATGGTCAACGTAGCTGGTGCCTCCGGGATCAAGCTCCGTGAAGTCGTCGGCCCATTTTTTGTTACGCATATTCATAATGCCCTGCGAAGTGAAGAGCATCCCGTTGCGTCCGTTGCGGGTCGGCATCACGCAATCCATCATATCCACTCCTCGATCAATCGCCTCAAGGATATTCACAGGAGTCCCCACTCCCATCAGATAGCGTGGACGATCGGCAGGCAAGATTTCATTGACCACCTCTATCATCTCATACATCACCTCGGTGGGCTCACCAACCGCGAGGCCGCCGATGGCATTTCCCTCCGCGCCGAGATCGGCCACATGCTTTGCGGCTTCCCGTCGGAGATCGGGAAATCTACACCCCTGCACTATCGGGAAAAAGGTCTGACGATGATCATAATGAGGCTCTGTGGAATTAAAGTGCTTCCATCCGCGTTCGAGCCATCGCTGGGTGAGTCCGAGCGACTTTTTAGCATACGCATATTCTGAGTCGCCGGGCGGACACTCGTCGAGAGCCATCATTATATCTGAGCCTATGATGCGCTGGGTGTCCACCACGCTCTCGGGCGTGAATACGTGCAGCGACCCGTCGATATGGCTGCGAAAACGCGCGCCCTCCTCGGTCAGCTTACGGTTAGACGCGAGCGAAAACACCTGAAAGCCTCCACTATCGGTGAGGATAGGGCGGCTCCAGCCATTGAAACGGTGCAAACCTCCGGCCCGGCCTATGATATCCATTCCGGGGCGGAGATACAGATGATATGTGTTGCCCAATATTATCTGGGCCTTTATGTCGTCGGCCAGCTCATGCATATGAACTGCTTTCACAGAACCCACCGTTCCTACAGGCATGAAGATCGGCGTTTCAATCACTCCATGATCTGTGGTAATGAGGCCTGCACGGGCCTGTGAGCCCGGTGCCGTGGCTTGCAATTGGAAATCCATGCTGCAAAGTTACAAACTTTTTTGGCAAAAAGCGGGAGATGCCGAATATTATCGCTACCTTTGCACATCAACTATTTATAACCATAATATTAAATACCATATTATCATGTCTAAAGTCACAGTGGTTGGCGCCGGCAATGTGGGCGCCACTTGCGCAAACGTTCTGGTTACCCAGCAGATCGCCGACGAGGTAGTTCTCATCGACATCAAGCCCGGTTTTGCCGAAGGCAAAGCCATGGATATCATGCAGACCGCCAATATCCTTCACCTCTCGACCCGCCTCACCGGCGTCACCAACGACTATGAGAAGACAGCCGGCAGCGACATGGTTGTCATCACTTCGGGTATCCCCCGCAAGCCCGGCATGACCCGCGAAGAGCTCATCGGCGTGAACGCCGGCATCGTGAAGAGCGTTACCGAAAACGTGCTTAAATACTCTTCAAATGCCATCATCCTCTGCGTGGCCAACCCTATGGACACCATGACCTATCTGATCCACAAGATCTCCGGTCTCCCCAAAAACCGCATCATCGGCATGGGTGGCGCCCTCGACAGCGCTCGCTTCAAATATTATCTCTCGCTTGCTCTTGAGGCTAATGCAACAGAGGTTGAAGGCATCGTGATCGGCGGTCATGGCGACACCACTATGATCCCCCTCAAGCGCTTCGCTGCCTACCGCGGTATCCCCGCTTCGTCGCTCATCCCCGCCGAGCAGCTCGACAAGGTTGCAGCCGACACGATGGTGGGCGGTGCTACCCTCACCTCGCTCCTCGGCACCTCCGCCTGGATTGCCCCCGGCGCTGCTGCTGCCCAGTGTGTGGCTGCCGTGCTCGGCGACCAGAAGCGTCTCATCTCCTGCTCCGCTCTTCTCGAAGGAGAATATGGCGAGAAGGATCTCTGCATCGGTGTGCCCTGTATCCTCGGCCGCGACGGCATCGAAAAGATCGTCGACTTCAACCTCAACGACGAAGAGCTCGCCCTCTTCCACAAGAGCGCTGAAGCTGTTCACAAGACCAATGCAGCTCTCCCCTGCTAATTATCTATAACTATTAAGACAGAGTCTGACCCAGAGTGGCCGATGTGTCGCCCGATGTCAGACTCTGTTTTTATCCCCCTCCCACTAAAACGCATGAAAAAATTTCTCAATGGCGTTGCCGCACTTGCAGCTATGGCTGTGATTGCGCTGCCCGCCTGCTCCGGAAGCGGCTCTAATATAGCCGAAACCACTCAGAGCGCCGACACCACCGCAACTGTGGCCGAAGCACCGGCCCCCGCAGCCGAGGCCGTGGTGGAAGTAGCGCCCGGCACCGCAAATCTCGACGCTTACAAAGAAAAGCTCACAGTTGTCGACTTCAACGCACTCTGGTGTGGCCCCTGCCGCAAGTATGCCCCCACATTCCACGCAGTGGCTGCCAAGATGGCCGACAAAGCCAACTTCCTTTCGGTGAACGTTGATTCTTGCCCCGCCATTGCCGAGGCCTACGTACAGCAGTATATACCTCAGACCACTGTAATCCTGCCCGACGGACGCAAGTTTGACAAGGTAGGCGAGTTGTCAGAGGCCGAACTCACAGCTTTTGTAGATTCCGTAGCAGCACTCTGAGACCGGCTTTCTACCGATATGAGTGCTCCCGCATAAGAATCAAGTCATGAGTCTTATGCGGGAGCACTTATATTTTTCACCTCTCACCACCAACGGTGGAAGGCATAGCCGAGCATCTTGAAGGCCTCACGCTCTAACTCCTCCCTGAACTCGGGCGCAGCTATGGAAATCAGCAGCCTGGCGCGCTCTATCATATTTTTACCACGGAGATTGACCGCGCCATACTCTGTCACTACCCAATTGGTCTGGAAACGGGTGGTGACAACGCCAGCTCCTGGAGTGAGCACCGGCTTGATTTTGCTTTCACCCTTTGATGTCCGCGAAAGCATGGCAATGAACGACTGTCCTCCGACGCTACGCGACGAGCCGTAGACAAAGTCGTGCTGTCCGCCTACACCTGAATATATGCGCGTGCCTATCGAATCGGCACACACCTGTCCTGAAAGGTCGATTTCGAGACATGAGTTGATAGCCGCCATATTTTTATTCTGGGCTATGAGAAATGGATCGTTGACCCATGCGATATCTTTGAACAGTATCGAGCGGTTGTGGTCAAGGAAATCATATAGCCTGCGGGTGCCAATGGCAAGCGATGCTATCGATACCCCTGGCTCCACTTGCTTCAGGCTGTTGTCTATGACCCCCTTTTCTATCAGATCGACCATGCCGTCGGTCATGGCCTCGGTGTGAAGCCCGAGGTGCTTATGGTTGGCCAGTGAATACAGCACTGCATTGGGAATCGCGCCTACGCCCACCTGAAGCACCGCGCCATCATTTATATGTTCTGCTATATGGCGCCCGATCATGAGTTCCTCAGCAGTGGGGACGGTCTCTTTTGTCTCTGCAAGGGGATCGTTGACTCTGACAATTGCATCAAACCTTGACATATGCACCACGGAGTCGCCATAAGTAAACGGCATCAGCGGATTGATCTGAGCCACAAGAACCTTGGCACATTCAATGGCTGAGGGAGTGAGATCGGCTGAAACACCGGTAGAAACATAGCCGTTTTCGTCAGGAACCGAACAATTGATAAAGGCCACATCGAGAGGTATGGTCCCATCGCGGAAGAGCTGTGGAACTTGACCGAAAAAACGAGGAGTGGTAGTGGCATAGCCCTCATTGACCCATCCTCTCACGGCATTCGACACAAAAAATGAATCAATAAGGAAAGAATCCTTGAGCGACGGATCGCACAAAGGAGATACCCGTCGCCCCAAAGCAAATGCGTTGAAGAGTCTCACGTCACGCAGCTCGTTGCCCCTACGGGCGAGCGCGGCAACAAGAGCCTCAGGAATTGACGAACTACCCTGGACAAACACATGATGGCCGCTCTTAACAAGTTTCACGGCTTCATCTGCGGTCATGATTTTTTCTGTCGGGATCATATGCTTGGCTAATATGCAGAGTCATGGGTTATGCTGATATTGATCGACACCGTTCCGCTCTGCGGATAAGGCATCTTTCGGCCTACAAAGATAGACATTATATTTGACATTCTGAACCTCGGCCTATTTCAGCGTGCCATTAAGCCATTATTTATTAATAAATGTTGAACTTTACAAAAAAACAATGTATCTTTGCCGCCATAAACAGAGCCTTGTTAATCATGAAAATCAAATTCTACTCAATCTTATATATCGCACTGTTACTGACTGCTTCTTGCTCGGGCGAAAAAGAGTCGGGATCTGACGACAAGAATCCCGACGAGCGCGTGTCCTCTTCATCCAACAAAGCGGAAGTTTCGGTTATGACACTTGAGCCACGTATGTTTTCCTACGACATTGTCAGCAATGGCAAAGTGACGGCCGGTGCATACGCCGATATGAATTTCGCTTCCAGCGATGCCGTAATCGATAATATTTTGGTCAAGAACGGCCAGCGGGTAGCAAAAGGGCAAACCTTGGCAACACTCGACCGTTTCAGTCTCGACAATGAACTCACCAAGGCAACCGCCGCCGTAGAGCGTGCCCAGCTTGAGCTCGCCGACGCCCTCATAGGCCAAGGCTATGATCCTGACAACCTCAAGGCTGTGCCCGACGAAATCATGAGGCTTGCTCGTCTGCGCAGCGGATTGACACAGGCCGAAGCTGACCTTGCCAAAGTGCAGCGGAGCGTTGCTGAGGCTACGATGAAGGCGCCGTTTGACGGCGTTGTAGCCAATCTGTTTCAAAAGACTGGCAACAGGCAGTCATCTTCCGAACCATTCTGTCGCATTATTTCCACGTCCGGCATGGAAGTTGACTTTCCGGTCCTCGAGAGCGAGCTGTCGCTGATTAAGGTGGGCGACTTAGTGGAATGCTCACCCTACACCAGCGATAAGAGCTACAGTGGCCGTGTTTCAGAAATCAATCCTGTCGTCGACAAAGATGGGATGGTCAAGGTGCGCGCCACAATTTCCGGAAACGACGGGCTATACGACGGAATGAATGTCAGGGTAAACGTCAAACGCAATGTTGAGAGAGCGCTCGTGATACCTAAAAGCGCTCTGGTGCTCCGTAGTGGAGGCCGAAAAGTTGTGTTTACCCACTCCGATGGAAAAGCCATATGGAATTATGTGAACACATCGCTTGAGAATATGAATGAATACGTGGTCACCGATGGTCTCGAAGAGGGCATGGAAGTGATTGTCGGCGGAAATATCAACCTCTCCCACGAAGCGCCTGTCAAGGTCATTAAAGACTGATGGTTAAATTTCTTCTCCACCGGCCTATAGCCGTCGTGATGGCTTTTCTCGCGGCTCTGATCATCGGCGTTGCAACTTATTTTGCATTGCCTGTGTCGCTCCTGCCTGCCATCGACATTCCTCAGATTACTGTCCAGATAGCGGGTGACGGACGAGGTGCCCGTGAGCTTGAAAACACAATCACGGCACCTGTGAGGCGTCAGCTCCTTCAAGTGAGTGGATTAAGCGAAATCAAGAGCCAGACGCGCGACGGCATGAGTGTGATACGCATGCAGTTTGACTACGGCGTGAACACCGATCTCGCATTTATCGAAGTCAATGAGAAGATCGACGCCGCCATGAACTCGCTCCCGCGCGACACCCGGCGCCCTAAGGCTATCAAAGCATCGGCAACAGATATACCTGTTCTTTATCTGAATATGACTCTCCGCGACGAGTCGAAAGGCGACTTCCTGGAGATGGCCGAAGTGGTGGATAATGTCATACGCAGACGCATTGAGCAGATGCCTGAGATTGCAATAGCCGACATAACAGGCATGCCCTCTCGCCAGCTGCGGATTGTGCCCGACGCTGATCTAATGTCGTCGATGGGCATGACAATCGACGATATTGAAAGCGCTCTGTCAACCAACAATGCCGAACCCGGATCCATGACGGTGCGCGATGGATATTACGAATATAACGTCAATATATCAAATCAACTTCGCACCCCGGGAGACGTGGAGAATATCTATATCCGCAAGGGCGACAGGTTGATCCAGCTCCGCGATTTCTGCGATGTAAGCATTGTGGCCGATAATCCCGACGGCTACTCCTATTCCAATGGAAAAAGGGCTGTCACTCTCGCCATAATCAAGCAAAGCGACGAGAATATGAACTCGATGAAGGATGCCCTGCACTCTACCACCGAGTATTTCGCATCGCTCTATCCCGACATAGAATTTACCGAGAGCCGCAACCAGACCCAGCTCCTCGACTATACCATATCCAATCTGGTACAGAATCTCATCATCGGATTCATTCTGGTGTTTATCCTCACGGCCCTGTTCATGGACGAAGTCAAATCGTCGATAGTGGTAGGCCTCACCATCGTTTCGTCGGTCATCATCACATTCATTCTTTTCTATCTGTTTGGAGTGTCGATCAATATCATCTCACTCTCGGGCCTGATATTGGCTGTAGGCATGATGATTGACAATTCAGTCATTGTCACTGAGAATATAACGCAATATCGACAGCGGGGATATTCGCTCATGGAGGCGTGCGATTTCGGAACCACCGAAATGATCACCCCCATGCTCTCATCATCGCTCACCACTGTTGCCGTGTTCGTGCCTCTTGTATTCATGAGTGGCATAGCCGGAGCCATATTTGCAGATCAGGCTTTTTCGATCACAGCCGGTCTCGCTGTGAGTTATCTTGTGGGCATCCTGCTCCTGCCGGTGCTGTATAGTATTGTGTTTCGCACTTCAAAGGCTGTCAAGAGCGCCAACAAGTCGAGTCTATGGCTTGAAAAGGCTTATACCCGCACCATCGACTGGTGTTTTGCCCACAAGGGCCTGTGTGTTATCTCTACCTTAGCCACTATCCCGGTATGTGTGTGGCTCTTCTTCGAGCTACCGGTAGAGCGGATGCCTCAGATCGACCGCACCGAGACACTGGCGAGGATAGAGTGGGGGGAGAACATCTCTATCGACGAAAATTCACGTCGTGTGGCTGAAATCTTAGCATCTTCAGACACCTCATCTGTTGACTATCACTCTGCTTATATCGGCATTCAGGACTATCTTCTCGACAAGGGTAGCGAGCTCTCACCATCCGAGGCGGAACTATATGTGAGAGTGACTGACCCCGATTGTCTGGCCCCTTTCTCGGCCTCTCTTACCCAAACGCTGTCAGAATCTTACCCCAGGGCAAGTGTGGAATTTCTTCCGGCCGACAATATCTTTGATAAAATATTCACAACCGACGAGGCCGAGCTTGAGGCGCGACTGAGCCGCAGCCGTAAAAACGCCGACAACGACATCGAAGGGCTGATGAAAATCGAGGCCACAATGACCGATAATCTGACTCCTCTCCATGAACGCATACTTCTGGTGATTGACCGTGAGCGTCTGCTGCTTTATAAGATAGGCTACGAAGAGGTGGCCAAAGCTCTCAAGACTGCATTCAAGGGCAATACCTCTGGCACACTACGATCTTATCAGCAATACATCCCCATCACCATAGCCGGCGACGACCGTACTGTGGATGAAGTGTTGTCGCAGACAATAGTTCGCGACATTCCGCTTTCAAATATCGTATCGGTAGCCCGCGATCAGGATCTGAAAAATATCACGGCCGGCCGTGATGGAGAATATGTACCTATAGAGTTTAACGGTCTTGCTGATCCGGAGGCAAAAATGGCATCTATCCGTGAAGCCATAAATGCCAACGATGATTGGGAGATTGACTTTGCTGGCAGCATATTCTCCAACCGTCAGATGATGAAAGAGCTGGTGGTGATTCTTCTCATATCACTCATGCTCATGTATTTCATCCTCTGCGCCCAGTTTGGCAGTTTCATGCAGCCGCTCATTGTTCTCCTTGAAATACCGATCGACACCGCTTTCGCCCTGATCACCCTATGGCTCTGCGGCCACACGCTCAATCTTATGTCGGCCATAGGAATTATTGTAACCTGCGGCATAGTGGTCAATGACTCTATCTTAAAACTTGACGCCATCAATGAATATCGCAGTCAGGGCATGGCTCTGATGGAAGCAATCCATACGGCCGGAGTCAGACGACTGCGCCCCATAATCATGACCTCGCTCACCACAATAGTCGCTATGGTGCCCATGCTCTTTACCGACGATATGGGCTCTGAACTCCAGCGACCGCTCGCCATTGCCATGATAGGCTCAATGGTTGTGGGTACTCTTGTCAGCATATTTATCATCCCGGTAATCTACTGGCTTATCTATCGTAAAAATGAAAAAGCTACTGCTTAGTATATTGGTATTGCTCCCCTTGTTTGCCGGAGCGCAGAAAGTCACCCTCACGCTCGACCGTGCCATAGCCATGGCCAACGACAGCTCTCTCCAGGCGTTCAGGGTCAAGAATATGTATCTCACCCAATACTGGTCGTACCGCTCTTACCGGGCGGCGCGTCTCCCGAGTCTGTCGCTGAATCTCACACCTGCATCCTACTCCCACTCCATAAGCAAGCGCTACAACTCGGTAGACAATGTCGACATATTCATGAGCCAGCACTCATATAGCGCCGACGGTTCGCTACAGATTTCACAGAACTTCGATCCTCTCGGCGGTACATTCTATCTTGAGACCGGGCTGCAGTATATGCGCAATTTCGGCGACAATGCCGGCAACCAATTCTCATCGGTCCCCGTAAGGATAGGCTATAGCCAGAGTCTCATTGGCTTCAACCAGTTTAAATGGGACAAGAAGATTGAACCGCTGAAATTTGAGAAAGCCAAAAACGAGCTCATCTTCAATATGCAGGGGGTGGCCGAAAGCGTGGTCAACTACTACTTTGCCCTCGCTCTGGCTCAGGAAGAGTACCGATTGGCGCTTGACAACCTCGCGTCATGCGACACCCTCTACACCATAGGCGAGCGCCGCTACAAGATATTGCAGATTTCCGACGCCGATCTGCTCACGCTCAAACTCGATAAAGTCAATGCAGGCAACACTCTTGAAAATGCCCGCATGACGCTAAAAAGGGCCATGTTCAGTCTCGCAACATTCCTTGGCATGGATCAGAATTCTGAAATAAGCGTGAAGATTCCGGCAGCACCGATGGCAAAAGAGATACCTCTCGATATAGCCCTCGCCGAAGCCAAACGACACAATCCCGATCTCCTCCAGCACCGCCAGAATATCCTTGAGGCCCGTCGCGACTTGAACCGCACCTCGGTAGAGTCGCGCTTCAATGCCAATCTCAACGCTTCGGTTGGCTTCAATCAGGTAGCGACCTCGCTGAGCAAAGCATATAAAGATCCTTCGCGGCAGGAACTCGTGCAGCTTTCCCTCTCCATCCCGCTCGTTGACTGGGGTGTGCGCAAAGGCAAAGTCAATATGGCACGCAACAACCTCAATGTGGTGGAAATTGCCGCTCGCCAGCAGGAGCTCACTATAGAAGAAGATGTGGTGATGACCGTGAGCGACTTCAATATCCAGCAGCAGCTCGTGGAATCGGCTCTCGAAGCCCTTGACCTTGCCGACATGGCCTACGACCGGACCATGAAGCGGTTTATCATCGGCAAGGCCGATATAAATTCGCTCACCCTTTCCCAAAACCGACAGCAATCGGCCAACACCAATTATATCCGTGCTCTCCAAAACTACTGGCTCAGTTATTTCAAGCTCCGCAAACTCACGCTATATGATTTTGAGAACATGAGGTCACTCGATATAGAATGAAGGCACGAAGTTTTTCCATCATAGTCATCACAGCTGCGCTGGCCCTTCTGGGTTGTGCGCTCATCACTCGTCTGCCTGTTAAGCTTATGCCATCGCGGACGATGCCCTCGATGACTGTGTCATATTCGATGCCTCACGCTGCCGCCCGCGTGGTGGAAAGCGAAGTGACGAGCAAGCTCGAATCGGTCCTTGCCCGTATTCAGGGCATAAAGGAGATCGAATCGGAATCAAGCAATGGCAGCGGACGCATCACCCTCACACTCGATGAGCACACCGATATGCAGCAGGCCCGCTTTGAGGCATCGTCGATTGTGCGTCAGGTATGGCCTCAACTTCCAGAGGGAGTGTCCTATCCTATTGTAGAACCACGACGGGCAATATCTCAAGCCACACGCCCGGTCCTATCCTACACCATCACAGCCTCCGAGACTCCCCCCGAAATCATGGAGTATGCCGAGGAATATGTAAGACCGGTACTCGGACGAGTGGCCGGAGTCAACAAGGTGATCATGTCGGGAGCCACTCAGATGGAGTGGAGGCTTACCTACGACAGCAATCAGCTGCGGGCTCTCGGCCTCACACCATATGGGCTCCAGAAGGCAATAATCGAGCAGAGCCGCACCGAATATCTCGGCATGGGCCACACCTCCGATCGTGAATGGCTGTCGGTATCGTCGGCAATATCTGATGATGGGGATTTTGATTTTGCCGACATCACAGTAGCACTACCCGACAGCAGCATCATATCGCTTGACCGACTTATCACGGCACGCTACATGGAGGCCGAGCCTACATCCTACTACCGTGTCAACGGCCTCAATTCTATCTACTGCAACATTTTTGCCGATGAAGAGGCCAACCAGCTTGAGGTGGCAGCTGAAGTGAAACGCACTCTCGACTCAATGAATCTGCCTGAGGGATATTCTTTCCGCCTAAGCTACGATGCCACGGCCAACATATCGGCCGAGCTCGATAAAATCTATTTCCGCACCGGCCTTACGCTCCTTATCCTTCTTGCTTTTGTAGCGCTGATCACCCTCAATCTGCGTTACATGCTCGTGATCACAATATCACTCTTGGCCAATCTGGCCATAGCTGTTATATTTTACTACCTCTTCCGGCTTGAGATACAGCTCTATTCACTCGCAGGTATCACCATATCGCTCAATCTCATTATCGACAACATCATTGTCATGAGCGACCATCTTATCCATAAACGTAATCTCAAGGCATTTACAGCTGTACTTGCTGCCACCCTGACAACAATTGGCGCACTCGGCATAGTTTTTTTCCTCGACGATGAGCTTCGCCTAAATCTTCAAGACTTTGTGGCAGTAGTGATAATCAACCTTTGTGTGTCGCTTGCCATAGCTCTGTTTCTTGTTCCCGCCCTTATCGAGCGCATCGGAGTTGGACGCCACATCACCCGCAAATCGCGTCTGAGAGTGAAGTTTATCCGCTTGTTCGATCGTGGCTACGGAGCATCAATCCGTTTCGGGCTGCGATGGAAATGGGCGTTTATCGTGATAGCCATTCTTGCTTTCGGCATTCCTGTGTTCATGCTTCCAAAAGAAATCAAGGGGTGCGACATCTACAATAAGACCATCGGTAGCCAGGCATATCAGGAAAGCGTCAAACCTTGGATCGACAAGGCTCTTGGAGGCACCCTACGGCTCTTTGTCAAAGATGTGTATGAAGGCAGCTACTTCAATCGCGGAGAAAGCGAGCCCACACTATATATATCCGCCACTCTGCCTAACGGATCTACCCTCGAGCAGATGAATGAGTTGGTGAAGAAGATGGAAGCCTTCATATCGGGATTCGACGAAGTGAAGCAGTTCAGAACCAATATAATGTCGGCTCGACGAGCCTCGCTCGATGTATCTTTCAAACCGGAGGCTGCCTTTACCTCTTTCCCCTATCAGCTGAAATCTAAAATAATCAGTAAAGCCATCACCCTCGGTGGCGGCAGTTGGTCGGTATATGGTCTGCAGGATCAAGGTTTCAGCAACAGCGTGGTTGAATCATCGGGTAGTTACCGCGTAAAACTCACCGGCTACAACTACGATGAATTGGAGCGTATTGCTGAGGCGTTTCGCGACACCCTGCTCACCCACCGCCGAATTAAGGAGGTGACCGTGAGCTCGGAATTTTCGTGGTATAAAGATGACTATACAGAATTTTATCTCGACATAGACCGCGATGCCATGGCACGCGAGCATGTGAGCATACACGAACTTTTCAACGCCCTTCAGCCGGTATTCGGCCGAGATATAAACTGCGGTCTTATCCCCGGAAGCACCGACAGGATCTATCTTGAGTCGCGGCAGAGTTCAGAGTATGATGTTTGGTCGCTCATGAACATACCGTTTACCCTGCCCGGGACGGGGAAGGATAAAAACGATCTGCGTGTTTTCAAAACAAGCGACTTTGCAAGTCTGGGCCATACTAACGCCCCATCTACCGTTGCCAAGGAGAATCAACAATATCGTCTTTGCCTGCAATATGAATATGTAGGCTCATCAAAACAAGGCGATAGAGTTCTCAACGCCGACATAGAGAAGTTTAAGCCCCTGCTGCCTTTGGGCTACAACATAGAAAATAAGTCGCGGGAGTATAATTGGAACAATTCCTCGTCGACCAACTATTGGCTCCTACTGCTTGTTATGGCCATAATTTTTTGGGTTACGGCTATTCTCTTCAATTCGCTTCGTCAGCCCCTTGTGATCATATTCACCATTCCGATAAGCTTTATCGGTGTATTCTTGATTTTCTATCTCACAAAAATGAATTTTGATCAGGGTGGCTTTGCATCTTTTGTGTTGCTTTGTGGTATCACGGTCAATGCAGCAATCTACCTGCTCAACGAATACAACCGGCTTCGGTCACTGAAGCCCAAAGCCGGCCCTGTGAAGCTGTATCTCAAGGCGTGGAATGCTAAGATTATCCCTATCCTGCTCACCGTCGTGAGTACCGTTTTGGGCTTCATCCCGTTTATGGTAGGCACCAACGGCAAGGAGGGATTCTGGTTTCCTCTTGCTCTCGGCACTATCGGCGGTCTGATCATGAGCCTGCTCGCTCTTCTCATCTATCTGCCCATCTTTGTGCTCCCCGCCACGCGGCGCAAGGATGGGAAAAAGAAGAAACCGGGCAAGGGCCGCCGCTGGTGGCGCCGTAAACGTCCGGCGGCTATCCCTTTGCAGGTGTGACGAGCGCCAAAAGATCGGCCACTACAAATGTCGAGCCTCCGACAAAGATTGTATCATCAGCTCCGGCATCCTTCTTAGCGGCCATAAAGGCCGCCTCAACTGTTGGATAGCTATTGCCACTGAGCCCCGACTCAGCAGCTATCATCGCCAATTGGTCGGCAGGCAAAGCCCTATCCACCGACGCTCGGGTGAAGTAGAATGTGGCCTCGGATATTGTAGCGGCAAGACCGAGCACCGCCCGGATATCCTTGTCGTTGACAAATCCCACCACAATCTTTTTCTTCCCGGGCATGGAGTTGAGGCGCGGCACAATATATTCCCAACCGCCTATATTATGGCCGGTGTCGCATATCACCCTTGGAGCAGACCCCACTGTCATCCAGCGCCCCATAAGGCCTGTGTGCCCTGCCACATCTGCGAGGCCCTCTGCTACAGCCGCATCGCTCAATTCAATTAAGCCGCCGCGGCGGAGAAGGTCGAGCGTGGTGAGCACCGTGGCCATGTTGGCCGGTTGGCACGATCCTGACAGATCGCAACTCAGGTCGCCAAACGGAGTGGCAAAATAAAGTATGCCATTTTCGGTATATTCATATCCTGAATATGGGAGTCTGCCATCGTCTGATGCAAACACAAGCGGCGCCCCCACCTCCTTAGCCTTGCATAGGAATACTTCTTTCACTCCATCCTCAGCTTCTCCAACTACAGCCGGAACTGACGCCTTGATAATCCCCGCTTTTTCACCAGCGATCTGCTCAGGTGTTGATCCGAGAAGTGCTGTATGATCAAGCGAGATGTTGGTTATCACGCTCATCACCGGGTTGACTATGTTGGTGGAGTCGAGACGACCACCGAGACCCACTTCCACAACCGCCACATCTACCCCGTTTCGAGCAAACCAGTCAAACGCCATAATGGTAGTGAGTTCAAAAAAAGATGGCCGCATTTCCAACATCATAGCCTTATATCGGTCCACGAATTCAGTCACTGCCTCTTCCGGAATCATCCGGCCATCAATCCTTATCCGTTCTCTGAAATCAAGCAGGTGAGGCGACGTAAACAGGCCGGTTTTCAATCCGGCAGCCTGAAACACCGAAGCCAGCGAATGTGAGGTTGATCCTTTACCATTGGTCCCCGCGACATGGATCACCCTTAACCCTTCCGATGGATTGCCGAAGGCTCTGTCGAGGGCCAAAGTGGTTCCAAGCCCAGGCTTATATGCACTGGGACCCTGCTGCTGATACATTGCAAGCTGAGAGAAGAGAAAGTCGATGGTATCTTTATAAGTCATAATGGTCAGAAAAGAATAAGACCCGCAACTCCGGCGAGCAATATCACGAAAATAGGGTGAAGCTTAGCAAAGAACACGGCCACAAATGCAGACACACATATTGCGATTGAGCATATAATCTGGTATGTCTCCTCACCGAAATTTGCCGCATTCATCAACAGGAGCGCAGCTGAAGCTATCAGGCCCACAACTACCGGACGCAGCCCCGATAGAACACCCTTGACTATAGCGCTCTCCTTATGCCGGCGTATGAAATGCTCTGTCGAGGTTACAAGCACAAACGAAGGAATAATCACTACCAAAGTGCAGATAATCGAGCCAATGACACCAAAGACCGGATTGGAAAAAGCCTGATCGGATATGCCTGGAGCAACATATCCGATATATGTGGCCGAGTTGATGCCTATGGGGCCCGGCGTCATCTGCGATATGGCTACAATATCGGTGAATGTCTGTTCAGAAATCCATCCGGGCGCCACAATCTCCCGCTCGATGAGCGCAAGCATCGCATAACCGCCGCCAAAGCCAAACAATCCTATCTTGAGATAACTCCAGATCAAACGTAAGTAGATCATTGGCGAGGCTCCTCCCAGGCCTTGTGTGCTGCCATGAGGCGCGCATTGCGGTTATGGATTATGTAGCCGGCCACCCCTCCGACAACTATATACAGAATCGGGCTTGAGATAAACGGCAGCCCACTCCATATCAGAAGCGCTATGACTACCGGAATCCATATGGTGTGGCGAGTGAGCTTGGCCGATCGGCCAGTAGATATCACTGGAGCTATGATCAGAGCTACCACCGCAGGCCTTATCCCCATAAATATACGATTTACTATATCATTGGTCTTTATAAGCTCAGGGGTGAGGAAAATGGCTATCGTCAGTATCATAAGAAACGACGGCAGGATGGTGCCCAAAGCTGCAATGACGCTTCCTGTACGACCTCGGAGTTTATCCCCCACAGCCACCGATATGTTTACAGCAAACACTCCCGGGAGGGCCTGCACCACAGCGAGCTTATCCAAAAACTCATCTTTGGTAAGCCACCCGTGATTATCGACTATTTCCTTCTCTATAAGAGGTATCATGGCCCACCCTCCTCCGAAGGTGAAGGCGCCAATCTTGAAAAACGTGAAAAAAAGTTGTGTCAGCATAATGTCAACTTAAGTCCGCCTTTAAAGCTCTACCGCAAAGCATACACACATATTGGCCCGTGGAGTCGTCAACCTTTGGTCATATAACCCTCCTTTTCGAGCTTGGCTTTAGCCTTCTTCTTATCGTTTTCGAGTGCCTGCCTGAGCTTGTCAATGGATGGAAATTTCTTTTCCGGACGAAGATACGATATGAAATCGAGCTCAAGCATGGATCCATATAGATACCCGGCATAGTCTATGATATGGGCCTCTATGGTGACAGGAGCCGCTTCAGGATCCTCCTCTACAGTCGGCCGCCTCCCGATGTTGACTACAGCCGGATGTCTTACGCCATCTGGCGTGGTGGCAATCGCAACATAAACCCCAAACAACGGCAATACGGCATTGACGGGTATGGGGTCGACATTGGCTGTCGGGAAACCAAGAGTACGTCCGAGCCGTCGGCCATCCACCACTTGTCCTTTGATTTTATATGGGCGGCCCAACGCTGTGGAAGCCTCCTCAATAAGCCCCTCCGAGAGATGCCGGCGAATGATCGACGAGCTCACAGGGGCTCCCTTCCCTTTATATTCGGGAGCTTCAAGAATATCTATTCCGATCTCCTTGCCTATTGCCTTATATTGATCAATACCTTCGAGGCGGTCGCGGCCGAAGCGATTGTTGAATCCGACCACTAAAGCATCTATAGCCCAACGCCGCTTGAGCATGCGCAGAAACTGACGCGCTGTCATGTGGCGCATCTTATCGTCGAAGTCGAGTATGATCACATCATCGGCACCCGAAGCTTCAAGAAGTTGAAATTTATCATCAGGCGAGGTCAGAAGTTTAGGCGCGTCATCGGGCCTCACCACCGAAAGCGGATGGTCATGAAATGTGACGGCAGCAGAAGCGAGAGCTCTCTGCTTTGCTTCCAGCCTCATATAATCGAGCAAGAAACGATGGCCCCGGTGTACACCGTCATACATTCCCACAGCTGCGATCCGGCGTCGACGGGTATTGCCGCGCTTGAGTATCATATACCGAAACGCTCCTCCAAGAGCGTCGGAAACTCCTCACCCGGAGCTACCAAAAGAGTGGCAAAACCTTCTCGCGATGCTGCATCGAGATTAGTCTGCGAATCATCTATAAAGATTGTTTCCGATGGCTTTATTCCACATTCTCTTGCGGCTAAGCGGAAGATTTCAGGGTCGGGCTTCATAACTTTGGCCGCATATGAACGCACCATACCGTCGAAATAAGCCTCCGGACCACTCTCTCCCTCCTTGCGGAACTCCTGGCTTATCTTACCCTCCCACATGATTGGATTGGTATTTGACAAGAGACAAATCTTATAACCTTTGCTCCTCAACTCCTTCAATGCATTGAGGCGACGAGACGGTATACCCACGAGGAATGCCTCGAAGGCGCGGTCTATCTCATCATCGGTGACACCCTCGCGAAGATGTGAACGCATCTCATCGCGAAACTGTTGCGGGGTCACACTGCCGTTTTCTATTCCCATAAAAGGGCCGCTCTGGACATATTCACCCAGAAACTGCTCCGGATGTGCCATCCCGAGTTTGCGGAATGCCTCAATACAATCGGAGCGTCGTATATCCATGATCACTCCGCCCAGATCAAATAGAATATTTCGTATCATTTTGTCAAATGGCTGTTACTTATACTTATTAATAACACGTGCATCATACATATAGATTAGTCAAAATAAAAAAAGGAAGACCCGTCATCTCGACGCCTCTTCCTCTAAACCTTTATCTTAATCTAATACTATGAAAAACACACACTGCAAAGGTACGCATTTTCCACAATCCGCAATGATAGTTGAGTATCAAAATCAATATATTTAACATTATTTCACATAAAATCCGAATTTAAGATGAACTTTTGGGCAATATTGGCTACCCAACAGCCTTCCACAACCTCTCAAATAAGACAAATAATATCGTAGCGATATCAGGTCTGCCAAACGCAAGGGGTGGAGTATGTCATTGTCGTTTACTGAAGAGATGCTAAACCTATAATTATTATACGCAACCATTTTCGTATTTTGTTGTTATCTTTGCACGAATTATCTCAAATAAATATCCCCCACGATACACTATGAAAGTATTGGTAATCAATGGCAGCCCTCATCTGCATGGTTGCACCGACCGCGGCCTGCGAGAAACTGAAGCCACCCTATCTGCCTGTGGCATAGAGGTAGAACGGGTAAATATAGGCACACAGGACATCCGAGGATGTATCGGGTGCAACTTCTGCCGCGAGCATGGACGATGTGTATTCAACGACGCCGTAAACGAAACTGCACCTAAGCTGGCCGAGGCCGCCGGGGTGATTGTTGGAAGCCCGGTGTATTATGCTGGATGTAATGGACAGGCCCTTGCGTTCCTCGACCGCCTGTTTTACAGCACCTCGACTACCATCGACAAAAAGATGAAAGTTGGCGCAGCTGTGCTCTCATCGCGTCGTGCAGGCTCTACATCTGCTTTCGACGAAATCAATAAATATTTCACCATCAGCGCAATGCCTATTGCATCGAGCACTTACTGGAATGAAGTTCACGGGTTCACAGCTGAAGATGTGGAAGCTGATCTCGAAGGATTGCAGACCATGCGTAATCTCGGACGCAACATGGCTTTCATGATCAAAGCCTTCGCAGCTATGAAAGATGAGATGCCGGCTCAGGAACGGTCGTCCTTTACAAGCTTCCACACCGAAGGCTGATCGGAACTCACCTCCTGAAATCAACCCTACATCGGGGTCTCATAGGTTCCATATATCAAAGAAAAATAGTAACTTCGCGGTTGTCAGTCTGCCGGGCAGTGCCACCGTAGGCGCGGCCTGGCAGCTATATTTCCGACCCACAATAGATAAGCTATGGACCTGATGCGACATAAATACGGACTTGTGCTTGAGGGAGGAGCCATGAGAGGACTCTTCACCGCAGGCGTCATGGATGTGATGATGCGCCATGATGTAAAATTTGATGGCGCCATTGGCGTTTCGGCCGGTGCATGTTTCGGCTGCAATTATAAGTCAAACCAACCCGGGCGGGTATTGCGCTACAACACTACCTATTGCCGAGACCCGCGCTATATGGGTTGGCGCACGTTATTGTCGACCGGCGAACTGGTAGGCGCTGAATTTGCCTACCATGAGCTTCCATTGCACCTCGACAAGTTTGATTGCGCCACATTCGACAGCTCTCCTATGGAATTTGTCATGGTGGCGACAGATGTTTCCACCGGGCTTCCTGCTTATTATAATATGACACGTGTAACCCGGCAGTCGCTCGAATGGATGAGAGCGTCGGCTTCGATGCCGGTGGTGTCGCGTCCGGTGATGGTCGACGACGGGCGCCGTATGCTCGACGGAGGTATTTCCGACTCTATACCTCTCAAATATTTTCAGAGCAGGGGCTACGACCGGTGCGTTGTCATTCTCACCCAACCCCGTGATTTCTTCAAGAAACCTGCACCTCGCTGGTTTTTCAATATAGCACTGCGCCGATATCCGGCTGTGGCACGTGCGATGGCTCAACGCCACCTCATGTACAACGCTCAACTGCGCTACGTCGAGGCTGAGGAACGCGCAGGAAGAGCCTTAGTCATCGCTCCCGACAAGCCTCTCGGCATCAGCAGGATTGAATCAGATCCGACCAAACTAAGACAAACGCATGCCTGCGGTGTCGCTATGGGCGAAAAGATGCTACCCGCAATCTGCCGCTTCCTTGGTTTATGAACCCCGACGGCTTTACGAGCTTGCACATTTCTGCTTTTATCACTACATTTGTGCTCTTAAATCTCATTCCGTTTGACCTATCAACAAATAAACACTTTTGATGCGATGGATGTAAGGATC
Source organism: uncultured Muribaculaceae bacterium (assembly GCA_910579675.1). Taxonomy (GTDB): domain Bacteria; phylum Bacteroidota; class Bacteroidia; order Bacteroidales; family Muribaculaceae; genus Paramuribaculum. The sequence goes on along the minus strand of CAJTUF010000006.1, from coordinate 74,647 downwards.
GACAGTTCGTGGCGCGAAGCATTGCAGGATGAATGGGCCAGCCCATACTTCTGCGAGCTGGCATCGTGGGTAAAGGAGCGCTACCGCGATGGGCAGGTGTTTCCACCACCCGGACGCATATTTGCCGCGTTTGACGCATGCCCGTTCAATGACGTGAAAGTGGTGATTCTCGGGCAAGGCCCCTACCACGATGTAGGACAGGCCAATGGACTCTGCTTCTCCGTTGCCGAGGGGATACCTATTCCGCCGTCGCTCGTAAATATATTCAAGGAAGTTGCCTCCGACACCGGCGCGCCAATTCCTAACGATGGCAATCTCGAGCGATGGGCCCGGCAGGGTGTGCTGCTCCTCAATGCCACCCTTACGGTCGAGGCCCATCGGGCCGGTTCGCACCAGGGCCGGGGATGGGAACGCCTCACAGATGCAGCGGTCAAAGCATTGTCCGACCGCCGCAACGGCCTCGTCTTTTTGCTTTGGGGCTCATATGCTGCCAAAAAAGGTCAATATATCGACCGTAGCCGGCACTTGGTGCTGACTTCGGCCCACCCCTCTCCCCTCAGTGCCTATCGTGGTTTTTTCGGCAACCATCATTTCAGCCGGGCCAACGATTACCTTAAAGCACAAGGCAAATCTCCTATCATATGGTAAACCTACTAAAAGCGTCGATCTGTATGGCCGCCGCTTGTAATCCGGCAGCGTTTGCTATACCCGACGGACAATTGCCAGAAGTAGGTGCCCTTACAGCTTATCCGGCTTCCGACCGCTATGGCGCACCAGTGATTGAGCTGGGAGGCGACTCCCCTCTTGTCATCAGCTTCGACCTCTTGGAGCCTGAACGCCGATATCTGCGCTACACAATAACCCACTGCGATGCCTCATGGAAGCCCGACATGCTCCAGCCCATCGAGTTTACCAATGGGTTCAACGAAGGCAGAATCGATGATTACGCCTACTCGCAAGGTACTCTTACCCCATATGTCAACTACCGCATCTCACTGCCCAACCCCGACATCACCCCCACCGTGAGCGGCAATTATCTGTTGACGGTATATGACGAGGAAAGCCCCGGCAGCCCATTGATCGACGTCCCTTTTATGGTGTCGGAAAACAGCGCGAGGACGATCCCCTCTGTATCCAGCCGGACTGACTACGACTACAACGGATCGCATCAACAACTCGAAGTGAGCGCCGACCTGTCGGCCATCGAGACGCCCGACGCATGGAATGATCTGTTGCTCGTCATAACCCCCGATTTTATCCGCGATCAGTCGCAGACCATTCGACGCCCTATGCGTGTCAACGGATCAACGGCTACATTTGCCCACGACCCGGGGCTTACATTTGCAGCAGGCAATGAGTTCAGGCGGTTCGAGACTGTAGCTACCTCGCGATACCTGCCGATGGGAGTTGAGATGGTGGCGTTCCAGGATCCGTTCTATCACTTTAAGCTCTATACCGACGCTCCGCGAGTGGCAACCGACTACAGATATGACCAGACCCAATTTGGCCGTTTCACCATCAATGCCGATAATGCCAACGACCCCGACACCCAAGGTGAATATGTCAAGGTTCATTTCTCGCTCGATTTGCCCGAACAACCATATGCCGATGTAATGATAGCCGGAGAACTGACTGGAAATACCACCACTACCGCATCGACTGGCGTGATGACATTTAACCGCATCTCCAATCTCTACGAAGCAGTTCTCACCCTCAAGCAGGGGTCCTATAATTATATGTATTATCTGATCCCTCACAATGGCAAAGCCACTGCCGCACCAATCGAAGGAGACGACTACCGGACAGCCAACCGCTACGACGTCGCTCTCTACTACCGTAAGCCCGGTAGCCGCTACGACCGGCTCATCGGATTCACTACCATCATTTCAGGCATATGACCCACGACGAAGAAGATATATTTATGCTACAGATACAAAACGCATTGGTGAGTCTTGACCTCGCCGAAGAATTTTTTTGCTGCGACCTCGACCAGTGTCTGGGAGCTTGCTGCATTGAGGGTGATGCCGGAGCACCGGTCACCCCCGAAGAGATAATGAAACTTGAGGAAGTGCTCCCCGACATCAAAGCCGACTTGATGCCTCGCGCCGTCGAGGCGATAGAGGAGGAGGGTGTGGCCTATACCGATGAAGAGGGCGATCTTGTCACCACCATTATCGACGGCCGCAACTGCGCATTTTCCTGCTATGCCGAAGGGGGCAAATGCCTCTGTGCTATCGACAAGGCCTATCGCGAAGGACGAGTCGGCTGGCGCAAACCCATTTCGTGCTATCTCTATCCTCTGCGACTCACGGAATACCCCACTTTTACCGCCGTCAATTATCACCGCTGGAAGATATGCCGCCCTGCTGTCGCCAATGGCAAGCGGCTTGGCATAAGGCTTTATCAAGCCATGAAAGAGCCTCTCATAGCACGCTTCGGGCCTGAATGGTATGCAGAGCTTTGCGAGGCCTGCGAGGCTTGGCTTGAGCAGCAGAAATAATCAATCACCTACCCCTCCCCCCCCCCAATTTCCCCGACACCATGAGAATCAAATTACTGTTACCTCTCGCAGCTTCTGCTGCCATAAGCGTTTACGCCTACGACACACCCACCATGGGATGGAGCTCGTGGAACACGTATCGTGTAAACATCTCCGACTCGCTTATAATGAAACAAGCCGACGCTCTCGTCGAGCTCGGTCTTGACTCTGTAGGCTACCGCTATATCAATATCGACGACGGATATTTCGGAGGCCGTGACAAATCGTCTGGACGTCTGCTGTTCCACCCTACCCGATTTCCCAGCGGTCTCAAGCCTGTCGTTGACCACATACACTCTCTCGGCCTGAAAGCCGGAATATACAGCGATGCCGGCGCCAACACCTGCGGCAACTTCTGGGACAACGACACGATAGCCCGTGGTGTGGGATTGCTTGGGCATGAGGAGCAGGATTGCAACCTTTTTTTCAAAGAAATAGGATTTGATTTCATCAAGGTCGACTATTGCGGAGCCGACGGCAGACAAAGCCATCAGATCTATGCCTACGAGCCTCGCGACCGATACACCGCCATCAGCAATGCCATTAAAGCAACCGGCCGCGACGACGTGCGGCTAAACGTGTGCCGCTGGAACTATCCCGGCACATGGGTGAACGACGTGGCCACGTCCTGGCGCACCACCGGCGACATCTCCCCCCGATGGGAGTCGGTCAAACGCATTATCAACGAAAATCTCTACCTCTCACCCTATGCCGGCGGAGGTCGTTACAATGACATGGATATGCTGGAAGTGGGACGCACCTTGTCGGCTGAAGAGGATCAGACCCACTTTGCCATATGGTGCATGATGTCGTCGCCACTGCTAATCGGATGCGACCTCACAACTCTGCGCCCTGAGACACTCAATCTGCTAAAAAACACAGAGCTTATTGCCCTAAATCAAGATCAACTCGGCCTACAGGCCCATGTTGCCAAGCTATCGCCAGAAAACACTTACGTGCTCGTGAAAGACCTTGGAGAGAAGTGGGGCACCCGCAGAGCCGTGGCTCTTTACAACCCGACAGACTCGGCATATACCATAAGCGTAACCGCAGAAGAATTGGAACTCGAAGGTGTGACCGCTGCGCGCGATCTGATCGCTCATACCGATATCAATATAACCGACGGTGTATTGTCGGCCGCAGTTCCTCCCCACGGCACTCGTGTCTATTCCATTACCGGGACAAGACGTATTCCACGCTCCATATACGAAGCTGAGCAGGCTTATTTAAGTTCTTATCAGGAGATCTACGATCCCATCGCTACCGGCACAGCCTTTTACTTCCCATTAGAATCGGCATCAGGAGGCATGGTAGTGGCAAATGTGGGCCACACACCCTCCAATGATCTGCAATGGCGCGATGTCAGGGTTGATTGTGACGGTGAGTATCGTCTGGATCTCGACGTGACTGGCAAAGCCGATGGAAATCTCCTGCTGTTTGTCAACAACGAGGCTGCAATAAAACTTCCGGTCGAAGGAGAGGGCCCGCGAAGATTGTCAAGCACAGTCCGTCTAAACAAAGGGACTAACACCGTGAGGATAGCGTCGACAGGAACGGCCCCATACATTGACAGGATGACCGTCAACCTCTGACGGCCATCTTGCCGGCTGGGATCAGTGTGATCCTGAACAGCCGCGTCCCGACCCAAGCGATAAGGACTGACATCAAGGGGCTGATGATATTGAAAATGCAGCATGGCGCATAAGCCAACGTGGAAACACCAAGGACGGTTGACTGTGTCATGCCACACGAATTCCATGGAATGAGCACAGAGGTAACCGACACCGAATCCTCCAGCGACCTGCTAAGGAGCTCAGGGCGGTATCCGGCCCTGTGATAAGCCGATTTGTACACATTCCCTCCAATGACAAGCGATATATACTGATCGCCTGTACAGGTGTTGAGAAACAGCCCGCTGCACACCGTGGCGCTCACGAGCGATCCCGGACGACGTAGGCGGCTTATAAATGCCATAGTAATGACTTTGAGCATCCCTGAGCCTATCATTACCCCGCCGAATATCATGGCCGACAAAACAAGATACACCGTTGGCATCATTCCGAGCATTCCGGATGTCGAGGCAAGCTCGTCAAGAGCAGGCATACCGGTATTGAAGTCGGTCGACGACATCAAAGCGTGGAGGCTTGCCGGGATAGCTCCTATGGCACCCTGTTCTGTAATCATCGCAACGACCTGAGGCTGAAACACCCACATGGAAATGAATCCTGTCATGGTGCCGACGCCCAGTATGACGAGCGTATTGGGCCGCAAGGCTATCATCACGCACGTTATCGCAGGCACACACCAAAGATAAGGGGAGAGATTGAAGGTTGAACGCAGAGCCGACGGCATCTCGCTACTTATAATGCCAGCATCAGTCGTCCCGTTGATACCGACAAGGAGAAACACTATCTCGGCTATGACAATGGCGGGGATAGTGGTAATCATCATATACCGGATATGCTTGAAAAGATCAACATTGACCGTCGATGAGGCTAAAACTGTGGTATCGCTTAGTGGCGATATCTTATCGCCGAAATAAGCCCCGGAGATAATGGCGCCTGCCACCCACGGAGCAGAAAAGCCCATTATTGTTCCGATACCCATGAAGGCCACTCCAATGGTGGCGATGGTAGTCCATGACGAACCAGTAACAACTGATATCAAGGCGCACACAGCACACACGGCTGGAAGAAAAAAGCGCGGATGAAGGAGTTGAAGCCCGGCATCGATCATCAGAGGGACTGTACCGGAAAGCATCCAGGTGGTCGACAGTGTACCGATGAGCAGCAGGATGGGGATGGCGGGCAGAATCTGACGTGCGCTCTTCACAAGGCCATACCACATGAGTCGCCAAGGTCGGGCAGTTGTAGCCCTTGTTATAAAGAGGCCGAGAAGACCTGACGCGCAAAGAAACAGCGGAGAGAGCGAAAGAATGCTGTCGGGACCGTCAATAATAAGTGTTATCAGAAGGCAAGCGAGAAGCATTGCCACTGGAGCAAGCGACGCCACAATCGACGGGCGTACATTCATGACTTTCGACAGTGAGGGAGGATTGAAATCCGCCGGAGGATTCATCATTTCTTACTTGATAGATATGTTTACGTCAAATTGGCCGCAAAGTTACGCATTTTGCGCCTTTCATACAAAGCATTAACCCCTTTTCACATTTTCAGCCGACAAGATGTGTCATCGACGGAGATTTTTTCACTTTATGTAGCGAACATTCCTCAGTCTTTGTTTGTAGTAGATAGTGGTTATCCTCCACCGCTCCTCCTTAATCTCTCTTTAGCCTGCTTTCAGGCTCTATTTTTGGTGTTTTTGTCCATGAATGTGGCAAATAATACTTACCTTTGCATTCTCCTTCAATTTTACTGCATAACAAACTAATTCACCATAGCTTATTTATTGAGGTTATTTAATTCGACGCTGGAATTTAATCCATATTGAGATAATCAAGGATCTCGAAGAGAGCCCATGCTCAAGCGTCTCAAATTGCCTCAAGCAATCAAAGATTTTTCTTTAAATGCGCATCATCAACTTCTTTTCCAGTCTGGCAATCGCTGCAGCAGCGATGCTCGTGTCTTGCTCAGCGCCTAAAAACATCACATACATGCAGGGTTACTCCGAAGGCGCCACTCAGGCTGTAGCGGAGCAGCGCCGCATCACCGTTCAGGCCGACGACAAGCTGTCGATTGTGGTATCGTCAAAAGATCCAGCACTGGCCGAGGTGTTCAATCTCGCCATAGCCCAGTATCGTGTCGGCAGTGTCAACGGATCCAACAATCCCCAGACTGCCGCCTTTACCGTGACCCCCGACGGAACAATCGACTACCCTATCTTGGGTGAGATAATGGTTGCCGGTCTATCCCGTCCAGAAGTTGCCGCCAAAATCAAGGAGAGCATCATCGCAAAAAATCTCCTCAAGGATCCCATCGTGACCGTAGAGTTTATGAATGCGTCGATATCGATCCTTGGCGATGTGGCCCATCCGGGCGAGTATGCCATTGACCGCGACAATCTCAATATTTTTCAGGCTTTAAGTAAAGCAGGCGATCTCAACATCACCGGTATGCGAGAGAATGTACTGGTGGTGCGCGAGGAATTTGGCCAGGATATAGCTTATCGCCTCGATCTCACCAACACTCAGGCGCTAATGCAGTCGCCTGCGTTCTACCTCCAGCAAAACGATGTGGTGTATGTCGAGCCCAACGACACAAAAAAGCGTCAGGCAAATGCCAACGGCAACACCGTCCTGACCCCCACATTCTGGATGTCGGTGGTGTCGCTCCTCACAACGATTTCAGTACTTATTTTCAAATAAGCCATGTCAACCGAAGATACTCGCGACCTCGCCCAGCGTCAGGTCAATATCACAGACATTATTTTACTAACCCTCAGGCGCTGGCCATGGATCGTGCTTTCACTGGCCGTGTGTCTTGGAGCGGCGATATTTTATCTGCTGCGCACGCCCCCAGTCTACACCCGCACCGCTTCGATCGTGATCAAAGATGAATCGAAGGGAGCTTCCGTGTCGTCGGAAGTCGATGCCTTTTCCAACATGGGCCTCCTTCAGACTCACTCCAACATCAATGATGAGGTCAACAAGCTGCAATCGCCCGACGTGATGGAAGAAGTGGTGAAGCGATTCAACCTCGACCGCAGCTATTATGTCAACGGACGCTTCCACAAAGAGATCATCTATGGCCCGCAGCTCCCCATCGTCGCCTCATTCCCATCGCTGATGGAAAATGGAAGCGCAAGCGCCCGTATCGATGTGGGCGAAGATGGAAACTATTCGCTCTACGACCTTAAATTTGGCGATGAAGATGCCTCTGTAGTTGGTCGCAACAAGGTGGCACTCGGCGATACTGTCCAGACCTCCGGAGGCCCCGTAGTAGTGAGCCGCACTCCTTATTATAAAGAGAAGCAGTCCTATGAGATTTTTGTCTCGCGTATTCCAGTGCGTTCCGCCGTGGCAAAATATTCTGCTGAGCTCACTGTAGCCCTGAAGAGCGATAAAGGCAACACAATCAATATATCGGTCACCGACCAATCAATCCAGCGGGCCGAAGACCTGATCAACGGAGTCATAAGCATTTACAACGAGAACTGGATTGACAACCGCAACCAGATCTCGGTAAGCACATCCAACTTCATCAACGAACGCCTCGGGGTCATCGAGGGTGAACTCGGCAATGTCGATCAGGATATATCCTCTTACCAGAGTGAGCATCTCATCCCCGATGTGCAGCAGGCTGCGAGCATGTACATGTCGGAAAATCAAGCTGCCTCGGCTCAGATTCTCGACCTTAACAACCAGCTTCAGATGACACGCTACATGCGTAGCTATCTCACTAACGAGGCTAACCGCAGCACTGTGCTCCCTGCCAACTCAGGCATTGGCAACTCGTCGATCGAGGGTCAGATAGCCGAATACAACGCCCTCATGCTCCAGCGCAACCAGTATGCAGCCAACAGCTCCGACACTCATCCTGTGGTGATGGACATGGATGCCCAGCTCGCCGGTATGCGTTCGGCAATCATCTCTACCATCGACAATCAGGTGATCGCGCTCAACACTCAGATCAAAAATCTGCAGAGCAACAAGAACCGCACCACAGCCCAGATTGCCGCCAACCCTAATCAGGCCAAATATCTCCTGTCGGTCGAGCGTCAGCAAAAGGTAAAGGAGTCGCTTTATCTCTTCCTCCTTCAGAAACGTGAGGAAAACGAACTCTCGCAGGCATTCACCGCCTATAACACTCAGATCATCACCCGGCCTACCGGTTCAAACGCCCCTACTGCTCCCTCAAGAAGCAAGATTCTTCTTGTGGCATTTGTGATAGGCCTGATAATCCCCTTCGGTGTCACTTACCTTCTTGAGACCACCAACACCAAAGTGCGCGGACGCAAGGATATCGAAGATCTCAGCCTGCCTTTCCTTGGCGAGATTCCCACTATCCCGGGCACTAAAAAGAGCAAAAAGGACGATGGACCCAAAGTGGTGGTCAAGCAAGGCAAACGCGATGTTGTCAATGAAGCGATCCGTGTGCTCCGCACCAATATCGGTTTCATGTCCTCCAAAGACCATGGTTGCTCAGTAATAATGGTCACCTCGTTTAATCCCGGATCCGGCAAGAGCTTCCTTACTGTCAATCTCGGTATCAGCTTTGCCATAAAGGGCAAAAAGACCCTTGTGATCGACTGCGACCTTCGCCGCGCTTCGGCTTCGGCATTTGTCGATTCCCCGGCCAAGGGCTTGTCAAACTATCTCGTGGGAGAAGTGACCAATGTAAAAGATGTTATTGTGAGCAACACCATAACAGATGGGCTATCGGTGCTCCCGGTAGGAACTATTCCTCCCAACCCCGCCGAGCTTCTTGAACTCCCCAGATTTGCAGATATGGTCAACGCCCTGCGTGCCGACTACGACTATATCCTCATCGACTGTCCTCCTGTGGAGATGATGGCCGACGCGCAGATCGTGGGAAGCGTAACCGACCGCACCATCTTTGTGATCCGAGCAGGATACTTCGAGCGCACAATGCTCCCCGAAGTGGAACGCATCTACAACGAGAAAAAGTTTAAAAACATGGCAGTGGTGCTCAACGCCACTCCGTCCGATGCCACCCATCATGGCTACCGCTATGGTTATGGATACGGCTACGGATATGGCAACTACAACCACTACACCTCCAACGAGTGATAATGAGCCTCAAAAGCTTGCTTGCTAAAATCGGTATCGGTAAAGAGGACGGAATCAGCTCCGGTCTCTTTATCGGCCGTACCGATTTTCACAGCCACATCCTTCCGGGAGTCGACGACGGCGTGAAGACAATCGGAGAGTCGATTGCCATCCTCGACCGCTATGAGGCTATGGGAATCGAGCGAGTGTGGCTAACGCCCCACATTATGGAAGATGTGCCCAATAAGACAGCCGATCTGCGCAGGCGATTCGACGAACTGCGTGACGCCTACAGCGGCAATGTCGAATTGAAGCTTGCAGCCGAAAACATGATCGACAATCTTTTTGTCGAGCGACTTGAGGCTGACGATCTTCTGCCATTGGGCGAAAAAGGGGATATGCTGCTTGTCGAGACATCTTACTTCAATCCCCCTCAAGGGCTCGACGAAATCCTTGAACGCATTGTCGAAAAAGGCTACCGGCCGCTGCTGGCCCATCCGGAGAGATACCGCTACATGGAGCCTCATCATTATGCCACCTTAAAGGAACGGGGGATATTGCTTCAGCTCAATCTGCTTTCGCTCACTGGCTTTTACGGCCAACAGGCGCGCGATAAGTCTCACTTTCTCGCTGAAAAAGGCTATTACGATTTCCTTGGATCCGATATCCACAGGCTCGCTCAAGCCGATGATCTGGGCCGCATGACGAACCAGTCGAGATACCGGAAACAATTGGACAAGATAAGGCTAAAAGAATAAGCCGCTTAACTCCTCTTCCCTCTCTTACCACACCAGCAACGTCAAACATCCCCCTCCCCCCTCCCTCTACTTTTTCGCTCCAGTTTCTAACTACAAATAAGTGTCATATGTTTCTTACACAAATAATAAATCAATCACATATATGAGACCGATCCAACGCGCATTCTCTTGGTACTTTTCAAAACAGGCACTCCCCTACTGGAGCATCCTGCTTTTGGATTGTATTATACTTCTGCTGTCTGGCACAGTTGTCTATGCTCTTACCCACGGTACCATCAACACCCTCACATCGCTGTGGGAACTTGAGCGCACGCTGTGCGTCTATCTTATCTTCTATCTTATCGCTTTCCGTATTTTCCACACTTATTCGGGTGTGATCCGATTCTCGTCGTTTGTCGATCTTCAGAAAGTAGGAATGGCCGTGATCACAGGTCTTTTCCTAAGCCTGCTCCTTCAGTGGGCGGTTGCTTCCATATCATGGTTCATACCACTTTCGGTTGCCGACATGATCCTCTCGGCTGTGATAGCGATAGCACTCATGTGGACTCTCCGCATTTTTGTAAAGATCATTTACGATGATACCATACGTTCTAACCGCACCACCAAGGTTTTTATCTATGGTGTGAGAGAGGGTGGCGTGGCGATCGCCAAAAGTATCAAGACTCAGGAAAATTCTCCTTACATCGTGGCAGGATTTGTGACCGACGATCAAGATCTCCTCAACAAGCGCCTCATGAACACCCGCGTCTACCCCAACGGAGCATCTCTCGCCGGAGATATGCAGGCGGCCGGAGCGACAGTGCTCCTCGTTTCACCGCTAAAGACCGACGATCTGCGCCACAACAACGATATGGTCAACCGCCTCATAGAAAACCACATCAAAATCATGATGGTGCCCGATGCCGAGGAGTGGAATACCAACAAATCGCTCAGCTATGCACAGCTCAAGGAGGTAAACGTAGAGGATCTGCTTCCGCGCGACAAAATCGAGATTGATCTTGAAAGTGTGGGCAATCTTCTCACCGGCAAGCGAATCCTCATCACCGGTGCTGCAGGCAGCATAGGATCAGAGATAGTAAGGCAGATCGCCACATTCTCTCCTGCCGAGCTCATCCTCATTGATCAGGCCGAGACCCCGCTCCACGATATACGCCTCATGATGGCCCGAGAATGGCCCGCTATCGTGGCCCATACCCTTGTGGCTGATATAGCCAACGAAAAACGCATGGATGAGATCTTTGCTCACCATAAGCCCGAATACGTTTTCCACGCTGCTGCCTACAAACATGTGCCCATGATGGAAAACAACCCTTACGAAAGCATCGAAAACAATGTGTACGGCACCCAGACCATAGCCGACCTATCGGTGAAATACGGTACCCGTAAATTCGTAATGGTATCGACCGACAAAGCTGTCAACCCCACCAACGTAATGGGCTGTTCCAAGCGTATCTGCGAGATCTATGTGCAGTCGCTCGACAAAGCCATCAAGGAGGGAAAGATCAAAGGCGAAACCCAATTCGTCACCACTCGCTTTGGCAATGTGCTCGGTTCAAACGGCTCTGTCATACCCCTCTTCGAGCGTCAGATTAAAGCCGGTGGCCCGGTCACGGTAACCCATCCCGACATAATCCGCTACTTCATGCTTATCCCCGAGGCTTGCAAACTCGTTCTTGAGGCAGGCACCATGGGCAATGGCGGCGAGATATTTGTATTCGACATGGGCAAGCCCGTAAGAATAGCCGACCTCGCAAAACGCATGATAAACATGAGCGGAGCCAAGGATGTAACCATTCGCTACACGGGCCTCCGGGATGGCGAGAAACTGTATGAGGAGGTGCTGAACGATCAGGAGATCACCCTCCCAACATTCCACCCCAAGATCAAGATCGCCAGAGTACGCGAATACGACTACAACGATGTCAACCGTCGCATCACAGATCTGGTCAGAACAGCCGCCACTGCCGACGACATGACCATCGTGGCGGGCATGAAAGCGATAGTACCCGAGTTCAAGAGCCAACACTCCAAATACGAAGCCCTCGACAACCACTAAGCCCACTTTGACCACTTAGGCCAATCATAGCCACGGCCCGCACCATCCCGACGGAGATGGTTGCGGGCCGTAGTCGCATATTTGAAACGCGATGAAGTCGAACCGTTGTCCGACGATGGTTGTTGGAAGAATATACGTTTCTTATCATCATGACTCATCCATTCGCCACATCTGATCCACATTCCCGTAAGGGTACCACCGACATCGAGCGCTTTATGAATTTTCTGGTGCTCGTGCTTTCTGTAGCGCTCATAGTATGGATCTCATTCGACACCTTCCGTCGCGTCAATGTTCTTGAAAACCACACCTACATGACCTTTCAGTTCTGGGTGTGCATAGTGTTTATCCTCGACTTTTTCATTGAATTGCAGTTTGCTCCCGACAAGTGGCGTTATTTCCGCCACCGTATTGTTTTCCTACTGCTCTCAATCCCCTATCTCAACATAATCAATCTGCTCGATATCCAGCTCAGCCACGACGCACTCTATTTCGTGCGGTTCATCCCGCTTGCCCGCGGTGCCTTGGCGCTGTCAATTGTCATAGGCTATGTGTCGTCAAACGCCGTTGCGAGCATGTTCATGTCATATCTCTCCATCATGCTCATGCTCGGCTATTTTTGCTCCCTTATATTTTACCAGCGTGAGGCAGGAGTCAATCCACAGGTCAATTCCTACTGGACAGCCTTGTGGTGGTCGGCCATGAACCTCGTCACGGTTGGATGCAACATATCCCCCGTCACGGTAGCCGGTAAGATAGTTGCTGTTGTGCTTCCCATTACCGGTATCATTATTTTCCCACTCTTTACAGTCTACCTCACCGACTACGTCACTCGCAAAGTAAAGGGCCACGACGACTCTATCACCACCTCCTCAAGTGCCTCCGACAAACATAGTCCCACCCCATGATCCATCGGCACCCGTGGCCCAATCGAGCCGAGTCAGAGAATAAAATAGTGCCTACAAGAAAATAGCCTTTCCACATCCGTTTAGCTGTAAATAATCATAGCTGACTAAAGTTTTTTTGGAAAATCCGAATATTTAGCCTAAATTTGCGGCCAATCCACTCTAAACTCATGGCGACAACACAACGCAATGTTACAATCAACGGTTGCTTCCGAGGCATCTATGGCCTTGGCGGCATTCGATGTGCGTATGTGAAACCGTATTATTATACTGCGGAGCACGGTCGGCCAGTCTATATGAATGGATATATCAATATCAGTTAGCCTGCATTGCAAGCAATTTGATAAACGGCGATATAACGGCTGTCGGCAAGTGCTCACCAACACACTTCCCGACAGCCGCTTTTTTGTGTCGCATCGGTTTTTACCTTCTCCACCGTGATTAGCTGCCGACACCCGCCACAAATCTCTCCGTCCTCACCCACCAATCTGTAACCCAAAACAATCATCTCCACATGCTTACATTCAAAAAGTATAGCTCCATCGAGAACGCATCTACCCGCGACTACTTGCAAAAGATAAAGATCGAGCTCTCCCCCGCCCTTGAATGGGTGGTGCAGGAAAAGGTACATGGTTCCAACACCAGCTTTCTATGCGATGGAACGGAAGTAAGATTTGCCAAGCGCACATCTCTTCTCGACGACAACGACCAATTCTACGAATTTCAGCCGTTGCTACAAGTTTACATTCCTCGCGTACTGTCACTTTTCAGTCGTATCAAAAGTCTTTATCCCGGCGTGGAGTCTGTCGCAGTGTTCGGTGAAATGTTTGGCGGCCGCTACTCACACCCCGATGTTGCGCCCAAACCCGGCATCACTCTCATCCAGAAGGGAGTGCACTACACTCCCGGCCACGAGTTCTATGCCTTCGACATATATATTCTTCAGAATGGAGAGGGACGTTATCTATCTGTTGATGAGGCCAACTCCCTCTTTGAAGCTGAAGGCTTCTTCTATGCCGCCACGCTGTTTCGTGGACCTCTCGCCAAATGTCTCGAATATCCCAATGCCTTCCAAAGCAAAATACCGCAATGGCTTGGTCTCCCCGATATCGACGACAATATATGCGAAGGAGTCGTGATCCGTCCGGTCGAGCCTCAGTATCTCCGCAACGGCTCAAGAGTGATGATCAAAAACAAAAACGAGCGTTTTGCTGAAAAGAAAAGCGCAAAGCAGCGCAACAAGCTCTTCGACACTCCGGCTCCATGCTGCAGCGAAGCTCTCCAACAGTTGCAGACCGAGATCGACGCCTACATCACCATCAACAGACTCAACAATGTAGTGAGTCATATAGGTGAGGTGACGCTCCCCAAAGACTTCGGCAAGCTGTCGGGACTCTTTGCCAAAGATATCCTCGACGACTTCATCAAGGAGCACGGCGAGTCATATCTTGCCCTCGATAAGAGCGAGCAGAAGGCACTCAACCGCAAGTTAACCAAGATGGCCGGCTCTTTCCTGGAAAAAGCCATCGACAACAACATGTTCACATCCGATTGATCCGACTACGGCCCGGCGCTCTATGCCGGGCCGTAGCTGCTGCTTCAATGCCTGAGCATTTCCTCAACAACTATTCGCGAGATCTCGGCAATCAGAGCCTCAGAAGCCTCAAGATCGTAGCCTGAATTATCAATAAAAACGGCAATGGAGTATCGGCGACCGTCGGGCAGATGCACATACCCGGCATCATTCACTGCCATCAGCCGGCCATCCGGAAGCTCGAAACCTGTGCCAGTCTTATGCCCTGTCACCCCTCCGGCGTCCACTATCGGAGCCTGCAGTCGGCCAGTTCCAGTCGCACATGTTTCCATCATATGCTTGATTGTAGCCGAAATAGAATCGTCGTGCATGTTGTCAAACCAGTCCATCAGTCTTGCCATTGCCATGGGAGTGGATGAGTTGGCATAGCAAAGCGAGTTGTCGGAGTGCATATCAGCCTCGCTGCAATACACTCTAATACCGTCAATCCCTATCTTTTTCAGATATGAATCGACAGTGTCTGCTCCGCCAGCCTCTCTCATCACTATATCGGAGGCATTATTATCGCTCTGCTGAAGCATATATCGCAACAAACTGGTCATAGGCATCTTCAATTCTTCCGTATGCACTGTACTCGAAGAGAGAATATGCACAGTCATTGGACTATAGGTATCGGCATGCAGATCATCCCGCCCAAATTCTATCATCCGGTCGAGCGGGATATTGCGCTCTCGACACACTTCGGCCATAGCCAACGCGATAGGAAACTTGTAGACACTCAGCATCGGAAACTGCTCATGAGCGTTGACCGCCACCGTGTCTCGACCGTCGATTATAACCGCTATGCCTATATGGGCATCCTTATCAGCCACAAATTGCTCAAGTGCCGACTGCAATCCGGCATAGTGGTTGCCGTGTTTACATCCTCCTGCCACTGTCAGCCACAGCAGCAACATCGGCAACAACTTCCACCTCATGCTACCCCTATCAGTTCTATCTCAAATATAAGGGTCGATCCCGCTGGTATACCCGGTTGATTCAGACGGCCATATGCTTTCTCTGCCGGAATATACACCTCCCACTTATCGCCGGGATGCATATGCTGGAGTGCTATCACCCAGCCGGGAATAAGATCACGCAGGCGGAACGCCGGAGCCACACCTCCGCGGCTGCTGTCGAATGTCTTGCCGTTGATAGTCTTGCCGGAGTAATGTACCGTAACGACACTCCCTCTGTCGGGAGTGCGCCCGGTTTTGTCACCCGACTTCAACACCTTGTAAAACAAACCTCCTTCGAGCGGCTTCACACCATGTTCCTGAGCTTTCTCGGCGATCCACGCCTTATTTTTCTCAACATATTCTTTCTTTGCCATATACCTGTAATATTAGAATTTGCGCAAGGTTAGGATAGTACTGTCAGGTGCAACCATCATAACAAGATGATCGCGCGACAGAGATTCAATAGTCAGTTCGACAGTGCAAGGGCTATCGGGCAGCCCCCACTCTCCGAGGGATGCCTTGCGCGGAAAATCTATCGTGATGTGCCCGGTGCTCTCATCGTATATCATATTACCGGGTATGCCGTCTCGTCCTGACTCGCGAAGCATCGCCATATGCATCGCAAAGAGATAATATTTCTGATTGGGCACGATACTGGTGCCATCGTTGCGGGTGATCGACATGAGTTGCCACTGCCCGTCGAGATCGCCGTTGAGATCGCTCTTGTTACATCCGCAGAGCATGACGAAGGCTATCACTGCGAGCATCGTGATTGCCCGGAGCCTAAGTAGAGCATTATTAATCATAGTATGCCGGTTTTTTTTATCGAAAGCATCACCCCCCGGCTCTTGCCGAGCATATTACCGAAGTCGAGGCCTACGGCCGCAGTAGCGCTCCATCCTTTGAGTCGTGCCGGGGAGCAGGTAACTTCGGCCAATAGGTTGACATTGTCTTTAACAAACGGGTAAGGCACTTTATAGCGACCCCATCCCCGGGTGTACGATGCCAACAAGCGCCAGTCGAGCCATGACAGAGGATGCCCTGCAAGCCCCACATGATGGCTTACCACGCGGTTGCATTTGAATTTAAGGCTATTGTCGCCATTCCAGACAGGAGAGATAATAAGAGGATTGCCAATGCCCATACCCCAGTGTTCCCATCCCGCATAGAGGTGGTTGTTGTAGTAGTCATCGTCGCCACTCACCTGCTCGGGCAGATCGGAGGTGTGATCCCACAGAAAAGGGCCCGACTGATCTTTCATATAGAGATATTCATAAACCACCTTACCTACGACCGGATTGGACGGCAAGGTAAGTTCGAGCCCAAACAGTCCGTCATGCCAGACATAATCAAAAAACATCATCGAGTGGTCGTCGAAAAAGTGCAGATAGTAAGCCGACAAACCCAAATCCTGTCGTAGACGCCAATTGAGCCGGCCACTCCACTCTCCGACATGATTGCCGAGCACATTGACCTCCTCGCCGGGGAAGTCCGAGCCTCCGCCACCCGACGGTATCACCACATGAAAGAAGTCTTTGAGCGATGCCGGCATCTTCTTTATCACTTCTCCATCGATCATTACCTTGCCCCCATACTGGGCCGCCATCTCAAGCCCTCCCTCAAAAGTCAGGGGATGGATTGATGGATTGCCGATCCTGAGACGTAGACCCTTGCTGTGATACATCACGTCGGAGAAGTATCTCTTATTCTCCCCTACATAGTTGCGCTGCCAACGTGAATCAGTAAGCCATCCTATCGAAAAAAAAGCCTTGAATCCGAGCCATCCGTTGAGTCCGGGGATATCCATATATCCCGGCATCGACAACTTTATTTGAGGGATAGGGACTGCATTGCCCGAAAATAACAGATCGCCCGACGAAAGATGCATATCCACAAGCCTGTCATTCTCAAGCCGGCTTCCGGCGCTGAGTTCAAAGGCCCGGTAACGGATTGCGCCATAAAGCTCCCTTATCAGAAAGGGCGATTCTGACCGCCATGAACCAACAAGATCGACGCCTCCTCTCAAACTCCAATGTCGGTCGATCCGGCCGCCTGCGTGGGCAGCCGCCCGGACAAAACCGGTGTTGGTTTTTACCGATCCGAGTCCCGAACGATTGGTTATGAGCCAAAAAGGTGTGTGTCCTCCCGACGAAACCGATGCTGCGGCCTCTACCTCATATGAGCCCTCAAATCCCGTCGATAAGGTGCTGTCGGAAAGCTCAGTGGCATAGCATATTGCCGTGCCCACCAAGTTTGCAAGAAGTGCTGTAAGCCTCCATTTTTTCATAAATAGCGGATGATATTAAAGTGGATGGTATAAAAGAATGTAGGCCTACCCGGCTGAATCAAGTAAAGAGCAACACAAGAATCTGGGCAAGCAATACTCTTACAAACATCCCGAGAGGGTAAACTGTTGCGTAGGCCACTGCCGCATTGTCGCCTGGCAGCGTGTCGGTGGCATAATTGAGGGCCATGGGGTTGGCCATAGAGCCACAGGCCATGCCACATGCAGTGCCGAAATCAACATTGCTTTTCCTCACAGCCCATGCAGCCATGATCAGCACAGGCACAACTGTGATCAGAAATCCAAGGCCAATCCATGTGAGACCGTCGGCACGCATTATCGTGTCGAAGAATCCGGCGCCGGCATCAAGACCGAGACAGGCGAGATAAAGGCTCAGACCTATACCTCGCAGCATCAGATTGGCCGACCGCGTGGTGTAGGTCACTATGTGGAGCCTCGGACCAAAGCGGCCAAGGAGTATCCCTACTATCATAGGTCCGCCAGCCAGACCGAGCTTGACCGGCATGGAGATGCCGGGGATCGCGATAGGTATCGAGCCAAGCACCAGACCAAGCACCATACCTATAAATATGGCGGCAAGGTTCGGATCCTTGAGCGTAGCCTCTGTATTGCCGAGCAACTTCGACACTGCGTCGATGGCTTTTTGCTCGCCAACGATGGTCAGACGGTCGCCAAGCTGAAGAATCAGGCCCGGAGTGGCCAAAAGCCTCACTCCGGCGCGGGTCACACGCGAGATGTTGATATCATAGCTGTTGCGCAACCGGAGCGATCCGAGCCGCTTGCCGTTGATCTCAGCTCTGGTCACTATCACATGACGGCTCACGACATCCGAGTCGAGAGCATTCCAGTCTATGTCGTCGGTATTATAGTCCTTATCCTCCTGATGGCCGAAGATGATCCGCAACTCGGGCAGCTCATCATCGGTAGTGGTGACAAGCAGTCGGTCGCCCGAATGCAGGAGAGTGTCACCGGCAGGTATGGTCACAGCGCCGTCGCGCCATAGTCGGCTTATCACAAACCGGCCTTTGGCTGCCATGGCCACCTCGCGGATCGACAACCCGTCGATGCCGGGATTCTCAACCCTGAAAGCGGCAACAAAAGTATGGTCGGCTTCATCGTGCGAACCTCCCGACCGGATATCCGACTGGCGCACTACAGTTTTCCTCACTATGATCAATGCGAGTATCACTCCTACCACTCCCAATGGATAAGTCACAGCACATCCGAGCGCTGCTCCTTGCGCACTCTCGCCGAGCTGCTCAAGAGCCTGCTGGGCAGCACCGAGTGCAGGAGTGTTTGTTGTGGCTCCGCTAAGCACCCCCACCATGTCGCTCATAGGGATATCCAGCCATAAACTGAACCCCACAGCCATGACGGTGCCGAGCAATATCACCCATAGACCCAGCATATTGAGGCCTACTCCTCCACTGCGGAAGGAACTGAAGAAGCCTGGCCCTACCTTCAGACCGAGCTCATAAACAAAAAGCACCAATCCGAAACTTTCGGCATACGTGAGCATCATAGGGTCGATACTTATGCCTAAGTGGCCGGCAAGGATGCCCATAAAAAAGACAAAAGTAACACCAAGACTGATGCCGCCGATTCTCAGCTTGCCCAGGCCAAGGCCTGCCGCTGTGATAATCGACAACACCACAACTGCTTGCAGCGGTGTGTGATCGAAAAATAGGCTCTCTATCCAGTTCATAGGCGCAAAATTAGACAAAAAATCATTAACTTTGCCTCCAATATGGACGAAATACTCAAAGCATTCCCACTTCTATCCGACCGCCAGCGACAACAGCTGGCCGATCTCAGCCACCTCTATGCCGACTGGAACAGTAAGATCAATGTCATTTCCCGAAAAGACATCGACAATATTTATATACATCATATTCTCCACTCGCTGGCGATAGGTAAGTTTATCACGCCTTGCGACGGGACTGAGATTCTGGATCTCGGCACAGGAGGCGGATTCCCGGGTATACCACTCGCCATTCTTTGGCCACAATGCCGCTTCCATCTTATCGATCGAATAGGTAAGAAGATCAAGGTGGCTCAGGCGGTGGCCGAAGCCATAGGCCTTGACAATGTTACCTTCCAGCACGGCGACAGCGGCGAGTGCCGGAAGCGTTTCGACTATGTTGTCAGCCGGGCCGTGATGACCCT
This sequence comes from uncultured Muribaculaceae bacterium, assembly GCA_910579675.1. GTDB lineage: Bacteria > Bacteroidota > Bacteroidia > Bacteroidales > Muribaculaceae > Paramuribaculum. The sequence goes on along the minus strand of CAJTUF010000006.1, from coordinate 54,701 downwards.
CGGCGACCTTATCCCCCTTATCACTAAAAATATCTCCCGCTCTCCACGCAAAGACAATCCCCTCCCTCCCGGCCTTATCGTACTTAAAGGGGGCGATCTATCAGAGGAGACTGCCGCAGCCAATCGACGCGATATCCTCGATGTGCCGTTGAGCGATTTCTTCCCTAACATATCTTTTTTCGACACAAAACATCTTCTCTACGTTCCGCTCTGACTATCAACCGGTTTTAAGACGCGGCACTAAGGCTTATCTCCACGCTCTGCTCTCAGCAGCGTGGATTTTTTTTGTATAATCTGCATTTTTCTTCAAAATAATTTGGCAGTATGAAGAAAGTAGTCTACCTTTGCGGTGTACTAATTCACCAAGACACTATGCTACTCATAGACAATATCAGCTTCGCATATCCCGGACGCAGGAGCCGGAAAGTATTCAACGACTTTTCACTCTCACTCTCGCCCGGCACCATATGCGGTCTGCTCGGACCCAACGGAGCCGGCAAATCAACTCTTTTCTATCTTATAGCAGGCCTCCTGTCGCCTGCTGGCGGCTCAATCAGCTTCAACGGCATGACCCCACGCAAAAGAAGTGTCGATTTCCTCCGCGACATCTTCCTCGTACCTGAAGAGATTGATCTTCCCTCAATGACCTTTGCCGAATATGTCAGGGTCAACTCGCCTTTCTATCCACGCTTCTCAACTGAGATACTCGACCGGTGTCTCGATATGTTTGAGTTGCCGACCGACCTCCACCTCGACAAGCTCTCGATGGGACAGAGCAAGAAAGCCTTCATGAGCTTTGCTTTAGCCTGCAACACCTCTCTCCTTCTGATGGATGAGCCCGCAAACGGCCTCGATATCCCCGGCAAGAGTGCTTTCCGTCGCTCTGTGGTCGAGAACATGACCGACGAACGCACCATAATCATCTCCACCCATCAAGTCCATGATATCGACCGCATCATAGACCATGTGGTGGTCACCGGACCCGAAAAAGTGATGCTCAATGCTTCGGTCACCGATATAGCCTCGCGCCTTTCATTCCGATTTACGGCCGATGCCGCCGAAGCGGCCCAAGCGCCGGTAGCCGTACCGGTGCCGGGAGGGGCCAACATCGTCGAGGTCAACCCCATTGGGGAGCCTGTAACCGAAGTCGATCTTGAAACCCTCTTCCTTCTCACCCGCAACCATCCCGAGATTATAGCCCGCCTCTTCACCAACCCCTCCTGATCACAATCCACCTGTCACAACCATGCGTCTATATCTTCTTTCATTAAATAAGTATTTGGCCGACAACCGCCGGAGCCTCATCCTTTCCGTCGCAGGCCTTATGGCTCTTATGATATTTGTAGGTTTTATCAATGCCTATACCAGCTCCGACATACACGCCACCCATCTTCTGAGCATCTCGTTTTATCTTGGCATCTTTGCCTGCGTGCGCACTTCCTTGATGTTTTCGTCGATGAAATCACCTCGCGGACGTATCTCTACCTTGATGTCGCCGGCATCCATCTGGCAAAAGTTCGCGGCACGATGGACCGTCAATGTGCCCGTCCAGCTCCTCGTGCTGTTTGCCGCCTTTTGGGTAGCCGAAATTACAAGGGTGTCGCTGTGGCCTTTATTTAACGATGGCGCCACTGCCGACTGGTTTGCCTTCACTTATTCCGAGGAGGATCACGGCCAGTATCTGATTGGGTTGATATTCAGCTCCATTCTCGCCGCTCAAGCCTTTTTTGGCTTTGGAGCTATAGCATGGCCCCGCATGTCGGCCCTCCGCTCTATAATCGCGCTGTGGCTTATAGGCATAGTATTTGGCATAACATCGGGCTATGTTCTCATGCACTACCATTTTAATTGGCCACTATTTTCGGCCGAGCGACTGCTCATGACCACCATTATCTGCAACATTGTGTTTACCATAATCCTATGGGGGCTCGCTTATCTCCGATTTAAGGAGAGCGACGTTATCGACCGCCTCTTCTGATTTTATACCCACTCTCCTGTCTTTTTATATGGATTTCCAAGAAGTAAAACCAATCTATCTCCAGATTGCCGACAAAATCATGGACGACATAGTGGCCGGTATATACCCAGAAGGCCAACGCATCCCATCGGTGCGCGAGTATGCTTCTTCGGTCGAGGTAAATGCCAACACCGTGATGCGGACCTACGACTTCTTGTCGCAACGCGAGCTGATATTCAACCGTCGAGGCATAGGATTTTTCGTCGAAGCAGAAGCCCGCGAAAAGATTCTGGCAATGCGCAAGGAAACTTTCTTTGCTTCCGAAGCCACTTATTTCATGCAACGCCTCTATTCGTTTGGCGTTTCGCCCGACGAACTGCGTGAAATGTACATATCCTTCATTAACGAATATTCCAAATCCTGACCGCTCCCTCCTTTCTACCCCCGCAATCATTAATTATCATGAGACGTTCTTCACTCCTTTTCCTCATCTTTATAGCCGCGATTATTTCGCTCGTGGCGCTGATACCTCTGTTGTTCGATAGCAATAAGAGCAATCCTCTGACAGCCTACTCCAACGGCCCCTCCAGTATGTCTATCAACAGCGAAAACATCAAGGCTATTGTCTCCGACATTCCTGAGCTCGATCTGGAGATAGTGGTCGACTCTGCTGCCACTCAGCTCACAGTGGAGTCTTTGATCAACGCGTGCTCAATCGAATATCAGGATTCCACCTCCACTCTGTTTATAAGCCGAGGCAAAGAGTATCCTTCCGATTGCTATAACATGATCTCTGTCACAATCCCCGCCAGTGCTGAGCTATCGATAGTCAAAGGCATAGTCACAGGTCAACTGCGTCTGCGATTCATCACCACCCCCTCGCTTGTAGTTGCACCTTGTCCTATTAATTTCGACGCATCAGGGTGCGACATCGGAACTCTCGTTATGAGCCGCCCCGAAGAAACCGACAAGACTATCCACCTCAAATTGAATTCATGCTCAGTTCCGGCATTTATATCGGCCGTAACCACTTCCGAGATGAACATGGAAGTTTACAATACCTCCATAGGATCGTTTCTCACCGCTTCGCCGACTGTTTCAGCCGCGCAATGATATGCCCCATACCAAGGTATAAAGCGAGCAGGAGAGCGGCTTGCCGACAAGCCGCTCTCCTGTTCGCTTTGACAGTAAGACGGTCTATTCTGATTTAGGAAATGTCTCTGACACCTGCTTGGCAGTTTTTTTGATGGCCGAGCTCAGATCATACGAAGCTCCGGCAATGCCAAGAGAGGTATACGTGCCGCGGCACGAAGCCACCGGGCGTCCGGTCAAATAATCAATAAAACTGACCACGACCATGCTCTCCTCTGGCTTGACACTCACACCCCATTTCACCAACAGTAGCTTTTCCTGCTCCTGTTGCGACAGAGTGTGGATGCGCGCATCACTCACCAATTTGAGGCGCGACCCATCAATGGCATCGAAAAGCTGTATCTCATATTCGAGCAGCTCTGCCGGTATGTGGTATGTGTCGTTGTTTATAATCGAAGCATATTGATATTTTGCCAGATCGACATTATGCGACACTGTGGTCCTCGACGAAGTACAGCCCGACATCATCATCACCACCAGCATTCCTATAAGCAATGCCAGATATCCGTTACTTTTCTTCATGGCTTATGTTTTTAGTTGATTTATACGACTTTGCAGATGAATACTTGGCTTTGACTATAGAGTGCGACTCTCTTACCATCTCAAGAATCTCACTATCGGGGATATCGCTCCCGAAGTTGAGCTGTATCCAGTGGCGGGCGCTCATGTTGCGCATACTCTCACACGCATTCCGGGTCTCATGATAATGAGCTATGCGTTCGGGTGTGTTTTTCACCACCGCATGTCTGAAATCATCTATATCAGTCATGCAAAACATATGATCGCACACATAAAACACCAATACCGACGCATATCGCGCCGCAAACTTCCCGAAAGGGGTCTTTTCCGTCACCCCATCGAGCGAGAGACAATAATCGCGCAATTCCTCGATAGTCATGATATGCCGCCTTCAACATTTATCGACGGATTGACAGCTCGTAAAGCATCGATAAAGCCATCTCGATCGCGAGGCGAGAGCTGTAGGGGCAATGAACTCTTCATCACCGATCGATCGGCAAACCTCACAGTGACTCTGCGGCTCGACAGCCCTATGGTGCCGGTATGTCCGGTCGACTTGGCCACTTCACTGATCTTGGATATGGGATATCTATGAGGCATCATATACCGATATACCACCAATTTGTCGCCCATGACCTCATAGCGGCAGCCAACGGCAAAAAGAAGCCCCAACAGCAACAGAACTCCCCACAGAGGCAATGCCACAAGCAACGATGCTCCGATGGTGCACACCACTGCCACAACTGCCGCAAATATAAACATGCACCACACCCATGTGTCGATGCCCGTAAAGAATACTCGCTTTTCCATGATAAAAAGTCTAAAAAAACTATTTGGCAAATGTAAGCATTTTTTATGCACCTTCTACCTTGTATCCCATAAAAAAAATAGACCGGCCAACTATTGAGCGACCGGTCCATTTTAATTATCGGAATAGGGGTATCATTCGGCGAGTACTTCTATCTCGGCAGCACCGCCATAATCCTGACCGTTTTGCGAGTTGAGACCGCGCAGACGCACATAGCGTCCTTTCACGGGAGCGTCAAAGCGGATCACCTTACGCTTCTTGTTGCGCTCGAATGAGCCTTTGGCCACCGGTTCGCCCCAGTTCTTGCCATCCATAGACACAAAGATTTCATAATCCTTGAAGTCGCCGTTGTCGCCTCCACCCTGACGGGGAAGATAGGTCACGCCAGTGATGTTTTTCACCTCGCGGGTGTCGAGATCAATCCAGTGGGGATACTGGGCCACAGTAACGGAGTACATGGTGTGCCAATAGGTCTCGGGGTCATTGTCGAGAACATATTTTGCCTCTACCCACGGCTCTTCGGAGCTTACAAACACTATCTCGGTGGGCACCTTCTCGATCTTTTCAAAGGTGGCCGAGGCCTTGATATGAGGATTGTCGCGGAGCCATGCCTCAACCGATCCACCTTGCTTCATGCGGAGAGTATCGGTGTATTCAGTGGCTTTCTTAGCGCCATTGACACGCATCATTACCACAGGCGACTTACCGTCGACAGCGGGAGCATCAATAGTGACATTGCCAAGATAATCGCGGAATATACCGAGAGGCTGATCGCCGTCGAGTCTTACTTTAGTCTGCGATTCGGCATCTTCAAGAGCGCTTACCGGACGTATGAGCAGACCCATACGGTGGGCCGATGCCATCACGCGGTGATCGGTTGTTGGAGGCGCCTGTCCGCAGGAGGTGCCGCCGAGACCGGTCTGGCCCAAGTCGAGATGCAGGCGTGTCGCGCCGGGGGCAGGCAGTTCATACGGATGCGCGGCGGCAACAAAGGCAGCCTCATCGTAAGGAAGCGCCGTCACGCTGAGCGGATCGATGCCCATGGCCACGAGTCCGGCACTGCGGTCGGGAGTAGTCAGAGCGGCCCAGCGGACTTCTTCATGGTTGGCCATATTCTGAGGCTTGGTGTAGTTGACAAACTGGTCGGCTACGCTCGACGAGTAGATACCTATGTTCTGCTCCCGGCGGTCGTTGTAGTTTTCAATCGGGCCCCGGCCATAATATGTGAATCGGCTATACTCCTCGGGCACATTGAGCATGAAGCCAAGTCGCGGGAGCACAAGTGAGGGGTTGGTGCTTTCAATCTCAGCCTCAAGCTCTACCGATCCGTCGGGATAGACAGTATAAATCTCGTTGACATCAAATGCAAAGTCTGAAGGAGTGTCGGTGAGCTCATTGATCACCTGCTTGCCTGCCGAGTGGCCGGTGGCAAGGCGGGCGGCGTTGGGAGCCTGATAGCGCACATTGAACGAGATTACAGCATTTCCGGCAGCATTGATATAAGCATCCGACGAGGTCACACTGGGCTGGAGGTTGTGAAGACCGTTGGTGTACCAGTTGCCGGCAACCCAGTTGTCATTGTTGACAAATGCGCGGAATGCGTCGAGGCGCAGACCTTTGCCTGGCTCTATCATGGCTTTGCCATCATATTCAAGCTGCGAGAGCTGACCATTGGTATTGTCAAACACGGCCTTGAAGCTCTTACCCTCGACTGTGAGGGGCGAGGAGACGCTCTTGAGCTCTTTGACACTCTTGCCGTTGCTCACCATGGTCACTTTCGAGCCGTGGGCGTTGACAAGCGATTCAGCCGATATGGCAGGAAGGGTGCGGGTTGCTGCTCTCACGGGAAGCTGCTCTTCCATCTGGATATATCCCTTCTTGGCCCAAGGCTTATCTTCCGACAAAGTGAAATAAACATTGACAAAAAGTTCACCATCAAGACCGGTGAGATCATAGGGAATAGTGTATGTGGCTTTCTCGCGCGGACCGAGATACATGCGGGGGCCTATGAGGGCATCGCCCTTGGCCACTTCCTTGCCATCCTGGATGAGGCTCCACGACATATTCTCAGTAAGAGGCTCGAAATAATTCTTGTTGAATATCTCGATCTGACCCTTCGACATGTCTATCGGAGTGACGCTTACCGGCTGATATACCCTCTTCACTTCATAATACTGGGGTTTGGGCTCCAAATCGCCGAAGATAATGCCGTTCATCACAAACTGGCCGTCGTTGGGTGTATCACCGAAGTCGCCGCCATAGGCGAGGTAACGGGTGCCATCGGGGGCGTAATTGTACATGCTTTGGTCAATCCAGTCCCATATTGCGCCGCCACAGATAAAGTTGGAGCTCTCGACAGCTTCCCAGATAGGCTTGAGGTCGCCCATGGCATTGCCCATGGAGTGAGCATATTCCGAGATATGGAAAGGATATACAGTGCCTTCGAGTTCGCCCGAAGCAATCTCTTTTGTCAGACCTATCGAGGGATACTGGTTGGAGCCCATATCCACGATATTGTTGTTGCGCTCATACTGGATGGGGCGAGTGGTGTCAAACTCCTTGATAGCCGAATAAGCCGCCTTGAAGTTGTCGCCGGGACCAGCCTCATTGCCAAGGCTCCATATCACGATCGAGGGGTAGTTGACATGGCTGCGTACCATCTCCATGTTGCGTGCAACATGGGCCGGACGCCATTCAACCGGGTGAGAGAGCGATTGCTTGCCGTAGTAATACTCATGGCTCTCGATGTTGGCCTCATCTTCAAACCCTATGCCATACTTGTCGGCAAGGTAGTAGAGATAAGTGGGCTCGGGATAGTGGGAGTTACGGATATGGTTGATATTGGCACGCTTCATCAGCATGATCTCCTCCTCCATCTGCTCGCGGGGCACTGTGTGGCCATAGAGCGGAGAAGTCTCATGGCGGTTCACACCGCGTAGTTTGACCGTCTTGCCATTAATATAATAATAGCGTCCGGCCTTGCCAAACTCATCTTCCGAAGCGGGGGTGTCGCGTATCTCTACCTGACGGAAGCCCACATTGGTCGATACTGTCTCAAGCACTTTGCCCTTGTTGTCTTTCAGCTGGGCCACGAGCACATACCTGTAGGGTTTCTCCATATTCCAGAGTTTAGCTCCGGGCACATCAAATGTAAGGGCCACATTGTCCTCCAGACCCTTCTTTACGGTCACGGGAGCAGTGGTCTTGCTGATGAAGGGCTTGGTCGATGCGTCGGGATCGCCATAAAGGGGAGCCTCATAGAGGGTATAGTCGAGGGTGAGGTTCTTGAAATCCTTACCCGAAAGATTGCGCAGAGAAGCGGTCACGCTCAGATGAGCGTCCTTGTAGTCGTTGGTCAGAGTGGGTATTGCCACCAGGTCGCGGATCTGCATCTTGGGCGTGGAGAGGATGCCTACTGAGCGGAAAATACCGGGCAGGCGGAACATATCCTGAGCTTCGAGGAAAGATCCGTCGGACGAGCGGTAAACCTCTACCGCAAGCATATTCTCCTGACCGGGCTTGTTGACATAGGGGGTGATGTCGAAGCGGGCGGCATTGCGTGAGTTTTTGCTGAAGCCCACATACTTGCCGTTGATCCACAGATAGAAGAACGAGTCTACGCCGTCAAACTCTATATATATCTCGCGGCCATCCCATGATTCGGGCACGGTGAAGGGGCGCAGATACTGGCCCACCTCGTTGCGGTTTTTGAATGTCGACCAGTTTTCGGGAGGGGTGCGCATCACGCCCTCTTTCCAGTCGCCAACAACCCGGCGATCGTGATAAAAAATCACCGGCTGGTTGACATAGATAGGGGTGCCGTATTTTTGGGTGCCGTCGGGTTGCAGACCTTGTATGTTCCATGAGCCGGGAACAGCGATGCGATCCCACGACGATGCATCAAAACCGGGAGTCTGGAACGTCGAGTCGCGTTCCCACGGATTGCCGACCCAGCGAAACTGCCAGTCGGGGCCATCAAGCGAGCGATAAAATGCCGCATTATCGGGCAGGATGCCGAGCGACTGCTCTGCCGAAGCAAATGGATAGAAGGTGGCTCGGGGCTGCTCCTTGTTAAGCGAGAGCCGCTGCGGACTCTGCCACTCTGTGCCATCCGGGCCCTTGGGATTGAGCTCATACTCAAAGCCCTCAAGCACGGGAGCTCCAGGGGCCGGGGCATAGGGATTACCCGGGCCGGCCGCCAAAGCCGTTCCTGCGAGCGCAAAAGTCGCCGCAAGTGTTAAGGCTGTTTTTTTCATCGTATGTATTTAGGGGTATAAAGTTTTTTCGTGACCGATGGATAAATATCTGCAAAGATAACGAAGATTGGCGAGAATACCAAACGGCTATTCTCTTTTGTCTATCGAGAGCCGGACAGGGACAAAACGCGGTTTTAGTCAAAAAATTAGCCCAAAATTGCGTCAGATTGGAAAAAAGTTCCGATATTTGCACTTGCTTGTCTGAACAGAGCGGACTCCGCTCTTTTAGGCCACTGAAAGTCAATCCATTATAAAATCATAGACCAATCCCACGTTATGACTAAAGCTGACATCGTCAACGAAATCTACAAGTCCACAGGCATTGATCGCGCAAGCGTCCTTGCCACGGTCGAGAAGTTTATGGAAGTTGTCAAGGACTCCCTCGCACATGGCGAGAACGTATATCTTCGCGGCTTCGGCTCTTTCATCGTAAAGACTCGCGCCCAGAAGACTGCCCGCAACATATCCAAGAACACCACCATCACCATCGCTGAGCACCAGATCCCGGCATTCAAACCCTCGAAGGTGTTCCTCGAAGAGGTCAAGACGAGCCTCAGCAAGGACTGATATCATAGTCAACCCCACCACGCCCCCTCAATTAAGATCAACATATATAATCAACCCTAATATAAACCTCCACTACAATGCCCAGCGGAAAGAAACGTAAAGGCCACAAGATGGCTACCCACAAGCGCAAAAAGCGTCTGAGAAAGAACCGCCATAAGAAGAAATAAGGGTAGCACCCTTTTCTTAGACAAATGCCTGCGCAGGCCGGCGCCGTCGGAGCCACCCTGTGACCTCCCGGCGCCGGGCCGCGCGTAAGCTTCTTATTACGGAGAACAGACACGGCTCTCTCTTTTGCAGCAGCCGCTACTGTTCTTTCGTGATTTATTATTCAACCCAATCCATACCCATGCAAAGCGAACTTATTGTAGATGTACAGTCAAAAGAAGTGTCGATCGCACTTCTCGAAGACGGACGCCTTGTCTCGCTCCAAAAGGAGGCTCGCGACATCTCCTACGCTGTTGGCGACATATACCTGGCTAAGGTAAAGAAACTGATGCCGGGACTAAACGCCGCCTTTGTCAACGTAGGCTACGAAAAGGACGCTTTCCTCCACTATCTGGATCTTGGCACCCAGTTTGACTCCTACACCGCTTTCCTCGAACAGACCCTCGACGAGAAGAAACATCTTCCGGCTCTGACAAAGACCAAGCTTCTTCCCGACATTGACAAGCACGGCGCAATAGCCGAACGCCTCAAGCCAGGTCAGGAACTGATGGTGCAGATAGTCAAGGAACCCATTTCGTCAAAAGGCCCTCGCCTCACGACCGAAATCTCTTTTACAGGCCGATATATGGTGCTGATACCTTTCGGCGACAAAATTTCCATATCCCAGAAAATCAAGACCACTGAGGAGAAGGTGCGTCTCCGTCAGCTCATGGAGAGCATCCGGCCAAAAAACTTCGGCATCATCATCCGCACCTCGGCCGAAGGCAAGAGAGTGGCGGAGCTCAACTCCGAGCTCAAGACGCTCATGCAGTGCTGGGAAGAAACAGTTGCCAAAGCGCGTAAGGCCTCCCCTCCAGCCCTCATCTTTGAGGAAGAAAGCCGCATTGTGTCTGTGCTCCGTGACATCTTCAACCCATCGTTTGAGAGCGTATGGGTCAACGACCCGGAGATCTATGCCCAAATACGGAAATATGTCAGCCTCATCGCGCCCGACAGAGCCGAGATTGTAAAGCTCTATGAGAAGCCCGAGCCAATTTTCGACGCCTTCTCCATAACCAAACAGATCAAAAGCAGCTTCGGCAAGACCGTGTCGTTCCGATCAGGTGCCTACATCATCATCGAACACACCGAGGCGCTCCACGTTATCGATGTCAACTCGGGCAACCGATCGAAAGGCGCGCCCGATCAAGAGACAAACGCCCTTGAAGTAAACATGAGGGCTGCCGACGAGATTGCCCGCCAGCTCAGACTGCGCGACATGGGCGGCATTATCGTGATTGATTTCATCGACATGAACAAGTCGGAACATCGCCAGACCCTCTATGAGCATATGCGCGAAGTGATGGCTACCGACAGGGCCCGCCACAACATTCTGCCTCTAAGCAAATTCGGGCTAATGCAGATCACCCGCCAGCGCGTGCGACCGGCGCTTGACATCACCACTGCCGAGGAGTGCCCGTCGTGTTTCGGCAAAGGCACCATCCAGCCATCGCTCTTATTTACCGACACCCTGCGCGAGAAGCTCGCATATCTTACCGACGACCTCGGACAAAGCGACTTCATCATGTATGTCCATCCATTTGTCGATGCCTACATCAAGAAAGGGCTCATATCGACCTACCGCAGGTGGCGCATGGAGCTTGGACGCAAATTCCGCATCATACCCGACCAGAGCCTTGCATATCTGCAATACCGTGTCATTGACCGAGATGGCAACGAAATCGACATCAAGGAAGAAAAGGATGTCGAATCGTCGGCCACCAAGACAAAACAAAAAGCCAAGAACAGAAACGCACAGGAGGAATAGCCTCCGAAAGCCATTCAAATCTCATCAAGCTCCGCCCCGACGACTTATGCCACACAGCGGCACAAGCCTCCAGGCGGAGCTTCTTCTTTTTTTGTTCTTCCGCTCTTCCTTTGTTCTTTTTTGATTGCTGCCACTGATGTTTCAAATTGTTTTTGTATCTTTGTGAGTTGAAACCGACCCATAATGTCAGTTCCCCAACCTCATCGACAATCATCCTCAACGACCATATTCAATCATGAAATTCAACGTCGCGAGCAAGACTCTCTATTCCAGCCTTTCAGCAGTGAGCAAGGTGATCAATTCCAAAAACGCCCTCACTGTCCTCAACAACTTCCTCTTCACCCTCTCCGGTCCCACTCTCACCGTAAGGGCCTCGGATATGGAAAACTCTCTCGTAGCCACCCTCGACGTAATGGGAGCTGAGGGCGAAGGCTCGTTCTGCCTCGATGCCCACCGCATGGTAGACCTCCTCAAGGAGATGCCTCCTCAGGAAATGACCTTCGAGATTGACGACAACACTTTCGAGACTATGATCGTCTACCCCAACGGCGAATTCAAAACTATGGCTATCGACGGCAACGAATACCCCTCCCCCGAAGCCGACGACGATGCCGACCGGATCAACTTCACCTGCCCCGCCTCAGTGGCAGTGTCGGGTATCGACAACACCGTATTCGCCGTAGGCAACGACGAGCTCCGCCCGCAGATGACCGGCATCCTTTGGGACATAAAGCCCGACCGCATCATATTTGTCGCCACCGACACCCGCAAGCTCGTGCGCTACTCCAATTCTGCTGTTGAGCCCGGTGCCGCTTGCTCGTTTATCCTGCCGCTCAAGCCTGCCACTGTTCTTCGCAACATATTCGGCAAGGAGGAATCAATCGATATATCCATCTCCAAGAAATCGGTGACTTTCTCCTCTGCAACCTACCGGTTCGACTGCCGTTTTATCAAAGGTATGTTTCCCGACTATAACAGGGTTATCCCGCAGAACAACGACAAGATTCTCACCGTCGACCGACAGATGTTTATCAATGCCATGCGCCGCGTGACCGTGTTTGGCAACGGGGGCAACGGACTCATCCGTTTCCACTTCGACCAGAATATAGCCACCCTTATCGCTCAGGACAGCAGCTATGGCACCTCGGGCCGCGAGACCCTATCGTGCGACTACGAGGGCGATCCCCTCACCATAGGCTTCGGCGCACCCTACCTTCAGGAGATCTTCTCAACCATCTCCACCCCCGAGGTGATAGTGAAGCTCGCCGATCCTTCGCGTCCCGCTGTGTGTCTTCCATCCGAGAATCAGCCCGACACCGATCTGCTCATGATTCTCATGCCAATGAACATTATCGACTGATCCGATACGATATCGTAAATGAAACTCCGACTTGAGCGGCCAATAGTTTTTTTTGATCTTGAGACCACCGGCACGTCCGTAACCCACGACCGCATCGTGGAGATTTCGATCATCAAGGTCTACCCCGACGGGAGCGAGACCGTGCATACCCGCCGAGTCAATCCCGGTATGCACATACCCGAGGAAGCGACTGCAATCCACCATATCACCGATCAGGATGTGGCCGACCAACCTACATTTGACATCATCGCACCCAAGCTCGCCGATTTTATCACCGGATGCGATATTGCCGGATTCAATTCCACGCGATTTGATGTGCCTCTCCTCGATCAGGAGTTCCACCGGGCAGGTATCGACTTCGATTTTTCCGGCGTGAGATTTATAGATGTGCAGAATATCTTCCACAAGAAGGAGCAGCGCACCCTTGTGGCTGCTTACCGTTTTTACTGCGACCGCACTCTCGACGAAGCACATTCAGCCTCTGCCGATACCCGGGCCACTTATGAGGTGCTCCTTGCCCAGATAGACCGCTATCCCGACATCGGCTCAGATGTGAAGACACTCAGCGAGTTCTCGGCCATGAACAAGGCCGTCGACTTTGTAGGCCGACTCATCTACGACGACAATGGACGCGAGGTGATCAACTTCGGCAAGTACAAGGGTCGTTTGGCCGAGGAGGTGCTCACAGTTGAACCCAGCTACTACGACTGGATCATGAGAAGTGACTTTGCGTCTTCTACCCAAAAGGCTTTTACTGCCGTGATGGATCGTGTGAAAGCCGCTCGTAACACCTCATCTATTCCGGAAGCCGCGGAGGGCTCTGCCAATGCTTAAAGGCAAGCACATAGTGCTCGGAATCACCGGTGGCATCGCTGCCTATAAATCGGTGTCGCTCCTACGCCTCTTTGTCAAGGCAGGGGCCGAGGTGCAGGTGGTCATAACCCCTTCCGGCAAGGAGTTCATCACTCCTGTAACTCTTGCAGCACTTTCCGGGCGCCCGGTGATAAGCGAGTTTTTCACCGCCAACACCGGACAGTGGAACAGTCATGTCGACATAGGTCTGTGGGCCGACGCCATGGTCATCGCCCCTGCCACTGCATCCTCCATCGCCAAGATGGCCAACGGTGTGGCCGATAATATGCTAATCACCACCTATCTTTCGGCCAAAGCTCCGGTGTTTATCGCGCCGGCTATGGATCTCGACATGATGGCCCACCCCTCAACCACGCGCAATATCGAGCTGCTGCGCTCCTATGGCAACCATATCATTGAGCCGGCTGCAGGTGAGCTCGCCTCTCACCTTATAGGCAAAGGCCGCATGGAGGAACCCGATGCGATCTTCCACACTGTACAGCGTTTTTTTGCTCTTCGCGACGGATCGCTACGTGGTCGGAAGGTGCTGATCACCGCCGGCCCCACCTACGAGCGCATTGATCCGGTACGTTTCATCGGCAACTTCTCAACCGGCAAGATGGGCTATGCTTTGGCCGACGAAGCGGCTGCGCGTGGCGCCGAGGTCACCGTAGTCTCAGGTCCTGTCGCTGTTGCCCCCCAAGACCCTAAAGCCGTAGAGGTGGTTAAGGTCGAGTCGGCCCGCGAGATGCTCGCCGAAACGTCGGCTCGCTTTGACGATGCCGACATAATAATCATGAGCGCCGCTGTGGCTGATTATGCTCCGGCCCATCCCGCCGACCACAAGATCAAACGCGAGAATGGATCTGACACCCCTACACTCGATCTAATTAAAAATCCAGACATTGCCGCCACACTCGGTGCGAGAAAACAATCTTGGCAGACCTTTGTGGGTTTTGCGCTCGAGACTGACGACGCCGAAGCAAACGGACGCCATAAGATCAAATCTAAAAATCTCGACATGATAGTGGTCAACTCTCTTGCCGATAAAGGTGCCGGATTTGGGACCGACACCAACGTGGTGACAATAATCGAGTCTGCGTCGGGGACGGCTACACATTATAAGCTCAAAAGCAAGCGGGCTGTTGCCGCCGATATTCTCGACGCCATCGAGGCTATGCGGTCAGGCCTGACCGCATACTGACCACACTCTGATTATCTCCCCTGCCTCATGATCCGCTTTGTCTCCATACTCATTCTCTTTCTCTTCGGCTCTTTCGTCGCAATGACACAAGAGCTGAAAGCCACTGTGGAGATAAATACCGACATGATACAAGGCACAAACAAGGATCTTTTCGACGCCTTGCGCGAGTCAATCGACGATTATCTCAACACCACACGCTTCTCACAAGCGCAGATAGCAGCCAACGAGAGGATTGAATGTCGACTTATGCTCACCGTGGCCGAATATGCCGATGATCATGTAAAAGGTGAACTTACAATACAATCGTCGCGTCCGGTCTACAACAGCACCTATTCCTCTACCCTGCTCAACATCAAGGACAGTAAAATAGAGTTTGACTTCCGCATGGGACAGCCATTGGTGTATAACGAGATGGAGGCGGAAACCAATCTCAATGCCATTCTCGATTACTATGCTTTCCTTATTATGGCTGTCGACTTCGACTCATTCTCACCCCGGGGAGGCGAACCATTTTATGAGAGGCTTGCCGCACTCGTGCAAAAAGCCCAAAGCAATGGAGAGACGGGGTGGCGCACATTCGAGGACAACCGCAACCGTGCTGCCGTACTCGCTGCATTCACCGATGTGTCGACCTCACCTATCAGAGACCTATATTACACCTACCATCGGCGCGGCCTTGACGAGATGGCAACAAGCCCCGACAAGGGACGCGAGGCTATAACCCAGTCGCTCGACCAGCTCATCAAGGTCAACGACGCTGATCCTATGAGTGTGGCGCTCACTATTTTTCGTGACACCAAACTCGACGAGCTTGTCAACGTCTATTCAAAAGCGCCACAAACCGAACGCGAAAGTGTCGCCAAGATCCTGCTAAAGCTGTTTCCAACCGACAGCGAACGCATCAACGAAATCAAAAACCCGTCGGACCCTAACAATCGATAATCCGCCATGCTCGAATCTCTTCATATAGCCAACTACGCTTTGATCGATTGCATCGACATCGACTTTCACTCAGGTCTCAATATCATCACCGGCGAGACAGGTGCCGGCAAGTCGATAATGCTCGGAGCGCTTTCGCTTATCCTTGGCGGACGTGCCGACACTAAAGCTGTGCGTCAGGCCGACCGCAAATCCGTCATCGAGGCTTCATTTAAAGCATCAGCCCATCCTAAGCTTCAGGAGTTGTGCGAAGCAAACGACATTGACTGGGATCCCGACCACTGCATTCTCCGGCGTGAGATCAGTCCTGCCGGTCGGTCACGTGCGTTTGTCAACGATACTCCTGTGCCGGTTGGCAAGCTGGCTGAGGTGGCTCAGCGTCTTGTCGATATCCACTCCCAGCATCAGAATCAACTCATCACTCAACCGGCTTTCCAGATGGAGGTTATCGACACCATAGCAGGCAACGCCGACCTGCGGGCTGAGCACCGCAAATATTACGATAGTTTCCGAGAGGCGGCCAAGGCTCTAAAGTTGGCACGCCTAAAGGTAGAGCGCTCTCGGGAGGATGAAGAGTATACCCGCTTCCAGCTCGAACAGCTCCAGGAATTACGTCTATCCGATCCTGCGGAGCAGGAGGAACTTGAACAACGGCGTGATCTCCTCACCAACCTTACCGAAGTAAAAGAGGCGCTGCGTCTCGCTCTCGACAGCCTCGAGGGCTGTTCCGGCTCGGCTATCGAACGTCTCGATGATGCGTCCCATGCCGCTCTCAAGGCAGAGGCAGCCCTCGACGAAGCCGATGATATCCCGGCTCGGATCGAGAGTGCCCGTATTGAGCTGAAAGATATCGCCGGCTCTCTGGCATCTGCCGATGCCGCTCTCGACGCCGACCCCGCCGAACTTGAAAGCATCGACGATCGACTCTCAGCCATCTACGCCCAACAGCGACGCCACCACGTTGATTCGATAGAGGCGCTCATGGCCATACGCGATAAATTGGCCCGCAGGCTCGAAGCGCTCGACAACAGCGATACCGCTCTTGCCTCACTCGAACGCGATGCACGTCGCGCCATGGCGCTCGCACGCGAAAGTGCAGCCCGTCTCTCGGAATCGCGCCGTGAGGCTGCCACACGGTTTGCCGAGCTACTCATGGAGCGTAGCCGGCCCCTCGGAATGCACAATCTGAGGTGCGAGATTGCCGTGTCGCAGGCCCAATCGTTATCTGCCACCGGTATCGACGAGATATCCTTTCTTTTTGCCTTCAATAAAAACCAACCGCTGATGCCTGTTGGCGGCGCAGCTTCGGGGGGTGAGATCTCGCGCCTCATGCTCTCAATAAAGTCAATCATCGCCGACCGTATGGAGCTCCCGTCGATTATATTCGACGAAGTTGACACCGGGGTGTCAGGTGATGTGGCCAACCGCATGGGCTTAATGATGGATCAAATTGCCAGATCGATTCAAGTGATCGCCATAACACATCTGCCTCAGGTTGCGGCAAAAGGAGCCCACCATTATAAGGTGTTCAAACTCGACGACGAGACTTCGACTCACACCCGCATCACCCAGCTGACGGCGTCTGAGAGAGTTGACGAACTGGCCCTGATGCTCTCAGGCGACCCCAAGAGCAAGTCGGCCCGTGCTGCCGCTGAAGCTCTTCTCAACCACTGATTTTTATTCCAAACCACCACAACCACATAACCACTGATTATTTTGGACCGCAACGACTACATATTTGGCATCCGCGCCGTGATCGAGGCCATCGAGGCCGGACGTGATATCGACAAAATCTTTGTAAAGAAAGATATTCAGGCCGAAAATGCCCGCGAACTTTTTGACCTTGCCAGGCGCTACCGTATCCTCGTGCAGCGCGTGCCCGTTGAAAAGATCGACCGCATAACACGCAAAAACCATCAGGGTGTGCTGGCGATCCTGTCGCCTATCACATACCACCGGCTCGACCATCTCACCGCACAGCTCTACGAAGATGGCGTGCTCCCCTTTGTGGTGCTCCTCGACGGTATTACCGACGTAAGAAACTTCGGCGCGATAGCTCGCACAGCCGAAGCTGCAGGAGTCGATGCTATCATCATACCTGAGCATGGCAGCGTATCGGTGGGCGGCGATGCCGTCAAGACCTCTGCTGGTGCCCTCCTCCGTCTGCCCGTTTGTCGCGAGCGCTCGGTGCTCGGCGCGGCCCGCTACCTCAAAGACAATGGCTACCGCCTTGTGGCTGTGACCGAAAAAGCCGACATAAACTACACCACCATCGACTATACCGACGCTCCCATAGCCATTGTCATGGGCTCGGAAGACACCGGCATCTCGCCTGACGTGCTGCGGGAGTGTGACGCCTTCGCATCAATCCCTATGCTCGGCCATATCGGGTCGCTCAATGTTTCCGTAGCGGCTGGTGTCATGATGTATGAGGTAGTGCGTCAGCGTCTTAAAGCCAATCTTGAGATAATATGATCAATATAAGGCCGGTCTATACCACCCTTTTGGGATCTGCCATGATGCTCGCGGCATCTGCTTGCTCCGACGATAAGACTAACATAGGCATCGGATCGGGCACACTCGATGTGACGGTTGAGGTAAATGGTGACTTCCGCATAGCCGGCGATTTCACGATCCCCGAATCTGTGATACGGGTGCCGGAACCGACCGACTTCGATCTTGTGATCACCGACCAGAATGGCACCAGCGCCTCATGGACCGGAGTCTCCGAATCGGGTGTCCCTGAGCGGCTCTTGCCTGGAATCTATTCGCTCAAGGCCATCTATGGCTCTGAGGGAGCCGAAGGCTTCGGAAAGCCTTGTTTCACAGGCGTTGCTGCGGCTCAGGTCATCAATGGCATGACTACTCCTACCTATGTCGAGACAACGATTGCCAATGCAATGGTCGATGTGGTCTATGACAGCACCATTACCTCCCACTTCGATTTTGCCGAAGCCACACTCCATTCCGTCACAGGCGCCTATTGCAAATACGGAGTCGCCGACAGCGGGCCTCTGTTTCTGCGCCCGGGCAACATTTCGCTCTATCTCTCAGCATCATACGGCAACGACATTGTCACCTTCGGGCTCATCACCCTTCCCGATGCCCGTCCGGCCACTTACTACCGGGTGACACTCGAAGCCGCCACCTCCGACAATGGCATTGTGTCGGTAACAGCCTCCACCTCCGATGGCCTCCACAATACCGTCCACCTTACCACTGAATTTCTCGCGGAATCTAACCCTGTGATAGAGACATCGGGATTTACCTCCGGCTCAACAATCATCATACCGGAGGGCGGCTCAGCGCCGGAACCCTTGCGGGCCTATGTATCGTCGGCATCCCTGTCGCAACTTATCTTCACCGGTATGGCACCCACTCTCGGCTCGGTGTTCACATCGGAGCTTGACCTGCTCCATCTGTCGCCTGTCGAGACCGATTCGCTCGCCAGATATGGCATCTCGATCCAAGGGCTTCATCCGGGCAGTGTCGACCGGGGCATGGTCGATCTGACCCACCTTATCTCCCACCTGCGCTATGTCAAGGGAGCTATCCCGTCGACATTCTCACTCCTCGCAGTCGATGCCTCCGGGCGTGTGTCGCAGCCTGTCACTCTTTCTGTTGATGTAAGTCCTGTCAACCTGTCCATACAATCGGTGTCCAAAGCGATAATCGGGGTAGACAAAGCGCAGCTCATAATCCAATCCCAGTCGCCCATATTCAGTGAGAATCTTTCCATACAAGCATTCGATCATCTCACTGCCGAATGGATAGATATGCCAACCGACACTATTGAAGCTGCCGGGCCGGGATTGTGGGCGGTGACCTTCGACGTGCCTGGCGGACTTGACAACGTTGACTGCCGCTTGATTTATTGTGATCAGGAACATACCACTTTCACTGTGGGACGCGCAGCCCCATCCTATGCCATCGAGATCGATCCTTTTGCGCTCCATGCAGTAGTGAAGATTCTGGCCGATGATCCCTCTACCACAGGTGTGATCACCTCATCCATCCGTTTTTTCAACAAAGGGAAGGGCAGCGGCATTAAAGGCCTCGAACCCCTGCAGATGGTTGAACGCTATCCGGCTCAGGGGCTGGTGAAAATATCCGGCCTTGATCCCTCAACATCCTACGCCCTCTATTCGTCGCTCTTATCCAATCCCACATCGCTCGACGAAGACTTCTCGGCACCCGTGACCTTCAAGACCGAAGAGGCGCAGCAGCTTCCAAATCCCGACTTTGAAGATGTGAAATTCAGCAGTATCAAATATGCCAATATGCTCTCGGGCGGCCGATACTCCCAAAATACTGTTGAGATATACAATCTCCAGAACCGCACATCGTTTGACCTCATGACCCCCACTGCTTGGGCTAATGTCAACGACAAGACCTTCTGCCTTGACGCATCAAACCACAACACATGGTATATGGCTCCATCGACCTACACTGTGGAAGATGCCTATTCCGGAGCATATGCCGTGAGGCTCGACTGCGTAGGCTACGATCTCGACGGTCCTGAGATACCCGATTACCTCCAGACCTCACTGCCATTTACCCCCTACAGTCTCAATATTCCGCAAGGATTCGCCCGCGCCGCCGGCCGTCTGTTTCTCGGCTCTTATTCATTCGATGCCTCAGTGCCCGACGAGCATTATGCCGAGGGCATCGCGTTTGGCTCCCGCCCGGCAGCCGTTAACGGATTTTACAAGTTCGCAGCCACTTCTGCCAATCCGAGAGCAACCGCTCTCGCGCGTGTGGAAGTGCTCGGCGATCTTGAAGGGGTGCCCGTGGTCATTGCCTCCGGCGAAGCCCATCTGCCGGTAGCTCTTTCCTACACTGCCTTCACCATCCCTCTTTCCTACGAGTCGTTTGGCATGAAAGCCAGTTCCATACGCATTCTCTTCTCCCCCTCCGAATCAATCGGTGACCTCGGATCGGAAACTCAGTCAATCATAGTCATATCAGATCCCGCCACATCAACCTCTCGTGGCAGCTCTCTTTGGCTCGACAATCTATCGCTCAGTTACTAACAGCTTACAAATAAACCACTCATCACAGTGTCGATCTCACGATTAATATTGACCTTGGCCCTTGCGGCCTTAGCCATGACAATCCCGGGCAGCGCTTCGGCCCAGGAGAGCTTCAAGCGAGGGCTGGAGCACATCACATTCATACCCAAAGGGCAATGGATCACAGGTGTTTCCGTCAATTACACCCAAAGCAACCAGAAAGACTATCAGTTTCTGATTGTCGAAAATCTCAATGGCGACGCCTATACATTCAAAGTAAGCCCCATGCTCATGTTTGCCTTCAAAGACAACCTTGCGGCAGGTGGAAAATTTTCCTACGAACGCACCATGGCCAATCTTGACCGGGGCGATATAGTGATCGACTCCGAGACCGACTACAACATCGACAATCTGCGTCAGGTGTCAAGCAATTATTTCGCAACCGCCGCAATGAGATATTACATATCTCTCGGCACTTCCACCCGCTTCGGGCTCTTCAATGAAATGCAGCTCAAGCTCGGCGGAGGCGAATCGAAAATAATCAATGGTTCGGGCGATGACATCACCGGCACATTTGAAAAAAACTTTCAGGCATCGATTGGTCTATCGCCAGGCTTCGTGATGTTTCTGTCAAATTACTCGGCGATTGAGGTAAATGTGGGTGTGCTCGGATTTGGTTACACCCACACCAAAGCAACAACCGACCATATCTATGAGTCAAACCGCAAGAGTCGGCACGCCAATTTCAAAGTCAATCTTTTTTCCATCTCTTTCGGGGTGGCGTTCTATCTCTAATCACTCTGCGCCATGATCAAACGAATTATCATCCCGATACTACTCCTCTCGCTCGCTCTACCTGCTTTCGCTTCCATTGAATCGCCCGACACCCTTATCAGACGCAAGAAACCAGGTGAAGTGAATATCCCAACCGAAACTGTGATTGTAGGCAACGACACGGTGCCTATCGTGATACGCCAGCGAAACTACGGTCGCTTCGACCGAGGTTTGTTCAACTACCTCTTCATCCCAAAGGGACAATGGGCCTTCGGCCTCTCCGCATCCTATAGTGAATTTAATGCTGATGACGTGCAGATACTCTCTGTGCTCAAAGACTTCGATATGGGAGGTAAGCAATACTCGATCAAACCCACTGTGAGCTACTTTTTCAGCAACAATCAGGCTCTCGGCATTAAGCTGACATATACCCGCAAGGATGGCAATCTTGGCCACCTGGCCATGGATTTCGACGACGATCTGTCGTTTGATATAAGGGATGTGAGCTATTCATCGACCGACTATGCCATTGGTGTGTTTTACCGCAATTATGTGGGTCTCGGCACCATGAAGCGATTTGCCGTGTTCAATGATGTCGATCTCTCCTTCGCATCCGGGTCTGCGCGTTTCATCCGTTCATACAACAATGTACCCCGCGACACACGCACCACCAGTGCCGAAGTGTCGCTCAACTTCTCGCCCGGTCTGTGTGTTTTCATCATGGACAATGTCAACTTCAATGTGTCGTTTGGCGTGTTTGGCCTGAAGTTGCGCCATGAACGGCAGACCACCGACATGGTGGAACATGGATCGCGCTTCTCATCGGGAGCCAATTTCCGATTCAACATCTTCAACATCAACTTCGGACTCGGCGTCAATATATGAAATTTCCACCCTATCTTACCGCCATCGTGGCTCTGGGCTCTTGCTCCCTATCATCATGCTTATCCGATAGCGACATACCTTATCCTAACATTCAGGCCAACATCGAGTCATTTGAAGTGGAGGGACAGACCCGGGTGTCGGTCATCGACACATTAAAGCGCACTGTCAGCATCGCCATCAACGACTCGGTCAACCCGTCGTGTCTGCATGTCACCCGCTTCACTCTTGCGCCGGGAGCTTCGCTGGTCACCGACACATCAACCATCGTTTCAGGAATCGATCTCACCTCCCCTCTTACTCTCACCCTCAAGGTGTATCGCGAATACGACTGGACCATTTCGGCTACACGCAATGTAACCAGGACTTTTGCAGTCGAAGGACAGATTGGCCCTGCCGAAATAGACCCCGATACCCATACCGTCTCAGCAGTGATCCCGTCGACATCCGACATCTCCGCCGTAAAAGTCACTGAGATGAAACTGGCCGGTGCAACCGCCACCTATTCTCCCGCTCTCATAGGGGCTATTACGGATTTCAGCAAGCCTGTGGAGGTCAAGGTCACTGAATTTGGCTCAACCACACCGTGGACAATTACCTTGACAACATCCGATATTTCAGCAAGCCTCACCTCTGTCGATCCGTGGACCTGCGTAGCATGGCTCAACGCTTCAGTCAAAGAAGGTACCCGATGCCGGTTTGAATACCGGCGCGCAGACTCCGGCAGCAGTTGGAACGCTGCGCCTGATGCTTGGGTGGCAGCCGGCGAGAGCGGCGAGATGATATGCCGCCTTGTGCATCTCGATCCTCTGACCAAGTATGAGGCACGAGTTGTGGACATCTCCACCGACACACCATCACCTGAGCTGACCTTCACCACCGGAGCCTCACCCCAGGCCCCCAACAGCGACATGACACAATGGTGGCTCGATGGTAAGATATGGTGTCCGTGGTCGAAAGATGGCGAATCTTACTGGGGTACCGGCAACAAAGGCGCCACCACTCTCGGCGACAGCAACACTGTTCCGGTAACCGATCCCGACTCGCCTACCGGTTATGCCGGAGCATCGCTCGAAACCCGTTTTGTAGGCATCGGAATGATTGGAAAACTTGCGGCTGGCAATCTCTTTGCCGGAAGCTATGTGCGCACTGAGGGCACCAACGGTGTGCTTTCTTTCGGACGTCCTTTCTCCGACCGCCCGACATCGCTCCGCGCAACCATCAAGTATTCGCCCGCTACAATCTCCCACTCGTCGTCAGACTTCACATACCTCAAAGGACGCCCCGACACCTGCGTGGTGTGGTGTGCGCTGATCGACTCCGATGAACCCTACGAAATACGCACCAAGCCATCGGATCGCCGTCTTTTCGACGAAAATGGTCCAGAGGTGATAGCCTACGGCCGCTTTCAATCGGGAGTTGAGATCGCCGACCTCACCACTGTAGATATTCCCCTCGACTACGTATCCACATCGCGTGTACCCAAATATATCCTCATTGTGGCCTCTGCATCAAAATATGGCGATTACTTCACGGGAGGCGCCGGATCGCTGCTCATCGTGAAATCCTATCAGCTACAATATGACTATCCCGACTAATCCACCACTATGAAACGATTACTTTTATCTCTACTCTTTGTAGTCGCGGCCATATGTATGTCGCTCTCTGCCGTATCGGCAGGCAAAGAAGATATCGTGTGGGACAACACCACCCACGATTTCGGCACCATCCACGCCTCGGCCGGAAAGGTCAAGGCTGAATATACCTTTGTCAACAATAGTCCATCGGCTGTGGCCATAATATCTGTGACCAATGGTGGTTGTGGATGCACTGTCCCGGCCTTCCCCAAAAAGCCGGTTGCCGCAGGAGAAAAGGGCACCGTGACCATCACCTTCGATCCGGCAAGATTCAAAGGTGAATTCAAGCGTCAGGTCACTGTAACTATCATGGCCGGAAGCAAGCGCGTCAAGGCCAAGCTGAAATTTTCAGGACATATCATCCCAGATTGAAATTAAGAGCTATGAAGATCAACAAAGCATTTCTGTCCATATTTACCATCATGGGAATGGCTTGCTATGGCGTGGCTTCGGCCGACAACGAGGGTAAGGTAAATTTCAAGTGGGAATCTGACATCCACGATTTCGGAGCATTCAACGAAGATGTAGGTCGTGTCACTTGCCAGTTCAAAGGTGTCAATCTCGGACCCGACACCGCTTCTGTGATATATCTCAATGCATCTTGCGGTTGCACCACCCCCAAGGCCGACAAACGGATCATTCCTCCCGGCGACACGGTGACCCTCTCTGTAACCTACGATCCGGCAAACCGTCCGGGCATCTTCGATAAAAAAATCACCTTCGGCACCGTGCCTGGCTACCGCGCCAATTTCCACATCAAGGGAAGTGTGATCAGCAGCACCAGGCGCATGATGGCCACATATCCCTATGAGGTCGGCTCTGCCTATCGTCTTTCCGACAACAATGTTGCATTCGGCAACACCCGTGAGGACCGCACCGTGCCTGCGTCTGTGCGCGGAGTCAACAACTCGCTCGACACGGTCACCCCGACCGTCACCAAGTCTCCGGCGTTTGTATCGGCTGTGGTCGAGCCGGCCACAGTAAAGCCTGGTGGCACTTTCGTGATCTCCCTTACCGCCGACGCCCCGAAAGTAGGGCAACTCGGCGCAACATTCGACAGCATCACCGTATCGTCGGCCGAACATCCCGATATGAGCATGGTGATTCCGGTGTCGATCCTTCTCTTCGAGGAATTTCCACCGATGACCGCCGACGATGTTGACCGTGCCGCTTATCTCGAAATCCCCGACCGCAATGTCGACTTCGGGCCGGAAATCGACCCGGCCTCTTCAAAACGCCTCAAGCGCAAGGTCAAGGTGACCAACGGCGGGCTCGAACCGCTCAAAATACGACGTGCCTACTCCATTACCCCGGGCATAGAGGTCAAAGCTCCCTCCAAACCCATCGGACCGGGCAAGTCGGCCGAGATCGAAATCACACTCATCCCATCGGCGCTCCAATCGGGTACCACCGATTTGCGGGCCCGGGTGTCGGTTATCTCAAACACACCGCTCAACACCACTATGGACATAAACGTGAGCGGCAGCGTGAAACAGAATTAAACATCATTGCTCTTTTCTCTTTTCTCCCAGCCATGAACCATCCCGAAAACGACAGCCAATATATCGGCCTCACCGTAAATTCAGGCGTAGCCCAACCACCCAGTGTCAACCCCTATCTGGCGGGACGCCGGCGCCGAAAGCCCATGCCCACCACAGGAGAACTTGTCGAAGGTATCCTCAAAGGAGATGTCACTATGCTCTCGCGCGCTGTGACACTCGTTGAGAGCCGTTCACACGAGCATCAGGCTTTGGCGCAGGAGGTGATAGAAAAATGCCTCCCCTACTCAGGCAACTCACGCCGCATAGGCATCACAGGTGTTCCCGGCGCAGGCAAGAGCACAAGCATTGATGTTTTCGGCCTTCATGTACTTAAAAGCGGTGGCAAACTGGCAGTGCTTGCCATCGACCCATCGAGCGAGCTTACCAAAGGAAGCATTCTCGGCGATAAGACACGAATGGAAAAGCTGTCGCTCCATCCCGACGCGTTCATACGTCCCAGTCCCTCGGCCGGGTCGCTTGGGGGCGTTGCCCGCAAGACACGCGAGACCATTGTGCTCTGCGAAGCCGCCGGCTACAACAATATCTTTGTCGAAACGGTAGGTGTGGGTCAGAGCGAGACTGCCGTACATTCCATGGTCGACTTCTTCCTCCTCATCCAGCTTGCCGGCACCGGCGATGAACTACAAGGCATCAAGCGCGGCATAATGGAGATGGCCGACGGTATTGTAATCAATAAGGCCGACGGCGACAATATCGACCGCGCCAGGCTGGCCCAGGCTCAGTTTAAGTCGGCACTCCGTCTTTTTCCGACACCTCCATCGGGTTGGACTCCTGAGGTCCTCACATATTCCGGCTACTTCGAGCTCGGCATCCCCGAAGTGTGGGATATGATCGACCGTTATTTCGACTTTGTCAAAGCCAACGGTTATTTCAGCCGCCGCAGGGATGAACAAGCCCGCTATTGGATGTATGAGACCATCGACGACCGTCTCCGCTCCCGCTTCTACAATGATCCCGGAGTCAAGGAGCTCCTCGCCGAGAAGGAACGCAGGGTGCTCGACAGCCGTCAGAGCTCCTTTACTGCCGCCCGCGACGTGCTCGATTATTACTTCTCGGGCCTCGGCGCAAAGAAATAATCACCGCAGGGCCTATTTTCGCGCGATAATTATTACCTTTGTAGCCGCAAATGACCACCAATACTTACGACGACATAAAGGAAAGCATTGCTCCGGAGCTCGCGCGGCTGCACGAGGCGATACATCATACCCTTAAATCGTCGTCAAATCCACTTCTCAATACTGTAGTAGAATCTTACCTCCAATCCAAGGGTAAGCTTATCCGCCCAATTCTTGTGATCCTCACTGCGAGGCTGTTTGGCGATGTCTCCGACAAGGTCATCGCGTCGGCCTCAGCTGTGGAGATGCTCCACAATGCATCACTGATCCACGACGATGTTGTCGACGAATCGAAGATGCGCCGTGGAGCCCCCACAATCAATGCCGTATGGGACAACCATATAGCTGTACTTGTGGGCGATTTCTTTGAAGCCGGAGCCTTATCTCAGGCAGTATCGACAGGCGATATACGCATTGTTGATTCGCTGACATGCCTCGGCCGCATCCTGTCGCTCGGCGAGCTTGATCAGATCTACAATGCCCGCGGGCATACCCTATCTGAAGAGGCTTATTTCAAGATCATCAACCAAAAAACGGCATCGCTATTCGTGTCGTGTGTCGAAATAGGTGCTTATGCTGTAGGTATAGCTATCGACGATCCGCGCCTGATGGCCATGAGGCGCTATGCCGAACTTCTTGGCCTCTGTTTCCAGATTCGCGATGACATATTCGACTACTTCCCGGCAGAGACCTCGACAATAGGCAAGCCTACCGCCAACGACATACGCGAAGGCAAAGTGACCCTGCCTCTGCTCTACGCTCTCACAAGCGAGGATGCTCCCGACCCCGACTATCATCAGATGATGCGTCAGGCAGCCATGGCCGATGATCAGCCCGATGAAGATATGATTGAGGCTCTATATGCCTATGCCCGCCAACGCGGCGGAATCGACTATGCCTATACCACCATGGAACATCTCCATAGCGAAGCCACTACTGTGTTGAGCGCAGCGTTTGGCGCCGACAATGAGGCTCTTGCCCCATTCCACTCCATTTTCCGCTTCATCATCGACCGCCGGAAGTGACCGCCATTGTCCATCCGACGCAATGCGTAGGACATTCAGCACCGGCAGAGGCTATTTACCAATCTACTTCAACCATACCAAACCACATCCGATTTCTCATGAAAACCAAGCGTATAGGTCTGTCACTCGCAGCTGCGGCCATAGCCCTGGCCTCATCCGCCCAGGAAGCCAAATATATATTTTACTTCATAGGCGATGGCATGGGCCCCAACCACATTGCCCTCACAGAATACTACCGAGGCGAAATGGCCGACAGCCTCGGCCTCAGCCCTCTCGGGTTCACCCAATGGCCTGTGGCATCGCTTGCATCCAACTATTCGGCTTCAACTCGAGTGACCGACTCTGCCGCATCAGGCACCGCCCTCGCCACCGGCCATAAGACAACCAACGGCTTCATCGGCATGGCACCTGATGCATCTACCCCCCTCAAGAGCATAGCCTACCGCGCCAAAGAGGCCGGCAAGCGTGTCGGTATTGCTTCGAGTGTTGGCATAAACCATGCAACACCCGCCTCATTCTTCGGCCACAACGCAAAGCGCAGCTCCTACCATGATCTGGCCCTCGAACTGCCAGAGAGCGGTTTTGATTTTTTTGCCGGTCCTGACTTCTGCTGCGACAAGGAGCGCGACACCGTAGGAGTGTATGACAATGCCCGCGCTCACGGTTACGCGATAGCCCGCGGTATCGACGAGTTCAGGTCGCAGGCCCCGTCGGCCTCCGGCATTATCTTTCTCCAGCCCTCCGAAGCCACAGCCACAGTAGGCTCCACTCTCCCGTATGCAATCGACCGCAAGGATGGCGATCTCACTTTGCGGCAGATCACTGAGTCGGGAATCGACTTTCTCACTCGCGGAGGCGCTGCCGACGACAATGGCTTCTTCTTCATGATCGAGGGTGGCAACATCGACTGGCATGCCCATGGCAACGACGCTGCAGCTGTAGTTCACGAGGTGGCTGATTTCGACGACGCCATTGCCGCCGCCTACAATTTCTATCTCGCTCATCCCGACGAGACTCTGATTGTGGTGACAGCCGACCACGAAACCGGATCGCTCAATCTCGGCACCGGCAAGTATGCTCTTAATCTCAAAGCTCTCTCCAACCAAAAAGTGAGCCAGGACGAGATGAGCCGTATATTCAACACCATCCGCCGCAACAACAACGGCGAGATAAGCTGGGAGATGGCCCGTCAGGCCCTCGCCGACAACTTCGGATTCTGGACTGCTCTGGAGCTCACCGAAAAACAGGAAAACCGACTCAAGGAAGCTTACGAGAAATCATTTGGCGCCGAGAGCAACATGGTAAAGAGCGAATATAAATCCAATTATCCCCTCTCTGACGCAGCCAAGCGAGTGATCAACGAAATCGCCATGGTAGGCTGGGGCAGCGGAGCTCATTCTGCAACCTTTATTCCGGTATTTGCCGTTGGAGCCGGAGCCGAGTCATTCTCATCCCGTTCCGACAATGCACTTATTCCCCGCAAAATAGCCGCCGCTGGCGGTTTTCCCATCAACGACTAATCACAGATTACACTCATGAAATATTTAAAAAACACGCTCAGAATCCTCCCGGTAATGCTGCTGGCAGGCATGGCTACCACAGGGTGCGAACCATCCTACAACGAATACTATGTCCGCTACGCCGTTGGGATAGAACCCGGCGATGTAGTCAACATCAACTATCAAGACACATACAATCACCACGGAGAGATAACGGGTGTGGTCAAAGAGGCTGAGGTAGAAGGAATCGTAGGCCCGGTCTACGGCGGATTCAAAGCTAACATAACCGCCACTGTCAACGATGGAGAGGCTCCTGTATATCTGCGCATCGAGGTGAGCGAGAACGGAGCTCCTTACCGCACTATGGCCGAGCAGAACGGCGCAACAACCCTCAGTTGGAGCATACCGCTCGACGAGGATAAGTGATCGCATTTATACCAAGCACTTAAAGATAACCCACAGTGCCCTTGACAAGCTGCATCTATCAATGATGTTGCGATTGTCGGGGCACTGATCTTTTTCCCCACCATTTCAACCACGATGACACTTTTTTCATTACTTGTCACAGCGATAGCAGGAACCTGCATCAACGGATCTGAACCATTCACCGAGCCGGTCGATTCATTTCCTCTACCATCTGTCCCCGCCACTCTCACAGCTCCTGCCGAGAGGGCCGAATATGTCACTGCCCACTTCTTCGATAGTGTTATTTTACCTGAAAATCCTTCGCAGGGACTTGAGATGGCTATCGCCAATTTCACGACCGTGGCTCCACTCGCAAGCCAAGCCGCATGGCACAAGGCCGCCGCTACACTTTACGGTCGCGCAACCAACGATAAGCAACGGGAGAGAGTCAGGGAGGTAATCGAGTCATATCTCTCCGGCACAGATTCTCCCTACCTCAATCTCGACCTTTTTGCCGTGTTTCTCAGCGAAGATTCACCGGGAGTGAGACGCGATGGACTCCTCCGTCTGGCAGAAGCCAACAAAACAGGCACTCCAGCTGCCGATGTGTCCCTTCTGTTGGCCGACGGCTCGACTGCGACCCTTGGCTCTATCATCCAACGCACGCCGGAAACGGTACTCATTTTTTTCGATCCTGAATGTGAGCGCTGTCGGGAACTGACATTGGAACTGAGTGCCGATATCAGACTTGCGGAAGCTATCCAAAGCGGTGAGATTTGCGTGGTGGCGCTGACACCGGGGGGTGATATTCCTACAAAGCCCGATTTCTTCCCCGAAACGTGGGTTCATGCTACCGACTCCGATGGCGCCATAGACACCGACGATCTCTATTTCATCCCGTCGTTCCCGGAAATATACATTATCTCGCGCGATAGCAATATCGTGAAAGCTCGCGGATTGCGCAGTGTATCGTCGGTAATGAAGGAGCTCGGGCTCTGACTCATCAAGCTCCCAGCAGGACATTGTACTTGCGCAGCAAAGCCACAGGGTGATAGGCCTCTTTTGCGCGCGCCAGACCCGGATCTCCCGACGAGTCCTCGCGGTTGACATAGCGCAACTCCTGATGGCGCTCCATCATATATCTACAGAACGACGAGCTCATTGTCTCGCCCGATCCATTGATATCATGATCCATTTTCTCTATATGGACATAGAGCGTATCGCCGATGACCTCTCCTGCTGTGAACGCTACCACTCCCACGTCAGGGATACGCATCAAGGCACCCTCAAAATTATAGTCGTCGAAATGATCGAGAGCGTAGGCCGTCTCCATGATATCGTAGTCGGCTGTGATCGACTTGTCGGGCGATGGTGTCGAGTGATTGCGCAGAAATGATAGCGCATCAGGGATATTGCCGGTAGTCAGCGGCTCAAAAATAGCATCGGGATGGTCGCTGTAAAATCGGTTGACATGGTTGCGCTTCTTGCTCATTTTCTTACCCTTAAATGTGGCCATGGGCTCTATCTCATACAGATAATCGGCCCAATCGGGCAGTTCGCTCACCTCAGCCACATTTATCGAACTCCTTATCTCGTCGAGCCGGTCGGCCGGAACTGCCGACAATAGCGGCCTGATGCCATTTGAGGTGCAATGCTCTCGAAGCAAACCAAGCGACTCAGCCAGAGGCATTGCTCCCACCGGAAGCGAGAAAGCGGGCACCTCGAGATTGTCTTCTGCCACCCCCTTGATAAAGAGAGTCCCGTCGACAATCTGGCGCGAATACATAAAATAATCCTTCCAGAGGTAAATACCTCCGATAGTGAAATCGCATGTTCGCGAGGGGCTCGCCGAAAGTATCGGGAGCAGCGCTGGAATATCGGCCGGTGTGAATGGCGCAAATGTAAGGGTCTGCCTCGTGGTGATGGCAGTTGATTGTGTGTAAAGCATAGTAGTGGTGGTATGTGTGTCAATATTTCTATTTTCCTTACAACACTATCAACCCTTATTAGGTTTTTAGGGCGATATATCAATACCAGTTCACACCATTGGAGAGCGACGAACGCTTGTCATATTTCAGGTCCGACAGAAGTGATGAGCTCACAGCTATGTGGAAATTGTAGCTCTTGTAAGGGCCTACGGGGATGAAGCTCGCCGTCATGACGAAGCAATGCAGATTGCGCGACACATTACAGTTCATGTAGGCTATCTTCTTGAGGTTGAAGTCGTATGAGCAAGAGAAACTGAAGTCCCAGTTGGGAGTGGGCTTGATGCTGCCTGAAAACGAGAGGTTTTGCGTTATCTTACCGTTATACTCCAGTTTTTCCTTGTTGAAATCGCCGTAGGCATAGGCTATGGAGTAGTTGACCGACAGACTCCATGGGAATGCCCAAGGGACATAGCCATCGGCATCAACTGCTCCCTGCTGTGAGTTTCCTCCACCCTGATTACCATTGTCGCCTTGACTCTGCTGGCCTTCGCCTCCGCTTCCATCGCCCGATTGCGACGATTTGCCTTTGCCGCGTCGCTTTTCACGAAGTTTCTTGAACGTATCATTATTAAAGGTGTAGCTGAAGGAGGTGCCGGTCGATGAAAGTTTGCCGAGACCTTTACCCTCTGTGAGGCGAAGTTTGTTTACACGGACAGGATTACCCGACGAGTTGAGGGCATATGTGTACACATCCCAGATAGCCTGAAGATTCAGAGTGAAATTTTTGGTGAGGCGCAACATCACCGACGAGTTTATGTTGGAGAAGCGTAGCGAGTCGGCTGCAAAATTATAGCTTTGCGACAGCTGAAGATTCTCTATGAGCGACACCTTTTTGTCCTCACCTTCGATGGAGTCGTTGTCATTTCTCACCTTCATCTCAAGATTATTGGCGAGGGCATAAGTCACAGTCCCGCTTTTGCCAGCGCCCGGCACACCGAAAAGGCTGCCTGGAAACATCGAATAGCGGTTCTTGATCATGTTGCCCTGTGCATCAGGGCGCTCGTAAGAGCCATAGATGCCCCACATAGGATCAGAAAAGTCGGGGGTAGCTGAGAAGCTCACCGAGGGGGTCATGACATGGCGGATCATCTTGATCTTGTCGCCGAATATCTTCCATGGACGATAGAATCCGTAGAGCTTGGTATCCACTGCTACCGAGGCCGTGAAATCAAACACATTGTAGAAGCTGTAGCTTGTGTCCATGATCTCTGCCGCCGCGTTTGGGTCCCACATCCTTTTTACTTTGGTGGTATACATACGGTCGGTGAGATTGACCGATGGTGTGACATTAAAATACTTGAAGGCTGTGAATGTGGCCGATATGGGGATGCTGTGACGCATGCCGTTGCTCCAGTCCTTGATCAGACTCTTTTTAAAGAACACATTCTGCTTGGCTGTGAGCGAGTTGTTGAACTGACCGGAATAGCTCATCTTTATTTTCTCATACCAGCGCTCCTTGCCCACGCCGTTTTTACGCTTGAAGGGGAAAAACTGGGAGTAGGAAGCCGTGATCGACGGGAAGCCGACAGTAAGGGTCGAGTCCTGTGTGCGCTGCGAGAGATTCATGTTGCCCGACACCGTCCATTTAGTGCCGGCAGGGCGCCATGTTGCATTGATGGTAGAACTCTTGGTATTTTCGGTAAACGCGCTGTTATAATAGCTGTTGAGGTCGTTGCGCGAATAGCCTGAAGTGGTGAAGTTGACTGATGCCGAAAAGTTGAGATTTGGATTGGCTTTGGCGTCCTGCGTATGGCTCCACAGGATCTGCATGTTGGTCTGCACCGAATAGTCGGCCGAACCTTTATCGCCGAGGATAGTCTTGAGATATGATGCCGAGAAGGAGCCGCTGTAGCGGTAGCGCTTCACATAGGCCGAGCGGGCCTGAAGACCCCACGAGCCTTTGGTGTAGACTTCACCGGTCAGCGCGAGGTCTACATTATCGTTGAATGCAAAGTAGTAGCCACCGTTTGACAGATAGAATCCTCTGTTGTAATCGTCGCCAAAAGAGGGAAATATCACGCCGGAGGAGTATTTTTCAGAGAATGGGAAATAGCCGAAAGGCACTGCTAACGGAAGAGGAAGACCGGCAAGAACCATATAGGCAGGACCGGTCACTATATCCTTGCCGGGGCGGATCTTAGCCTTTGTGAGCTGCATGTAAAAGTGGGGATGCTCATGGTCGTCGCAGGTGGTGTATTTACCGTCTTGGGTATAAAACACATTGTCCTCCACCTTTTTAGTCACACCACCGGTAAGATATCCCTCACCCTGCTGGGTTATAACATCGGTAATAAATCCGCGTCCGGTGTCGAAGTTGTAGGTCATGGTTTTCGACTCATAGCTTTGGCCGTTATCGTCAAATACCGGAGTACCTATCACCTCTCCAGTCGAGTCCGGACGACCTATTGCGTAGACAGTCGACTTATTTATATCCATGTCGATCTGGTCGGCATCAAGCTTGATACTTCCGTAGGTCACCTTGCCCTGTCCATAAAGGTAAGCCTTGTTGGTACCTTGCATTGCTATTGAATCGGTTGACTGGAAATCGACAGGATTATCGAGATCAACCTTAGCTCTGACAATGCGCGGTCCGGTAGATAAAGAGTGGCGTGACGTTGAGTCTGCTCCGGCAATCTGCCCGGTAGTGTCGGCCGATGCCTCATTAACCCTCTCGCGTCGGCGCTGCGACGCATTGAGCCTTGGCGTCTGCGCGGTATCCACGGATGCGGCTATCGAATCGGGTAGCCGCAGCGATGCGGCAGCTGTTGCCGCAGCATTGACTTCGGGCAGACACCACAACGCCATAAGCGCGGCGGTGAGGATGAGATATATTGGGAGGTGCCTCAAGAGGTGTGATGACGTATTGATGATTGTTGCGGCCGGAAATGGCCACTGAATAAACCAACTGCAAAGTTAGTCACTTTTGCCGTAATTGCCGCCATGCCTTAACGCTTTTTAATCGTAGGATGGGCGGCTCAGGCGCTGCTTATCTCTGATCCGACAAAGGCAGTCCGCGTCCGACTGGATGTCAAACACGGACAAAGCCTATCGTATCGTTTTGATGATCAGATCGGCAATCCTTCTGCACGTAGATGTGCAACGTGCCGACTGGTGTTATCAGAATGGATCGGTATCGTCGGCGAGGTTTTCGAGATCCTCCTCATTATAGAGGTCGCCCCCTACAAATTCATCGTCGGAATAATCAATATCCGAATCCACCGCCTTGGCTGCTTTGGCGTCAATCTCGCTCTCAAAGTTGGCCAGATCGATAAACTGGGGCGGAGGAGTACCGCGAGAGATGCTGCACACCGGATCAAGCAGTTTTTTCATCGGCTCGATTTTTTTGAGTTCCACGAAGAAACAGCGATCGGTGAGATAGTCAAACACAAAAATCATGCGCTGCCCCTCATCCTCAATGAGATCTATGAGTGGGGTCTCATCCATGAGATATACCTCATTGTCCGAATCGGCGCCCATATCTTCGAGTGTCACCTCCGTCTCTTTCTCCCAGTTCTCGTCGCAGAGAAAAAAGGAGTTCATCTGCCCCTTGTCGTAGCCGACTGAGTCGCAGATTGCATTGCGGAGCTGAAGAAATGTAGAGTCTGAGTCGATGCTGATTTCGCGTCGGAAGTTGTCGACTTCATCAGACACTATGCGAAAATTGTAAATCATAAGGCTTACGGGTGTTGAGAGAAAGATCGGGTGAAAATCCTTGCGTGGCTTCGGCTGCTTGCCGAGCTTTTGCGTCGCGAAGATAGTAATCAAACAATCTTCGCGCCAAAAAAATCTGCCGCTTTTTTTCGTTTAACCTATTTTTGGACTGACAAAGGTGGCTCCTAACAGCTTTTTTGAGTAATTTTGGGGTGATGAAACGCAATGCGATATTCCTCCTTGCGGCCGCCGTGATAACGTGTATGTTTATCGTGTCGCGTCTGTCCGACTCTTCTTCGTCGGGATCTGCCCCGTGGCAGCCCGATGACGGCACTTCGCAAGGGTATATCGTCGATATTTATGCCGATAGTATTGTCACGGCTTCGGCACCCGGCTCGCCGGTCAGAGTCATAACCACTGCCCACCTTGATTCCGCAGCTGCTATGTCGACTGTTGCGGGGCAAGAGGCGCCTGAAATAAGTACCGGCTCGCCACTTCTGGATGCAGCTTGGCGATTGGCTGCCACGCGCCTTTCTGGAGAAGCTCCCACACCTTATAATATAATATTTTCGCCCCTGCTATCCACCGGTGGATCTAACACTGCCGACCGTGTTGCCGCTGCGATGATGGAGGCGAAGGACACATCAAGCCTTTGGCCCATGGCCGACACCCGACGCCTTCTGCGCATAATTGCCCTCGGGCGCATCACCGCCATCCGACCTGATGGCCCATGGATCAGAAAGGCGGCCGCCATGGCTCAAGAGATTCTCGCGAGCGATTCATCGAGATTATTCAGGCGCCATACCGGCTTGTGGGCAGGAGGAGGAAGCGATTACATGGCCGGCGCTATTCCCGACTGGGCCGACGAGGCCGACCGGTTCAACATTGCGGCACTCTCTGTCAACGCCCTCGCCGCTGAAGCCTATGCCGCTCTTGCGCGTATGCAACAGCTCGCAGGCTACAACTCTACCGACGCCAGTCGATGCGCCAAGGAGCTGGCTTGCGCCATACGAGATAATCTATGGATGCCTACCGAAGGTTACTTCTCGCAATATATCTACGGTCGTCTGCAACAGATCCAAGGCCCTGCTGCTTCTGGTATGGGTAATGCTCTCGCGGCAGCATCTCCGCTTATATCATCCGACGAAATGGCCAGACGAATCACCGCACAACTACCCCGCACTCCTTATGGCATCACATCCTCCTTTCCCCTTTCTTTCGGCACCACCGCCCATCATTATTCTATCGTAAGCCAGGGATTGTGGGCTTTCGCATGCCAACGCGGCGCCAACGACCGTGCTTTTTGGGGTGCGCTGGCGGTTCTTCTTCGCCATGTGGCGCTGGCATCTACAGGCGACTTGCCGGAGCGTCCCGAAGTGTGGAGCGCCTTTACCGGTGCAGTCGGGGGCATATTGTTCGGCCTTGAGCCGGTTGAACGGGGTATCTATCTCAACCCCGTGGTTCCTACCGAGCTCGGTGGCGAAAAAACTATGCATGGCCTACGCTATGGGCAAGCGACTTTAGACATTACGCTGGTTGGCTCCGGTTCAAAGATCGCCACAGCGCTCCTCGACGGTGTGGAACTTCCCGACCGGATAATACCCGCGGGCTTGACCGGCAATCACTCAATAAGAGTGGAGATGATCGACCCGCAAATGCAACCACCTGCCATACCGGTTCCGATGGTAATACCCAGAACGATGGTGCCTACTCCTGCCATAGTCTGGACATCCCCTTCAAAGGGTCGCGACACAGTGGCACGGCCTACCTATGCCACTCCGGAGGCTATGGCATCGTTTGTCAATGGCATGCGCGAGGAGGACCATGAATCCGGCGGATATGTGACACTTCCAGCCAGAGGCGGCTATACCGAGTGGCTGCTGGTGCCTCTCGACAATCGGCAACGACCAATTGGATTCAGCGCCGAACCACATGCCACGGTCAGCCGGGGCTCCACCCTCATGCTTCAGGCCGAGTGGTTCAAAGCCCGTGAGCTCGCACGCGATGTCTACCGCCGTAAGCTGCGGCATTGGCGTCGCATGAAAGCGCGCAACCGGACCGACCACAGCTCCAGACCAAACCGGAGGCTCACTCAGATTGTTGAGCTCACATCTGAACAGGATCTGACATTCACCGCCGAAGCACCCATAGCGACTGATTGCGCCATAATCATAGGCTATGCCGACGGACGCGATGCCGGGCAGCCCGGGCCGCTCCTCCGATCGGTATCGGTCAACGGCGTAAGGATTGCTTCGGTGCCGATGCCCCGGCGCGGAGTGCCCTCCGATACCACTGTGACCCGCACTACTGTGCCACTCGCAGTAAAACTGCGCGGAGGTATCAACAACATCACCATCTCCACTACCGATGCCGACATCAATCCTTCGGCCCCATTTGATACCGTGATGATAGACTTTCTCCGCATAATTCCACTTGACTGAACTCCAATGAGCAAACTTATAGGCATATTATCCGACACACATTCATGCTGGGACGATCGCTACGCTCTCCATTTTGCCGACTGTGACGAGATTTGGCATGCCGGCGACATTGGCGATCCATCGATCATCGAGCGACTTGAGGCCGCATCTCCCGATGCTGTCATACGGGCTGTCGCCGGAAATATCGACCATGGCATGATACGCCGACGCTGGCCCGAAGTCGACCTCTTTGATGTGGAGGGCGCACGGGTGTGGATGACCCACATCGCAGGATATCCGGGACGATACCGCCCCGGAGTGAAACGAATCCTCGCCGAGGAAGGGGTGAGGATTATGGTGACAGGCCACAGCCACATACTTAAAGTAATGCCCGACCCTGAGCTCGGTCTGCTACATATCAATCCGGGCGCTGCCGGCTGGCACGGATGGCAGCGCGAGCGCACTCTTGTCAAGCTCCGGATCACCGACGGGTCTCCTACAGAGCTCGATGTGGTATCATTAGCTAAAACTAACACCAACTCACTATGAAGATAAATACGACTATTCTCGGCCACGCAGCCGTTGCCATGATCTGCATCATGCTTGCCTCCGGCTGCAAAACGACTGAAGCCAACTATAAGGCTGCATATGAAACCACTGTTGCCCACCGAAACGAGAAGGGCGCCGACGATGTGCCCGGCATGAAAGCAGCGGGAACTCCCGAGCCTAAAGATATTGAAGCTGCCCCCGGCCTCACTCTCCCTGTGATCACCGCATGGATTGGCTCGACAAGCGAAGACGGAGTTGCCCACCGCGACAGTGTCAAACTCTACAATGTGGTTGTTGCAAGATTCCGACAGATTTTCAACGCACGCCAGATGGCGGAGCGGCTCCGCGCCTCAGGCTACGGCAACGCTACCGTGCTCCGCACCAATGACGCATATTTTGTATCTACCGCTACCACATCAAGTCCTCAGGAGGCACAGGAGGCCCTCCGACATGTGGCCGACGATCAATCGCTGCGTCTGCGCAGCCCCTACCCACTCATAGTGCGGCCTAACCACCTTGCCAGATAACCCACCTATTGCAAATCAGCGGGATTATACGTACCTTTGCAGCGGCATCCGAACGATGCCTCCAACTCTCCTCCCACATCATCAATGATACATAACATCGCAATGAAGAAAGCATTTGTTTTTCCCGGCCAGGGCGCACAGTTTGTCGGCATGGGCAAAGATCTTTACGACAACAACCCCGTTGCGCACGAGCTTTTTGAACGTGCCAACGAAATCCTTGGTTTCCGCATCACCGACATAATGTTTGCCGGCACTGACGAAGAGCTCAAGCAGACACGCGTCACCCAGCCCGCGATATTCCTCCACTCCGTGATTCTCGCCAAGTGTCTCGGCGACGAATTCCGCCCCGACATGGTTGCAGGCCACTCCCTCGGTGAGTTCTCGGCCCTTGTTGCTGCCGGTGCGCTCTCATTCGACGACGGTCTCCGCCTTGTCAGCGCACGCGCCCAGGCCATGCAGAAAGCCTGCGACATCCACCCCTCCACCATGGCAGCTGTGCTCGCCCTTCCCGACGAAAAGGTTGAAGAGGTCTGCGCCTCAATTGACAACGGCATCGTTGTCTGCGCCAACTACAACTGTCCCGGCCAGATCGTAATATCAGGCGAAGTTGAGGCCATTGATGCCGCATGCGCCAAGCTGCTCGAGGCTGGAGCCAAGCGTGCCATGAAACTCAAAGTTGGAGGTGCTTTCCACTCTCCCTGCATGGAGCCCGCACGCGCTGAGCTCGCCGAAGCCATCGCCGCCACGCCCATCAACGAGCCTATATGTCCCGTCTACCAGAATGTCGACGCTCTTCCCCACACCGATCCCGCCGAGATCAAGGCCAACCTCGTCGCTCAGCTCACCGCTCCCGTGCGCTGGACTCAGACTGTCCGCAACATGATTGCCGACGGTGCCACCGAATTTGTAGAACTTGGCCCGGGCAAGGTTCTTCAGGGGCTCGTTGCCAAGATCGACAAAGCCATTGCCACTTCCGGCCGCCAGTAATGGCGATTCACTGCCACAACCCACCAACCACGGTATCAAGCCGTCCGCAGACTTCCGGGACTTTTGCGCCCCGCCAGTAGTCGCGGACGGCTTTTCATGCCACCTTATTGTATATATTATCGTGTATTCCTATCACACCCTCCCGTCGGGACTACGTATTGTGCATGTAGCGGCTCCCCACGCAGCCGCGGAATACTTCGGAGTGACTGTCGACGCCGGATCGCGCGACGAAAAACCGTCGCAATACGGACTGGCCCATTTCGTTGAGCACACCATATTCAAAGGCACGCCATCGATGACCTCGATGGATATCATCAACGAAATGGAATCCGTGGGTGGCGAGCTAAATGCCTATACCACCAAAGAGGAGACTGTGGTCTACTCCATTTTTCCATTCGGACACCTTGAACGAGCGTCCGCACTCATAGCTCAGCTCGTTGCCGAAGCCTCCTTCCCGGTCGACGAGATAGAGCGTGAGCGTGAGGTCGTGGCCGATGAAATCAACTCATATCTCGATGTTCCGTCCGAAGCTCTTGCCGACGATTTCGACGATCTGATATTTGCTGGCTCCCAACTTAGCCACAATATACTCGGATCGATCGAAACCCTCAACTCATTCACCTCCGACACCTGCCGCAATTGGCTCAAAGAGATGTTTGTGCCGTCGCGAATGACCCTGTTTTACCTTGGCGCCACTGATCCGGACCGCGTGTTCGACACCCTCGGGCGCCACTTCTCAGCCCTCAAGACCGGCACCCCCGACAGACTCAATCGTGTCGCGCCGGACTCCTGGCCTGAATTTGACCAGATCCGCGACATCGACTCCCATCAAAGTCACACGATGCTCGGCGCGCCAACCGTGTCGCTCTACTCACCGCTCCGCCAGGCCCACGCCCTCCTCACAAATATCATAGGCGGACCGGGAATGAATTCCCTCCTCAACATAGAGCTGCGCGAAAAAAGAGGACTTGTCTACTCAGCCGATGCCGCCTCGACAGCCTTTACCGACTGTGGACTCACCACAATATACTTCGGCTGCGACGACTCCGACACCCTTGAATGCCGCGCCATCACCCGACAGATCCTCGACAACCTTGCCGAGAATCCCATCGACCCACTACAACTCGAACGCGCCAAGCGCCAGCTGGCCGGACAGATGATCATAGCATCCGAGAGCCACGATGCAATGGCGCTCTCTGCAGGCAGATCGCTTCTGCGATTCGGAGCGGTTATGACCCTCCGGGAGCGCACCGAGCGCCTCATGTCCGTCACACCCGAGCAAGTGGCCGAAGCTGCGTCACAGATCTGCTCCAAAAATCTGCGCGAACTCACATTCTGCTGAAAAAAACTAAAAAACAGGCCATATTCGTATTAAAAAACATTGCTCTGCGACATATTCGCCTTTTTTCTTCGGCAATTGTTTTGAAAGTTAAAATTGTTGTCTTAAATTTGCAATTAAGTTTAGACATCACCCCGGCTATAGAAAGCGGGCGAGACTTCCATTCTCCCCCTTATCTCATATCCTGAAAAGCGAAAACAAAAACTAACAAAACCATAAACAATCCAATCTCAACCATCTATCATTAACTATTATGGAAGCTCAAAAGCCTACCACAAAGCCCGCTGCTAAAGCTACGGGTCACAAAGTTAGCGGTATCAAGAACGCATTCTTGGTGATTATCGCCTGCTTCATCGTTGCCATCTGCCTCTTCATGTTCTGGTTCGGCCACGAATCCCACTTCGAGGAAGGCCATCCCATCGACCTCTGGGGTACTATCTACAAAGGTGGCTTCATCGTGCCTATTCTCCAGACACTCTTCCTTACCGTTATCGTTCTCTCTGTTGAGCGCTACATCGCTCTCGGCAGCGCCAAGGGCAAAGGCAACATCACCAAGTTTGTTGCTGGCGTTAAGCTTTGCCTCGCCAAAAACGACATCGCTGGCGCCAAGGCTCTCTGCGCCAAGCAGCAGGGTTCTGTAGCCGCTGTTGTTTCGGCCGCTCTCACCCGCTACGAGGAAATGGACAAGAACACCGTTCTCTCCAAGGAGCAGAAGGTTGCCACCCTCCAGAAGGAAGTTGAAGAAGCTACTGCTCTCGAGATGCCCGCTCTCCAGCAGAACCTCCCCATCGTTGCTACCATGACCACCCTCGGTACTCTCGTTGGTCTTCTCGGTACTGTAATGGGTATGATCAAGTCGTTCCAGGCTCTCGCTCAGTCTGGTGCTCCTGACTCCACCGAGCTCTCCACCGGTATCTCTGAGGCTCTTATCAACACCGCCTTCGGTATCGCAACCGGTGCCTTCGCTGTAATCTCCTACAACTACTACACCAACAAGATCGATAACCTCACCTACGCTATCGACGAAATCGGTTTCTCTATCGTTCAGACTTTCGCAGCTACCCACTGATCCCTGTTACACCTTAACAAACCAACTAACTACAATTTATTAAGCGTAATATGGGAAAAGTAAAAATTAAAAGAAAGAGTACCCTCATCGACATGACCGCGATGAGTGATGTGACTGTTCTTTTGCTTACTTTCTTCATGTTGACCTCTACCTTCCTCCAGAAGGAGCCCGTCACCGTTATCACTCCATCATCGGTGTCGGAAGAGAAGGTGCCTACTGCTAACCTGGCATCTATTCTCGTATCTCCCGAAGGAAAGGTGTTCATCTCCGTTTCAGGTGAAGCCGACCTCGCCAACAATCCCGAGGAATGGGGTTCCGAGCCTCTGCGCAAGGAAATCCTCAAAAACGCTGTTGCCAAGTACAACACCCTTCACCCGAGCAAGAAAGTAGTCCTGACTGAGCAGGATGCTGACGTGTTTGCCAAAATCGGTACTTTCGGTGTACCTTTCCAGGCTCTCCCCACATTCCTCCGCATGTCACAGACAGAGCAAGACAAAGTCATCACTGACATGAACCGTGCTGACGTCGGTATACCCATCGACGACAACACCGACCTCAACACGCCAAACGAGTTCCAGATCTGGATGCAGGCCATCTACTCTTCTGGCAATGAAAACCTCCAGGCCCTCATGAAGAAGGGTGAAGGCATCGCCGTCAAGGCCGACCAGATCACCCCCTACTCGACCGTTCACCACGTGCTCGACAACCTTCAGACCCTGAAGATGAATAAGTTCAGCCTTCTCACGGCGCTCAAAACCGAAAGCGAATAATCATCATGGCACAGATAGAACAATCAGACAAGGGCGGCAAGAAGAAAAAAGGCGCCCAGAAGAAGATGTCTATCCACGTCGACTTCACACCGATGGTGGACATGAACATGCTTCTCATCACGTTCTTCATGCTCTGTACTACGATGATCAAATCGCAGACCCTCTCGATTGCACTCCCCACAAACGAGAAGGTAGAGCAGCAAGAAATGAACAAGGCTAAGGATTCGGAGGCTATCACCCTTATTGTTGATACCGAACGCAACGACGACGGCTCCATCAAGAAGGACGACGAAGGTAAAGCTAAAAACATCGTCTATTACTACCTCGGCAAGCCCATGGTGACTGACGAAAACAACGACTCTATCTTCGAAGACTCCAACCTCATGCGTGAAACCTTCATCGGCAACGATGAACAAGGCATGCAGCAGGGTATCCGCAAGATCCTCCACAACCGCAACAAGGCTGTTCTCGAAAAGATCGCAGTCCTCAAGCAGCAGTGGCGCAACAAGGAGTTCTCTTCAAAGAAAGACATCAACGACTCTATTTACCAGGCACGTGCCAAGGAAATCCGCAACGATTCCACCCTCACACGTCCGGTAGTAATTATCAAGGCTACACCCAATGCATCATGGGCTTCCGTTATCGGCGCTCTCGACGAAATGCAGATCAACCAGATCTCGC
Organism: uncultured Muribaculaceae bacterium; assembly: GCA_910579675.1. GTDB lineage: Bacteria > Bacteroidota > Bacteroidia > Bacteroidales > Muribaculaceae > Paramuribaculum. The sequence continues at coordinate 11,223 of CAJTUF010000006.1, read as the reverse complement.
GTTATCAGATCGACAACATCAACGCCACCGACCAGGGCATGATTGATGCATACATCCGTAACCACGGTAATTAATTGATGATTGATATATGTTTAACCAAATCTAACGCTTAGAAGAAATGGCAAAAGATGTAGATCTTTCATCACAAGAGTGGCGCGACATTGTCTTTGATGGCAAAAATAAGGAGTACGGCGCTTATCAGCTGCGCGCTGCTTCGCCCTCCCGTCACAATAAGGCCATGATCGTCATCATCATCATGATGGCCCTCATAGCTATCCTCGCCATCCTCGTTGACACCGTGATCAAGCAGGCTGAAGCCCGTCCTGAGGACGAAGGCGAGCAGGTGCTTGTTGAAATGGCTGTCACCGAAGAAATCGAGGAAGTTCCTGAAGAAGAACCCCAGAAGTTTGAAGAACAAGAACTCGAAGAAGTCGTTAAAGATGACCTTCTCAACACCCAAAAGGTGACTGAGGTACTCATCGCCAATGACGACGAAGTTGAGGAAGACTTCAAATCACAGGATGAAATCAAAGAAGACGACCGTGCAATGGGTGCTGTCGATGAAGACCGTGGTGTCGACGACATCATCAACGCTCAGGAGCACAAGGAAGTCGTAGTCGTTGAGGAAAAGACTCCCGAACCCGAACCCGACAAGGTGTTTGAGGCCGTTGAGCAGCCCCCGCTGTTCCCCGGTGGCGACGCTGCCCTCCTCAAGTGGATTGCTAAGAATCTCCGCTATCCCCAGCTGGCAATTGAAAACAACGTTCAAGGTCGCGTAACCGTGATGTTCGTTGTTACCAAGACCGGTCAGGTAGGCGAAGTAAAGGTAGTCCGTGGCAAAGACCCCGACCTCGACAAGGAAGCTGTACGCGTTGTTAAGTCGCTTCCCAAGTTCCAGCCCGGTAAGCAGAATGGTCAGGCCGTTAACGTATGGTACACTGTGCCTATCGCATTTAAGCTTGCCAACAACTGATCCTAATCAACGGCCTCAACAGGCCAATCAGATAAAAGAGGATGTCGCTCCTGCGGCATCCTCTTTTATTTCCACTCCACTCCCCCGGCGGCTCACGTCTCACAAATCAATTTCAAAAAAATCTTTGCGAAAAATTTGCATCATTCAGAAATTGTGCGTAACTTTGCATCGCTTTTGGGAAGAGACCCAACCACGAAGCTAAATACCCCGGAGAGGTGGGTGAGTGGCTGAAACCACCGGTTTGCTAAACCGACGATGGGAGCAATCCTATCCACGAGTTCGAATCTCGTCCTCTCCGCCAAAATCATCACAAAAACCTGTAAGTAGCTACTTACAGGTTTTTCTGTTTTTGACGTATGCCACGAAAACGCCCCGTTTTGACATAGTTGTGCTACACAGATGCTACACGGCAAAGATGTCTGCTACTTCGATGACACCATCAACGCATACATAGCCCACTATCTATCCCACATGCCTATTTGAAATATCATACCGATTCATGTCTCAATTACCTTCACGGCGATAGTTAAATTTATTAAATCATTACATATGTATATGGAAATATGGAAATAAATTATCATATTTGCACATCAATTAAGTAAGGATTCATCATTGTTTCAGCTATCTCTCATATGAATCGTCAACCAATCGTCATCTCATTGTCTGCCTCCATTGCCAGCGGCGCATCTGTCTATGCCTCTTATTTTGTCAAGGATGTCGAATCAACCACAGATCCGATTGAGCGCGCACAATAATCCAGCCACATCGTGGCAAAGAGGAAACCAACTATCCCCACTAATTATGATCCGGCTTATACTCATCTTATTGTTGACTGCATCAGGAGCGCTCACTGGAGCTGCTCAGATTGATGTGGCTGGCGTTGTGATGGAGCATGGCTCAAACGAGCCGCTCACCGGCGCCTCGGTCATACTCCGCAATGCCGAGGGAAAGATAAAAAAATATGCCACGACCGATGCTTCGGGCCGTTTTGTCATATCCACCACCACTACAAAGGGCCACACTCTCGATGTGTCGATGATGAGCTTTGCCAAGTATTCTGTTGGCCTTGACAGCGTGGCTCTTCCGCTGACCATTGTCATGACCCCGGCTACCACTTTGCTTAAGGAAGTGGCTGTGAAAGCCGATCGCATACGCGAGCAGGGCGACACCATCACCTACAATGTAGGCACATTTGCACAAGCTCAAGACCGCAGCATAGGCGACGTGCTCAAGCGTATGCCCGGTATCGACGTCAACAAAAGCGGCAAAATACAATATCAGGGCGAGGACATCAATAAATTTTACATCGAAGGATCCGATCTGCTGGGTGGAAAATACGGAGTGGCCACCAACGGCATCAACCACGACGACGTGGGAGCCGTTGAAGTGATGGAAAATCATCAGCCTTTGCAAGTTCTTTCGGGTATCAGCTTTTCCGATAAGGCCGCCATCAATCTGAAACTGAAGAAGAAGGCAAAGGCCACATGGACCCTGCATGGCGACGCCGGAGGCGGTTTCGCATGGCAACCGGAAGGGATAGCATGGGATGGCGAACTTTTCGCCATGGCAGTGATGCCCGGATTCCAGAATCTCACCACATTCAGGACCAACAATATCGGCGAAGACCTCTCCGCAAGCGCAACCGACTTCTTTGCTTCACGCCGATCCACCGAATTGAGCCGATATGTAAGTGTGTCGCTCCCTGGAGTACCCTCTTTGAGCCGCAAGCGCACCCTCTTCAACCGTTCGGCCCTCGTGTCGACAAACAGTCTATGGAAGGTGCGCGGAGGTGAACTGAAGGCTCAGATCGACTATTCTTTCAACCGCGTCACGGCGCGTGCCGCCAACATCACTACCTACTATCTCAACGAAGGAAACAGAGTGGTGACTGAAGATCGCGACGGACGGGACCGAGCCCATGCCCTCTCAGCCAAATTTATCTACGAAGTCAATCAGAAAACTACCTTCATCAACAACACCCTCAAGACAAATGTCGACTGGGACGATGTGAGGCTTTCTGTGGCCGGTTCAATCCCCAACGAGCAGACCGCCTCACTCCCCGACTATTATCTTTCCAACAACTTCAGGATGATCAAGCGCTTCAAAGGACAGCATCTGGTGACCTTTGCAAGCAATAATGAATGGGAGTCGCTGCCTCAGACTCTCTCCGTAGCGATGGACGGAGCCGATATCCGCCAGCATGTGGGCGACCATGCCTTCTTCACTCATGAGAGCGTGGCCTACGCCTTAACCCTCAAGGGCATAACAGTGAGCCTCGAAGGGGGTATCAAGGGCTATCTAAGGTCGATGAGTTCCGATGGCAACAAGGTCGCCTTTTTAGAAGATCCCGATGAGCTCACCAATGTCGTCAACACAAACTATCTCACCCTCTACGCCACTCCCCGCTTTGAATATTGGGTAAAGAGAGTCAATATCACCCTCAACGCCCCCCTTAGCTTTGCTCATTATACCTTCGACAAAGCTCTCGCCAACCGCTCGGAGGGCTATTTCTCCCCCTCGCTTAGCATGAACTGGAAGCCAAACAACCGCTTCTCTGTTACAATGCGTGGATCCACAGGCCGATCTCCCATGAATCTCCACATGATTCAGCCGGGATATATAATGACCAATTATAGATCGTTTCAGAAAGGTGTCGACGACTTCTACACATCATCGTCGCAAAATCTGTCGGCCACCTTTTCTTACAAGCAGACCCGCCGCGGTGTCTTTGCCAATGCTATGGTGATGCAGTCATGGTCACACCTCCCCTACACCATGTCGCAGCAGCTCTTCGGCGACTATATCGTTTACTCCTACACCGATGCCAAGAGCGATGGCAAGATGTTCATGTCACGCGGCACTGTGGGAAAGACTCTCGACTTTATGCGCGGAAGCGCCAATATCAACGGCAGCTTCAGCCGAAGCGAATCGCATCTCCTGTCGCAGAATATGGCCGTCAACTCTATCAGCACCGGCTGGAGCGCGGGTGGCAAGATCAACGGCATGCCGCTGCAATGGCTCAGCTTCGATTATTCAATCAGTTTTGCCAACAGCCGCATGACAATGAACGGCATCAATAGCTCATGGTTGAGCGGAATGGAAAACAATCTGCTCATCAACATCATGCCCCACCCCAAGTGGGAGTGGCGCATAATGGGCGAACACTACCGCAACGAGCTTACCGAAGGCGTATACAAAAACGCACTCCTTCTCGACACCAAGCTCGTATATAAGGCCAGCAAACGGGTTGAACTCTCAACAATCCTCAACAATATCACCGACCAACGCAAATACAACTACACCACCTATAGCGCAGGCCAGCTCTCATCGTTTGAGTCGCAGCGCTGGCTTCGTGGCCGTGAACTCCTTTTCACCATCACACTACGCAAATGAACTCTAAAACCATCGTCGTCATCGCTCTCTCCTCGTTGTTCATGACGGCCCCCTACGCCGCATCGCAGGAAAATGCCTCCATCGAAGTGAGCTACACCGCATCGACAGCCAATTTCCGTCAAGGCGGCAACTCCCGTCCTAACCGATATATCCTGCTTGCCAATGCCCACGATAGCAAATTCTACTCACCTATGACTGAATATCTCGACTCCCTACAGTCGACACCCGAAGGGGATGCCCGATATAAGGAGATGGCCCGTGGAGCATATCTTGGCGGCAATATCGATAAAATGCCCCGCCGCGACGGATCATACTATATCTTCAAATCGGCCGACGAAAACAAGATCACAAGCTATGACATCAATGGTGTGGAAAAATACTTCTACGAGGAGGAGATCCCGGCAATCGACTGGGAGCTGACCGACTCAACCGCAACTATTCTCGGCTACACCTGTCAGATGGCCACCGCAGATTTCCGTGGCCGCAACTGGAGTGTATGGTTTGCTCCCGATGTGCCGGTAGCGTCGGGTCCGTGGAAGCTCGGCGGACTGCCCGGATTGATACTGAAAGCCACCGATTCATCAGGCCTGTATGATTTTGAAGCCACCGGGCTACAGCAGACCTCGCGGCCCATGGTGCCGGTTTATTCGGCCGGGGACTATGAGAAGACCGACCGCAAGGAGTTTCTGAAAGCCAAACGGCAGTTTATCGACAATCCGGTATCGAGCATCAACACTCAGCTCAGCGGGGTCGGCATATCGATCGGCGCCCTCGGCAACGAAATCAAACACAAGCCGCGCAAAGAGATAGACTTCATCGAAACCGACTATTGACCGGGCTCTACTCCCCCTCTTTCACACATATAGATCGCTCCCCGCATGGAAGGCCATAACGGTCAATCATGCGGGGAGCGACTGTGAGTGCGGGTTATGCTGTGGATCAGCGGGCCAGTTCGGCCGAGATGGCCGACAGATCATTCTGCAGGTTCTCCACTATTACAGCGGTGGTGGCATGCTTCGAGCGACGCCCCATTTGGAGAGGGAGGAGAGCCTCGTTGAGCTGTTTCATCAGCTTCATGTCGCCGCGGGCCTCTATATCGGCTCTGAGCGCCTTTATCTTCTCAGCCATCTGAATTCCCTCCACCATGCGCTCATAGCGTATCGACGAGCGGCCGTCGGGATAGATGAAGTATGTGTCGCCGGGTGCAAAAAGCTTGAATCGGGTATCGCCAAGAGGGTCGTCAGTCCAATTCTGATAGCTCCAGTGCAGATAGCCGTCGGCACCGGTGGCAATGCTGTAGGCCATGATGTAGGCACCGTCGGCAGGATCGGAGTTGCTGAACAGATTGGGAGCCGGTGTGGCGCAGCAAGTGTAGTAGGTGGTGACAAGGCCAAGATCATGACGGCGCTTGAGCACATCGGCGGGCCACGGCTCAACCTCTATTGAGTAGGTATAGAGCTTATCGGCCAGCTCGGGATGGTAATATCCGGCGAGCGACACCTTGAGCTTCGGGGCATAAGTGTCGACCAGCTTTATGGCGCGCTGTATATCGGCGAGGCCACGTTCATCCATGGCCATAACGGTGCGGTCGCTCCACCCCTTCTCGTCGAGATGCTTCTGGAAAGAAGAGAGGAAGTTGCTCCACAGATCGACATATTCGGGAGTGTCGGATGTGGTTTTGAGATAAGCATACTCGCCGTTGGCAGCCTCGTCGCGGTAACGGAAATTCATATCCCATGGGATCATGGAGAAGCACTCGATGATAGGGCCTACACCCATCGAGTCCATAAACTCCACATAGCGGTCAAAAGCTGTGTAGTCATAGCTCCATGTGCCGTCTTTCTTCTTAGTGGTCTCCACCATCGGGAGAAACTTATCGTTGCTCTGCTCTCCCCACGGCTCATAAAACATGATTGTCGATATGGCTTTCTGACCGGCACGGGCCAGAAGGGCGGCATACGGCTCCAAAAGCTTGAGATGCTCAGGGCTCCAGGGCTCCACATTGTAATAGCGGTAAACGGCATAAGGCTGCTGCCACAGATTGAGATGGAAATAATCTTTGCTCGACGGATCGGGGAGGCTGAAAGGCTGTACGGTAATCGAGGCCGGTATCTCGGCCATGACCTTGCCCGAGGCTTCGTCGACGAGCTCAAGCGAGAGCTCTCCACTCTGAGCATCCTTGCCCACCTCCACAGTAACCCAGAGTGGGTAATTGCGACCCGACTCCACGGTCAGGGCCGTGTCAAGATCTATGATGTCGGCCACAGCCCAAGGCTCCAGCTCGGGGGGCACACCGCATGCGCGGAAATCGTTGGTGAGGGTGTAGCGCATAAACCGGGCATCGGCTTGCATGCCACCTGCGCTCTTCATGCGGGGGCGCAGTGTCTTGCCGTTGAGCAATGCGTCGGGGGTGAGTAGAGCCTGAAGGCCTACACGCTGGCCATGCCAGACGGCGAGTGTGGTGTCGGGGCGGAGTTCCACCTTCACAGCCCCCTCCTGAGGGGTGTGGGCCGAGGCGTCGGTCCATGCCAGTGGAGCTTCTGCCGAGGCAGTGACCGATGCGGCCACAGCCATCGAGGCAATGATAGTGATTGCTTTCATGGATAACATATTGATTTTGGAATTGCGAAGATACTAATTTTTTATCTCTTTTCATTAATTTTGCCGCATGAATCGCCAATCACATATCATTCTTGTCACGGGTGGCCAGCGATCGGGCAAGAGCGAGAATGCCGAGCGTCTGGCTCTCGACCTTTCGCCAACACCCGTCTATATAGCCACTTGCACTCCCATGGATGAGGAGATGGAGCGGCGCGTAGAGATACACCGCAAGCGCCGTGAAGGGCAGGGATGGACTACTATCGAAGCACCCGACCTCGACAGTGTGCCTCCTCTGCCGGGCGCCACTGTGCTTATCGACAGCGCCACCATGCTCGCCTCCAACTCCTTTTTTGCACACAGAGAGGACGACAATGCTGCTCTGGCCCATCTGTCGGCGGCCTTCGACGCTTTTACCAGCCGCTCGGATGGAGCGACTATAATTGTGGTAACCGATGAGATAGGACTCGGCGGGGTGTCGTCCAACGCTTTGGCGCGCCGGTTCACCGATCTGCTGGGCCTGTTCAATCGCTATTTGGCCGAGATGGCCTCCGATGTATATTTTTCCGTATCAGGAATACCTGTTAAAATCAAATGACCGCCATGACTTTTGATATCTCACCCGTGGCCGACGCCACCCTCCGCGACGCTCTCACCTCTAAAATCAACAATCTCACCAAGCCGCTCGGCTCGCTCGGCCGCCTCGAATCGCTTGCCCTTCAGATAGGATTGATCCAGCGATCGCTCTCGCCTGTGCTCTCCCGTCCTGTCAACATACTTTTTGCAGCCGATCACGGCATCATTGCCGAGGGGGTATCGGTGTCGCCCAAGGAGGTGACATGGCAGCAGCTCGGCCACTTTGCCCGCGGCGGGGCCGGTATCAATTTTCTCTGCAATCAGCATGGGTTCAGGCTCACTCTGGTCGATGCCGGTGTCGACTACGATATTCCCGCCGGTCACGGCATCATCGACATGAAGATGGGCCGTGGCACCGCCAACTTCCTCCACGGTCCGGCCATGACCATGGAGCAATGGGAGGAGTGTCTGAGCCGGGGAGCCGCCGTGGTCGACATGGAGGCCGACTCCGGCTCCAACATCGTGAGCTTCGGCGAGATGGGGAGCGGCAACACCTCCCCGTCGTCGATGTGGATGCACATTATCACCGGCCTGCCTCTCGACCGCTGCATTGGAGCCGGAGCGGGGCTCGACCGCCCCGGCATCAGCCACAAGCTCGACGTCCTGTCCCGTGCCCTTGCCGCATATGGCGGCAGCGATAGTGTGGTCGATCGTCTGCGATGGTTTGGAGGTTTTGAGATGGCCATGGCCGTAGGTGGCATGCTCCGCGCCGCCCAAAGGCGCATGGTGGTGATAGTCGACGGCTTCATCATGACCGCTTGCATGGCTGCCGCAGCCATCATCAATCCTCTCGTGCTCGACTATGCCGTGTTTGGCCACTGCGGCGATGAGAGCGGCCATCGGCTTATGCTCGACCATCTCGGCGCCTCTCCTCTGCTCCATCTGTCGCTCCGTCTCGGCGAAGGGTCGGGTGCCGTTTGTGCCTATCCCATTATTCAGTCGGCTGTGAGGATGATCAATGAGATGGATTCGTTTGCCGACACCGACGTGACCAAATATTTCTGATGGAACGAGCTATCGCAGCCCTGTCGTTTTTCACCCGTCTGCCCCTATGGCGGGTAAAGGAGATCGGAGCCGACGCCTATAAGCGTGTGGTCGAACTCTGGCCTCTGGCAGGATGGGTCACCGGCTCTGTGGCCGGAGGTGTCTATTTTGCCGCATCGTTTGCTTTCGGACCTATGATAGCTGCCGTGATGGCGCTCTCCTCGCGCCTGCTGCTCACTGGCGCTCTCCATGAGGACGGACTGGCTGATTTTGCCGATGGTTTTGGAGGAGGTACCGACCGCGACCGTATCCTCAACATCATGAAAGACTCCCATATCGGCTCCTATGGCGTGATCACCCTCATAATCTATTTCCTTCTCGCCGTTGGCGCTATAGCCTCTATGCCTCCTGCCATAGGTGCCGTTGCCATCCTCGCCTCCGACTCTTGGAGCAAGGCTGTCGCATCGTGGATAATCAATTTTCTCCCTTATGCCCGCTCGGCCACCACGGCCAAAAACCGCCTCGTCTACTCCCGCATGAGCCCCTCCGCTGCCACGGTGGGCATCATCATAGGGGCTATTCCGCTCATCCTGCTTCCCGGCCCGGCTGCGGTAGCGGCAGTGGCTCCTATTGTCGTGACAGGCTTGATGATCATCTATCTGCGCCATAAGATAGGCGGCTACACGGGCGACTGCTGTGGCGCCACCTTCCTGCTCTCCGAGCTCGCCATGCTGCTTGCCGTGAGCGCCATGCTCTTTTAGCCGCTACCTGAAAATGAGCTGTCGGTCTCCCCTGCCCGCTAAAGGCAGTAGAGACCGACAGCCCAAACATTGATATTGATACATCTGCCGGCCCTTTGCCAGCCGGAGAGATCAGTTGCGGCGATTTTTCACGCGGCCCATCGACGAGTGGGTCTTTGTCAGTTCGCGCACGTTGCACACGATATCGCCCACACTGTTGGCGCTGGCGGTGCCGCGCTCAGCTCTCAGACCCGATGCCCTGATGTTGGAGGCGCTGTTGGCCGTGAGGTCAACCTCCTTGGCCGCTCCTTCGAGAAAGATGCCCGAGCCTGAGGTCGACTCTGCCGTCACCAGATTGGTGTTGATGCTGTAGATGTCGGCATCGGAGCCGGAGGTCGATGTCACGGTCACACTTTTGGCCGTCACACCATCCACCTTGATATCGGCGCCGCTGGTCACCGACACGGTAAGATTCTCACACACGAGGAGATCCTCAATGTTGATGTCAGCACCGCTGGTGGCCGTGAGCTCCATACCGGTCTGTAGCGTAAGAGGCGACTCAACGGATATCTGCGCTCCGCTGGTAGCATGCAGGCTTTTGATTTCAGGGCCTGTCACGGTGGCCTTGAGGCGGATATTGTTCAAACGCTGATCCGACGACCGACGGTCTATGTCCAGCTTGAGGCATCCGTCTTTCACTCCAATCTCAACATACTCAAGAGCAAACTCGGTCACTTCTATATTCACTGTCCGCTCGTCGCCTACGGTATAGACCACGTCAAAGCCGCTGCTGGCTTCGATCCGGTCAAACGGACCGAAGCCAGTGTAGCTGTCGGTCGCCACCGGCCCTGGATCTTCGGCCGATCTGGCCATATTCTTAGCAAAGGTCTTGGTCGACGAAGTGATGCTGTGGGTACACGAGGTTATGGCTTGTGTACACGAGGTGCAGGCCATTATCAATGGCACCGCCGCACTGTATAATGCAATTAACAAACTGGTTTTGATCATAATGTGAGGGTTTGTCTGTTAGAAATGATGTGGGTATGGCAAGGGCGCTTCACGCCCTCTACACACTAAAGACGCACGAGGGAGCCCATTCGTTACACACCCCCGTCATTTTTTTTTGATTTTTTTTGCACCGGCGCCTTTGGGCGTCGGCGTGCCGGTGTGGGCAACGGCCCGGCGATTTTCATTTATTAAGGTGAAAGATGGCGGCCCGTCGGGCTATTTTTATTAACTTTCCTCTAAAAAGTAAAGGTCACCCAACTTATCTGTCTGCTTTCCATTAGGCGATTCGAAGATCCATTCAATAAAAGGGCGCATAATGTCCTAATCCATAGCACGTAGCCATAGATTGCGTTATAAGTTTGTTAATTTCCTCTTCAGGCTTGAAAACCTATGCCGGTGACCAACTCCCTTGCCGATGCAATAATTTTGCGAGACGGGCTCATGCGGCACCACAAAGTTACTTATGTTGTCGGCAAAGGTATATTGTGAATGATCTTAGTTGACCATGGACAATTCAATCTATTGAATGGATTCTTGAAAAAGTCGCTGTCCCTCGGCTTCCTTTTCAAGCCGCTTGAGATAGACATCAAAGAAGTTTTCATCGTTTGAGAACATATGCCATACGGCAACAAGTATTTTACGGGCGATTGCCACCTGTACTTTCATTTTCGTCTTACGCTTGACGGTGCATTGCACATATGAGAAGTTGGAGAAGAAGCAGTTGCGTGTTCTCGATGCTGTCCAGGCAATTTCAATCAATATCTTTCGGAGGAACTTGTTGCCGTGGGTGATTTTGTTGCTCTTGATTTTACGGTTGCTCTCGTCGTTGCGAGGTCTGAGTCCGCACCAGCCCACAAGGTTTGTGGATTTATGGAAATGGCTCATATCAGC
>CAJTUF010000005.1 GCA_910579675.1 uncultured Muribaculaceae bacterium | reverse complement strand
CACGGCAACTCGCCTTTCAACGCTATTCTCGCCCTTTTCTAAGGGAGACCGACTCAGTGTGTCCGCTGAATAGTTACGTTGGGAAGTTGGATGTGTTAAATAATGTTTAAACGATATGGTGTTGCAGCAATGTAACACGAGCGTCATATCCGTGTGACAAGGGTGTGCTAATTTTGCATCGCAATCAGGAAGCGGCTTCTTAGTTTCGTTTTCTTATCGTTCTCTTCTCTCCGCATCTTTGGTTGCACTCCTCGCTTAGATAACAACCAATCAATCGATCTATCATTATCTATCGCCTGAAAGGCGCAGTGTTATTAAATATTGATGTGTACAAATTTACCGGACTGATGTCGACCGACATTGGTCCGGATTTTTTTATCCGCGCCTTGATGCCGCAGGGATAGAACCATAGGGCCTATGGTGGCGTTGATAGGGTGACTACATTCACTCACGACCACCTGCAGTCACCATCTATGCCCATTTCAACTAAGGTATCACGGGCTTGCTCTCCGACGAACCGTGGACCACAACCCAAGTCTTTCTTACTCAGACTCACTGTGGCAGTTGCCGCAGTGCTGATGCTGCTTACTCCGACGGCTTGCCGCCAGAAAGGGTTGGTGTGTCCGGCAGGGGAGTCGCATGTGGTCGAGGTGGTGTTTGATTGGGAAGCTGCGCCAAACGCTGATCCTGAAGGGATGACGGTATGGTTTTTCCCGATCACAGCCGGAGGAAGAATATGGCGATTTGATATAGCCGGGCGATCCGGAGGTCGCGTAGAGCTGCCCTCAGGACGCTATGGCATGATAGCCGTCAACAGCGATCTGCGCGGAGCCACTGTTGCGGATCTCACATCTTATCTCGACGCCAAGGCAACGGCGCGGCCGGCCGGAAGCAATCCTGCTTCGGCTATGTCGACGGGGATGCTTTTCGGAGGCAAAGTGGCTGACCTTACCGTAGACTACGGCGGTGATGACGGGGTATCGACGGTGGTTTGCCGTCCCGATAGCATGGCCGTAATTTATACTATCGACATCAGAAATGTCGAAGGGCTGGAACGGATGCGCAGCGCCTCGGCCCGATTGGGAGGCATGGCCCGGAGCGTGACACTTGCAACAGGCGCCACGAGCTCCGACACCTGCTATACGGTCAGCCCCCTTGCCAATCCCACAGCATCGGCACTCAGCGCAACCACCTCGGGCTTTGGTACTCCCGCTTCCGGATGCAACTTCAACCTGACCGTGGAGGCAACGCTCACCGACGGCAAGAGATATGCGCGCCAATTTGATGTAAGCGATCAGGTGAGAAACAGTCGCTACCCACGAAACGTTTATATTTATATCGACAGCATTACCCTTCCTGCGACAGGCACTCCCGGCGGCGGCGACGACGACGTAGGGCTCGACGTAGGAGTGGACGGATGGCAACAGATAGAGATCGACATCACCACCGGGATATAAGCTGCCGCGACTGATAGATACACACAACATAAAAAACATATAGATATGAAAAACAGAAAACTGACTCTGATCATGTCGGCGATAGCCGCGATAGGCGCTGTAGGGCTGTCGGCATGCACCGATAGCCGCGACGAAGTGCAGGATGTGCCGGCCGACGGCGCTATCCGATTTGCGGCCAACACCGAGTATTCGAGAGCCGGCGATATCACCACCGCCAACCTCGCCGCTTTCAATGTGTATGCCTACACAGGCACCGGCACCACTCCCAACCTATTCATGGATAATGTGGAAGTGACCAAGACCGCCAACAATGTGTGGACGTACTCGCCTGTGGAGTACTGGCCTTCCAAAGAGACGGTCGACTTCTATGCCTTTGCCCCCGCATCGTGGGTAGGCACCACCGGACCCCTCAAGCCGGTGAGCTATGACAGCTATCCCGGCACCGAGGATATAATCTATGCCGTGAGTCCCAATCTGAGCGGTAACACCGGTGCAGCCAATGCGCAGGTGCTCTTCAACTTCCGTCATGCCCTCTCGAAGGTGACGGTTAAGATGAGCTCAACCAACAGCGGCCTCGAAGTGAGAGTGACCAATGTGGGCATGGCCAACCTCATGACCAAGGGCAACTTCCACTTCCCCTCCGGATCGACGAGCGATGCAATGGCGGCAGAAAATGTAGGAACATGGACCGACCAGAACACCCCCGCGCCCTATGTGCTCCATATGTCGCGCGACACCACAGAGATGCTGATCCTGGACACCACTCCTATGGAAATCGGCGACCTCGGCATAGGTGGTAAATATATGATGCCTCAGACCCTTACATGGCGAAGCAATGGTGCCGGCAACGATACCTATCTCGCCGTGATGTGTTCGATCTACGACTCCCAGAGCGGCGCCAAGCTGTGGCCTAACGCCAATACTCCAGATGAGAATATCGCTGAGGGTAGCACCTTCGGCGACGGCCTTCTCAAATTCCCGCTCTCCACAAGCCGTTTCTCAAAATGGGAGCCCGGTTGCCATTATATCTACAACCTCGTGATCAACTCCAACGACGAGATGGGAACCATAGAGTTTGGTACTCCTACGGTCGACACCTTCGTGGATGTCACCACTACCTATCAGTAATAGCCGGAAATAAAGATCAACAGATAGTGAGCGCCGGGCTGCGACAGCGGTCCGGCGCTCTGTATGCGTATGTGGTCAGCGGAGGGAGGAGAAGGTGTGGCGTCGCTTGATGAAGTATTGGCTTATGATGTCGGGTCGCGCTGCGAGGTCGGCCTCAGTTGATTTGTCGGCCCTCGCAGGAAATGATTTGCGCATCTTGCGGAAGTCGTTGTGGGCGCGGATTATGGCTCTCGCTGCCCCCCATTTGCCGGTGGCTATGTTCATGGCCCAGGCCACAGTGTCGAGCAACCGCCGACGCAGAAGCACCCCCCGTCGGCTCTCGGGTGGCAGATTCTTGTGGAGCATGATGAGGTTGTTGCGATAGTTGAGATATGTCTTGCGGGGATCAGACGGAGGGAGCGAGCCGCCTCCGAGATGAAATAGCCTCGCGCCGGGCACCACAGCTATGCGCATACCGAGGCGCCGCATGCGCCAGCACAGATCGATCTCCTCCATATGTGCGAAAAAGTCGGGGTCGAGACCACCGGCATCGAGATACGTGCCGATGCGGGTCATGAGGGCGGCGCCGGTGGCCCAGTCCACGTCGGCGGTGGTGTCATACTGCCCCATGTCGGCCTCGCAGGTGTCGAAAATCCTTCCGCGGCAATAGGGGAATCCGTGGCGGTCAAGGAAACCACCAGCGGCGCCTGCATATTCAAACTTGTCGGGCTCACGGTAGCTCAGCAATTTGGGGGCGCAGGCTGCGACATCGGTGTTGGCCTCCATGAAACCGATGAGTGGTGTGAGCCAGTCTTCGCGGGCGGCCACGTCGGAGTTGAGAAGCACGGCATACTTAAACCGGCCCTTGAGTTGCGCAAGGGCCTTATTGTAGCCTTCGGCAAATCCATAGTTGCGGTCGAAAGCCATTACCTCGATCTTACCGTTGGCGGCGAGATCATTGAGATATGCCATAGAGGAGTCGGTCGAACCGTTGTCGGCCACAATCACTCTTCCTGCTTCAGGAGGGGTGTGGGCAATCACTGTAGGCAGAAACTCTTCAAGCAGCTTGCGGCCATTCCAATTGAGTATCACCACGGCGGTGGAGGGTTCATTAATCATGGTCGGCATATGATGTGTCGGAAATGGTTTTGGAGAGGTGCCCGTCGGGGAACCGGACTGGAATCTTCCACCGGCGGTGGGTCCATAGCCATAACGAGGGATCCCGGTAAATGGTGTCCTGGAGCAGGAGGGCATAGGCGTGTGTGATCTCCATGTCGGGGATTGATCGCAGGTCTTTGCCCCCATCGCTCAACACCTTTATCGTGATATGGTAGTGGCCTCGCGAGGGTTTGCACATATCCCAGTACACTATGGCCATGTCGAGTCGGCGGCCAAGAGTTTCGGTGCCGGTGATCATGGCGGTGGGGTGGTTAAGGAAATCGGTTATATATGTAGGGTCACCATGGCTCGGTTTCTGGTCGCTCATGAAACCCGTGATTGATAGCAGGTTGTCGCGGCGGAAGCGCAGCAGGTCGCGAAACACTGTTGCCTTGGGGAGCGACCGCGAGTTGAAGCGGCTGCGCAGGCGAAGGAAAAAATCGTCGGCCCACTTGTTTTTGAGAGGTCGGTAGACCTGACAGAACTCCACTCCATCGCCCGGATGGCGGTGGGTCCAGAGGGTGATGCTCGGGGCCCACTCCCAGTTCATCATGTGGGAAAAGTAGGCCACAATGCTCTTGCCTTCGTCAAACAGGCGGTCGATCTTATCTATGCCCTCAAATGTCATGCGTCTCATCATCTCTTCGTCGCTGATATGGAGCAGCTTGATTGTCTCCACAATCATGTCGGCGAAGTTACGGTAGAATCGTTGCTCGATCTTGCGGCGTTCGTCATTGGTGTGAGATGGGAAGCTTTCGGCTATGTTTTGTCTCACCACCTTGCGGCGGTAGCGCGCTATGTGGTAGATGAGATAGTAGAGAGGGGTGGCCACCATAGGATAGAGGAATCCAAGAGGAAGGCGCGCCATGCCATGGAGAGTCCATTCCAGCAGGGTCTGAGCCATTCGGGCCGGAATCGGCGGCTTGGCTGAGGAGCCGGAGGTCAATGGTTTGGGGTTCACTGCAATATGATGTTTTCGTGAGTGAGGGAAACGGGTACGATAGTATTGGCCAAGGCCGGATCGTAAGGCACCGACACCTTTAGATAGTTGTCGGTGAAGCCGGTCATAGTGGCTGCACCTGTGTCGGGGTCGATGTGGCGGGTGTGCTCCACGAGCACAGGCCTCACCGTGCCCTCAAACCGCCGTGCGAAAGCTGCCATCTTTGTGTCGCTGAGCGCAATCATCTCGTTGGCGCGGCGGTGGCGCTCGGCCGGGTCGACACTGTAGGGAATCTGGAGCGCGCGTGTGCCGCTGCGCTCCGAGTATGGAAACACATGGAGGCGTGTGATGGGAAGGCTGTCGACAAAGTCGCGGCTGGCGGCAAAGAGCTCCGGCGTCTCGCCTCTGGCACCGGTGATGAGATCAACACCTATAAATGCGTCGGGCATCGACTCGCGTATGCAGTCGATGCGGTGGCGGAAGAGAGAGGTGTCGTAGTGGCGGTGCATCAGCTTCAGGATCTCGTCGGACCCACACTGCAGTGGAATATGGAAGTGGGGCATGAAACTCCTCGATTCCGCCACGAAATGAATGATCTCGTCGGAGAGCAGGTTGGGTTCGATCGACGAAATGCGGTAGCGGGCTATACCGTCGACCGTGTCGAGCTCGCGGATCAAGTCGAGAAACGAATCGGAGCGCCCCTTGCCGAAGTCGCCGATATTGACTCCGGTGATCACTATCTCGCGGGCCCCCTTGGCGGCCGCGTCGGCAGCCTGCGCCACGAGGCTGTCGATTGAGCCGGAGCGCGATCGGCCGCGGGCCATCGGTATGGTGCAGTAGGTGCAGAAATAGTCGCAGCCATCCTGCACTTTAAGAAACCATCGGGTGCGGTCGCCGCGCGAGCAGCTGGGGGTGAAGGAGCGCATGTCGTTGCTCGACGGGGTGACGTGGAGTTCAGGGCTGTGGTCGCGCAGGAAGTCGTCGATATAGGCTGCGAGGCGGTCTTTGCGGTCGTTGCCCGCCACGACAGCCACCCTTGGCAGGGCTGCGGCTTCCTCAGCCTTGAGCTGAGCATAGCAGCCGGTGACAACAATATGGGCTTGGGGCCAGCGCTTGGCATAGCTCCTTATGGCCTGGCGGCATTTGCGGTCGGCTGTTTCGGTGACGGTGCAAGTGTTGACCACCACCAGATCGGGTGTCTCGCCCCGTGGGCAGCGTGTTATTCCGCGCTCTTCGAGGAGCTTCTGGATTGAGGAGGTCTCGGAAAAGTTGAGCTTGCAACCGAAGGTATGGTAATGGGCACGTAGGGTGCCGAATGTTGTATGGTCGATCATATATGGTGCAAAGATACCAACATTTTTGTTATCATCCGACTTCCGGTGACCCGATAATGCTTTTTAGCATGATGAGGGGCTCAAACCAACCGGGGGCAGCGATTGTTGTTTACATCAGAGGGGTCCATGACTATTCCCCCCCCTCGCTTAAATACTATGGATCTCAAAGCCCAGCAAGAAGCATTAAACGCACAGGCCGCAGCCGCCACTGCCCGCGCTGCCGCAGAGGTGAGCGAGGCCGCCTCCAAAGTCGCTGCCTCGCAGGAAAGCCAGTCGCTCAAAGATCAGGCATCCGACAAATTCAATGAAGCCAAGGCGCAGGCCTCGGCCACTATCGACAATCTCAAAGATCAGGCCTCCGACAAGTTTGAGGATCTGAAAGATAAAGCCGGCGACATAAAGGATCAGGTGGCCGACAAAGCAGGCGACATAGCCGACAAGATCAAAGACAAAAGCGGCGATCTGCTTGATTCGCTCGGCGACACCCTCCACGGTCTGGCCGACAAACTCAAGAATTGACACCACGGCAAGATTAGAAAGCATAAAATCGACACCAATCCACCTCCATCGCCGTCTGCCCCGACACAATTTGTCGGGGCAGACGGTGGCGTTTTTGAATTATTCTGCATATCTTTGCAGGATAACAGATATCTTTACGATTTCATAACCCCCACCCGCTGATGATGAATAAAATCCAGACCCTGCTGGGAGCTGCCCTGATAGGCGCGGCAGCCGCCTCGGCCCAGACGCCCGGCACTCTCACTGTAACCCTCCCAGCCAATACCGACACCCTGTTTCTGGCCCCTGTACCTGTGGCCGATTTCTACGGCAGCAACCGCAATGGAGCCATTGCCGGGCTTGCCGACACCGTAGTGGTGTCGGGACAGACCACCTATGTGCTCGATCTCGATCCCGACGAAGCTCTCGCCGTGATTATAAAACCCTCGTCCAACCGGCGCTCCGAGATAGTCTATGCCGCTCCGGGCGAGACCCTCACCGTCGATTTCACCGGCCCGGTCAATGTGATGAAGGGCTCGCATCTGGTTGAGGGCATTTCGCAGTTCAATGCCTTTACCGACTCGGTTGTCACCGCCTATCAGGCTCTGCCTTCGACGGCTACCGACGCAGAGCGCGAGGCGCTCAGGCAGAGCCTCACCGACCGGGCTTTCGCCATGGCTATGGCCAATAAAGATAATTCGCTCGGCATGTACATGACCGGCGAGATACCCTCCTGGAATGAGCTGATGCAGGCCTTCGATGCCCTCGGCCCCGGTGCAAAGGAGTCGTTTCTGTCGCCCATATACGCCCGCCTCGACAATATGATAGCCAGAAAGCGTGCCATAGAAGCCGCCGCCGAAGCTATCAAGGTGGGGCTCCCGGCTCCCGACTTCAGTCTTCCCGACGCTCAGGGCAATATGGTGAGCCTTAGTCAGTTCAAGGGCAAATGGGTGATGCTCGACTTCTGGGGCTCATGGTGCGGCTGGTGCATCAAGGGTATTCCCCAGATGAAAGAGCAGTGGGCAGAGCTCAAAGACCGCGACGTGGTGTTTCTCTCCATCGCCTGCAACGACAGCAAAGACACATGGCTCGGCGCCCTCGCCAAGTATGACCTTCCGTGGGTCAATGTGTGGAGTGATCCCGACACCCCCTCGTCCCAGGCCGTACAGTCGGTTTATGCTGTCAGCGGCTATCCCACCAAGCTTGTGATCGATCCGCAGGGCAACATCGCTCTCATCGTAGTTGGCGAGGACCCCTCATTCTACGACCAGCTCCGCGCCCTGCTCTGATATGTTTGAACAGGAGATAACGGCATTTCTGCGACGCCACCACTACCGTGGCGTCGCTCCCGCCGCCGCGTTGGTTGATATGGACGGCACTCTCTACGACTCCATGCCCCTCCATGCGTCGGCGTGGCAGCGCATGGTGAGCGAGATAGGGATTCCCTGTACCCGCGAGGAATTTTTTCTCTACGAGGGGCGCACCGGAGCCTCAACCATCAATCTGCTGTTTCGCCGCGCCTACGACCGCGATGCCTCGCCCGACGAGATAGAGGAACTCTACCGGCGCAAGACGATATATTTCAACGAGTATCCCAAACCGCCGCGCATGGAAGGGGCGCTTGAGCTCATGACCACTCTCCGCGAGGCCGGTATCAGGCGGGTGCTTGTCACCGGATCGGGCCAGCATTCGCTCATCGACCGTCTGGGCGCCGACTTTCCCGGTATCTTCGCTCCCGACATGATGATCACCGCTCGCGATGTGACGCATGGCAAGCCGCATCCCGAACCCTTTATCAAGGCCATGCAGCGCGCAGGTGTGAGTCCGTCGGCCTCGATCGCGATCGAAAACGCCCCGCTCGGAGTGGAGAGCGCCGACCGTGCTGGCGCCTTCACCGTGGCGGTCACCACCGGTCCCATCCCCCGCAATGAGTTTGTCAAGGCGGGAGCCGCAGTGATATTCGATTCGATGCCGGAGGCCGCCGAGGCTATGCCCCGGCTCCTCTTCGAGCTCCTTACAACCACCAATCCCGATCTCATCACCCCATGAACCTCATATTCACCCACCATCCAGCCGACTCGCTCAACACCCTGCTCAAAGAGGCCGGTCGGCCCCACGCCATGATCCTCGCCGACAGCCACACCCTCAGCGCATGCGTGGAGCCATTGCGCGAGGCTTGCCCGGCATTGGCCGATGCGCCTGTGATCACAGTCGAGGCGGGCGATGTCAATAAAAATCTCGACTCGCTGCGCCACATCTGGGAGCAGATGCAGCAGCTCGGCGCAACCCGCCGGTCGCTTCTGGTCAATGTGGGAGGTGGCATGATCACCGACATGGGTGGATTTGCTGCTGCAACCTTCAAGCGCGGCATACGGTTTTATAATGTGCCTACAACACTCCTGTCGGCTGTCGATGCTGCTGTCGGGGGTAAGACGGGTATAAACTTCGGTGGCCTTAAAAATGAGATAGGCGCCTTTTGCGACGCCGACGCAGTGGTGATTTCAACTTCCTGGCTTGCCACTCTCCCGGCTGAGGAACTCAAATCGGGCTATGCCGAGATGATCAAGCATGCCTTGATCGACAGTCCGGCCGAATACCGGCGTCTGCTCGACTTCGACATAGCCGCTGCCGACCTCACCGGCCTCCTCCCTTTGGTTGAGCGCAGTGTGATGGTCAAGAAGGGGGTGGTGGAGCAGGATCCGCGCGAGCAGGGCATAAGACGTGCGCTCAATCTCGGCCATACTGCCGGACACGCTTTCGAGAGTCTTGCCATGAGGCGCGGGCGCCCGGTGCCCCACGGCTATGCCGTGGCTTGGGGGCTCGTGGTCGATCTCATAATCTCCCATATGAAACTCGGATTTCCCTCAGCAGCCGTTCATGAGCTGGCTGCTTACGTGGGGCGGGTCTATGGGGTTATGCCTATAACATGCGACGACTATCCTGCCCTTCTTGAGCTGATGAGCCACGATAAGAAAAACGCCACTCCCGGCGCCATCAACTTTACTCTGCTCGACGCTCCCGGCAAGATCCACATTGACTGTATAGTGGACGCCCGCGACATAGAGGCTGCCCTCGATATATTCCGCGACCTTATGGGCATTTGAGCCCTGCTGTCACCTCAAGGTCGTCATCACTTGATCCGACATTGGCCATGAACAAGTTAAGCCGACATCTTATATCCCTCTGCATAGCCCTCGTCATGGCGGGGGCGGCTTCGGCATATCCTCCTGCGGAACTACCCAAGGGGTGGGAAAGCGCCGAGATGCCGGCAAGAGCAGACACACCCGAGCCGGGCGAGATCGACATCATTACCCTGCGCGGATATGTATATGTCGCCAGCCGGGCAAAGACACGGGTGAGCATACTCACCGTCCTTGGCCAGCCCCTGACAGCGGTAACCCTCCCCGAAGGATGCCATCGCTTCAGGATAGCCACGCGTGGGATCTACATACTCCGCACCGATTCATCAACATTCCGCATCACAATATGAACCGTCTTAGAATTTATCCGGGCAACATCAATGCCCGCTATATAGATCAGGCAGTAGATATCCTGCGCGACGGCGGGGTCATCATCTACCCTACAGACACCGTCTATGCCATAGGGTGCGACGCACTGCGCGCCGGCGCTGTCGAAAAGGTGTGTCGCATCAAGGGTATTGACCCCGCGCGCCAGCCCCTGTCGATAGTGTGCAGCGATCTATCGCAGGCTTCCGATTATGCCCGCATCGACAATGTGGCGTTCAGGCTCATGCGAGCCAATACGCCGGGTCCTTTTACATTTCTTCTGCCGTCGACCACCCGTCTGCCAAAGGTGATGAAAGGGCGCAAGCAGGTGGGTGTCAGGATTCCCGGGTGCGACATAGCCCGTGCTTTGGCCGAGGCTCTCGGCAATCCGCTCCTCTCGGCTTCGGCCGAAGCTCCGGGCGAATATGAAGGCGACCTTGACCCGTCGGCCAATCCTGACGCACTCTCGCTGGCCTATGAGTACAGCCCCATCGATCTCCTTATCGACGGGGGCTACCGCGAGGGACGCCTGTCGACAGTGGTGGATCTCGACGATCCAACCTCTCCTGAGATAGTGCGCTCCGGTGCAGGCGATCTGCGGCTCTGATCATCAACAACTGATACCTTCCCATTTATCACCCACATAAGCTCCCTCCTATGGCTATCCATCTCCCTCCCCGCACTGACGGACTCCCTTCACCCACTATCGGCCCGGCTCGACAGACTGTGATAATAGGCGCCAACGGTGCCGGCAAGACCCGCTTTGCCCAGCAACTCGCGGCCGATATAGTGGGCTCAGAGTCTAATAGACCGGTCTACAATATGTCGGGACTCCGTGCTATCTACGACAACCGACGCACTCCCGACTCCATCGACTCGATCTACGATGCCGCCCTCGGGTCGTCGTTGCACGACAGTGCCTCAACCCAGCTTGAGCGGTTGATCGCTCTGCTGGTCCACGATGAGATGGTCAATCTGTTTCGCTACAAAGCGGCTCATGCCGCCGGATTGGGAGCCCGCCTGGAGCCCACGCGCCTCGATCGCCTCATGGAGCTGTGGCAGGAGATATTTCCCGACAACCGAATACTTATCGAGAGCGGACAGATGCTGTTTTCGCGTCCGGCCGACGACGGGAGCGCATATTCGGCCATTAAGCTCTCGGCGGGTGAGAAGGCGGTGATCTACTCTATCGGTGCCGCTCTTTATGCGCCGGAAAAGGCGGTGGTGATGGTCGACAGCCCCGAGATATTTCTTCATCCATCGCTCATGGAGGGACTATGGAACCGAATAGAACTGTTGCGACGCGACTGCTCGTTTGTCTACATTACCCACGATCTGGGTTTCGCCTCATCGCGTACTGACGCCTCGGTCATATGGGTGAGGAGGTTTGACCCGTCGTCGGTGTCGTGGGACTATGAGGTGCTACCGCCCCATTCGCAGCTCTCCGACGAGGTTTATCTCGCTATCATGGGATCGCGCAAGCCGGTGCTCTTCATCGAGGGTGACGGCATACATTCCATCGACGCGCGTCTATATCCGCTTCTGTTCAAAGACTATTCGGTAAAGAGCCTCGGGAGCTGCAACAAAGTGATCGAGGCTACCCGCACCTTCAACGATCTCACCGGATTCCATCACCTCGACTCGCGTGGAATAGTCGACCGCGACCGCCGCGACGACAAGGAGGTGGCCTATCTGCGCGGCAAGCGCATCATGGTGCCCGAAGTGGCCGAGATAGAGAATATCCTCATGCTTGAGGAGGTGGTGAGAGCTGTTGCCGCTTTCCGCCGCAAGGATGAAAACCGAGTGTTCATGAAGGTCAAGAGCTCCATCATGGCCCAATTCCGCCACGATTTGCGTCAGCAGGCCCTACTCCACACCCGCCACCGCGTGAAGCGCACCATGGAGTATCGTGTCGATGGCCGTTTTGCCAATATCAATATGCTGGAGGATCATATCGAGGGTCTTATCAAGGAGATCAATGCCCGTGGCCTCTACGAGGGATTCTGCCGTCAGTTCCGCTCTTACCTCGCGGCCGACGATTATGCCTCGGTGTTGAGGGTCTACAACCAGAAGTCGATGCTCCCGGCCTCAAATGTGGCTGGTCTCTGCGGACTAAAGAATAAAGACGAATATATAAAGACCATACTCCAGATATTGCGCGACGAGAGCCACGGAGCCACGCGCATACGTCGGGCGGTGAAAGCCTGCTTTGGACTCGACGAGGAGCCCCTCACCGATGTCGACGCGGCACCGGCGCCAGTCAAGGCTCCCGATCGTGTCGCGACGCGCAATATACCGAAGGCGCGCAAGCGCAAACACTCTGACAAATGAACCGATCATCAATCTCAGCATGGGTCGAGGCGATGCGCCTCCGCACCCTTCCTGTTGGTATGGCGGGGGTAGTGACAGCCATTGCTCTCGCCGTGAGCTCCGGCACTGTAGCCATGGTGCCGGCCATTCTCTGTCTGCTTTTCGCCCTTCTGGCCCAGATAGCCTCCAATTTCGGCAACGAATATTTTGACTACCGTGCCGGGCTCGATGCGCCGGGGCGTGTCGGGCCCCGCCGAGGCGTCACCGAGGGCGATATATCGCCGCGGGCAATGTGTGTGGCCACTTTCGCCACTCTTGCGGCAGCCTGTGCCGTGGGGCTCTCGCTCATCCCCTACGGCGGATGGTGGCTCATCGTTGTAGGCCTCTTTGTAGCCGTAGGCGTTGTGGCCTACAGCGCAGGCCCTTACCCGCTCTCGCGTCATGCTCTTGGCGAGGTGGCGGTTGTGGTTTTTTTCGGACTCATACCGGTGTGTGTCACATATATGCTGGTGAGCATGCGCCCGGTCGATACCACAGTGGCGTGTGCCGCCATAGGCATGGGGCTGATGGGGGCCAACGTGATTCTGGTCAATAATTTCCGCGACCGTCGCGACGATAGCGCCGTGGGAAAGGTGACCATCGCCACTCTTTGGCCACGTCCGGTCATTATGCTCCTGTATCTTTTCGGAGGGCTCGGGGGTATAGCGCTTACTCTACCTGCGTGGCTCGAACTGCAATGGTGGTGGCTCATGGTGCCTTGCGCGGCCATGATCGACCATATAGCCAACTGGGTCGCTTTCGGAGAAGCCAGAGGCCGCGGCTTCAATCCGCTCTTAGGACGCACTTCATTGCTCATGGCCGCAGTAGCGTTAGGGCTACTGATTGCCTCTCTCTGCGTCTGACCGACGGCACTATTGCGAGAGTCGTGACAAAGGAGTAACTTTGTGGCCTGAAACAATCCCGACCATCTACATCGACTCTGACCAATGGCAAGAAAACGCAAGGAGCTCCCGGAGCTCAAAGATATAGAGATTACCGGTGTTGCCGCTGAAGGCAATGCCCTGACGCGCCTCGACGGGGGCAATGGCATAGTGTGTTTCATCCCCTTCGGAGCTCCCGGCGATATAGCCGATATAAAGCTCACACGCAAGAAAAGCTCATTTGCCGAAGCTCGCATCACACGGTTGGTGAAGCCGTCGGAGATCCGCGTTGAGCCGCGCTGCGAGCATTTCACCGTGTGTGGCGGATGCCGATGGCAACACCTGCCCTACGATTTCCAGCTGCAATGCAAGCAGCAGCAGGTGACCGACGCTCTTGAGCGGATAGCCAAGATAGATCTGCCGCCGGTTAGCCCCATCCTCGGATCCGGGTCGATCTGGGCCTACCGCAACAAGATGGAATATACGATGAGCAACAAGGTGTGGCTCACATTCGAGCAGCTTGAGAGCGGCGAGGAGTTTACCGACCGCAATGCGGTGGGATTCCATATACCGGGCGCATTTGATAAAGTGCTCGACATCAATTGCTGCCACCTGCAGGAGGATTTCGGCAACCGTCTGCGCCTCTTTGTCAAGGCTGCCGCAAAAGAGCGTGGATTCTCGTTTTTCGACCTCCGTGAGCAGAAAGGCTTGATGCGCACACTGATGATACGCACTGCCTCCACAGGGCAGAAGATGGCCGTGGTGGTGTTTGGCGAGGATAACCCCGAAGCTATCGAGGCCATGATGAGCGCCATAAAGGCGGAGTTTCCGGAACTGACCTCGTTGCTCTATGTGGTCAACACCAAAGCCAACGACACGATTGGAGATCTTGATGTGATAACCTATGCCGGTATGCCTTATATAGAGGAGGAGATGGAGGGTTTGCGCTTCCGCATCGGGCCAAAATCGTTTTATCAGACCAATTCGCTCCAGGCTTACGAGCTTTATAAAGTCGCACGCTCCTTTGCCGATCTGAAGGGCGACGAGCTGGTGTATGACCTCTATACAGGCACCGGCACGATAGCCAATTTCGTGGCCCGTCAGGCGCGCCATGTGGTGGGCATCGAGTATGTGCCAGAGGCCATAGCCGACGCGAAGATCAACTCGGAGGTCAACGGTATCACCAATACTGAGTTTTATGCCGGCGACATGAAGGATGTGCTCACCGACGGGTTTATAGCCGAGCATGGCGGTCGCCCCGATGTGATGATCATCGACCCTCCGCGTGCGGGTATGCATCAGGATGTGGTGGATGTGATATTGCGTGCACGCCCGGGCCGTATAGTGTATGTGAGCTGCAATCCGGCCACTCAGGCACGCGATCTGGCCCTTCTCGATGCAGCCTATCGCGTGGAGGCCATCCAGCCTGTCGATATGTTTCCCCACACAGCCCATGTGGAAAACGTGGTGCGTCTGACTCTTCGCGATGGGGAAGGAGATTGAGCGCAAGTATCTGGTGACCGACGGGTGGCGCGACGCTACCGACGGCCCAGGCACCGAGATGCGGCAGGCTTACCTTTCGACCGATCCCCGGGCAACGGTGAGGGTCAGAGTGGCAGGTGACCGGGCATGGCTCACCGTCAAGGGCCTCACGCGGGGTATAGAGCGCGACGAGTGGGAATATCCGGTGCCTGTAGCCGATGCTATTGCCATGATAGAGCGCTGTGGCTCCGATGCGTTATCCAAATGCCGTTATCGCTCCGGCCGATGGGAGATCGACGAGTTTCACGGCTCGCTTGAAGGGCTGGTCGTGGCCGAGATAGAGCTCAGTTCACCCGACGAGTCAATCATCCTCCCGGCCTGGATAGGCGAGGAGGTGTCGGATGATCCACGTTATTACAATTCATCACTTGCCCGGGCCGGCGTGGTGCCGGGCAGGTAATTGTCAGCCGTCGATGATGGCTGCATCGATCACCTCGGCTACATCTGTGACGTAGGTAAAGGTGAGTCCGGCGAGGTAGTTGGCAGGAATCTCCTCCACATTGCGGCGATTGCGTTCCGAGAGGATAATAGTGTCGATACCTGCGCGTTTTGCCGCTAAAATCTTCTCTTTTATACCTCCCACCGGGAGCACCCGTCCCCGCAGGGTGATCTCGCCGGTCATTGCCACCCGCGGCGCCACGCGGCGCCCGGTGATGGCCGATACGATGGCCGTGGCCATGGTTATGCCGGCCGACGGGCCGTCTTTGGGTATGGCTCCCTCCGGTACATGGAGGTGGAGCGCCAGCGATTCCATTTCATCGGACTCTATGCCGAAACGCCCGGCATTGGCCCTGACATATTGCAGGGCTATCATTGCGCTCTCTTTCATCACATCGCCGAGATTGCCTGTGAGGGTGAGCTTATCGGCTTTAGCCTTGAGGGCAGATGCTTCGATATAAAGAATCTCGCCGCCTGCGGCAGTCCATGCCAATCCGGTCACCACTCCGGGGTAATCATTTCCCTCATATCTGTCGCGTGAATAGATCTCCACTCCGAGGAGATCGCGTAGATGCTCCGGCTCCACGACGGCGGGCCAAGCGGTGCCGCTCACTTTGGCCACCACAATCTTGCGGGTTATGGCTGCGAGCTTCTTTTCGAGCTGTCGCACTCCGCTCTCAGACGTATAACCTTCGATCACCGCTGCTATGGCTTCGGGAGTGAGGGTCATTTCACTCTCGTTGAGGGCATTTTCTTTTCTAAGCCGCTCTATGAGGTGGCGGCGGGCTATCTCTATCTTTTCTTCCAGAAGGTATCCGGATATGTCGATGATCTCCATCCTGTCGAGCAGTGGCTGCGAGAGGGTGGAAAGAGAGTTGGCGGTGGCTATGAAAAGCACTTTGGAGAGGTCGAAGTCGACATCGACATAGTTGTCGTGGAAATGACAGTTTTGCTCAGGATCGAGCACCTCAAGCATGGCTCCCTGGGGGTCGCCCTTGAAGTCGGAGCCCATTTTGTCGATCTCGTCGAGTAGCATCACCGGATTGGATGTGCCGGCACGTCGGAGTGCGTCTATGATCCGTCCCGGCATAGCGCCTATGTATGTGCGTCGGTGGCCGCGGATTTCGGCCTCGTCGTGGAGACCTCCGAGGCTCACGCGCTGATACTTGCGCCCGAGTGCCCGGGCAATTGACTGACCGAGCGATGTTTTGCCCACACCGGGTGCACCTACAAGACATATGATGGGAGCACGGCCGTCGGGAGTGTTCATCAACACGGCGATTTGCTCAACAATGCGTTCCTTGACCTTTTCGAGACCGTAGTGGTCGGCCTCAAGTATCTCTCTCGCTCCAGCAAGATCGGTAGAGAGCGGATCAATATGCTTCCAAGGAAGTTCAAGGAGTAGTTCGAGATAGGCCCGGCTCACCGAAAACTCGGGGCTCTGAGGCGACAGATGGTTGAGTTTTTCCCATTCGCGGTCAAATGCGGCACGGCCAGCCTGAGTCCATTCAATGCTGTCGGCTTTCTTGGCGAGTTTGCGCACCTCGTCGTCGGCTTCGCCGTATAGTTCCTGCCTTATGGCTTCGAGCTGTTGGCTCAGAAATGCCTCACGCTGCGCTTTGGAGAGGTTTTGCTGGGTGCGCTTCTTTATATCTTCGGCAATGGATGCGATCTCGCTGTGGACGCTCATATGGGCCATGAGGGCGAAAGCTCTGTCTTTTATGCGATTGTAGCGCAGGAGCTTAATCTTGTCGTCGGAGCTGATGGGAGCGTTAGTGGCAATGATGTTGATGAGATCGATGGAATTGTCGCAATTTTCGATGTTGAAACTCAACTCATTGCCGGGGCCCGACACGCGGTGGAGTGTTTCGAGAGCCGACGAGCGTATTTCGGCCGCCACACATTTGAATTCATCGTCGTCGCGCCGGGGCATCCGCTCAGTCACTACATCTATGGCAACAGTCAGTGCTCCCGGGATATGGATGGCTTCGGCGTCGGCGGTCACTTTCACCTTGTCTCGAGCGCGCACTATTGCAGTGCGGCTGTTGTCGGGAAGAGTGAATACCTTCAGTACATCGGCCAACACACCAACGGGCATGAGATCGGCCATGCCTGAGGGGTGCTCGGTCGACGGATCCTTTTGACAAATGATAGCTATGGGGAGCTCCTTCTCGTTGGCAGCCATAGCGGTGTCGATCGACTGCTGGCGTCCGAGCGAGATTGGCACCGTCACCCCCGGAAACAATACAAGATCGCGAGTGGGGAGCACAGGCATATGAGCCAGGTCGGGGTCGCCTTTGAAGCGGCTGGTGTCGATGTCGATCTGGCCGAGGGTCACTACTCTTGAGTGTGTGTCGCCCCTGCTGTCGTCGGGCATCATGATTTCGTCGTCGTTGTTGTTGTCGGGCTTGCGGCTGTCGTCGTTGTCGTGGTTATTGCGCATTGATGTCGAGTGTCGGATTATTGGAGTGCAAAATTACAAAAAAAATCCCATAAGAGAGCGCCTGCGAACCATTAGAGCGCAGGCTGTTTGCGACCAAGGGAAGTCATGGGGGTGCCGTAAACGTGGCAATCTTTCAGAATCTTTCGGAATCTTTCAAAAAGCAGCCCATCACACAGCATAAACAATCTATATAACTATTGATATATGGAGTTGACTAAAGTGCATGAAATGAATGATATAAATGGTATATAAGACTATAAATGGTCTATATTGCCATCATATCTATTGCAAGGGTGAAGTCATGGTGGTATTTTTGCATCGTGTAACAGCAATCAGCAGCAGGGACGCATGACAACCGCTACGGTTTTCGCCCCCTCTCTAAGGACATAATGAGTACCAATAGCAGATTTTCATTCTTACATTTTTCAGACAGCACCGTTTCCAATAGACATGATAGATTAAGAGGCTTGTCAGGAAGCACTCATAAGGATTAGTAGAATATAGATAGATTTAGGGAAATTTTAAGGTTATGCCGGTCAGCCGCCGGCGAGATTGCAAAAAAGACCGGACGCAGCTTTGGTAAGCAGCGTCCGGCTTTGCTATATACCGCCAAATGGTGCGGGGGTAAGTGGAATCACTTATTCATCGAAGGTCAGGATGTGGCGGCCTTTCTTTTCCTCTGTAATCTCGCTTATGGCAAAAAATATACCGCTCTCCTCAACATCGCCAAACTCATCGTTGATAGCGGTGCCAAACATGCGCATGGATGGGGATAGATTCATATAGGCATTGACCAGAGGGGGGATGTTGAGTCCATGGCTCCGGATTGCATGGTGGAGGATACGGTAGTCCTCTTTGTAGTCGTCGGCCGTGAACAGGGCTTCGAGCTGCTCGCGGGGAGTTACGAGCTGCAATGGGTTGGCGGGCCATACGAGGTGGTCGGGGTCGGGAAAATGCTTGTTGAGGAAGTAGAGGAGCATATCGCGACATTCGCGCGAATAGTCGGGATACATGGTGACCTTGCCAAACAGATATCGTATCGAGGGATAGATCACCGTGAGGGCTCCTAAGCCATCCCAAAGATTATCAAGCACAAAAAGGGCCTTTGAGCCGGCGCGAGTCGATTGGTATTCCTGTCTTACAAACGAGCGTCCGAGCTCAAGGGTATAGGGGAGATAGTCGCGGAGGAATGTGTCGGAAAACTTGAACATATGGCTCGTGGCTATCCTCGGAGTGCCGTCGGGGTTGAATTTAATGTCAGGGCCGATGATGAAGCGGTAGCCACCGAGTATCTCTCGTGTAGAGGGATCCCAGACTATCAGTTGGCGGCAGGGGGGATCCATCAGGTCGAAAGCGTCGATATCGACAGATTTGCCGGTGCCACCACCGGCAGCGCGAAAAGCAATCTCGCGTAAGCGTCCTATCTCATGCATTGTGGCCGGGCACTCACGTCCGTCGATGACATATATGAGATTATGAGCCTTATTGCTATGGCGCAAAAGGCGGTCGGGGGTGAGCTCTGCGGCTATAAGGTCGGGATCGACAGGGGCTATGATAGGTTCAGTCATGAGATGAATGGTCGCTGATGAAATAAGTCAGGTCGCGCAGTCGTGAAGCCGTGGCCGATGCCTCGGTGCCACCGGAAAGCGACGACCAGGGTATGCGCTCGCCTACGGTGATGGTGTAATGGTGCCGACGGCTCTTGAACACCTCGCGCGGCAGGTGGAGCATCTCTATGTTGGCTTTGATGCCGAGGGCTTTTCGGATGAGTGCAGATAGGTAAAAACTGCGGGAGTTGCGTCCTTGGAAGTGGAGCGGGATTATGTCGCGGTGTGATTGTATGGCCTTGACAACAAACATTTTGTTCCACGGGAGGTCGGCCACCTTTCCGGTCCATGAGGAGCGTGAGCACAGTCCTGCCGGAAATATTATCACCGGCTTGTCGGCCTCCATCGCGCGCTCGATTGCGGCCACGGCGTCGCGGCTCTGCGAGCCATGCTTGTTGATGGGTAGAAACACTCCCCTCAGGGGCTCTACGGCTGTGAGGAGATCATTGACTATAAACTTGATTCCAGGGCCGTAGATCTGCGATAGCATATCAATTATTATTATGCCATCGAGGGCTCCGAGGGGATGATTGCAGGTAAAAATCACCCTGCTGTCAGGGCCAGGCTCAGGCAGATTGGCCCGGTTGCGGATGGAGTAGGTCACCTCAAGGTGCGACAGCACTGAGCGGCAGAAGTCGGCATCGCGCCTTGGTCCCGCTTCGGCAAGGAGCCTGTTGAGGCTGTCCTGGCAGATGAAGCGCTCGGCTGCCCGGATCAACCAGCGGGGAAGGCGCGAATGGAGCTGCGGGGCGCGGCTGCCTATCACGGCATCGAGGTCGATTCTTTCCATGAATACAAAATTAATACCTCTCGGCCAAATCTGCCAAAGAGTGGCTCAAAAATTTGTGCATTGTGCAATCTATTGATACCTTTGCAGGGCACTAAAGCCATGTATGACCAATGAAACTGACAGACAAAATGGCCCGTGTGGCCGACAAGACCGGGGCGTCGATCAAGAGTGTGATCAAGATGCTGGCCCAAAGCAGGCCATGTGGCAGAGTTGTGGCTCCGGAGGCGTCAGAGCTCCCGCTTGTGGTGCTGGGCAATGGC
This sequence comes from uncultured Muribaculaceae bacterium, assembly GCA_910579675.1. GTDB lineage: Bacteria > Bacteroidota > Bacteroidia > Bacteroidales > Muribaculaceae > Paramuribaculum. The sequence goes on along the minus strand of CAJTUF010000005.1, from coordinate 138,242 downwards.
CCTTCGCTATCCGACACAATCGCTCAATATGGCGGTGTGCTCAAGTCGTTGCCTCTTCTGGCTGTCAACTTTGCAGCTATCGCGAAGGAGTTTACTGATCTGAGGCCGCGCTATTATGTGCTTGCCGATCCTCACTTTTTCGAGGCGCAGGCAAGCGCCAATGTCGAGCGCCTGCGCCGGGCGCTTGCCACCGTAGACTGGCCCATGACCCTCTTTGTGCCGGTGAGCCGCAAAGCCCATGCTCATCGGCTCACCGGTGGCAACAGCTGTATATCAATAGCGGCATTCAATCCGGTGGCTGTGGAGGGTTTCGGCGCTCTTGAGCGCCGGGCGTTTTCCTCGGGCATGGGAATGCCCCGGCCGAGAAATGTGCTCATTCCTTCGCTTATGATAGCCATCAGGTTGGGCTTTAAGGTGATATATGTTGCCGGAGCCGACCATTCTTGGATGAAGACCCTTGAAGTGACCGAAGATAATACAGTGGTGTCGGTGCAGCCGCATTTCTATTCCGACCCCGACGACGAGAAAGCGCGTATCACATCGGTCTACAGCAATATACGCCTCCATGAGGTGATCCATAGTTTCTACATAGCCTTCAAGAGCTACTTTGCCATAGAGCGTTATGCTCGCAGCCGGGGAGTGAGGATAGTAAACGTAACTCCCGGAAGCTATATCGACGCATTCGAGCGGTCGAGCCTCGCTACAGTGAGCGTGCGCCCCGATGCCACCCCGAGTTTACGGGCTGAAAACACACGGTCGAACTCGGTATAGCTGCATATCCCTATTTCTGAGATATTGCTTTGCGGAATGCCACACCCGGTAAGGGTGTGGATAACAGCTCGTCCGAGGTCGAGATGGGGCCGTTGGGCACCCTCCGGCCAATAGTCAAGACCGGGGCCAAACGTGTGGGTAAAGATCTCGATCAGTTCCGGCCCTACCTCATAAGCCTCACGATGGATATAAGGGCCGAGCACGCAGATGATGCGCCGTGGCGACGCACCTATGCCTGTCATGGCATCCACAGCCCGGGCGGCGATCCGCTCCACAGTGCCACGCCATCCGGAGTGGACGGCGGCAATCACACCAGCCACAGGGTCGCTCATAAGTATGGGAACACAGTCGGCAGTACTCACTCCAATAGCAACCGAGGGGTCGGAAGTGACGAGACCATCGACCCCTTCGAGAGGCATTGAGGCCGATGTGGCATCTACCACCTCAATACGGGCCGAATGTGTTTGGCGGGGGAGAATGAGCAGACTTGGATTGTCGAGGCCGAGTGTCGAGGCCATTTGCTCCCTGCACAGGGTGACATGGTGTGGCGAGTCGCCGGTGTAGTGGCAGGCATTGAAGCCATCGTAGGGCTCCGATGGATCGGAGCACCCCCGCAGAGTAGTGAAGGCAACAGCACCGGGGAGCCTGAGATCAATTGTCGGGCAGCTTGTCGGGGTCGATCTCATCAGCACCAAACTCAAAGGCACGGCGGCTCCAGTCATCGTCGGTCAGAGTCGATGGATCTATATCGTCGTCGGGATCCTCGTCGCCGTAGATAGTATGGGGATTCTGTTCGCCGGCTCCATTGTAGCCGTCATCCTCATATTGGTCGTCGTCAACATAGTTCCACTCATCGTCTTCGCCGTCCCAGCCATCCTCGTCGGTCATGCGGCCGAGGTCGGGCTCATTGTCGGGATCGATCTCCTCATCGGCTCCGGAGATGGGGGGAGTGTTTTCAAAGATAAATTCATCCTCCTCGCGCACACGGTGGTGGCCATCGAGGGGGCGATGGGTGATCGAGGGTGTGGCTATGCGGTTTGACTCGTCGGTCACAGCATCCCAGAGGATATCTTTCAGCTCGGTCAGGCCCTGACCGGTCACAGCCGATATAAACACATGTGGAATGTCGGCGGGGAGAGTGGGCTCGATCTCAGCGATCAGCTCATCGTCGAGCATATCCGACTTGGATATGGCGAGGATGCGGTGCTTGTCCATGAGCTGGGGGTTAAACTGCTCAAGTTCTCTCAGCAGCAGGCGATATTGGGCGGCGATATCGTCGGCGTCGGCCGGCACCATGAAGAGCAACACAGCGTTTCGCTCGATATGGCGCAGGAAGCGTAGTCCAAGCCCTTTGCCCTCGCTGGCTCCCTCGATGATGCCGGGAATGTCGGCCATCACAAATGAACGGTTGTCGCGATAGGGCACGATGCCGAGTTGCGGCTCCATTGTGGTGAACGGGTAATCGGCAATCTTGGGGCGGGCAGCTGAAATGGCCGACAGGAGTGTTGATTTACCGGCATTTGGCAGCCCTACCAGACCAACATCGGCCAGGAGTTTCAGTTCGAGCACCACAGCTTTCTCAATGGCCGGTTCGCCCGGCTGTGCATATCGGGGGGTGCGGTTGGTGGCGCTCTTGAAATGCCAGTTGCCGAGTCCGCCTCGACCACCCTTGAGGAGCTTTACCTCCTCGCCGTCGTCGGTCACTTCGCAGAGAAACTCTCCCGAGTCGGCATCAAACACCACAGTGCCGCAAGGCACGTCGACAATAACATCGTCGCCATCCTTGCCAAACGATCGGCCGCCGGTGCCGCTCTCGCCGTTTCCGGCAAATATGTGGCGGCGATATTTGAGAGGGAGTAGAGTCCACATGTTGCGGTTGCCCCTGAGGATGATATGTCCGCCACGGCCACCGTCGCCACCATCGGGCCCGCCTTTCGGGATATATTTAGCCCGGTAGAAGTGGCGCGAGCCGGCGCCACCGCGTCCGGAGCGACACAGTATCTTTACGTAGTCAATGAAATTGGAATCGGCCATCGGTTATATGGTGAAAGCAGGTTATGAGTTTCTGAAATGGGTGGGAAAATCGGCAGGGTTTATGCCAGTCCCTATTATTATAATATGCAAAGATATAAAAAGTTTTCGACACGTGGGGGAAGATGGCGCGGCATCGTGACTCGGATGGTAGGTTGAGGTGTATTTTCGGTTGGGGCCACCTTTTGATTGAAAGAAATTTAGTAATTTTGGAGCTTCTCTCCGGTCAGTTCAATAGGTTTACAATCATAATCGCATATATGTGGGCTCTGCTTGCACTCGCGTCGGCTCTATGCCTTGGCGTCTACGACATATTTAAGAAAATATCACTCCGCGACAATAATGTGGTGATGGTGCTTCTGCTCAACACCGTGTTCGGAGCTTTGCTCATGTCGCCTGTTCTCATCTCGGGTATCGCGCAAGGCAACTGGGGACTCGGGGGCACTCCGACAGGTCATCTCATGGTGCTCCTCAAATCAGCGATAGTGCTGAGCTCTTGGCTTCTGGGTTATTTCGGCATCAAGCATCTGCCTCTCACTATAGCGGGGCCTGTCAATGCTTCGAGGCCGGTGATGGTGCTCATCGGGGCTCTGGTCATCTTTGGCGAGCGTCTTAACACCCTCCAGTGGTGTGGTATAGCCGTGGGGCTGCTGTCGCTCTTTCTCATATCGCGCGTAGGAGCCAAGGAGGGCTTTCCTCTCCGTGAGAGCCGCTGGCTATGGTTCAGTCTCGGAGCCGCGGTGATGGGGGCTGTGAGCGCTCTCTACGACAAGTATCTGCTCGAGCGCTTCGAGCCGCTTGAAGTCCAGGCATGGTATTCGCTCTATCAGGTATTTATCATGGGTGGCGCGCTCATTATACTCACCCGCATCGGAGTCATGAAAGCCTCGGCGCCATTCAAGTGGCGGTGGAGCATACCGTGCATATCGCTTTTTCTCACCGTAGCCGACATAGCCTACTTCTATGCGCTCTCGCTTCCTGATTCGATGATAGCCATAGTGTCGATGATCAGGCGCGGGAGTGTGCTGGTGTCGTTTTTCTACGGTGTGTTTGCCCTTAAGGAGAGCCATGTCAAAGCCAAGCTTGTCGATCTCACACTTCTTGCCATAAGCCTTGCGTTGCTCGTGATGGGGTCGGGCGCCGGTCGATGACCTCCTGTATGTAAAACAGATGTGGCAACCGCTCCCCGTCCTTTCGGGCGGGTCGCGGTGCCACAACTAATATACTTAATAATTAAGTATAGGAAAGCCTGAAACGGCAATCGTGAGATTTGAAGAGATACTCTCAGGCAATCTGAGAGTACCTTCCAGTGCGTTTAAGATGGTGTCAGCCCACGTAGTGGAACATTTCTATGGCCTTATCGGTGAGCCAGATCCAGAGCGGGCATGCGGCCATGAAGAGCAGGGTAGACACGGCGAGCGAGGAGGTGCCGGTGGCCACGTAGCAGTTGTAGCGCGATGCAATGATAATACCTGAGAAGGCTGGAGGCAGAGCGCCGCAGACAACGAGCATCTTCAGATTGAGAGGGTTCATGTGTACGAGCATACCTACCACGAGGAGCGAGAGAGGCATGATGATGAGCTTCAGGAAAGTGCCCATCCATACCTGACCGTTGAGCTGTACCTTGACCGACGAGAGGGTGATGCCAGCGGCAAACACTGCCACGGAGGCATTTGCGCCTGCAATAAGAGTGAACGAGGGGTCGAGATAGGCAGGCCATTTGACTCCGAAGAGCACCAGAACTACGGCGAGGATAGGAGCCCAGGCCACAGGCTGCTCAAGGGCATTGATGACCGGTTTCCATGGGTTGGGCTTCTTGCCCGCACCGGTCTTTGCGGCCGCATTGCCGGCATTTAGGAGCGACAGTCCGATAGGAATACCTATGGCATTTACTTCGATCGACACAATGGCAATCACGAGAGCCACCGATGCGGAGGTGCCGAAGATCGGCTCCAGCACGGCAAAACCGAGAAATCCGATGGTGGGGGAGCCGGAGATCAGGGCCGAAACGGCGCTCTCGGCCGTGGAGTCCTTATACAGATATTTGAACACAAAGTAGACGAGAAAGAAGCAGGCTATCAGAACCACAAATGACACGATAGTGAGCTTGATGTCTACGGCAAGCATCTCGCGGTTGCTCTTGATGATGGCCACGAAAAGCGCTGCGGGGAGTGCGTAGTTGAGCACTACTTTGTTGAGCACTCGGGCATTATCGCCTGAAAATGCTCCTGCCTTGCCCGAAAAGTAGCCGAGCCCCATGATGACGAAGATAGGGACTATGGCATAAAGGATTATGTGCAGCATAGTTGAAGGGCGTGGGGAAAAGGGGTTGTTGTGGAATAGGTGAAGAAAAAGAGCGGGGAGCCGACAGATCAATCCTCCCGGCTCCCCGGGGGTGTGTAATAAGAGATCAGACGGTGTAGTCGATCAGAGGGGTCGGGTTGAGGTAGCCTATGTGGCCCGATTCCTTGCCGGAGTCGGCGCCGAGCTGCACATCAATCAAGGCGGGAGCCTTTGAGGCAATGGCTTCGGTAAGGGCTGCGCGTAGCGATTCAGGATCGCTCACCCGGTAGCCCTTTGCACCGAAGGCTTCGCCTATGAGGTTGTATTGGGCGTTGATGTCGAGGGTAGTTGGGGCAGGAGCCGAGCCTCCCGAGGGATTGACTCCGATGCCGTTGTAGATGCCGCCATTGTTGAACACCACAACGGTGACAGGCAGTTTATAGCGGCATATTGTGGCAAAATCCATTCCTGAGAAGCCGAAAGCTGAGTCGCCCTCGATGGCTACGACGCTCTTCTTTGTGGCGACGGCGGCGCCTACACACGAACCCATGCCCATGCCCATGATCGACCATGAAGCGCAGTCGACACGATGGCGGGGGAGCGACATGTCTACCGAGTCGCGGGTGTCGTCGAGGGTATTGGCTCCTTCGTTGATCAGAATCAGATCGGGATTGGCTTCAAGAATGGGCTTCACAACCGACAGAGCGGTCCAGTGGGTCATAGGCATTTGCGGGGCAGCTTTGGCCAGACGGTCGGCAAATTTGGCATTTTTGACCTTCGACTCGGCTTGCAGAGATGCGAGCCATTGCGGGTCGGCGCTCATGGTCTTACCCTTCATTGCGGCGAGCATCATGTCGAGGCTCTGGCCCATATCGCCTACAACCGGTGCGGCTACAGGTACATTGCGGTCGATTTCGGTCGGCTCCACATCGAGCTGGATAAACTTTACGTCGGGATTCCATTTGCCACGGCCGAATGAGAGCATCCAGTTGATACGTGCGCCGATCACCACCACAGCGTCGGCCTGCTCCATGATGGTGGAGCGGCAGCTGAGAGCGCTGTAGGGCCCGGCGTCGGGCATCAGACCCTTTGCCATCGACATAGAGAGGTAAGGTATCTTGTAGGTCTCTATGAGGGTGCGGATCTTGTCGTCGACCTGTGCATAGGCGGCTCCCTTACCAAGAAGCACTGCGGGTCGCTTGGCCGAGGTAAGAATCTCGACAGCGCGTTCAACAGCTTCGGTAGTGGGGGCAACGGGCGACGCCACATCCACGGGGTTATAGAAGAGTTTCTCGGCATCGGCGGCATCCATCACCTCGCCCAAAGCTGGTGTGGTCATGTCGATATACACGCCTCCGGGGCGCCCGCTGACGGCAGCGCGGTAGGCGCGCGCCACGGCGGCAGGAATATCCTTGGCGTAGGAGCAACGGAAAGCCGCCTTGACGAGCGGACGGGCGGTGTTGAGCTGATCAAGCTGCTCATATGTGCCCATATCCATATCGACCATGGTGGGATCGGAGGCGCCCGAGATCTGTATCATCGGGTAGCAATTGACGGTGGCATTGGCGGTGGCAGTGAGGCCATTCATGAAGCCGAGCGACGACACGGTGAGGAGCACTCCCGGCTGCTTGGTAAGGTAGCCGTGGGTGGCGGCGGCCATGCCGGCCTGCTGCTCAAACCGGAAACCATAGTAGTTGATGCCGACTTTCTGCATGGCAAAAGCCGCTTCGGTGACAGGTATGCCTACAAGACCGTAGACATCCATCAGCCCGAGGCGTCGCAGCGATTCGGCGAGAATATACATACCGGTCACCTGCTCCGGAAATTTCGGGGCCGATGCGGGTGTGGTGGTATTGTTGTTGGTGTTGGTTGTCATTTCAGGTAGTGGTAAATATGTGTGTGAGAGGGGATGAGGGTTGGAAAAAGGCGGCGGGAGAGAGCACCGGGGGTGGGGGACACGCCTTGTGTGCTCTCTCCCGCTCCTTATGATGGAGTAGTATTCAGAGTGAGGCTCTGAAAGGGTAGTGGGGGATTACATCTGGCCGTCGGGCAGTGGAGCTGTGGTGCCATTCTTGGCAAAGCTCTGGATCTGCTCTTCGGTGTAGCCGAGGCCTTTGAGCACCTCGTCGGTGTTGCCGCCGAGGGTAGGACACGGACCGTAGGTAGGCTGATAGTTGCTCATGGTGAAGGGCACGCCTACGGTAACAAATTCGCCGACCTTGCCGCCCTGGTTGATCTTGACGAGAGTGTTGCCGTCGTAGAGCGACTCATCGGTCATGATCTCCTTGGTGTTGAGCACAGGAGCTACAGGAACACCTGCCTTCGAGAGGATATCGGTGACTTCAAACTTGTCTTTGTTGATGGTCCAGGCCTGAACGCGGGCATAAACCTCCTGTTTGTGGCGGTCGCGTGCGTCGGCGGTGTTGAAGTCGGGGTTGGTGAGCCAGTCTTCAAAGCCGAAGGCCTTGCAAGCGAGCTCAAAATCCTTTGCGCCACGCTGGAAGATGATATATGCGTAGGCATTTGGATCGCTTTCCCAGCCTTTGCACTTGTAGGTCCAACCGAGCACTCCTGAGCCCTCCTGATTACCCGAACGGGGCACATAGTCGGGGAATTTCTCGTTGGGATACTGCGGGAACTGGGTGAGATATCCGATGCGGTCGAGTGTGAGCTGGTCGCGTGTCTTGATACGGCAGAGGTTAAGGCAGGCGTTGTGCATCGATTGATATACGTAGCAGCCTTCGCCGGTTTTCTCGCGCTGGGCAAGTGCGGCGAGCAGGCCGATGGTCATGTGCATGCCGGTGTTGGAGTCGCCAAGGGCTGCGCCGCTCTGGGTAGGCACATTATTGTCGCCTTCCCACCAGCCGGTGGTCGAAGCGGCGGCGGCGGTTACCTGAGCCACAGGTTCGTAGGCCTTGAGGTTGGCATATTTAGATGAAACAGGGAATCCCTTAATGGTGCCGTAGATACATTTAGGGTTGAGTTTGTGGACCTCTTCCCAGCTGAATCCGAGCTTATCCATTGCGCCCGGATGGAGGTTTTCGATAAATATATCGGCTTGCTGGATGAGCTTGGTGAGGATTGCCTTGCCGTCGGGGGTGGCGGCATCGAGGGCAAGAGATTTCTTGTCGCTATTGAGCTGCAGGAAGTAGTAGCTGGGACAGTCGGGATCGAACTGGAGTTCCTTACGGGTTGCATCGCCGGTGCCGGGGCGCTCAATCTTTACAACGTCGGCGCCGAGCCATGCGAGAAGCTGTGTACATGAAGGGCCTGACTGCACATTTGTGAAGTCGACCACTTTAATTCCTTGAAGAGGTGCGGTGTTCATAGGTATATGATGTGTATGTTTTTTTGATTTCTTTAGCTTGTGTGCCGGGGGTGATTGCGTTCCGGCATCCGTATATGAAACATCTTGTGGAGATAAAAAGTTGACCCCGGCTGCTTTTTTATGCAACCGGGGTCAACTCTGTATGGGGATATGTGGCGGTGTCAGAGAGTGCCGTCGGGGGGGATGGAGTCGTTGACGTCGCCACGCGATGATTTCTTGTCGATATATGTGTCAAACTTTGGAAGGGTGAAGATAAATTCCAATCCTCCCGAAGCGCGGTTGTGGACTGAGATGGTGCCTCCATGCGACTCCACCGTGTTTTTGACGATGGGGAGTCCGAGGCCTGTTCCGCCTACCTTGCGGGAGCGGCCGGAGTCGATGCGGTAGAATCGCTCGAAGAGGCGTGTCAGGTGTTCGCTCTCCACTCCGGTGCCGTTGTCGTAGAAAGCGAAGGTGTAGAATTTTTTCGACTCCACGATGAGCCGAAGCCCCATCTCGGTGCCATGAGAGTGGAGCACAGCGTTTTTTGCAAGATTGCTTACGAGAGCGGACAGGAGTGTGGAATTTCCGCGCACATGACAGTTTATCGGGATATTGTAGGTAAACTTCATGCTTCCGGTGATGCCCGAGGCGTCGAGGTCGCGCTCAATGTTGAACACGAGTTCGTGGAAGTCGACATCGGTCATGCTTATGTTGTTTGATCCTTCCTCCAGACGAGTGATGGTCGATATATCGTCGAGCATTGAGCATAGGCGCTCCACATTGTCGTAGGCCCGGTGTATGAACCGGTCTTTTGTAGCGGCATCCATCTCGGGCGAAGCAACGATGGTATCGAGATAGCCTCTGATCACTCCGATGGGAGTCTTGAGCTCGTGGTTGAGATTGTTGGTGAGCTGGCGTTTGATTCTGGCTCGCTCCTCGATGGCGTGGATGGCCACAGCGTGCTCGCGGTCTGACCGCTCGTTGGCATCGGCTTTCTCGCGATACAGGTCGATGATGCGCCTCGATATGTCGCCGAGCTCATCGTGGGGGAAGTCGGGTAGATTGCCGAGGCTGCCCTCATTGTTTTCGATATTGTCGGCAAAGGTTTTGAGGAGTCTTACGCTGCGCGACAGGAATTTAGTGGAGAAGTAGGCGATTGCGGTGAAAGCCAGGGCAATGAGCGCTATTATGACCCAGAATGACGGCTCGTTGCGGAGCGAGTCGGACAGCGCGCCCGAGAATGGGAGCGCTGTCTGCACGGTGATGCGTCCGTCGTTGCTCTTTCGGGCGGAGACATAAAACATCTTGTCGGAGATCAGCTGCTGCGAAAGCCCGATGGGATTTCCCAAGCCACCTGTGAGCGGTTCCTGCTCGGATATTATCGAGATCTCCTCGGGTGTGGGGCCGATCGACTGTATGGTGTCGCCGGTCACATTGTCGGTGACTGTGACCATGACTTCATCGAGCACCGAATCTTCAAAATATCGCTCGATGAAGTTGAGAAATGGCTGGATGTCGATGTCGTCCTCGTAGGCGGCTATGATGCGGTTGTTGACCAGCGAGAGCTGCGCCCTCACTGCGTCGGCCCTGTAGTCGGCTATGTTCTTATAGTGGTATATCACGAGCACCACCATAAGGAGCCACATCATCCCTACGATGGGGAGAAAAAGCTTCCAGCGATAACTAATTCGTTTCTTTGAAGCCATAGCCGAAGCCAAGGCGGGTCACGATGTTGTTGCCGTACTCGCCAATTTTTTTACGGAGACGTGCTATATTGGTGTCGATGGCGCGATTGGTCACCACCATGTCCTTGGCCCATACTTGCTGAATGATCTCTTCGCGCGAGTAGATGCGGTTGCGGTGGGAGAGGAAAAATTGCAGGAGGTCAAATTCGGTCTTGGTGAGAGCCAATTCCTGATCGCCGAGAAAGCAGAGCTTCTCGTTCTGGTCGATCCGGAGATCTTTAAATACGATGTCGGGCTCGTATATATCTTTTTCCTGAGGAGCAGCGACTGGCCTGAAAGCCATGCTGCGGCGCAGGACGGCTCTCACGCGGGCGAGCACTTCGGATATTACAAATGGCTTGGTGATATAATCGTCGGCTCCGATATTGAGTCCCATCACAGTGTCGTCTTCGCCGTTGAGGGCAGAGCAGAAAATGATAGGAATTGATTCGGTGGGTGAACCGTCCCAACGGATCTGCTTGGCGAAGTCAAATCCACTGAGGCGTTCCATCATGATGTCAACGATTAGAAGGGAGTAGACTGTGAGGTCCATCTCGAGGGCTTCCTCAGCGCTGTAGGCTGTATCGACCTCGTAGCCCTCTTTCTCGAGATTGTATTTCAATATCTCGCAGAGGGCCTCTTCGTCGTCGATGACTAATATGCGGGTTCTCATTAGGGTAAATGGGCGTAGCGGAGAGGGGAGGGCAGCAGATAGCCGGGTCAATGGCAGTGTTGATCCGTACCCCTTTTGCGCAATACGGTGAATAAGTGATAGATATTATAGGATGGATGCGGCACCGGAGGCCGTCGTGTGACGTCGCCGAGGCTTTCTCCGCTCCAAAATTACAAATTTTAAAGACGCGCGTAGTGTTAAAGAAAGTTAAACACAGATAACCCCTAAACCTTTTGCACTGCCGCGTGTTTTGAAAGCAGATACACAAGATATATGCACTGTGTTTTTTCATGGTATTAGATTTAAGGTTAAAAACATCGGCCCCGTCGCGACGACGGGGCCGATGTTTTTTTGCGAGGTCATGTTGCGATAGCTCTGATATTTTGCTTATATTTGCAGAAATATCGATTCAGACGCATGAAAAACAGGACAATCAAGTCAATAACAGCCGCACTGGCTTTAGCCATAGTGCCGTCGTCGGCCCTCGCAGGCCCCGGCGATCTGCTTCCGCGCCCCAAGCATGTCGAAACAGGTAAGGGCGTATTGCCCATTGGAAGCAAGGTGACTATCACCGACCCCACCTCTACCCCGGCGCTGCGCAGGGCTATTGCCGAGGCGGGCTATAAGGAGGAAAAGGGGGGACTGCCGGTAACTGTTGTCACTGCTCCGGTGGAAGGTGCTTCCGACTATACTCTCGCCGGCTATCCCGATGAGGCTTATCGCCTTGAAGTGAGTCCGGAGGGGATCAGAATCACGGCTCCCGAGAGCATGGGCGTGGTGCGTGCGGCCCAGACATTGTCGCAGCTGGCGCTTGATGCTCCCGAAGGAATAGCGACGGTGACTGTGACCGATTGGCCTGCGTTCAAGCTCAGAGGTTTTCTCCACGATGTGGGCCGCTCGTTTATATCCATTGATGAGCTCAAGAAAGAGATTGATCTGCTCAGCGCGTTTAAAATCAACACTTTCCACTGGCATCTGACGGAAAATCAGGCGTGGCGCTTTGAGGTGAAGAGCTTTCCTCAGCTTACCTCGGCCGAGTATATGACCCGCTATCCGGGGATGTACTACACTCAGGAGGAGTGCCGGGAGCTGGAGCGGTATGCCGCCGAGCGCGGTGTGACCATCATCCCTGAGATTGATATGCCGGGCCACAGCGCTGTGTTTGACCGCGCCATGGGATTTTCGATGCTTAGTCAGGAGGGCAAGGATGCACTCCGCACCATCCTTGTCGAGGTGGCCGAGGCATTTCCTCTCGCCCCGTATATCCATATAGGTGGAGATGAGAAAAATTTCGACGACAGCTTTATCATCGACATGGCCGAGTACACAGCCGGACTCGGACGCAAGGTGATAATATGGAACACCTACAATCGCCCGAGCAAGCTGGTTGATCCGGCTGTGATTCCGGTCGATATGGTGACCAACTGGGCAACCTCCGGCCGACTTGTAAAGGGTATTCCCAATGTTGATATGCGCTATAATTATATCAACCACTTCGACGTGTTTGCCGATGTGGTGGGCATATACAAGTCGACCATCTTCGGATCCCAGACAGGCAATGAAGATATAGCCGGCACCATCACTGCTATCTGGAACGACACCAAGGTGCCCACGCAGGATGATATCATCAACCAGAACAATTTTTATGCCAGCGTGCTTGCCTCGGCCGAGCGTGCATGGGCAGGCGGCGGCGAAAGTTATATCGAGGAGGGCGGCACCACCCTCCCTGTGTCGGGACCCGAATATGATGAGTTTGCCGACTGGGAGCGCCGCTTCCTCTTCCACAAGGATCATTCGCTCAAAGATGAGCCGATACCCTATGTCAGGCAGACCGATGTGAAGTGGAATGTAGGTTATCAGATGAGCAATGGCGGCGACCCGTCGGTGGTGGGAGCTTTCGAGCTCTACCGCGACTCGATAAGCATACCTACGGAGGTGGAATGGAATGGCGTGGTTTACGGTTCTACTCCCGCAGCAGGCGCCGGTATCTACCTTCGCCATATCTGGCACCCGATCGTGAAGGGCCTCTTTGAGGAGGTCAACGACAGCGTGACCGTACATGCCTGGACCAATATCTACTCGCCCGTGGAGCAGGATGCCGGAGCGCTGATCGAATTCTATACCTTCAGCCGCTCGGGCAACGAGCACACCGCCGAGGCTGGTCAATGGGATCGACGCGGATCGCGCATCTGGCTCAATGGCACCGAGATCGCCCCACCGGTGTGGGAGCAGCCCGATATGGACGTTCCCCAGGATCATGCCACCATAGGATTGACAAACGAAAACCTTTCAGCCCGCCCCGCCGAGAAGATACATCTGCGCAAGGGTTGGAACAGGGTGTTCATGCGCCTGCCCCACAACGGAAGCAATGGCGCCGGACGCGACAAGTGGCAGTTTACTTTTGTGGTGACCGATCCCGACGGACGTCACGCTCTCGACGGCATAGTCTATGACCCCGACGCCTCGCTCGATTCGCCTGCGCCCGACATGAAATAACAATCATGAGCGGAATAAGGAGTCTTCATATCATTGTGGCGGCCGGTAGCGGCTCGCGCTTTGGCGCCGACCTGCCCAAGCAGTTCTGCCTCATGGCGGGGCGCCCGGTGATAGTCCACACTATCGAGGCCATGCGTCGCGCCTCCGGGCCCGACGACAGGATTGTTGTGGCGATAAGCGCCCCCATGATTCCGGTGTGGGAGAAGATTGAGGTTGCATATGGCCCGACCGGAGCTGCCATGATAGCTGCGGGCGGCCCTACCCGCGCCGCCACCGTGGCCAATGCCCTCAGAGCCACGGCCCGGATGGAGGCTGATGTGATCACCATCCACGACGGAGCCCGCCCCCTGATTACCCCTGCAGTGGTTGACAGGCTTGTCGAGGCGGCCTCGCGCCCGGGCAGCTGCGGCGCTATCCCCGTGGTGGAGCTCACCGACTCGATACGCAGGCTTCTCCCCGGGGGAGGCACCGAAGCTGTTGCGCGCTCCGGCTACCGTGCTGTTCAGACTCCTCAGGCATTTCCAGCCCGGTTGCTGCGTGTGGCCTATGATGCAGCCGATCCATCTGACCCCATGCTCACCGACGACGCATCGGTTGTAGAGGTCTTTTGCGGCGAAGGGCCCGCACTCGTGGCCGGTGATCCGTCAAATATCAAGATCACTCATCCCACCGACATAGAGCGAGCCGAGATAATCCTCGGCCACCGGCGCTGACCGATAGACATATGTACGTTGCCGCGACTACCGATATAATGTATCTGAAGGGCGTGGGGCCTACGCGCGCCAAGATGCTTGCCAAGGAGCTCAGCATTCAAACCTACGGCGACATGGCCACCCACTTCCCCTCGTCGTATCTCGACCGCACTTCATTTCAGCTCATCGAGGATTTTTCGGGCGATCAGATGCCCTCGGTTCAGGTCAAAGGCCGGTTTGTCACCTTCACCGTGCAGGGCGAGGGTGCCAAGCGGCGCCTTGTAGGCCTCTTTTCCGACGGACGGTCGACAATGGAGGTGATATGGTTCCGCCGCATCGAAGGGATCCGCAAGGCGTATCTTCCCAACACAGAGTATATCATCTTTGGCAAGCCCACACTCTTCAAGGCGTCGGGCCGGTGGAGCATGGTCCATCCCGAAGTCGACACCCCCGGCTCCGTGGCCACAGCGGCGGGAGGGTTGAGGGGAGTGTATCCGCTCACCGAGCGGCTGCGCAATGCCGGCATCACCTCGCGCACCATCTTCACATGGGTGCAGGGGGTGCTCGGGGCGCTCTTGCCTTCGATGACCGAGACTCTGCCTCCAGAGATCATATCGCGCTGTCGCCTGATGGGACTGCGCGAGGCTATGGCAACAGTCCATAACCCATCCTCGGCCAAGGTGCTTGAGCAAGCCCGCTACCGACTCAAGTTTGAGGAGCTATTCTATCTCCAGCTCAATATCCAGCTCTATGGACGGAGGCGCAAAGCCGCCACCGAGGGCTACCGCTTCCCGCGGATAGGCCGCTACTTCAACCGCTTCTACAGCGAGATGCTCCCCTTTCCGCTCACAGGCGCGCAGAAGAGGGTGATAAAAGAGATTCATGCCGACACCATCACCGGGCGCCAGATGAACCGCCTGGTGCAGGGCGATGTAGGGTCGGGCAAGACACTCGTGGCGCTTTTTGCCATGCTCATAGCTCTCGACAATGGCAAGCAGGCCTGCCTCATGGCGCCAACCGAGATTCTGGCCACCCAGCACTATGAGACCCTCCATGACCTCGTGGCTCCCCTCGGCATCAACATACGCCTGCTCACCGGATCGACGCGACGCAAGGAGCGCGACATAATCGACACTCAGCTCCGCGACGGCTCGCTGCATATCCTCGTGGGCACCCATGCGCTGATCGAGGAGGGAGTGGTGTTCAGAGAGCTCGGATTGGCCGTGATCGACGAGCAACACCGCTTCGGCGTTGCCCAGAGGGCGCGTCTGTGGAAAAAGAATTTTATCCCGCCCCATGTGCTGGTCATGACGGCCACACCCATACCCCGCACCCTGGCCATGACCGTATATGGCGATCTCGACGTGTCGGTGATCGACGAGCTGCCCCCGGGGCGCAAGCCTGTCACCACTCTCCTGCGCTACGAGGAGCAGCGTATGGATGTCTACCGCTCCATCGGCGCCCAGCTGCGGGAGGGGAGGCAGATATATATAGTCTATCCCGCCATAAAGGAAAACGACAAGAGCGAGCTCCACTCCGTAGAGGAGGGGTATGAGGAGATCCGCGAGATATTCCGCGACTACAAGGTGGCGATGGTCCACGGCGCTCTCAAACCGGCCGAGAAGGAATGGCAGATGAAGCAGTTTGCCGAGCATAAGGCCCATATCCTCGTGGCCACCACGGTGATAGAGGTGGGAGTTAATGTGCCCAACGCCTCGGTGATGGTGATAGAGAACGCCGAGCGTTTCGGCCTCAGTCAGCTTCATCAGTTGCGCGGACGCGTGGGGCGAGGAGCTGCCAAGAGCTACTGCATACTGATGTCGAAAATGAAGCTCGCCTCGGAGACTCGCAAGCGCCTTGAAGTGATGACCTCGACCACCGACGGATTTGTGGTGGCGGAGGCCGATCTGAAGATGCGTGGCCCCGGCGATATGGAGGGTACGCTCCAGAGCGGCTTGCCCGTGGAGCTCAAGGTGGCATCGCTCACCCACGATGGCGACATAGTGGCGGCGGCCCGCACCGCTGCCGGAGAGGTGCTCGACGCCGATCCCGACCTCACTTCGGGCCTGCTACGCACCGAGATGCGCCGCCGCTTCGACCGCGCCTTCGACTGGGGCCGCATCAGCTGATCCCTGAGTTAGGATAAAAGAAAAGTCCCCGATCGCCGTTGCCGGCAACCGGAGACTCACACTATAAGGGTAGATGGGATTCCTTAGTGCAGGAGGGTGGCGATCAGTCGCCTTCGTACTTCTTCACGATCACGGTGGCGTTGTGGCCGCCGAAACCGAAGGCATTGGAGAGTGCGGTGCGCACGGTGCGCTTCTGAGCCTTGTTGAAGGTGAAGTTGAGGTTGTAGTCGATGTTTTCGTCGAGATCGTCGTCGGCGTGGTTGATGGTGGGGGGCACGATATCGTTTTCCACAGCCTTGATGCTGAAGAGAGCTTCAAGGGCACCGGTGGCACCGAGGAGGTGTCCGGTCATCGACTTGGTCGACGAGATGTTGAGCTTGTAGGCGTTTTCGCCGAAGAGCTCCTTGATAGCCTTGACCTCGCTTACGTCGCCCACGGGGGTTGAGGTGCCGTGGACATTTATGTAGTCGATATCCTCGGGCTTCATGTCGGCGTCTTCGAGGGCCATCTTCATGGAGAGTATGGCTCCGAGACCCTCGGGGTGGGTTGCGGTGAGGTGGTGAGCGTCGGCGCTCATGCCGCCGCCAACCACTTCGGCATAGATCTTGGCACCGCGTGCCTTGGCGTGTTCAAGCTCCTCAAGGACGAGGATTGCAGCGCCTTCGCCCATCACAAAACCGTCGCGCGAAGCCGAGAAGGGGCGCGAGGCGGTCTCGGGAGAGTCGTTGCGGGTAGAGAGGGCGTGCATGGCGTTGAAGCCACCTACGCCGGCAGGGAAAATGGCAGCCTCAGAACCGCCGGTGACGAAAGCGTCGGCCTTGCCGAGGCGGATATAATTGAACGCGTCGATGATGGCGTTGTTCGACGAAGCGCAGGCGCTCACCACGCCGTAGTTGGGGCCGTGGTAGCCATACTCCATCGACACATGGCCGGAAGCGATGTCGGCGATCATCTTGGGGATGAAGAAGGGGTTGTATTTGGGACCCTTCTCTTCATTGAGCGCATAGTAACCGGCTTCCTCCTCGAAGGTGTGGAGGCCGCCGATACCGGCGGCTACGATAACGCCTACCCGGTTGCGGTCGAGGTTGGGAGCCTCCTCCAGGCCGGAGTCGGCCACGGCCTGACGGGAGGCCACGAGCGCATACTGGGCGTAGAGGTCGAGCTGACGGAGTTTCTTGCGGTCGATATGGTCGGCGGCGTTGAAGCCCTTTACCTCGCAGGCAAACTGAGTCTTAAACTTCGAGGCGTCGAAGTGTGTGATAGGTGCTGCACCGCTTTTGCCTTCAAGGGCGGCGGTCCAGGTGGTCTCGACATCATTGCCCAGAGGGGTTATGGCGCCGAGGCCTGTCACTACTACTCTCTTAAGTTCCATATATTAAAGGGAGGAAAAATAGTCGGGAAAAGGTGGATAGGGGAGAAAAAGGAAAGCCGGCACCCGCCCGAGGGGCGCATGCCGGGCTGTGGTATTGCTGTGGGCTATTCCTGAGCGGATTATGGTTCAGGGATTAGCTTATTCAGCAGCGTTGGCTTCGATGTAAGCGATAGCGTCGGCAACGGTCTTGATGCCCTCGGCCTTTTCGTCGGGAATTTCGATGCCGAATTCCTTCTCGAACTCCATGATGAGCTCTACGGTGTCGAGGCTGTCAGCGCCGAGATCGGTGGTGAAGCCGGCTTCGGGCTTAACTTCGTTTTCGTCCACGCCGAGCTTGTCGACGATAATCTCTTTTACACGATTTGCAATATCTGCCATTGTTCCTTATTTTAGATTAGTGATATCAATTTGTGGCTGCAAAGTAACACAAAATTTTCCTAATACGGAAATATTTAGCTAATAACTTGCACTCGGAGATGGGTTAAAATGCCCTTACAATGTGTTTCAGATAGGGATGGGCTGTTGTTAATAATGGTTAAAGGGGCTTGGTGGCGCCCCTCGGGAGGTAACAATTGCACCACTTGCAGCGTTGATAGGCAGTGGACGGCCACACCCCGCCACTCTTAAAACCTTATATTGATCCGACATTATGCGACACCTTCTGATCCCGGCCGTTTCGGCCATCACCCTCATTGTGCTTGCCGCATCGGCTTGCAGCTCCGACTATAACTCCGGCCGCGATGACGACCGGGATGCCGACGTTGTGGCTTCGGTGCCGGTAGATGCTTCCGATGGCGAAATCGACACCCTCGATCTGCACGCCACTCTTGTCAATGCGGCCCGCACCTACGAGTTTGAGCTCGACGGGCAGAGGTGTCTCTACACAGTGGCCGTGTCGGCGGAATGGCCGCGCGAGATCGGGAATGCCGATCTGGCTGCGCTGGCCGACACGTTGGGTCGGGCCGCCTTTGGCCGCCATGGTGATATGCCTGTGGCAGATGCCGTGACAGCATTTCTGGCCGATACAGCCGGAGTGCTCCCCGGGCCCGGCAAGGTGACCCACGATTTCACAGCGCCTGAGCTTGCGTCGGGCCACTGGACCCTCACCACCGACATATCGCGCACGGCTCTCACTCCCGCGTTTGTGACCTATATGGTGACATCTTCATCGTATATGGGTGGCGCGCATCCCAACACTGCCGTCACTCCACTCACCTACGATCTTGCCGCCGGAGCGCCGGTCACCATGGCTTATCTGTTCAAGCCGGGGAGTGAGGCCGATGTTATGAAAATCATATCGTCGGCTTTGGCCGAACGCTCAGGGTGCCGCCCTGACAATTTCAAATCTGCGGGATTCTTCACCGATACGCTTCCGGCGCCGTCGGGGATGAGCGTCGACAAGTCGGGTATGATCGAATTCCAATATGGCCAGTATGAGATAGGCCCTTATGCGATGGGCATCATCATGGTGCCGGTGGCGCCCGCTGACGTGGCAGGGCTGCTTAGCCCCGAGGGCAAGCGCATGCTGGCGGCTTATCTCTGATCCATTGAGCTCCGCCACTCCCGGGAGCAAGTTTTTTTTGCCTTTGTCTGAGTGATGTTTTGCAGATTATGAGTAATTTTGCAGACATAACGGGCCATGCCTGACGCATGGCCCTCCTCACCCATTCATTGACAATATGATAACCGACAGCAGCTGCGGCGCAGGGCGCCGCTACGATGAAGTGCTTGGCAGCGCCGGGCGCTTACTGGCCGACACGTCGGCCATAGATGCGTTATGGCTCAGCGACGGCGGCGGGCAGCCCCTTCCGAGTGCGTCGGATATCAAGCGCATCATCGGTCTCTGCCGGGCGTTGGTGTTTCCGGGCTTTTTCGGCGATGCCGAGGCCACTGAGCGCAATCTTGCATTTCATGTAGGGCTCTGGCTCGAGGAGCTGCATAGCCTTCTGTCGGTTCAGATAGCAGCCGGAATATGTTTCGGCAGCGGCGGGTGCTATCCGCTCGACAAGCTGCGGGAGCGCGCCACCGACATAGCCACCTCATTCATCTCCACACTTCCGCGGCTGCGCAAGGTGCTTATGGCCGATGCCGCAGCCACCTTCCGGGGTGATCCCGCCGCGTCGAGTGTCAACGAGGTGGTGTTTTGCTATCCCGGCCTCAAGGCCACGGCCAATTATCGCGTGGCCCACGAGCTCCATGAGTTAGGGGTGCCGGTTGTGCCCCGCATGATCACCGAGATGGCCCACAGCGAGACGGGTATCGATATCCATCCCGGAGCGACGATAGGTGAGGGGCTCATGATCGATCACGGCACGGGAGTGGTGATCGGCGCGACGGCTGTGATAGGGCGCGACGTGAGGATATACCAAGGAGTCACCCTCGGGGCGCGCAGTTTTCCCACCGATGAAGAGGGCAATGCCATAAAGGGGTTGCCACGCCATCCGGTGATAGGCAATGGAGTGGTGATCTACTCCAATTCCACTCTTTTGGGCCGTATCACCGTGGGCGACGGTGCCGTGATAGGGGGCAATCTGTGGGTGACCACCGATGTGGCTCCCGGCGAGCGCATCATCCAGTCGCCATCGTCAGACAAAACACAACAAGCAATCAACAAGACCAACATAAGATAATGGAAAAGAACGAGCAACAGAGTGTGACCGACAATCAGGCCGCTCCCACTCCGGAACGCTTTGCTATGGTGGCCAAGACCATGCAGGGCCTCGAAGATATCCTTGCCGACGAGATACGCGCCCTTCCAGGCGCTGAAAACGTGGAGCCCGGACGTCGCAGCGTGACCTTCGACGGCACTCTCGAGACAATGTATCGCGCCAATATGCAGTGTCGCACTGCTTTGCGTATCCTCAAGCCCATCTGCACCTTCACCGCCCGCGACCCCGAGGAGCTCTATTCGAGAGCCAAGGAGTTTGACTGGGGATCGCTGCTCGGCGTAGATTCGACATTTACCATCGACTCAGGAGCTGTATATAGCGACGAGTTTACCAACTCGCGTTATGTCACCTATAAGGTTAAGGATGCGGTGGTTGACTGGTTTCAGGACCGCTATGGCGAGGGATGCCGTCCGGGTGTGCGCCTTCAGGATGCCGATGTGGCTATCAATGTCCACATCTCGGGCAGCGATGTCACCCTGAGCCTCGACTCGTCGGGCGAGAGTCTCCACAAGCGCGGCTACCGCGTGGAGCAGACCGAAGCCCCCATCAGCGAGGTGCTTGCCGCCGGCATTATACTCCGCAGCGGGTGGCGCGGCGACCAGCCCTTTGTCGACCCCATGTGTGGCTCGGGTACTTTCCTTATAGAAGCCGCGCTGATTGCCGCCGGCATCATGCCGGGAGTGTACCGCGCGAAATTTGCTTTCGAGACATGGCCCGACTTCGACCGCGATCTCTTTGAGAGCATTTACAACGACGACAGCGCCGAGCGTACCCCCAAATGTGGGATTTACGGTGCCGACATAAGCCCCAAAGCTATAGCCATAGCCGAGCGGAATATCAAGCAGGCGGGTGTGGGCAAGTATATCACCTTGGAGATCAAGGCCCTGAGTAAATGGGATGCCGCTCCGGAGGATGGGCGTCCCGGTGTGATGGTGACCAATCCGCCCTATGGCGAGCGCATAAGTGTCGACGATATGAACGGCCTCTACGCCCTGCTCGGCAGTAAGCTCAAGGAGCACTTCAAGGGCTATCATGCCTGGGTAATAGGCTATCATGATGAATATTTCAACGAGATAGGCCTGCGGGCTTCGCTCAAGATGCCGGTGCTCAACGGCAAGCTGGAGTGTGAGCTCCGCGAGTATATACTCTTCGATGGCGACATGAAGAGCTTTAAGGCAGCCGGGGGCAGCACAGCCACCGATTCGCGTCGCCCTGAGAAGCCGCGCGGAAAGAGCGGCAAGGAGCGTGGCTCCAAAGACAGCAAAGATCGCTTTCCCAAAGATGGCAAGCGCAAAGCCGAAGGGAGCCGCAAGCCCGGTGGACGCCCCGGCTACGGTGACCGTCCTACCCGGGCTGACCGTCCGGCCGACGCGCGACGCTTCGACCGCAAGCCCCGCCCCGACAAGGGTGCCGAGAGGCCGGAGCGCGAAGTGAGCGAAAATCCGCTGGCACGTCGCCACAGCGCCGAAGCCCTTCGCATGCTCATCGACAAGCAGCCCTCGCTCCCTCCCAGCCAGTCGACCCCCGGCGCCGGCGGCGTGGTGATGCGTAGCCGCAAGGGCTGGAAGCGCAAGGACTGACGACCATCACAGCCGTAGAAACTCTTCTCTGACTAATCTCCACAACACAATCATTATTTCATCCCCCCACCACTTGTGACATGAATATATTGCTCCTCGGCTCAGGCGGCCGCGAAAGCGCCCTGGCCTATAAGATAAGCCGCAGCCCCCTCTGCACACGTCTCTTCATTGCCCCCGGCAACGGCGGCACCGAAGCCTATGGCACCAATATCATACTCAAGCCCACCGATTTCGAGGCCGTGGCGGCCGTGGTGGAGCGCGAGAACATAGATCTGCTCGTAGTGGGCAACGAGGATCCGCTCGTGGCCGGTATCCGCGACTTTTTCGCAACCCGCAAGCCCGACCTGCTCATCGTGGGCCCCGGCGCCGATGGCGCTGCCCTCGAGGGGAGCAAGGACTTTGCCAAGGAATTTATGACCGAGATGGGTATTCCTACAGCCGCCTATCGCTCCTTCACCGCCGAAACCTTGGCTGAGGGTGAACAATTTCTTGCTACTCTCAATCCGCCCTATGTGCTGAAGGCCGACGGTCTTGCCGCAGGAAAGGGAGTGCTCATCCTTCCCACCCTCGAAGAGGCCAAGGCGTCGCTCCGCGAGATGCTTTCGGGTATGTTTGGCGGCGCGAGCGCCACAGTGGTGATCGAGGAATTTCTGAGTGGCATAGAGTGTTCGGTATTTGTGCTCACCGACGGTCATGGAGGCTACAGGGTGCTACCCGTGGCCAAGGACTACAAGCGTATCGGCGAAGGTGATACCGGCCCCAACACCGGCGGCATGGGTGCTGTGAGCCCCGTGGTGTTTGCCGACAACGAGTTTATGAAAAAGGTAGAGGACCGCATAATCCTCCCCACCCTCGAGGGTCTTGGCCGCCGAGGCATAGACTACCGTGGATTTATCTTCCTCGGCCTCATAAGCGTAGAGGGCGAGCCTATGGTGATCGAATACAATGTGAGAATGGGTGATCCCGAGACCGAGGCCGTTATGCTCCGCATCGCTTCCGACCTTGTGCCAGCACTTGTAGGCGCCGCCAAGGGTGATCTTGCCGACGTAGAGCTTGCTCATGATCCTCGCGCCGCAGTGACGGTAATGGCAGTGAGCGGCGGCTATCCCGGCAGCTATCCAAAGGGCAAATTGATTGAAGGTCTTGACAGCATCGACACCGACGCCACCGTGGCGTTCCATGCCGGAACCACCCGCAATGCCGAAGGTAATCTGGTCACCTCCGGTGGACGTGTGATTGCATTCAGTAGTCTTGGCGATAGCGTAGAGGAGGCTCTCTCACGCTCGTTCAAGGCCATCGAGACAGTTGATTTTGACGGTAAATATTATCGTCGCGACATAGGCTCCGACCTCTTGCGTCTGGCCGCAACCATATCCTAATACATTGACCTTCAATCCTCAACCGCTCATACGGCTTGTGGGGTCGCGGTCGTTTGCGCTCCTGCTGGTCATCGCCTCGACGGCTATGACCATAGGAGGAGCGTATGCCGGGGCCGATGCAGCTCTTCCGCCCGATAATACAGGCTTTGGCCTTACTATTCCCTCGAGATGGATCGACTCGCCTGAGCTCTCGATGCTGGCGGCTCTGGGAGTAGACTTTGCCGTCATGGCCGGTATCCTGCTTCTCAACCGCAGTTTCAACCTCATCCGTGGTCTTCGCGGTGCAGGATGGCTCTTCGCAGCCCTCTATATGCTGATGCAGGGTGCAACAGGTGCCGCAGGGCAGTTTACCGGAGGCAGCTTGCTGGTGCTTGTGGCCATAGCCTCATTTTTTCTCCTCTACAGTGTGTATCAGCGTCCCGACATGGCCAGGCGAGTGCTTCTGGTGTTTGTCATGCTGGGCGCCGGCTCGCTTATCGACTATGGTTTCATACCCTATCTGATAGTGATGGCTGCAGGGTGCGTGCAGATGAGGGTGATGGGCATGAGGTGTATCATTGCCATGCTTGCGGGCACTCTTGTGCCGTTGTGGGTTCTCTGGGCTTTTGGGCTTATTGAGCCATGCAGCTTCTCTATGCCGGAAGTGGTAAGTATCTTCGCTCCCGAATCGCATCGCCCGGCCCTGAGGCTCGTCACGGCCACAGTGGTGGTGATGGCTGCCGGAATAGTGACTGGATTGCTCGACATGTTGCAGGTCTATGCACGCAACGCGCGCACGCGGGCCTTTTTCGGACTCTTTGCCGTGACTGGCATCATGACCATGATCCTGTCGGTGATCGATTTCAATCATATCTATTTCTATGCACCGTTGCTCAATGTGTGCACGGCGTTTTTTATGACCCTGCTCTACAGCTTTCGTCAGCGCGGTAGCCTTGGAGCAGGCACGGTGGCCATATCGCTCGTCACCGTGGCGTTTGCCGTTTTATATATATGGAAAATAATAAACGTGTTAATGTCATAATAGAGAGCCGGATCCCCTTTGTCGACGACCGCCTCGACGGTATAGCCGAGGTGACACGTCTCGATCCCGAGTGTTTCACTCCCAAGGCTGTTGCAGGGGCTGATGCTCTGATTGTCCGTACCCGTACCCGCATTGATTCAGCCCTCCTTGCCGGATCGAAGGTGAGCTTCGTGGCCACAGCCACCATAGGCACCGACCATATCGACATGGAGTGGTGCCGGGAGCGTGGCATCGCTGTTGCCAATGCTCCGGGGTGTAATGCACCGGGCGTGGCCCAGTATGTGATAGCTGCGCT
The DNA here is from genome assembly GCA_910579675.1 of uncultured Muribaculaceae bacterium. Classification (GTDB taxonomy): domain Bacteria; phylum Bacteroidota; class Bacteroidia; order Bacteroidales; family Muribaculaceae; genus Paramuribaculum. The sequence goes on along the minus strand of CAJTUF010000005.1, from coordinate 113,817 downwards.
GATGGAGCAGGGCTATGAGGCCGGACCATCCACCACTCTTGGCATTGTTGGTGCAGGCCATGTGGGTAAGATTGTAGAGCAATGGGCCCGCGGCCTCGGCATGAGGGTGCTGATCTGCGATCCGCCACGCGCACGCGCCGAGGGCGGCGAGGGTTTCTGCTCTCTCGATTATATTGCCCGGGAGGCAGATGTCATTACTTTCCACACCCCTCTGACCCACGACGGACCGGATGCCACTTTTCATATCCTTGGCTCGCGGTTTCTCAGTCAGTGTGAGCGCCGTCCCCTGCTGATCAATGCGGCGCGGGGAGCTGTGGCCGACACCGCCGCTATTATCGAGGCAGTGAAAGAGGGAATCATCAAGCGCCCGGTGATCGACTGCTGGGAGGGGGAGCCCGCTATCTCGCGCGAGCTGCTTGAACTTGCGTCGGTTGCCACACCCCATATCGCAGGCTATTCGCTCGAAGGGAAGATGAGGGCCACCCAGATGGCGCTCGACGCGTTTACCTCACATTTCAATCTCCCGGCGGCAGGAGAGTGCAGGGGGATGGATCTGAGCGTGGCTCAATCGCCCGATGCCGCCTCGATAGCCCGGTCGTATTCTCCGGTGGCCGATACGGCAGCCCTGCGAGATAAGCCTGATAGATTTGAATATCTCCGCAACCATTACAACTATCGCCCGGAACCGCGTTGACGCTGATTCCGGGCGATAGCCTTTTATGATCGGTCAGGGAGCGCTGTCACTCTACATAGAGTATGAGCCCTTTGAGGTATTCGCCTTCGGGATGGTAGATGTTGACCGGATGGTCGGCGGGCTGTGTGAGCTGATGGAGGATGCGCACGCGGCGTCCGGTCTGGGCTGCTGCCGAGAACACAGCAAGGCGGAACTGCTCGCGCGTGATGGCTTGCGAGCATGAGAAAGTGAAGAGTATGCTTCCGGGAGCAATCTTTTCCATCGCGGCGGCGTTGAGGCGCTGGTAGCCGCGGAGAGCGTTGCGGATGGCTCCACGGTGCTTGGCAAAGGCCGGGGGATCGAGGATTATGAGGTCGAATGCGTCCTGCTCCATATCGGCCAGATAGCGGAAGGCATCAACGGCCACTGCTTCATGGCGTGTGTCGCCGGGGAAGTTGAGCCCTACATTAGCGTCGGTAAGCGCTATGGCTTTGGCCGATGAATCGACCGATACCACCTTCTTAGCCTCACCGCGCATGGCATATACCGAAAATCCGCCGGTGTAGCAGAACATATTGAGCACCCTGCGCCCGCGGGCAAACCGCTCGAGAAGCGACCGGTTGTCGCGCTGGTCGACAAAGAAGCCTGTTTTTTGTCCACGGAGCCAGTCGATATGAAACCGGAGTCCGTTTTCGAGCGCTTCATTGCCCGAGTAAGAGCCGAGAATGTAGTCATTGACAGGATCGAGCTGAGCCTTGAATGGGAGAGTGGTCTCGCTCTTATAGTAAACATTGGCAATGGCGAGCTCGGGGAGCGACGTGAGAGCGTCGGCTATAATGTTGCGGGCGTAGTGCATACCGACGGAGTGGGCCTGCACCACTGCGGTGTCGCCATATATGTCGACAATCAGGCCGGGGAGGAAATCGCCCTCGCCATGCACCAGACGGTAGGCATTATTGTCGGGCCGGATCAGTCCGAGCGACTGGCGGAGACGGAAAGCCTCGGCAAGCCGGTTGATGTAAAAAGATTCGTCGAAGCCGGTTTCGGCCAACGAGGCGGCCTCACGTCCCATAGCGAGGAGCCTCACGGCAATGCTTCCGATCTGGTAGTGGCCTATGCCGAGGAGGGAGCCGTCGGCAGCGGCGATCTTGACCGTAGCGCCCTCTTCGAGGCCGGAGGTGTCGGTGGCTATCGCCCCCGAAAACACCCATGGATGGAAACGCAGCAGGCTCTCTTCCTTGCCGCGGCGGAGGGTCAGTACTGGTATGGCGGTTGACATATCGTAGTTGTGGGGATAGTAGGTTACTTAACTGAGTTGTGGGCCTGTTTATTTGAGGAATGCTCGAAACAGATCCATGCCATTGGCGTAGAGCAGGAGAGCGAACAGAAACATCATGCCGGCATACTGGGCCATCTCAAGAAACTTCTCGGAGGGCTTGCGGCGGGTCACCATCTCCCAGAGCAGGAAGAGTACGTGGCCGCCGTCGAGGGCCGGAATCGGGATGATGTTCATGAAGGCGAGGGCAAGAGAGAGGAATGCGGTGATGTTCCAGAAGCCATACCAACTCCATTTTTCAGGAAACATATTGCCTATGGCTCCGAAGCCGCCTATGCTTTTGGCTCCCTCGCTTGAAAAAACGTGGCGGAGCGAGCTGACATAGTTGCCGAGGGTGGAGGTGCCGAGACTCACGCCGCGCGGTATCGACCCTAAGAAGCCGTAGTTTTTCGACACGGTGGGGTAGACATCGGTGAGGGGCGTGAGCTGGAATCCGAGTTTGCCACCATCGGAGGGGGTGGCGCGGAGGGTGATGGCGTGTCCGTCGCGTACCACGGTTATGTCGGTCTCGCGGCCGGCATAAGTCAGCAGGGCAGGGGCGAGTTCAGTATAGGATGGAGTGTCGATGGTGTCGACGGCCACAATGCGGTCGCCTGTCATCATGCCGGCCTTGGCAGCTGCCTCGCCGGGCACGGTTGCTGCAACCACAGCCGGGAGTCGGTAGGCAAGAAATGCTCCAGCTTCGTTGATGCGGAATATGAAATCGTCGGGGAGAGTGATCTCTACTGTGTCGCGGTGGTTGCGGAGCACTGTCACGCTCTTGGCCTCGGCCAGGGCGAGCATCCAGTCTGAATCGGAGGCATCGAGGCGGCGGCCATCGGCCGAGAGGGGAATGTCGGCGGTGCGGAATCCGGCATCAATGGCTTCTGGCACAAAGTCAAATCCTTCATAAGCATTGTCGAAAGGGATGTATTTCTCACCCCAGTGCCAAGCCATGCCGATGTAGATCACCACAGCGGCTATGAAGTTGAAAAGCACACCCCCCACCATCACGAGCAGGCGCTGGTAGGCGGGCCGGGAACGGAATTCCCAGTCGTTTGGTTCGGCGGAGAGATCATCTTTTGAGGTTGTCTCGTCGATCATACCGGCTATCTTGCAATAGCCGCCGAGCGGTAGCCAGCCGAGGCCGTATATGGTCTGGCGCCATGCCGGGATGGGCTTGCCAGATGCGGTGAGGTCGCGTCCCACGCGGATTGTGGCGAGTTGACGGGGTGTGCCATCCTCTTTGTCGGAGGTGATTAAGCGCAGGGTCCCCTTGGCGGGATCATACTGCAGAAGCGAGATCCAGGGGTTGAAGAAAAGATAGAATCGCTCAACGCGGATCTTGAATATGCGGGCGAAAAAGTAGTGGCCAAGCTCATGGACAAGCACCAGAAGCGAGAGGGCCGCTACGAGCTGAAGGGCTTTGAAAAGAAAAGTCTCCAATTGCGGGGAGGTTTAGGGGTGGTTATGAATGATGGTTGAAATGGGCGATCAGTCGGCAAGGCAGTGGGCTGCGGTGTGGCTCCCGACGGCTTGGGCAGCTATGGCTCGTGCGCGGCGGTTGACCTCCATGTAATCGTCGAGCGATGGCGCTGCAATGTTGTCCATCCGGTCGAGAGTGTGGTCGATGATACGGTATATGTCGGTGAAGGCGATGCGGCTTTGGCGGAAGGCCTCGTTGGCCACTTCGTTGGCTGCATTGACGGCGCAGGCGGTGGTGCCCCCTTCGGCGAGCGCTCTGTAGGCGAGGCCGAGGCAGGGGAAGCGGTCGTAGTCGGGCTCGATGAAGTCGAGTCGGGCCATGTCGGCAAAGCTCAGGCGTCGCGACTGGTGGGAGCGGGCAGTGCCTGACAGGGCATAGGCTATGGGCAGGTGCATGTCGGGGGCGCCGAGCTGCGCTTTTATCGCTCCGTCGGTAAACTCCACCATCGAGTGGACTATCGATTGGGGATGGACGATGGGAGTGATGCGTTCGGCTCCGATTCCGAAGAGCCATCGGGCCTCGATGATCTCGAAGGCTTTGTTGATCATGGTGGCGGAGTCGATGGTGATTTTCGCTCCCATGATCCAGTTGGGGTGGCGCAGGGCGTCGGCGGCGGTCACGGTAGCCAACTCCCGGGCCGGTAGATTGCGGAACGGGCCACCCGAGGCGGTGATGATGAGGCGCTCCACTTCGGCATCACGCTCGCCGCGGAGACATTGGTAGATGGCCGAGTGCTCGGAGTCGACCGGGATGATGCGCGATGGTGAGGCCGAGAGGCGATCGGTGACGAGTTGGCCGGCCGCCACGAGGGTTTCTTTGTTTGCGAGAGCTATATCTTTTCCGGCCTCAATGGCGCGTAGGGTGGGCACGAGTCCGGAATAACCAACGGTTGCTGTGACCACAATGTCGACGTCAGGGCGCGCCATGGCATCGGCTATTGCCTCCGGTCCGGCAGCACAGTCGATGCCGAGAGGCGCGAGAAGTTCCTTCAGGCGTCCGTAGAGCGACTGATCGGCTATCACGGCAAGTGACGGACGGAGCTGGCGGGCCTGATCGACCAGCAGGTCGACGTTGCTCCCTGCGGTGAGCACCGTGGCGCGGAATTCGTCGGGGTGTGCGAGTATTATGTCGATGGTCTGGGTGCCTATTGATCCGGTCGAACCCAGAATGGCGATATTTTTCATAATCAGAAAGTCAGATGAGTTGCTTCTCCCTTGCCGAGCTCTACGGGAATGGAGTTGCCATTTACCACGAGAGTGGTCGAGCCGCCTTCGGGCGCGGTGAGGGTGAGGTCGGTCACATTGCCGTCGCGCCACTCAAATGAGGCGGTGAATCCGCCTCGGGCCTTGAGGCCCTTGACGCTTCCGTTGGCCCACTGGGCGGGGAGAGCGGGCAGGAGTGTGATGGATTCTGGGGTCGACTGGATAAGCATCTCGGCCACTCCGGCTGTGCCTCCGAAATTGCCGTCGATCTGGAAGGGTGAGTGGGCATCGAGGAGGTTGGGATAGGTGCCACCGCCGCTCCTGCGGTCGGGTCCAGTGTAATTGTCGGGGCTTACATATTTGAGCAGACGGCGGTACATGGCATATGCCTTGTCGGCATCGAGCAGCCGGGCGAGGAGGTTGACGCGCCATCCGGTGCTCCATCCGGTGGTGTTGTCGCCCTTGATCTCCAGCGAGCGGGCTATGGCGCGGGCGAGATCGGGATTGTCGGCGGGATTGATGTGGCGTCCGGGGAACAGGCCGTAGAGATGCGACTGGTGGCGGTGGGTGGGCTCCACCTCCTCAAAGTCGGTGATCCATTCCTGAAGCTGTCCGGCGGCGCCGGTCTTGTAGGGCTGAAGGCGAGGGATCACACTGTCGATTTCGGCCACAAGGGCGCGGTCGGTGTCGAGGGTCATGGCGGCGTCGCGTGTGTCGGCAAGGCACTGGCGTATCATGGCCATGTCGGCAAAGTTGCCCTGACTGGTTGCCACGGCATTGCCGTCGGGATCGCGGAAGAGGTTTTCGGGCGAAGTGGCGGGAGAGGTGATGAGATAACCGTCGGGCCCTTCGGTGAGCCATCCGAGGCAGAACTCGGCTGCGCCTTTCAGGGTGGGGTAATACTCTTTGAGGAAGTCGCGGTCGCGGGTGAAGAGATAGTGCTCCCAGATATGGGATGCCACCCATGCGCCACCCATGTTCCAGTTGGCCCAGCAGGGGTTGCCTTCATGCTCGCCCACCGGGTTGGTCATGGCCCAGATGTCGGAGTTATGTGCCATACACCATCCGCGGTCCACTCCATAATATTCCCGGGCAGTGGTGGTGCCGGTGGCGGGGAGCTGCTTGACAAATGAGAGCAGGGGCATATGGAGCTCGCTGAGATTAGTTACTTCGGCGGGCCAGTAGTTTTCCTCAAGATTGATGTTGGTGGTGTAGTTGGAGCTCCACGGTGGAAGCATGGTTTCGTTCCAGAGGCCCTGGAGATTGGCGGGCACGCCCATGGTGCGGGAGCAGCTGATGAGCAGATAACGGCCAAACTGGAAGTAGAGCTCCTCAAGGTCGGGATCGGCGGCGTTTGTGTCGAAATAGTGGAGGAGTCGGCGGTCGGTGGGCATGGCATTGAGTGAGTCGGGGCTCTGGCCAAGGTCGAGATCCACGCGCGAGAAGAGTTCAGAGTAGTCGGCCACATGGCGCGCCGCTATGTCGGCATAATCATCCTTGAGGGCGCGGTCGATGATGCGGGCCGCTTTGCCACGGTAGTCGACAGTGCCGGCAGCCGGATTGATCCGCGCTCCGGCAAAGCTGGTGGCGGTGGTGATATAGATGGTGGCGTCGGTGGTGCCGGTCACAGAGAGAGAGCCGTCGGGAAGGGCTTCGACTGATCCCGATGCCGGATCAACGGCCACGAGGGTGCGGAATGCTATGCCACGGTCGGGATCATAGAGCGCATCAGGGGCGTGATATACCGGGCGCGAATGATAGGCGGCGCGTCCATCGGCGGTGATCATGTTGCCGGCTGAAACCGAGGTGACGTTTGGCACCGGAGAGTCAAATGTCAGGGTAAACGATATGGGATCGCCCGAAGTGATCTTCACGGCTATAAGACTGTCGGGGGCCGACGCGAGATATTCCGTTGCTATGGCGTTGCCGCCGCGGGTGTATTCCACACGTGCCTTGGCCGAATTGAGGTCGAGCGACCGTGAGTAGGATCCGGGCTCACTTTTGTCGGCAAAGTCAATCCACAGATTGCCCACCGGCTGATAGTTTTGCGAGTAGTGGCCCTGCACATCGCGCTGCAGTTCATTGGCCTTGCGGAAATCGCCGGCTGCAAGCGCCTCGCGTATGGGAGCTATCGAAGCCGACGCGCCCGGCGAATAGACGGCAGTGTCGGGCTCACCGGTCCAGAAGGTGATGTCGTTGAGCGAGATGCGCTCCTTGTCGGGGCGACCGTAGACTATCGCACCTTGAGTGCCGTTGCCCAGCACAAACGATTCTTCAAAAAACTCAGCCGGTCGGTCGAAGCTAATCCTGAGATTGGGATTGACAGGTGCTGATGCAGGGTGTTGGTGCACACACGCTCCCGAGCAGAGCGTCAATGCAGCTATGAAGGTGAATGAGAATAAGGTCTTGGCCATGTGGTGATATGATAGATATTGTGAGGGGCGTGCGGGATAATCCCACGCCTATCCCTCCAAATTGCAAAATTACATCAAATCTGCCACATTTGCCTAATGTTCATACTCTTTAACGTAAACCGGATAGGAAGGCGCGATTATTTTGTGTGCGGCTGGATAGTCGGGCAAAGGTTCTTGTCAATAAATACAGAAGAGTGGATTGGTCAGCCTCCTTGATTGACGGATATTAATTTCTGAGAATCAGAATAATTTGCTAATTTTGCATATGGAAACAATAATCTCGCTTTCAAGCGAATCAGAATATAATGAAATACTGCAACAGGCTGTCGCAGTTATTGAAGCGGCTCGAACAAAAGTTGCTCGTGAGGTCGTAGCGTTGTCCAATGAAATGCATTGGAATATCGGCAAACTTCTTTATGAGCGCAAATTGGAGAACAAACATGGCAGTGCCGTAGTAAAACATCTTTCCATAGATTTGAAACAACGGTATCCTGATATGGGGATGTCAGAGCGTAATCTATGGGACATGAAGCGTTTCTACACAAGGTTCCATATTTCAGATTCAAAACTGCGACAGGCTGTCGCAGTTTTGCCGTGGTGGAACATCAACAAGTTAATATCCATGCTTGGCGATGATGACGAGGCGATTCTTTATTATTCGCAACAGACCATAGCGAAAGGCTGGGGACGAGATTTAATGGTAAATGCTATCAAATTGGAGATGCACAAGTCTCAGACATCTTCCAATGGAAGCAACAATTTCGGGCTGACGTTGCCGGATGCACAGGCTGCATATGCCAATGAGGTGTTTAAGGACACCTACAACATGGGATTCCTTGGCGTTACTGAACCGATACTTGAATTGGAACTGGAAAGGCGGCTCGTTGAGAAAATCAAACAATTTCTTCTGGAATTAGGACAGGGCTTCACTTACATCGGTAACCAGCATGTACTCACCTACAGAGGCAAGGAATATAAGGTTGATATGTTGTTTTTCCATAGAGGATTACGTTCAATGGTAGCCGTGGATCTTAAAATATCTGAGTTCCAGGCTGAATATGTGGGTAAAATGAATCTATATCTCTCGCTGCTCGACAAACTTGAAAAACGGGAAGATGAGAATCCGTCGATAGGCATTATTCTCTGCGCGGAGAAAGACAATGTTGAGGTTGAGTTGGCATTGGACGGATTCACAAAACCGATAGGTGTAGCCGATTACAAACTAATTATCCCGAAAAACGAGTTGAAACAGCTTATCAAGGATGAGATGAAGAGTTTCAATCAGGAAGTAAATAATAGGCTGATTCCTGACAATAACAAGTAGACAACACAGAAACTGCAACAGGCCGTTGCAGTTTTGCAAAGGAGATATTTCTATCGACAATTTTGCTGCATTATCCGCATTTTGAATATGAAAACGCCCGACGAATTTTTCATATCCGACAACGAGGCAATCCCACTCTAAATTATAAATGATTATAGAGTGAGGGGGAGGGCCTGAGGGAGGAGGGGAGCGGTGGGGTCGAGCAGATAGAGGTCGGGGTAGCGGCGCATCCATGTGAGTTGCTTCTTGGCATAGACGCGGGTGTTGCGGGCTAACTTGGCTTCGGCCTCGGAGGGGGACATGAGTCCGTCGAGACAGGCGAGCGCTTCTTTGATGCCTACTGTATTGAGAGCGTTGAGGTGGCGCAAGTGCATCACTGAGCGCGCTTCGTCGAGTAGTCCCTCGGCCATCATGGCCGAGGTGCGGGCGGCGATGCGGCCGAAAAGCTGCTCCCGGGACCACCCGATCGCCATGCGCACTATGTCGTAGGGGCGCTCCACGGCGGCCTTGCGTCCGATCAGTTCAGAATATGGCCTGCCGGCCATGAGGCTTATCTCTATGGCGTGGATGATGCGTCGAGGATTTGAAAGGTCGACCCGCTCCATGTAGGCGGGGTCGAGGGTGGCGAGTTCCGAGCGTATGGCTTCCAGGCCCCCTGCGTTGTAGAGGCGTAGCACAGAGCTCCGCACCTCGTCGGACACTGTAGGGAGGTCGTCGAGCCCCTCGGTGAGGGCGTCGATATACATCATTGAACCGCCACACACTATGGCGCGGTTGCCTCCGGAGGCAAATAGGCGTGGGAGGAGGGCCGATGCCTGATCGGCAAAGAGTGATGCGGAGTAGTAGGCGTCGAGCGGTAGGATGCCGACAAGATGGTGCCTGACAGCCGACAGCTGCTCCCGGGTGGGGGCAGCTGTCGCTATCGGTATGCCACGGTAGATCTGACGTGAGTCGGCCGAGATGATGTCGCATCCGAGGGTCAGGGCGAGGTCGACCGCCAGGGCGCTTTTGCCCGAGGCGGTAGGGCCTGTCACGACAATGAGGAGAGGCTTGTGGCGCGGGGTCATTGCTTGCGGGCGGCGAGACGTGCTATCTCGACGATTACGGCCACAGCCTTTTTCATCGACTCGATAGGAACGAACTCGTAGCGGCCATGGAAGTTGAGGCCGCCAGCGAAGATGTTGGGGCAGGGGAGGCCCTTGAACGAGAGCTGTGCGCCGTCGGTGCCGCCGCGGATAGGCACCACTTTAGGCTCGACATCGGCCAGCCTCATGGCCTCCTGGGCTATGTCGATGATGTGCATCACAGGCTCGATCTTCTCGCGCATGTTGAAATACTGGTCTTTGATCTCGATCGAGGCCACGCCCGGAAATTCGTTGTTGATCTTGCGGGTGAGGTGCTCAAGCTCTTTCTTGCGGCGCTCGAAGCGGTCGCGGTCGTGGTCGCGGATGATATAGGTGAGGACGGTCTGCTCCACCGAGCCCTCGATCGAGGTGAGGTGGTAGAATCCTTCGTAGCCTTCGGTGTGTTCGGGGGTCTCCCAGCGGGGGAGCATGATTATAAACTGGTTGGCGATGCGGATGGAGTTGACCATCTTGTGCTTGGCATATCCGGGATGGACGTTGCGGCCCTTGAAGGTTACCCGTGCCACTGCGGCGTTGAAGTTTTCATATTCGAGCTCGCCGATTTCGCCGCCGTCCATGGTGTAGGCCCAGTCGGCGCCGAAACGCTCCACGTCGAATTTGTGGGCTCCCTGGCCGATCTCCTCGTCGGGATTGAAGGCTATGCGGATGGGTCCGTGGACTATCTCGGGGTGTTTCTGGAGATACACCACAGCCGATATGATCTCGGCAATGCCGGCCTTGTCGTCGGCTCCGAGGAGGGTGGTGCCGTCGGTCACTATAAGGGCTTGACCCTTGTAGTTGAGGAGTTCGGGAAATTCAGAGGGACGCAGAACGACTCCATTTGCAGGATCGCCGAGCACAATGTCGCCACCGTCGTAGTTTTCGACGATGCGGGGCGACACATGTCGTCCGCTCATGTCGGGGCTCGTGTCGAGGTGGGCTATGAAGCCTACGGTGGGGAGGTCGGCGGGAGCGCCTGGGCTTGCGGGGAGTGTGGCCATGAGATAGCCGTTGTCGTCGAGCGAAATATCGCAGAGGCCTATAGCCTCAAGCTCTTCGCGCAGATGGCGGGCAAACACCATCTGGCCGGGTGTTGAGGGGGTGAGATTGGTCAGCTCGTCGCTCTGGGTGTCAAACTTCACATATTGCAGGAAGCGGTCAACTACGTCGTCGGTATGCATGAGTGGTTGGGGATATCTTGGGTGAAAGCGTTAATAGTCAGGTTGAATTATCGTTGGCATCAGCGGGCCAGAGGAGGAAGGGCCGAGGCTATCTCCGAGGCGCTGCGCTCCATGAGGCGCTCCATGTCGTAGCCTCCCTTCGGAGGGGTGATTGGCTTGTGGATGGTTATGCGGATGGTGCCGGGAAGTGGCAGGCGCGCGGCGCGTGGCATGACGCTGAACGATCCGTCGATGGTGACAGGCACCACCGGGAGCTTAAACTCATCGGCCAGCAGGAATGCACCGCGGCGGAAGCGGTGCATGCGACCGTCGGGGGTGCGGGCACCCTCGGGAAACACCACGAGCGACATGCCGCCCCTTAGCTGATTCTCGGCGCGCTCCATGGTGCGGCGCAGGGCCGAGGGGCTCGACTTGTCGACATATATCTGCCGGGCACACTCGCACGCGAGGCCCACAAATGGGATCTTGCGCAGCGAGGCCTTCATCATCCAGCGGAAGTTGTGGCCCAGGTAGCCGTATATGGCAAATATATCATATGCTCCCTGGTGATTGCACACAAACACATAGCTCGTCGAGGGGTCGATGTTTTCACGTCCGCTTACCTTTACCTTTACAAATGCGAGCCAGCAAAAGATGCGGCTCCAAAGGATCTCGGGATAGTAGCCCCACCATTTGCCACCCCCGAGGAGGGAGCCTATAATAGTGAGGAGCGCGGTGATTATGGTGGCCACTATGATGAGGGGCACCATAATAATACACTGGTAGATTCGGTAGAGGTAAATCATGGCAAGGGTATATTGGGGCTAATATGACACAAAATTACTTTCATTGGCCGAAAAAACCAACGATGGAGCGGAATATTTATCCAAGAATGAAAAAAAAAGCGTATCTTTGCACGCAATAATAAACCATCATCACCGCATACCGATGTCATTTATTGCAGATAGAGTCAAGATGGACGGTCTTACTTTCGACGACGTCCTCCTCATTCCGGCCTACTCCGAAGTGCTTCCCCGCGAAGTAGACCTCCGCTCCCGTTTCTCACGCCGCATCACCCTTAACGTGCCTCTCGTGTCGGCCGCCATGGACACCGTCACCGAGGCCCGTCTGGCCATCGCCATAGCCCGCGAAGGCGGCATAGGCGTAATCCACAAGAATATGCCCATAGCCGAGCAGGCACGTCAGGTCCACGCCGTGAAGCGCGCCGAAAACGGCATGATCTACGACCCTGTCACCATCAAGCGCGGCTCCACCGTGGCCGATGCGCTCGCTATGATGGAAGAATATCATATAGGTGGTATTCCCGTGGTCGACGACGACCGCCATCTGGTGGGTATCGTGACCAACCGCGACCTCCGCTTCGAGCAGGATCTCTCGCGCAAGATCGACGAGGTCATGACATCGGAAAACATCATCACTACCAATCAGTCGACCAATCTTGAGGAGGCCGCCCGCATCCTCCAGCAGCATAAGATCGAGAAGCTCCCTGTGGTCGACAGCGATGGCCGTCTGGTGGGCCTCGTGACCTATAAGGATATCACCAAGGCCAAGGATAAGCCCAATGCCTGCAAGGACTCGCTCGGACGTCTGCGCGTGGCTGCCGGTGTGGGAGTCACCCCCGACTCGATGGACCGCGTTGATGCTCTCGTTGAGGCTGGTGTGGATGCCATTGTGATCGACACCGCCCACGGCCATTCGCGCGGTGTGATCGGAGTGCTCCGTGCTGTAAAAGAGAAGTATCCCCAGATCGACGTTGTGGTGGGCAATATAGCCACCGGCGAAGCCGCCCGCTACCTTGTTGAAAATGGCGCCGACGGCGTGAAGGTGGGCATAGGCCCCGGCTCGATCTGCACCACCCGCGTCATTGCCGGTGTGGGTGTGCCCCAGCTCTCGGCTGTCTATGATGTGGCCAAGGCCCTTGCCGACACCGATGTGCCCCTCATTGCCGATGGTGGCATACGCTACTCGGGCGATATCGTCAAGGCTCTCGCAGCCGGCGGCAATGCCGTGATGCTCGGCGGCATGCTCGCAGGAGTGGAAGAGAGCCCCGGCGACACCATCATCTACAACGGACGTAAATACAAATCATATCGAGGCATGGGTTCGCTCGAAGCTATGGAAAAGGGCTCGAAAGACCGCTACTTCCAGGGCAATGAGACCGACGCCAAGAAGCTTGTGCCCGAAGGCATCGCGGCCCGCGTGCCTTTCAAGGGCTCGCTCTATGAGGTGACCTATCAGATGCTCGGCGGCCTGCGTGCCGGCATGGGCTACTGCGGCGCCAAAAACATCGACGCTCTCCACAACGCCAAGTTTACCCGCATCACCAATGCAGGTGTGGCCGAGAGCCATCCCCACGATGTGGCCATCACCTCCGAAGCACCCAACTACTCGGCTTCGTCGCGCTGATTATCGCTCAGCGGCGGCGATCGCGGCCACGACGCCCAACCCGGCGCGTAGCCGCCCCAGCCCGAGTATAGAAGCGACCATCCATTCAAATGGCTCAGCGTCAGCCGAGCTCCCCACAGCGACGACCTACGCCGCTCAAGGAGCTCGGCTGACGCTGAGCCTTTTCCCCCAATCCAGTAAACCCCACTCTGCGGCGGCTACGCGCGCTAACGCGCCGAGAGACAGTCGCCGTGGTGGCCGCCAATTGAGCGGAGGCAACGCTCGTTGCAAGCCGTCAGGCTTTGACGGAGAGGGCAAATACGGTGCCGGAGGCCGAGGGCTCATGGATTATGTCGCCTCCGTGGAGTCGGGCTATCTGGGCCGATATGCATAGTCCTATGCCGCTGCCGCCCTCTTTGGTGGTGAGGAATGGCTGAAACAGATTGGCTGCCACCACCTCGGGCAGCCCGGGCCCATTGTCGGCCACGCGAAACACCACATAGCCACCGGAGCGTGTGGCTGTGACCGCTATCTTCGGGTCGGGAGCGGAGGCCACGGCCTCAATGGCATTGCGTATAAGATTGGTCAGGGCGCGTTCGAGCAGCGGCGAGTCGGCCTCGAACGCGAGCCCGGCGGTGGCGCGCAGGGCGATCTCTCCCGGGTCGAAGCCCATCTGCTTGGCGTGGGATGCGGCCAGACGCCTTACGCGCAACAGCAGCTCGCCAACGTCGACAGGCGCTTTCTCGGGCCGTGGCAGATGGGTGAGTTCATAGTATGAATCGAGGAAGCGCTTGATGTCGCGGCTCTGGTCGCGGATCATGGTCATGACTTCGGCGGTGTCGGAGCTTCCGTAGCGGTCGGGATGATCGGCAAATTCGGTGCTTAGTGCTATCACCGGGGCTATGGAATTGCGTATCTCGTGGGTTATGACGCGCAGGATGCGGTCGTAGTAGAGCTTGCGCACCTCCAGATCGTGAGTAGCCCGGCCATATGTGGCGGCTATGCGGTTCATGTCGCCGGCCATGCGGGTGAGTTGGGGATCGTCGGACGGGGGCATCCTGAGAGTGGTGTCGCGTGCTTCGAGCGAGCTAAGGAATGAACTGAGAGCATTGACCGGTATCCTTACAGTGTGTAGCAGCCATAATACAGCGCAGAAGGCTCCTATGAGCCACAGCAGGGCAGGGGCATAGCCACCTTTTGTGAACTGCCATGCGGCGCAGGCCGAGCAGCCCGCGATTGCGGCGATGGCGAGAAAGAGGTTGAGCCGGAAATGGATCATGATTGCTTGCGGAGCTGATTGTAGAGAGTCTGCCTGTTGATACCCAGACGAGTGGCTGCAAGCGAAAGATTGCCGCCGCAATCGTCGATCACCTCTTTGATATGGGAAGCCTTGAGCTCGTCGAGAGTCATGCGGCTCTTCGTTGCGGCAGCAGAGCGCAGTTCCTGAGCCTCGGCGAGGAGATCGCGGTCGTCGCGGCGCTTCCTGTTGTCGGCTATGGCGCGCCGGAGCTTTGCCTTGAGGTCGTCGTTGTCCCAGGGCTTGGTCACGAAATCGGATGCACCGATCTTCATGGCCTCAACAGCGAGAGCGACGTCGCCAAACGCTGTGATCACCACCACCGCCGGGTGAGGCTCCATCTCCATGATCCGGCTGAGCCAAAACAGCCCGTCGGCGCCATCGAGCTCCCCGGCAGGGTCAAAATTCATGTCGAGTAGCACCGCGTCGACATCTCCCTCTGCGAGCATGGCCGGGATGAGGCGCGGATCGGCCGTGGTGATTATCCGGTCAAAAGTTCCGGCAAGGAGGAGCTTGAGCGATGAGCGCACGGCACTGTTGTCGTCGGCTATAAGGAGTTTCATAATCAGGTATGGAGTCAAATGATATGCAAAGATAATATGCCGAGGGTGATCAAGCCCTCGGGTCATGGGGTGAATGTCGATTTTTTTTACACGCTGTCTAATTTTTAGACAAAACGGAGGCCTCATATCTGGGTTGGCCTCTCCGGGGCGTGACATGCAAGGCATATGTCCTACCTTTGCATCACAATCAACGCTAACCATCACTCATCAATCACTGGAATTATGCGAATATCGCTCCGGACATTCATCATAGCGGCCATCTGTTTCGCCTCACGGGCCGGTGCCATGACTCTCCACGAGTGTCTGATATATGCCCGCGAACATGCCCACACCAATGTGGTGGCAACTCTCGAAATGGAGGAAGCGCGCCTTGAGGCACGCATATCGGCTTCGTCGCTTATGCCATCGCTGTCGCTCGCCACTTCGGGCAATATGAGTTTCGGCCGCAATATTGACCCGGAGACCAATACCTACGATAATAAAAAGACACTCTCGCAGTCGTTTGGGCTTCAGATTAGCCTTCCGCTCTTCGATGGTCTCGTGAGCATCAATAATCTCAAAGCCGCCCGAGCGGCAAAGCGGCAGCGCACCGACGCAGCCGCAGAGAGCCGCGACATCATCTCGCTCAATGTGATCAGAGCGTTCTACAATGTGTCTTATTGCCGGGCTATGGTGACCCAGATGGAGGAGCAGCTGGAGCGTGACCTGCGCAATCTGGCAGCGACTCAGCGCGGCGAGACACTTGGCACCCGCAGCGGTGCCGATACTGCCGAGATGAGAGCTATGGTAGCCGCCGACGAATATGAACTGGCCAATCAGCGCAGCCTTCTGGCAAAGGCTTATCTTACTCTCAGGAGCGAGATGGGAATGACACTCTCGGCCGAGCCGATGGAGCTTGAGGAGGATAGTGTGGCCGCTCCGGCACCGGGTGCCGACGAGGCCTTTGTGCATCCGCGGGTGGCGCAGGCGCAATGGGCGGTGACCGAGGGGCGCTATCAGCTACGCGCTGCGCGTGGTGCATTCTCGCCACGCATATATCTCAGTGCAGGAGTATCGACCTCCTACTACCGCATGGTGGGAGCAGAAGTGGTGGCCCCCGATTTCTCGCGCCAGTGGCACGACAATATGGGTCAGTATGTGGGCTTTTCGGTTACCATACCTATCTTTACAGGGCTCTCCAACGTCAACCGCGTGAAGCGTGCCTCGGTGGAGCTCCGACGCCGCAAGGTGCTTCTCGAAAAAGCTATCTACGACACCGCCCGCGAGGATGCCGAAGCAGCTCTTGATCTGGCTAATGCCGAGACCGAATTGGTGTCGGCCCGTGCACGCCTCGAAGCTGAGACTGTGGCGTTCAACGCCGTTCAGCGTAAGTTTGAGCTCGGGGCTGTATCGGCCATCGACCTATATACCGCTTCGGCGCGGCTTGCTACCGCGCGGGCCGATATGGAGGGCAAGCGCATCCAGCGGATTATCAATGGCATAGTGGCCGATTATTACCGTGGAGTGCCGCTTATACGCCAGTAATTCCACTAAAATAACCTATAAACTATAGTATCATCACAAATATATCATGGATAGAGAGATACAACAGCGCCATCCCCATCTTAAGAAATATGTGGCAGTGGCCATAGGAGTGGCAACCGCTGTGGCTGTGGTGGCATGGGCAGTGTCGCGCATGACGTCGGACACCTACTCCACCACTACCGCCGGTATGACCTTCGGCGATGTTACCGAAGGGGAGTTCCGCGACTATATACGCCTCAATGGCCGAGTAGAAACAGGCACCACCGTGCAGGTGTCGGCTCTGGAGACAGGTATTGTCGAGAGCCGGCTCGCCGAGGAGGGAGCCATGGTAGAGGCGGGCGATGTGATCATCACCCTCCACAACCCCACCCTGCGCCAGCAGATACTCGACTCGGAGAGTCAGCTTGCCGAGAAGCAGAATATGCTACGCGACACCGAGCTGGCAATGGAGAAGGAACGGCTCGAAATCAAACGTCAACTCCTCGAAGCCCGCACAGAACTGGCCCGCAAGCGCAGGGCCATGGAGCAGCAGGATGCGCTCTACAAGGAGAGCCTCACCTCGCGCGAGGAGTATCTTCAGGCCCGCGAAGACTATGAGCTGGCCCGTGAGAGCTTCGAGTTGCTTCGCGACCGGTTGAGTCAGGATTCGGTGTATCGCGCAGTGCAGATCAATATGATGCGTGAGAGCCTCGACAATATGCGCGAAAACTTCGCGCTCGTACGCTCCCGTGCCGACAATCTCAATATCCGCGCCTCCCATGCCGGACAGCTCGGCAGTCTGAGCGCCGAGATCGGACAGAGCATCTCGTCGGGTCAGCAGGTGGGGCAGATCAATATCCTCGACCGCTACAAGATCACCACTCAGATCGACGAGCACTACATTGACCGCGTCGAAGCAGGCCTGAAAGGGAGCATGGAGCGCGGCGGAAAGGTCTATGAGGTGTCGGTGGCAAAGGTCTATCCCGAAGTGGCCGAAGGGAAGTTCAGGGCCGATATGGTTATCGAGGGTGCTCTTCCTGAAAATATCCGCGTGGGTCAGACCTATTATCTGACACTTGAGCTCGGCAATGCGTCGAAGGCGGTGATGGTGCCACGTGGTTCCTACAGCCAGACCACGGCAGGCAAGTGGGTGTTTGTGGTGTCGGAGGATGGGCGCGAGGCAACCCGCCGCGAAATACGCATCGGGCGTCAGAATCCCGACTTCTTTGAGGTGAAGGAGGGATTGCGTCCGGGCGAGCGCATCATCACCAGCTCCTACCGCGACTTTACAGAGGCAGATCGTCTGAAGATCGACGACCGCGACTAACATAGAATTACAGAACCCAAAGACCATAATTGCAATGAAACTTGAGATAAAAGACCTCGAAAAGGTGTTTCGTACAGAGAGTGTCGAGACTATGGCGCTCGACAAAGTGTCGCTCACAATATCCGACGGTGATTTCGTGGCCATCATGGGCCCCTCGGGATGCGGCAAATCGACGCTGCTCAATATCCTCGGCATGCTCGACAACCCTACTTCCGGTAGCTACAAGATCGACGGCCGCGAGGTGGCGGGGCTGCGCGAAAATGAGCGCACCCGATTCCGCACAGGCACGATTGGCTTTGTGTTTCAATCGTTCAATCTCATCGAGGATATGAATGTGAAAGACAATATCATGCTTCCGCTCAATAATATGCGCATGTCGCGGAGCGAGAAGGAGAGCCGGGTGGAGGAGGTGATGAAGCGCATGGGCATCAGCCACCGCAGCCGCCACTATCCCTCGCAGCTCTCGGGCGGACAGCAGCAGCGAGTGGCGATAGCCAGGGCTATAGTGAGCCGCCCCGGACTGATTCTGGCCGACGAACCTACCGGCAATCTCGACTCGCGCAACGGCACCGAGGTGATGGAGCTCCTGAGCTCGCTCCACCGTGAAGGCTCGACTATCATCATGGTGACCCACTCGCAGCGCGATGCCGAATATGCCGACTATGTGGTCAATCTGTTTGACGGTCAGATAGTGGAAAGCCTCGAAAACAAACTCTGATCCCTCACCTCTACGCCATGCTAAGATTTTTCCGAACCGATATGAGGCGCAACATCATCAAGGTGGTGTGTCTAACCCTGGGCCTCTCCCTGGGCTTCATTCTTGTGGCCAAGATCTTTGTCGAGACCACTTACGATGCTTTCTATCCCGACAGCGACCGCATCTACCGTGTGGCCGAAACAATGGAGATCAACGGCGAATACATCGAATATGGCAATACTGCCGGAGGTATTGCCCCGGGGCTCAAACAATATGTGCCCTCGGTGGAGGCAGCCACGCGCTCCACTTTTCTCGCCCCTTCGATGGCCTTGCGTCTGCCCGACGGACGTGAGGTTGAGACCGATGGGGTGACGCTTGCCGACAGTTGCTTCTTCGATGTGTTGCAGCGTCAGATAGTGGCCGGCGATCCTCACGCCGCCCTCGCCACTGCTGATGGCTGCATGATTCCCCGCTCTCTTGCCGACAAGATCGGCGGCGGCGCCGATGTGATAGGCACCGTGCTCACCGCCCCATCCTTTTCAGGGTCTATGACGGCTACGGTGGAGGGTGTGTATGAAGATTTTCCGATCAACTCTACCGTGCCCAACCACGTATATGTAGGCTTGGCGGCAATAGGTAAATTTTCACATGACGGGCGCGACAACTGGATGGGCAACGACCGATACCATAGCTATGTGCGTCTGGCACCCGGCACTGTGCTTGCTGACCTAAAGCCGATCATTGCCCGTATGCTGGCCGACAATGTGGGGCCCGATGCCGAAAAATATCAGTATAGCTTTTCGTTCTGGCCCATAACGAGCCTCCACAACCGCTCGCTCACCAACAAGACCATGATATGGGTGCTCGCTCTTTTGGCTGTGGTGATGCTCATGAGCTCGTCGCTCAACTATCTGCTGGTGGTGATAGGTCAGATGGGCAAGCGCAACAAGGAGATGGCCATACGCAAATGTTTCGGCACCGGACGCGGAGCAATATTCAGGAAGGTGATAGGGGAGAGCGTGTTTTTCCTCGCGGTGTCGGTGGTGCTGGCGGTGCTCCTTGTTGTGTGCTTCTCCGATGAGTGCCTGTATCTGCTCGGCAACAGCGCTGCGCAGCTGCTCACGACGCCGGGTGTGTGGGCGGTGGAGCTGGGGGTGTGTGCCCTCCTGCTTATAGTGACCGGCGTGGTGCCTGCATGGATGTATTGCCGCACCCCGGTGATAAACGCATTCCGCACCAATCCCAAGCACCGCCGGGTGTGGAAGCTTGCTCTGCTGGCGGTTCAGTTTTTTGCCTCGGGTCTGCTGGTGTGTCTGTTGGTGCTGGTGGTGCGTCAGTACAGTCTGATGAGCTCGGGCGATCTCGGTTTTGATCCGTCGGGAGTGGCAATGGTCAATGTCCAGCCGCTCGAAAGAGGAGCGCGCAGTAATCTGATGACGCAGCTCAGCGAGCTGCCCGGAGTGGAGTCGGTGGCCTCAGGCTATCACGACTTCATGAGTGCCGGAGCAGGCAACAATGTATGGACCGACGATCCCGACCGCGCCGTGAATGTGGCCGATCTGTATGATGTCAATCCCGAACTGGTGGCAACTCTCGGGATGAGGCTGGTGCAGGGTGAGGGCTTTTCGGCCCATGCCGACTCGACCATCAATGAGGTGCTCGTCGACGAGGAATTTGTAAATATCTTCCGGGACCACTTCGGGGTGGCCGACGGCAACATTGTGGGCCAGCGTTTCTTCATCACCGAGCATTGGGACCATGAGCGCCGCATGTCGATCGAATACACCATAGCCGGAGTGGTGTCGAAACTGCGGCTGGGGGGCTTCACTCGGAGCAACGCCGAAGCACGTGCTGCGGTGATGTTTCCGTCGTCGGCTCCTTCACGGTTGATTTATATCCGGTTTGACCATCTGGGCCCGGATGCTCTGCTGGCCGCCCAGGCAGTGATCGACCGCGTGGCGCCCGATGCCGGACTTTCCGTGGTGTCGCTTCCGGCGATGGTAGAGGCCGGCAACAGCGGAGTGCTCCGTTTCGGCACCTCGGTGATGATAGCCGGAGTGGTGATACTCCTTATAGCCCTGATTGGTCTGGTGGGCTATACTTCCGACGAAGTGCAGCGTCGGTCGCGCGAGATTGCCATCCGCAAAGTCAACGGCACTCCGGCTTCGGCCATATTGCGCCTTTTCTGTGTCGATATATTCAAGGTGGCGCTTCCATCACTGCTTCTCGGCGGAGCTGCCGCCATGGTGATCGGGAGCTACTGGCTGGAACAGTTTGTGATCAGGGTAGGGCTCTCACCGTTGCCTATGATTGCAGGTCTGATGCTGATAATCATATTGCTGGCCGGAGTGGTGGTGGCCAATGCCATGCACATAGCCCGCTCCAATCCTGTCGAATATCTGAGGCAGGAATAAGCGACAACAGAGCGATAGACGCGCGGCGCCCTGCGACGCGCTCCTCTGCCGATGAGGTGGAGGAGCCGACGCAGGGCGCGGTAATTGGTGTTGATATTATGCGTTGGTGTTTACTGGGGAGTGATCACGGCCCGGCGGTCGAGACTGGCGGTGGGATAGGAGTCGGTCGGTCCGGCGCCGGTGGCGCTTATGTGGGAGCGGTCAACACCGTGACTGGCGAGATAATTGCCGATTGCCTCGGCACGGCGCTGGCTCAGGCGCTTGTTGTAGTCGACAGAGCCGCGTGGATCGGTGTAGGCCACGATGGCCACATCGCGTCCCGACTCGGCCAGCTCGGCGGCCAGCTCGGTGAGCTGAGCGTTTTCAGGCACATTGTTACTGTCATAATTGAAGAGGTAGACCACGACGGGAATATCATCGACAGCCGAAGTGGCGGCAGCGGCGGCACGTGGCGATGAAGCGTAGATTGTCGCCGACCTGTTAAGCTCGGGGGTGACAGGAGTGCCCGGAGTCGATACCTTTGTAGGACCCATGTAGAAAGCGGTGCCCGAAGGCTTGCCGAAGCCTGAGTGGGCACCGTGGGTGGCGAGCAGGAGCAGTCCGCCCACGATTATGGTTACGAGTAGTAGAATCACGGCCGAACCGGCACCCATGATGCCGTGGCGGGCGTCGATCACCTTGGTGTCGTTGTCTACCGGGGGTTGGTTGGCGGCGGCACAAGGCTCATCATGATGGGCCGGAAGTGCCTCAGGCTCTCTGTGAGCCTCTAAGCGCGGAGCTTCGGGGGCTGAGCCTATGCGTTTGGGATCATTGAGTTCCGACATAATAGTAGAGATTAAGAGTGTTGGTTGAGGAGTTGGGTTGTGACATATAAACAAACACGGGAGCTTCAATCCACCCTCGTTTGTGCAAAAGAATGTGAAATAACGAATGTTAATGTTTAAGACGGGCCGACGTGGCAAGATATTTGCCGAGAGAATTTGACGAATGAAAAATTTGGCTTATCTTTGCACGATAGACAGCCATGAAAACTGTCGGAACACTCAAAACGACATGAGAGTAAAGATCCATCGCGAAGGAACCAACATACTGATTCTGCTGCTCTTTATTCTGGCAGTGGTCAATGCATCGGCCTGGATGTTTATAAGGCCGGTGGAGGTGCCTGTTGTCTTTTCGACAGTGTCAGCAGTGGTCTACTTTTTGGTAGTCAACTTTTTTCGTTCGCCTAAGCGCCATTTCAGCGGCGACCGCCACAATGTGGTGATCTCCAGCGCCGATGGCACAGTGGTGGCTCTTGAAGAGGTCTACGAGCCCGAATGTCTGAAGCGCCGCTGCATCCAGCTGTCGGTGTTTATGTCGGTGCTCAATGTCCATGCCAACTGGTTTCCGGTCGATGGTGAGGTGCTCCTCACGCGTCATCACTCCGGACGGTTCATGGGTGCTTATCTCCCTAAGTCGAGCACCGAAAATGAGCGCTCAACAGTGCTGATCCGTGCCGCAAACGGGCAGGAAATACTCGTCCGTCAGGTTGCCGGCGCCCTCGCGCGCCGCATCGTGACATATGCCGAGCCCGGCATCGAGGCCTCGATAGAAGACCACATGGGCTTCATAAAATTTGGGTCCCGTGTAGACCTCTATCTCCCTCTCGATGCCGAGATATATGTGAAGCTCGGCGATAAGACTACAGGCGGCGTGACAGCAGTTGCGCGTCTGGCCGATAACCCCAACCCATCTCTCTGACACCTAAGTGAACATCAAAGCACATATACCCAACACCATCACCTGCCTCAACCTCGTGAGCGGGGCGGTGGCCGTGGTGCTCGCGTTGCAGGGCCCTACGCAGCTCGGTAGCCTCACCGGATTTGAATGGTCGTTTATAGCCATAGGCGCAGCTGCCATCTTTGACTTTGCCGATGGCGCTATGGCGCGTCTGCTGAAGGCATATTCCGACGTGGGCCGTGAGCTCGACTCTCTTTCCGACCTCGTGAGCTTCGGTCTCGCTCCGGCTGCAATGATGTATTCGGTGATAAGCCAGGCTTCAGGAGGCTTCCCGCTGTGGGCTCTCTTCCCGCTGCTCATAGCGGTGTGTGGCGCTCTGCGTCTGGCCCGTTTCAATGTCGACACCAACCAGTCGACCACTTTTACCGGGCTTCCCATCCCTGCCAATGCAATATTTTGGGTTGGCATGACTTCATGGATCCTTGCCCACGGATGCCCCCCGATGTGGGTGGTGGCGCTCATTATCGTGTGCATGAGTCTGCTTATGCTGAGCTCACTGCGCATGAGCTCACTGAAATTCAAGAGTTTCGGATGGCGTGAGAACTTCAGGCGTTATGTGAT
Organism: uncultured Muribaculaceae bacterium; assembly: GCA_910579675.1. Lineage (GTDB taxonomy): Bacteria > Bacteroidota > Bacteroidia > Bacteroidales > Muribaculaceae > Paramuribaculum. The sequence goes on along the minus strand of CAJTUF010000005.1, from coordinate 90,572 downwards.
TATCCTTGCTGCGCTTCTTTTTGTGGCAACGTCGGGAATACCTGGCCTGATGTGGACCATCTGGTTTTACATCATCCTCAGCGCCGTGGGGCGCAAGGAATAAGCGGAGTCTATTTGCCGCTTCCTGATTTATTTTTATTACAACCTATAGCTTTTACTGTGCTCTACATACTCGCAATAATCCTTATTTTCTTCTCGCTCCCCTATATAGGCAGGCTTATCAAGCGCCTGTTTATCTGGTGGGTGACCCGCAAGATAGCCAAGCAGACCCGCAATATGTATGGCGACTTTTTCGGTGCCGCCGGCGGATCGCCGTTTTCATCATCCCAGAGTGAAAACAACGACCGGTCGGGCCGTTCGTCGTCGACATCATCATCGTATAATTATCAATCGGCTTCAGGAAGTCGCAGCGGGCGTAGGCGCGGAAAGCGCATCGATTCTTCCGTAGGCGAATATGTCGACTACGAGGAGATAGCCGTGGATCAAACCTCAGCTGCTTCTGACGCTCAAAGCTATGATTCGGAATCGTTTGCCCGCGAGAGCCAAGTGGTCGATGTGGAATGGGAGGATATAAGATGAGCGGCCGTTACTATATGGAGGAGCTCTACAGCTTTCTCGATGAATTGGCGGCAAACAACAACCGCAATTGGCTTGTAGCCAACCGCAGCCGTTATGACGATCTTCGCGGCCAGTGGCTCGACGATCTCGGTCGCCTGATCGGGCTCATCAAGGAGTGGGAGCCTGCTTGCGGCCCCGACGATCCCCGCCGTGCGGCCTACCGTTTTGCGCGCGACACCCGTTTTTCGCCCGATAAAACCCCATATAAGACTTATTTTTCGGCAGCTTTCGGCCCGCGCGGTCGCCGGGCGCCTTATGCCGGATATTATATCCATATCGGTCATGAGGGAAATGGAGGTGAGTCGGGGCTTTACGGGGGCCTGTATTGTCCGCCCCAGCCGGTGCTGACAAAACTGCGCCACGCCATTGTCGATAATATCGAGGAGTTTACCGAGATTATCACAGCTCCGGAGCTGGTAAAGGCTTATCCCGGATGGGTGGGCGAAAGGCTCAAGACCATCCCGAAGGGGTGGGACCGCAATCATCCTCAGGCCGAGCTGCTGCGTCTCAAGGATTATGGAAAATTCAAGGCCGAGGGAAGACGATGGTGGACCGACCCGTCATGGCCCGAGCGCACCTCGGAGGCCCTTCGTCCGCTCAAGCCTCTGGTGGATTTTCTCAATTACTCGATCGACGAATGATATTTCCGCCTGTGGGTGGGGTGGAATGGGCCGCCATATCCCCGTTTTTTGCGATTTTGAGATGAAAAAGCGAAAAAAATGAATAAAAATTTGGCGGAACAAGAAAAAGTACGTAACTTTGCACTCGCAAACGGCACCGGAGGGTGTCGATAAGCCTAAATGATGGCTCCTTAGCTCAACTGAATAGAGCATCTGACTACGGATCAGAAGGTTACAGGTTTGAATCCTGTAGGAGTCACAAGTGAAGCAGCCCGCACGTCACTGTGCGGGCTGTTTCGTTGCTTTATCGGTAGTAGCTGAGGGGACGGTTGTGGCCCCTGTGGCAGAAGCGGGTTGAGCCGTGGAGTGGAGTCCGGTGGCAAAGTGAATCTTGTTCATATCGGCAGGAGTGAGCACCTTTGCGTCGTCGAGAGGTATGCGGGGAATGGTTTTCATTGCTGAGTAGTGGTTATGATTCGGCACCACGATGGTGCTTGATAAAGGTTGTCAGACGGTTGAGAGCGAGTAGTGCCGCTCCATAAGCTGCGGCGATCACCGCGAGGCTCCAACCTGAACTGAGCTGATGATGCCATGCACCGGCCCAGAGGTAGCTACCCGCCTGAAGCCACAGCAGCGCCTGGGTGGTGACGCAGAGTGTACACCAAGTGTGCAGCCGGAAGCGCTGATACCATATGCTCCAGAAGGTGAATGGGAGGCAGAGGAGATTGACAAGCGCGAGCCATCCGATACATTGGGGGAATATCAGCAGGATGGCTGTGGAGACTCCGAAGTAGGATAGTCCTACCTCGCTCCAGCTCACGATGCCGAAAAAGCTTGAGGCCTTCTGCTCAAGCACTGTGTCGCAGCCATGATCCTGAAGTATGCCGCATATGCGGTCGGCCGAGTGCGACGCCACCTTGAGGCTCTTGAGGATAAGTAGCCATGTGACGGCCAGACCGGCCAGATCGACCAGAAGAAGAGCCACCGGGCCCGCGCCTCGGAATATTGACGCATTAATAATGCCGGCAACGAGCAGGATGGCCGCACACACGATCAGAACCGCACGCTTGGCTATTGAGGCCAACTCGGTGAGACGATGGGTGTTCAGATCCGGTTCCCGCGACTGGGCGGTAGGATAGGCCAGCAGTGCGATACCGCTCCAGCGGTCGCGGAATGATGACAGCGGAAGCGATTCTGAAGCAGCATGGGAGTTGCGGAAGGTCACCGAATCGATCTCGATCCGCTCAACGATCACGAATGAGCCACCTACCTGGGCGAGAAAGGGGGTGGGCACATTCGGAAGAATACTCTTGTCGGTCCACTCCACGGCCACCGAGTCGATACCAAAAGCCTTGAGCTGCCGCGAGAAGCCGAAGAGAGATTTAAACGGCATCGTGGCAAATGCCCGGTCGGAATAAGTCCGGGTGTGGGGCACCTCGAGAGCGTCGAGAAAATCGGAGAGCAGCGACGACATATTGCTTTTAGTAATAGGTAAGACGATATGAGGTCAGCAATATGAGTCGAGTTTAGATGAGAGTGAGTCGGCCGGAATCTCGCCACTTGTGCGCCACATCTCCTCACCGTCGCGGTAGATGATGAATGTAGGTATCGACTCGACCTCCAGAGTGGAGGCCAGCTCGCTGTTTTCGTCGATATCAAACTGATAAATGGCAGCACGGCCATCGAAAAGAGCTTTCAGGTCGTCGACCACCGGGGCCATGCGCTTGCAGTGGGGGCACCATGAAGCGTAAAACTCAAGCATCACGGTGCCGGTTTCGTTGAGAAGGTTGCGGAGTTGGGTAGTGTCCATAGCTGTGTTTCTGTTTTTTATAAGGGGTGAAAGAGTGGGAGCGGAAACCTCCCGACGTTATAAAAACGGAGGTGGGGTGTGAGATGTTCATGTCAGCACCCCACGTTAGACTTCAAAATAGTGGCAAAAGCCGATTATTATATGTAAATTTGCAGGCGCTAAGGGCTCAGCTCCGGCAAAGCCTCGCATACTTTTTCCAACGCTTGCTATCTATCGTATTCATCCATGTATCGCATACTGTCAATACTAATCGCTGTCGTTGCCATGGTTCCGGCCATGAGGGCCGACATCTATACCAAGAGTTCCGACGGCATCCGTATCCTTAATGCTTCAGCCGATAGCGCCGGAATGGTGCCGCGTGTGTACACCCCGATTGAGGCTGCCGACACGTTGGTGATTATCCCCGAACGATTCTACGATGTGTATGAGCCCGGCTATCTCTCTCCGATGATATTCGACACATATCATTACATTGAGCCTTGGACACTTGAAAACTCCGAAGTGAACCTTGGCCCGGACAGCAAGTATTTCGGGACCGGAGCCGACGATTGGATCAGAGATCTACATCGATCGATGCTCAGCACCAACACAGCGCGCCAGCAATACATAGTGCATTTTCCGCGGGAGGTGCCGTTTAATCTTGCCAATATGACCCGTGCGCCGCGCCATCTGCGTGCCACGGTCGAGTCGGGAGGCAAAAAGATTGTGATGAAAGATATCCCCATCGAGGCCAAAAAGCCGGCCGATGAGCTCGGTCTTGATATCAATGAGAAGCGCTGGCTCCACACCTTCAACGCCTCGCTGCAGTTTTCGCAGGCTTACATCTCGCCCAACTGGTATCAGGGAGGCAACAACAATGTCAATGCACTGGCGCAGATAATATGGAATGTGAAGCTCAACGAAAAGTTTTATCCCAAGCTGCTCTTTGAGATGACCACCCAGTATAAGCTCGGCGTCAACTCGGCTCCCGACGATACCATACGCAACTATAATATCACCGACGATATATTCCAGTTCAATGCCAAATTCGGTTACAAGGCGCGCAGCAACTGGTACTACTCGACCAATGTGGCCTTCAAGACCCAGCTGTTCAATAACTACGCCAGCAACTCGCGCGATCTGAGAGCCGCTTTCATGTCGCCCGGCGAGCTCAATATCGGTATCGGTATGACGTATTCGCGCAACACCAAGAGGGTGAACTTCGGAGCGTCAATCAACCCGCTATCCTACAACCTCAAGACCTGTACCAACGACAGGATGAACGAAACGGCTTTCGGCATCAAGGAGGGGCGTAGCAGCGTGAGTCAGATCGGTAGCAACGCCGAGCTCACATTCAAGGCGCGCCTGACATGGAATATCACCTATACCTCTCGCCTATTCCTCTTCACCAACTATGAGTATCTTCAAGGCGACTGGCAAAACACCCTTGCTTTCGACATAAATAAGTTTTTGTCGACCCAATTTTACTGGCACATACGCTACGACACTTCGACCGACCGCGTGGAGGGCACCGACTGGCATCGTTTCCAGTGTAAAGAGATATTTACCTTCGGCCTCAGCTATAAATTCTCCACTATATGATGATCTCAAGGATCTGTCGGCGCAGATGTGTGCTGCCACTGCTTCTGCCTGTCCTCCTCACCGCAGCTTTCTTTCCGGCCCGTGCCGGAGAGCCCGCACGTGGAGTGAGGTCGTTAGGTGAGGTGTGTCGCGACATCGCGGAGTCAGGGCCTGAGATGATTGAAGGTGTGTGGAGGCTTACGGCCCCAGGAAACGACGGTGTGTTGATCGCGATTGAGCGTGAGTCGCCGGGCGACTATGTGATAACGGTGGTCGAAGCTCCCGACAGGTCGCTTATCCCCGGCACTCTGATAGGGCGAGCCTCCAGAGGGTCGGAACGCGGCCTTTACGACTCATGGATGTATACGTCGTCGCCTATATCCATGCTTCGGGGTCTGCGTCGTCGCGATTTCACCCTGAAGCTCAGCGACGATGGCAACAGGCTTACATTTCGCAAGCATCGGTCGCCCTTGGCGGTGAATCTTTATATGTCGATACCTTATCTTTTCATAAGGCCGAGCATCCGCAATGAACGCTTTGTGGAGTCGACTCCCCAGGGGGCCGAGCGAGTATATCCGGTGCCTTTGCCGCCGATAGAACCGATATATCTATGAGAGCCCGGAGAGTGTTGCATAGCTGCTTTATGGCGGCGTTGCTGTGTGTTTGGGGGCCGCAGGTCTATGGGCGCAAGAAAGTGGTCACTACGCGCCCACGGTTGGAGCGGCTGGCCATAGCAACCGACTCGGTCAAGGCACCGGTCGATTCGGTCGGTATAGCTGCTCTCGATTCGCTCCATCTGAGCGGTTACGACAAGCCGCTCAGATCGAGAAGTGAGAGTGTGTTTGTCACCAACGGATCCTCAAGGCGTCTCACTCGTCTTACGCTCTCTATTGCTTATTATGACATGACTGGGCGGGAGCTCCACAAGGTAGAGGTGGAGAAGGGTGTCGATATCCCACCCGGAGCCACCCGTCAGGTTGTATTTGCGTCGTGGGACCGGCAGCTCACATTTGTATATCATCGGTCAGAACGCTCAAATCGTGGCGTCAAATATAAGGTCAAGGCAGCTGTGGTAAGGGCCGAGTGGTCCGCCAAGCCATAATGATACGAGCGGGAGCGTAGACATAACTTATTATATAATAAGATGTCTATGCTCCCGCAGGTTTTATGATCAGTTGTCGGTGTGATTACTTCTTGCGGCGTGCTCGCGACTTCGATGCAGTGGTGCGGCGCTTCTTGCGTGCGGGCTTTGCTTTCTGGGCTTTGTCTACAGCCTCGCGCTCAAAGGCGTATGTGCCGTTGATGGGCACTTTGTTTTCAAAGTCGATTATATCGGCAGGATTGATCGGGAGGCCCATGTAGCGAGTCTCGAAGTGGAGATGGGGGCCTGTAGAGCGGCCGGTGTTGCCGCCGAGAGCTATGGGGTCGCCGGCTTTGACGCGGTCGTCGGGCTTAACTATGAATTTGGAGAGGTGTCCATAGACGGTTTCCATGCCATTGTCGTGGCGTATCACAACATAGTAGCCATAACCACGGCGCTCATAGCGGCATATTCTCACTTTTCCGTCAAAAGCGGCTCTTACGGTGTCGCCTACGTGGAGGCCGAGGTCTATGCCCTTGTGGATGCGGCGGAATCGGGGGCGATAACCGAATTTGGATGTGATGCGGATATTTTCGAGGGGGCTTACGTAGCTGCTGACGTCAATATCTTTTCGGTCGGGGATTGTAGCTCCGGCATAAGGATTGACGAGCTGGCTTTCCCAAAACTCGCTGTAAACCTCATTGTCGAGGAGGTCGTCGGCGCGGAGCGATTCGATGAATTTGTTGGTGTTGACGAGCTGGATATCGGCAGCGATGGGGCGTTGTGCTGCGAGGAGCTCCTGATGCTGATTTTCGTGCGACTCGGGGAGCCGGAGCTGTGCCGATGCGGAAAAGGAGCTTGCTGCGATGATGAAGGCTGCTGCTGCGGTTATTGTAAGCTTTTTGATAATTTTCATTACGGAGTTTGTGAGGGTCGAGGGCCTTGAGGGGTGAGGGGGTTAGCTGAGCTCGGAGGCTGCGTAGAGAAAATCAATATTCTGGGGAGTCCAGTCAATCACCTCGCCCGGCTTGAAGAAGCGCTTGAGCTCTGCTTCGGCGTCGGAGGCTGAGGATGAAGCGTGGATCACATTTTCCTGATTTGACATGGAAAAATCGCCGCGGATAGTGCCCGGGAGGGCTTCACGGCCGTTGGTGGCGCCGGTGAGCAGACGCACGGTTGATATGGCGTCGCGACCGCGGAGGGCAAGTACTATGACCGGGGTGGCGGTCATTGATCTGACAATTGACGGGAAGAAGGGTCGGTCGACGAGATGAGCATAGTGCTCGCGAAGGAGAGGCTCGTCGAGCGTCATCATTTTCATGCCGGCTATGGTGAGGCCTTTATCCTCAAATCGGCTGAGGATGCGGCCCACTAAACCGCGGGCAACTGAGGAGGGTTTGAAAATGACAAGGGTCGTTTCGATCATGGTTATTGAATCGCTGGTGGGAGAGAGTCCCGGTTAGTGACCGTGGTTAATTTAAGATCTTTTCACATTTGGTGAAGATCATCGTTCAAAATTAACCATTTAGGTCGAGCTGACCAAATGTTTAGATGGCTAAATGATCTCTCGTGGCCGGATTGTAACAAAAGGCTCCACGCAAGGGGTTGTAGGGTAGGAAAATACGCAATATGTGAAATTTACCTAAAATTTGTTGAGTATTATTTAGCTCTTTTTGGTGTGTTAAAAATATGTGAAAAAATGTATAATACGAGGTGCGTATTTTAACATATAACTCCGCTTGCCGCCCCCATACACCATCCTGAAGCCTCAAAGTTCCATCCATCGGAGCCGTCGGGACGGTGCCTATGAAACGACCGCATCGCGGTATGTAGTGCCGTATGGAAAAAATTAGTAATTTTGCGTCATCTTTAACATCCAATCATCATAAAGCATAATCATGAACGTAGCAATCGTGGGCGCATCCGGCGCCGTAGGTCAGGAGTTTCTCCGCGTGCTCGACCAGCAGAATTTTCCAATCACCACGCTCCGTCTGTTTGGATCGAAGCGCAGTGCCGGCCGCAAATACAGCTACCGGGGCAAGGAAATCATGGTAGAGGAGCTCACCCATGATCCCGAGCTTTTCCGTGGAGTAGATATTGCATTTACCTCGGCAGGTGCGGGTACCTCGCGAGAGTTTGCCGATGATATCACTCGCCACGGCGCTATCATGATCGACAATTCGAGCGCATTCCGCATGGATGCCGACGTGCCTCTGGTGGTGCCTGAGGTCAATGGCCAGGATGCGTTTGACACCCCCCGCAACATTATCGCCAATCCCAACTGCACCACCATCATCATGGTGGTGGCCCTGAAGCCTATCAACGACATCTCGCCCATCAAGAGCGTTCACGTTGCTTCATATCAGGCAGCCAGCGGCGCGGGCGCCACAGCAATGGATGAGCTCTTCACCCAGTATGGCCAGATTGCCCGCGGCGAGCAGCCTGTGGTGGAGAAGTTTGCCTATCAGCTTGCCTACAATGTGATTCCCCACATCGACGTATTCCTCGACAACGACTATACCAAGGAGGAGATGAAGATGTATCATGAGACCAAGAAGATCATGCATGCTCCCGACCTTGATGTGTCGGCCACCTGTGTGCGAGTGCCGGTGATGCGCGCCCACTCCGAAGCCGTATGGATCCACACCGAGCGCCCCGTGAGCCCCGAAGAGGCCCGTGCAGCTCTGGAGGCGGCCCCCGGCGTAGTAGTGGTAGATGAGCCTGCCGCCAAGCGCTATCCTATGCCTCTCGATGCCGCCGGGCAGGATCCTGTGTATGTGGGCCGTATCCGCCGCGACACTGCCGATCCCAACGGTCTTACCCTCTGGCTCGTCGGCGATCAGATCAAGAAGGGCGCAGCACTCAATGCTGTGCAGATAGCCCAGTATCTCATAGCCAACGGCAAGAAATTCGGAGGTTGCTGATAGCCGCCATATAGTCATAGCGGTAGACGCTCCCTTCCGGCCATGCTCCTTGCGCTTGCCATTCAGGCCACCAGGCCTCTGGTTGTAGCTCCGGTGCCCATCTTCCTTATGGTGCTGGGGGTGATACTTCTTGTGCCGCTCCTCTTCAACAGGCTCAAGATTCCCCCCATCATAGGGCTGATAGTAGCCGGAGTGGTGATCGGGCCTTACGGCCTCAACTGGCTGGCTCGCGACATGAGCTTCGAGGTTTTCGGCCAGGTGGGCATCCTCTACCTCATGTTTCTCGCAGGTCTTGAAATAGATCTTTTCAATCTGCGCAAGAATCTGAGCAAAGGTCTGGTATTCGGCGCTTTGACCTTTGCTGTGCCGCTCGTGGTGGGGTCGGTTGTAGCCCTCAGTGTGCTCGGCATGAGCCTGCTGTCGGCACTCCTTTTAGCTTCCATGTTTGCGGCCCATACCCTCATAGGATATCCAATAGTTGCCCGCTTCGGACTCACCAAAAATCCTGCCGTGGTGATAGCCGTGGCGGGCACCATCTTTACCGTGCTCGGCTCGTTGCTTGTGCTTGCGGGAGTGATGGGAGTGGTGGAACGCGGACAGTTTTCGGCCCTCGACCTGCTGAGGCTGATAGGGTCGTTGCTGGCCTACTCGGTGGTGGTGGCCTATATCTTTCCTAAGATCACACGCTGGTTTTTCCGCCACTACACTGACGGCATCCTGCAATTTGTGTATATTCTTGCCATGACCTTTCTCGCGGCCCAGGCAGCGGTGTGGATAGGTCTTGAAAGCGTGTTTGGTGCATTCTACGCAGGCATAGTGCTCGGTCGCTATGTGCCTGCGCGCTCCACCCTTATGGGGCGTCTTGAATTTGTGGGCAATGCCCTGTTTATCCCTTACTTCCTCATAGGGGTGGGCATGCTCATCAACATCAAGGTCGTTGCCTCGTCGTGGACCACCATCTATGTGGCCACAGTGATGTCGGCAACAGCGATGATGGTGAAGTGGATTGCCGCTTATGTCACGCAGCGGATATATCATCTGTCGCCGGCCGACCGCTCGATGCTCTATCAGCTCTCCAACGCCCACACAGCCGTGGCGCTGGCAGTGGTGATGATAGGCTTCACCACCGGCATTTTCGGCGAGGAGATTCTCAATGGCACTGTGCTGATGATTCTTGTCACCTGCACGGTGAGCTCAGTAGGAGTGACCCGTGCGGCATCGCGCCTCAAGCTGCTGCAGCTCGAGGCAGAGCAGGCGGAGCCGGAGGCCGCTGCCGACGGAGGTGCGGCACAGCCGGTCAACACGCTCATACCTATCGCCAATCCTCTGACCGCCAATGAGCTCGTGAGCCTTGCGCTGCTCATGCGGCCTGAGGGAAAGAGTGCGGGCCAGCTTTATGCTCTCCATGTGCGCAACGACAATAGCGCCTCATCGCGCTCCATTTCGCGCAACTCGCTCGATGTGGCCCGCAAGGTGGCCGCCTCGGTCGAGTCGACCATAGTGCCGATAGAACGCTACGACCTCAATTTTGTCACCGGCATGATCAACGTGATCGAGGAGCGCGACATATCGCAGGTGATCATCGGCCTCCACAGGCGCACCCAGTTTATAGATTCGTTTTTCGGCGACAAGCTAAGCCAGCTCCTCAAAGCCACCAACAGGATGGTGGTGATAGTGCGTCTCTTTATGCCCCCGGCCACCATAATGCGCATCCAGACGGTGGTGCCCGACAAGGCCCAGTTTGAGGTAGGTTTCAGGCAGTGGGTCAGGGCCGTGGCCAACCTCACGCGCCAGATAGGGTGCAGGATAGTGTTTAACTGTACCGACGACACCCGCCGCGCCATCGAGACAGTGCTTCAGATCGACCGCTATGAGATCAACCGCTCCTACAACAAGATGGAAGGCTACGACGACTTCATCCTCCTCTCGGCCAAGATAGCGCCCGACGATCTTCTGGTAGTGGTCGATGCACGCCGAGGCTCCATATCATTCACTTCCGAGATGGATAGCCTGCCCGACTTCCTGCGCCACTATTTCGCCGCCAACAATCTTATGGTGGTCTATCCGGAGCAGAGCGAGGATGCCACTCCCGCCGATCTGGCCACACTTGCCAACTCTATGATAGCCGATGTGAGTGTCGCACCGTCGCCGCTTTGGATCCGTCTGCGCGGATTGGCCATGACGGTCTACGACCGCCTGCGTCGCCGATAGCCCCATATTACTCAAAAAAAGCATCAGGCCGGAAGCTGCTGAGTTTCCGGCCTGATGCTTTAGGTTGGATGTCGGACACTTCCGGAGATCACACCTCAATCTTCTTGTAGCGGGGCACAAGGAGCTTGATCACACACCAGGCAAGAAGATATGACACAGCGCAGATGCTGAACACAATCATATATCCTGCCGGTTTGCCGGTGAAGGAGAAAAACGAAAACGCATCGCCCATGCGGGCAGCGTAGTCAAACAGTATGCCTGAGCCCTGATTGATGATATAGGAACTCACACCACCAGCCATAGTGCCGATACCTACAATCGTTCCGACGGTGGAGGTGGGAAACATGTCGCCGATTGTTGAATACAGATTGGCGCTCCAGGCCTGATGGGCGGCTCCGGCCAAACCGATGATCACAGCGGGCCACCAAGGCGATACCATTCCGAGCGGCTGGGCAAAGAGGGCTGTGATGGGTATGAAAGCAAATATCAGCATGGCTCTCATGCGGCCCGCATAAGGATTCATGCCACGCTTCTCGACAAACAGTCGCGGGAGATAGCCTCCGAATATCGAGATTACAGTGACGATGAAGTAAAGGACAAAAATCAATGCCTGCCCCATAGGGGTATACGAGGCAAATCCAAACTGATCGGAGAAATAGGCGGGAGCCCAGAAGAGGAAAAACCACCACACGCCGTCGGTCATGGCTTTGCCTGCCACGAAGGCCCATGTCTGCCTGAAGGTGAAGCAACGCCAGAAGGATATGGTGTCAGTGTTGTTCTCACGGATCTCACGGGCGCTTTCGCCCTCCTCATCCTGACGGATATAGTCGAGTTCGGCCTTGTTGACAAACCGTGAGTCCTGAGGGGCGGTGAAAGCAACGTTCCAGAAACCCATCCACACAAATCCGAGCGCACCGATAATGATGAAAGCCATCTCCCAACCCCATATCTTGGCAAGCACGGGGATGCAGAGCGGGGCGGCAAGAGCTCCCACTGATGCTCCGGCATTGAATATAGAGGTGGCAAAGGCGCGGTCTTTTTTAGGGAAATAGAGAGCTGTAACCTTTATGGCAGCCGGGAAATTGCCTGATTCGCCGAGGGCGAGCAGCGCCCGGCATCCGAGAAAGAGCCACACGCTCACCGAAGCGACAGCCAGAGCGGCTGCAGTGCCCGACTTGATACTGTAAAGAGCCTCAGTCGACGGAAGTCCCACAAACTTCATTGTGGCCCAACCGCATATGGCATGCAGACACGCGGCGAGCGACCATATGAAAATGGCCCACAGATAGCCTCGCTTCGATCCCATCCAGTCGATAAACTTGCCAGCAAAGAGGCTTATGGCTGCATAGAATAGTGAGAAGAAGCCTGTGATTGCGCCATAGTCGGAGTCGGACCAATGAAATTCAGGAGCGATGAAATCTTTCCATGTGAGCGACAGGACCTGACGGTCGAGATAGTTGATGGTGGTTGCAAAAAACAGGAGCGAGCATATGACCCACCTCCAATTGGTCTTTTTTGCAGTCACGGCAATGGCAGGAGTTATTTCCATGGCATATTGATTAAATACAGTGAAGCGTCAGAAGCCAAAGAAGGACTTCGCGTTGTGATACGATATATCCTCAATCATCTGCTCCACACGCTGCTTTTCGAGGCCGTCGTAGGGGATGAGGCCGTTTTCGATGTCGGAGCCTACGATATTGCAGAGGCAGCGGCGGAAATACTCGTGGCGGGGATAGGAGAGGAATGAGCGGGAGTCGGTGAGCATTCCCACAAATCGGCTCAAGAGTCCAAGCTGCGACAATGCGTTGATCTGGCGGGTCATGCCGTCGAGCTGATCGTTGAACCACCATCCCGAGCCCAATTGCATCTTGCCTGCCACACTGCCATCCTGAAAGTTGCCGATCATGGTGGCCATCACTTCGTTGGCCGAGGGATTGAGGTTGTAGAGGATGGTCTTGGCCAGTTTACCTGCGCTGTTGAGACGGTCGAGGAACAGGGCACATGATTGAGCAGTGGCATATTCGGCTATCGAGTCAAATCCGCTGTCGGGACCGAGCTGGGCCATCATGCGCGAATTGGCATTGCGAATAGTTCCGTAGTGGAATTGCTGAGTCCATCCAGCTTCGGCATCCATCTCGCCGAAGTGGATCAGCATACCGCTCTTGAATTTACGGATCTCATCGTCGGTGAGCGTCTCTCCACCCGTGGCTTTGTCAAATATGGCTGCCAACTCGGCGTCGGTATAGTCGTCGGCATAAAACTCGCTCAGCCCGTGGTCGCTCAGGCGGCAGCCCATCGCGGCAAAGAAGTCGTGACGCTCACGAAGTGCATCGAGATAATCATGGAAAGACCCTATTGTGCGGCCTGACGCTCCGGCGAGCTTTCTTACATAATCGCAGAAGACAGCTCCACCCTCAATCGCCATAGCTTTGTCGGGGCGCCATGTGGGGAGTACCTTGATCTCAAAGCCGCTCTCGCGGATACGCTTGTGGTGATCGAGGGTGTCGACAGGATCGTCGGTGGTGCATACTACTTCGACCTTGTACTTGCGCATCAGCCCGCGGGCGGTCATGTCGGGATTTTCGCGCAGCTGGCTGTTGCACTCGTCAAATATCTCACGGGCTGTGGAGGGGTTGAGCCGCCGGTCGATGCCAAAGGCGGTGAGCAGCTCGAGATGAGTCCAATGGTAGAGCGGGTTGCGGAAGCAATATGGCATTGTGGCGGCCCAATGGCTGAATTTCTCCCACTCGGTGGAGTCCTTGCCGGTGATATATTTTTCGGGTACGCCGTTTGACCTCATGGCGCGCCACTTGTAGTGGTCGCCGCCGAGCCACAGCTCCGTGATGGAGCTGAAGCGGTGGTCGTCGGCAATCATTGCCGGATCGAGATGACAGTGGTAGTCGATGATAGGCAGGTTGGCTGCATGGGAGTGGAAGAGCTCGCGTGCGGTAGGGGAGTCAAGAAGGAAATCCCGGTCCATGAATTGTTTCATAGCGCTGGAGAGTTACATTGCAAAAACGTTAAATCCTCCGTCGACCACTGCCACAGTGCCGGTGACAAACCGCGAAGCCTCCGACATAAGGTAATGGATGGTGCCGCACAACTCCTCCGGATCGCCCATACGCCCGAATGGGGTCTGGCGTATCACGTCGCGTCCGCGCTCCGTGTATGTTCCGTCGGGGTTTGTCAGAAGATCGCGGTTTTGCTCTGTAAGGAAAAATCCCGGAGCTATGGCATTGATGCGGATGCCCTCGCCAAACTTACGGGCACATTCCGATGCCATCCATGCGGTAAAGTTTGAAATGCCGGCTTTGGCCGCCGCGTAGCCACACACACGGGTGAGGGGTCGGAACGCAGCCTCCGACGAGAAGTTGATTATGGCGCCTTTGCCTTGTGCCACCATGGGCTTGAGGAAGATCTGAGTGGGGATCACGGTGCCGGTGAGGTTGAGGCTGAGCACCTTCTGGAACTGCTCGGGGTCGAGGTCGAAGAAGCTCTTGTCGGGGCCGATAGTGGCTCCCGGCATGTTGCCCCCGGCGGCGTTGAGGAGGGTGTCGATGCGGCCGTAGCGTGCGATGATTGCGTCGCAGTTGGCTTGCACAACCTCCTGATCCATTACGTCGGTTTTCATAAACTCAATCGAGCCGAGCGGCTTTTCATTGTTAATATCGTCCACGATCCGGGCGCCTATATCTTCCTTGCGGCCGAGGATAATGACTTTAGCGCCGTTGAGGGCCAGATAGCGGGCTATGGCGCGGCCAAGGACACCGGTGCCACCGGTAATGACGGTGACATTGCCTGTAATATCAAAGAGATTTTTCATTTTTGTTCGGAGTTGATGGTTGCCATGATGCCGCCCACCATGCCCAAGGCAAGCATGCGGCCATGAAATGAGTAGCCAGCGTTGTAGCCCATCTCGCTGTCGCCGAGCATGAGGGGAGCGTGGTCGACACGCATGGGCACGCCGGGACGTTGTGTCTCGAATATCCTCACCACTTCTATCAGACGCGGATCGAGATGCGTCGACTCCTTGAAGTCGCCATTGGGCATAACGTTGCATATCCGGGCATGGACAAAGTGGGTGCGTCCGGCATATTTGCGGGCGAGAGCCACCACGTCGTTATGGGCTCCGGCGCTGAGCGACCCGGCGCAGAATGTCAGACCGTTGTGGGGGTCGGGCACGGCATTGAGAAATGCCTCAATGTCGGCATCGCAGGTCACAATACGCGGCAGGCCGAGGATGGGCATGGGAGGATCGTCGGGGTGGACACACATATTTATGCCGTATTCACGGCACACGGGCATTATCGCGCGGAGGAAGTAGGCCATGTTGGCTCTCAAGGCATCGGCATCGATTCCTTTATAGAGGTCGAGCAGGCTGCGGAACTTCTCCACAGGGTTGAGGTCGTTTTCGGAGATATTGCCGTTGACAAATCCTTGTGTCTTGACAATGATGTTTTCGACCAGACGGTTTTCGGCGTCGGCGTCCATGCGGGGTGCGATCTCCTCTCTCATCCTCCTGAGTGTGGCGCTGTCGTAGTCGCTTTCGGCGCCGGGGCGCTTGAGTATATGTATGTCGAAATATGCAAACTCGGCGCGGTTGAAATAGAGATTGGAGGTGCCGTCGGGATTGGGATAATCGAGGTCGGTGCGGGCCCAGTCGAGCACCGGCATGAAGTTGTAGCATATAGTGGTCACGCCAGCTTTACCGAGATTGGCGAGGCTCACCTTGTATTTTTCGATCAGCTCCTCGCGGTCGGGTCCGCCATATTTGATCGATTCGCTCACCGGGAGGCTCTCGACAACCGACCATCGCAGCCCGTGGCTTTCGATGAGAGCTTTCATCTTGCCTATCTCCTCCTCGCTCCAGATCTCGCCGTTGGGGATATGGTGGAGGGCAGTGACGATGCCCTCCACGCCGATCTGCCGGAGCATATCGAGGGTTATCTTATCGTTGGGTCCGAACCAACGCCATGTCTTTTCCATATCGGGTGTGGGAAATATGATTCAAAAGTGATTGTGTATGATCTGAGGTTGATTGACCCGGAGGCTTGCTGGGTTTGCATGCCTCCGGGCCGTTCTCTATCAGTCAACCTTAAATTTAAGAGTCGTTGGGAGGATTACCAGCTGCCGTGTTCGGTGCGGTGCTGGTCGAAGTCGGAGCCTCGGTTGCAATCGCCGTTATACTGCCAGGTGATGGTGTCGGTGTATTGCTTTCCGTCGGCATTGACTTTTGCCATGAGGATATTCTCGCCATCGTCGAGTTTAACTCCGTCGAAGATGTAGTGGACATCGGTGTTGCCCCGACGGGGAGTTCCGAGATCGCGTCCATTGATGGTCACGCTCGGGACACCCATATTTGAGTACACGGTCACCGAAGTCTCTCGTCGCTCCCGCAGGTTATTGCGGCGCTGGGTGAGATATACCACAGGGTCTTTGCTCCAGTTGGCTTTATACCAGTAGAACGAGTCCTTGCGGGTCTTGCGGTCGAAGGTAATCATGCCCTTCATGTTGCGGGCCTCGACACTGCCGCGCCGCGAGGTGGGTACAGCAAAGTCAAACATATTCCAAAGATAAGAGGCCACGATCTGCGGGTGGCTTGCAATGATGGGCCAGTGGGTCTCGTGGGTTTTGGTCTGGAATGTCTCGGGGTAGAAGGGGCTTGTCCAGTCAAGGGCATCGCCGAGGAGCTCGGTCTGATGGGCTATGTTGGCATCGGCGCCATATTCGCTCAGGATGAGCGGACACCACGGGTATTCGCGCTCGATCTTCTCGATCCAGGGCACAATGTCCTGGAGCTTGCGCTCATACCAGCCGAAGTAGCGGTTCATGCCCTGGATGTCGGCATTGCCGTTGACAGGGTGGTCGACCGAGCCGAAGCCGTTGACTGTAACGGTGTAGCGGTCAGGATCCTCGGTCTTGCACAGGTCGTGGATGCTCTGTGTGAGCGCGGCGGTATAGCCGTGGGGGTGATACACCTCGTTGTGGATGCCCCATATATATATCGAAGGGTGATTGAAGCTCTGGCGTATGAGCTCGCGCATCTGCTGATGGGCGTTGTCCCATTCCTGTCCGGTGACACGGTTGACAAACGGTATCTCGGCCCAGATCACCAGCCCTAATGAGTCGCATCGCGAATAGAGGTAGTCGGATTGCTGGTAGTGGGCAAATCTCACGGTTGTGGCTCCGATCTCCATTATCTGGTCGAGGTCGAAGTCGTGTTCCTTATTGGTCAGTGCGCTACCGAGCCCCCACCAGTCCTGATGACGTGTCACACCATACATGGGATACTTCTTGCCATTGAGATAGAATCCGTCGCCGGCGACAATCTCATAGCGGCGAAGGCCGAGGGGTTGCACCACTTCATCGACTTTCTTCCCATCGCGGTAAAGTGTCGATACAACCTTATAGAGGTAGGGATCTTCACGTCCTTGCCAGAGATGGGGGCGGGAGATGCGGAATGAAGAGATGATCGACTGGTTGCTCTGGGGAGTGAGGGTGAAATCCTGCCTGTCGGTTTTGACCAACCGGCCGTCCATATCGTAGACCGCATTTTCAAGACGCATGGAGGCGGGGCTCTTGAGCGAGTTGCCCACCTTTACCTTGACGGCTACATCGGCCGACTTCGATGTGACATTTTTCTGGGTGATGAACACACCCGGCGATGCGCAGTCGTTGACAACTATGGCACACGGGTCGGTGGCCACGAGCCATACGGGGCGGTAGATGCCGCCATATACGCCAAACAGGATGTGATTGACCGGAATCACATCAGGACGCTCGGAATTGTCGGCCTTTACAATCAGTTCATTTTCCTCGCCAAACTTGAGCTGAGGTCCGATCTCGCACACAAAAGCGGAGTAGGCACCCTTGTGGGTACCGGCAAGATAGCCGTTGATGTAGACCTCGGCGCAGGAGCCTACGCCCTCGAAGCGGAGAAACACCCGCTTGCCTTTCAGGTCTGGATCGGGAGTGAAGCGCTTGCGGTAGTATGCCTCGCCGGCATAAAACGACGACGCTTTTTTCTGCATATCGGTGGCATTCCATGTGTGGGGGATTGTCACAGCCTCCCAGTTGGAGTTCCATTTCCCGGCTCCTTTCATGGCATCGGCAGGGAATGGCCCCTTCTTGAACTCCCATCCGTCGCAGAACGAAGCCACATCGCGGGCAGCTCCGGTGGCGGCGAGCAGGAGGAATACCAGTATGTTGATGATACGTATTTTCATAATTTGAGTATCAAGTGAGTGCATCGCGATAGCGATCGCCATTGTCGGCAGAGTTTTCGATCTGGAGCTTGATCACGAACGGTCCGTCGGGAGTTTTTTCGGGCACATCGACGTTGTACTGGTTGCGGGCGGTCTCGGTGACGGGAGTATCCTTGCCTCCCAAGAGAGTGGCTTTGACCACTTTGGTGCCTTTGGGTGTAGCCACGGTGAGATGGCGCGAGTAGGGTACATTGAACACGGTCATGTACACATCATTGCCCTTGCGGGTATAGTAGCCCCAAGGCTGCTTCTCCCATCCGGCATAGCCACAGCCGTAGACGGCCTCGCCGTTGCGCTTCATCCATCGGCCTATCTCGGCGGCAAGATTCTTCTCCTCGGGGCGGAAATCGCCGTCGGCCTGGGGGCCGAAGTTGACCACCATGTTTCCATCCATCGACACGGCGTGGATGATGCGTTCAAGCACTTCGACCGGAGTCTTGACATAGCTCAGCGACCAGTCTTTGTGATAGCCCCACTGGTTTTCGGGCACGGTCATGCACGCTTCCCAGTCGCGGCGGGTCACCTGAAGATCCTTCACGGGGTCGGGCAGAGTGCGCTCATAACCCGATTCATAGTCGCCCATCAGGTGGCCGTTGCTGTCGAAGTGGCGCTTGCCGTGGTCGTCGGCGCGCAGACGGCTGTTGATAGTCACGCCGGGGAGCATCTCCTTGAGCATCTGCTCCACGTGGGCAGTCCACCAGCCGTTTTTCTTTATGCTGGCGTCCCATGTTCCGTCAAACCAGAAGTCCTTAACAGTAGGATAGTTTGTGGCGAGCTCGCGCAGCTGATTGTCGGTAAATTCAAGGAAGCGGTCGAAAGCCTCCTCATCCTCTTTCGACTTGATGTCGTAGCGGTAGTCGGGGTGGCTCCAGTCCATAACGGAGAAGTAGAAATGCACGTCGATTCCCTCATCGTTGAATGCTTTGACCATCTCGCCGAGGATATCCTTCTTGTAGGGGGTGTTGGCAACAGTGTATTTGGTGTATTTGCTGGGCCATAGGCAGAAGCCTTCGTGATGCTTGGTGGTGATCTTGACATATTTCACCCCCATCTGCTTGGCCATGCGGGCCCAGGCTTTGGCGTCGAAAGAGGTGGGATTCCACTAATCCATAAGGCTGAGCCACTCATCGGCGGGCACTTTGGCCCACGATTTGAGCCATTCGGCGGCACCGCCGTAGACCTTGCCGTTCCATTCGCCGCCGGGGATTGCATAGAGGCCCCAGTGGATAAATGCGCCAAGGCGATTGTCGCGGAAACGCTTCATGTCGGCATCCTGACGCTTGCCGAGCCTGTCGGCACCATATTTGAGGGGTATTTCCATCTCGGCGGGGAGAGGAGCCTGCTTCTTGACTTGTGCCGAAGCGCTGCCTCCGAGGAGCATTATCGACATAAGCGCCGCCATTATTGACTTGTTCATTGTGTCGTTCGGGGTTGTAATTGAGGATTGTAGATAGATTTGAGATATTAGTAATTCAGGGTGGCACAGCATAGTGTGCCACCCTGAATGGCTTTTATCGGATCACGCCGAGATTGAATTCGGAGATGCCGAATGTCATGCCCGAGGAGGGATAGCTGAGGGCTACGATCTTGACATAGCGGTATCTGAACTCTTTCCCATTGTTGATGTCGATGCGCTGGGCTGCGCTTGTGGCCTCTTCCGACACATCGAGAGGCTCGGCATTGAGTTTGGTCCAGTCGCCGGCACCGTTGCCGAAGGCTGCGTCGTCGTTGCTGCCGTAGATGTCGAAGGTGAGGATGCGGTTGTTGGCCGCATTGCGGTGGCACCACATTACATAAGAGAACTCCTGTTCCTTGGCCATGTCGACTATGAAGTAGTTGGTCACATCGGCGTCGGGGTTGGCGATGGTGCCTGCGGCGGGATCACCGCCTACAGAGAGGATAAGATCGGTGAGCATGTCGCCGTAGTCCTGATTGTCGCCGCTCCAGCCTCCGGTGCCGGGGGTGCAGGCATATTCGCCGCGCCCCGGCTTTTCCATGCAGAAGTAGGTGGTGGTGTTGCCGTCAAACATATGGTCGGGTGAGCCGGTGAGGACATGGGAGCCGTCGACAGTCACCTTGTCGGGGATCCAGGATATGCCTGCGGGGATGTAGTTGAAGCCTGATGCCTCGATGGCTGCCGAGGTGTTGGCTTTCCATCCTGTGCGGTCGAGATCGACGGGCTGGTAGCCGAGCACGGTTACATTGGCTGTGCGGGTCACCTCGCTGCCGTCGCAGGTCTTGATGGTGATCACGGCGGTGCCTTCATTGTCGCCCGAAGTCACGATACCCTCGGGGCTCACGGTGGCGATGCTTTCGTCAGATGAGGTATATGTCACAGTCTGGTCGTAGGCATCGGCAGGGGAGAAGGATATTGTTGAGGCAAGATTGAATGTGCCTTCAGCGCCGCCGCCTCTCTTGATCTGGAAGTTGGCGCCTGCGGCGGTGAGCTTGATATCCTTCACGCGCTTGATGTGGTTGGTGATGATCACCACATAGTTGACCGAGAGTCCGCCGGCCGAGACGGTGAGGGTGTCGGTGCGGGTCTCAGGCTCGTAGATGGTGGCACCGCCGCTGAAGAGGGCGGGGGTGAGCACATTGCCCTCGACCTTGAGCCAGTCGGGATGACGCGAGGTGTAGGTAGCCTCGATAGGGTCGTCGGTGCGGGGCATTGTGAAGAGGGTCAGGGGGAGGGTCTCGTTGTCCTGGAGGGTGAGCTCCATGCGGTTGTTGGCATATTTGGCCTCTTTGACAGTGAGGGAGCCGAAGCCGTCGACCTTGTCATCGCAGGCGCTCAGCAGCGGAAGTGCCAGGGCGAGCGATGCGTATATATAGGGGGTTATCTTTTTCATTTGAGTAATGATTTAAGAGCGGAGGAGTGAAATCAGTTGCGGGGAATATCCTGCCATCCCGGGCTTTGTGTCAGGTTGGGGTTGAGCGAGAGTTCCTGGAGAGGGATGGGGAAGTAATAGTACTTGTTGTCCCACACGAGAGTGCCGTCGGTGATGCGGCTTGCCTTGGGGAAGCCGATGATAAATCCGTCGGCATCGACAAACACATCGGTGTCGAGCTTGGCCTGGTAGGCGAAGGCGGTCTTGCGGGTATCCTTATCCTTGTTTGAGCCGTCGTAGATGGCCTGTTTCTCCTCGGTGAACTTCATGCCACGCAGAGGCACCTCCATGAGTCGGCCTGCTTTCCAGCGGATGAGGTCCTCGCGGCGCAGACCTTCCATCATCATCTCCACGCGACGCTCGCGGCGCACCTCACGAAGGAGCGGCGATACGGTGTAGTCGAGTTTCTCGGCATAGATCTTGTCGAGGCGGGGGTCGGCGGGGATATTGTTGATGTTGAGGTAGGCCGACGGGGGGAATCCGGCACGCTCGCGGAGCTTGTTGATGGTGATGTCGACAGTGGCCTGGTCGAGAATACCGAGTTCAGCCTTGGCCTCGGCGAGCATGAGGAGCACTTCGCCGTAGCGGAACATAGTGGCCGACTGAGCCGATGCCACCATAGGATAGTCCTCGGTGTTGGGGGTCCAGTGCTTGATGATGGCATATCCGGTGACGGTGCTTCGCATCATCTCGGTCTGGTTGGCCGACGGGCAGTTGTAGGTCACGCTGGGATAGTAGATGCCCATGTTGGGGTCGAGGGTGCCGGCGGCATAGTCGCCCTTGCGGTCGCGGGTCCATACGGTGATATATTCGCCGGGCTTCACGACGGTCATCTTCAGACGGGGATCGCGGTTGTCGAGCTCGCGCCAGTCGCCGCCATCATATCCCTTGAAGTTGGGATTGTCGGTGATGGGCTTGCCGTCGATGCAGAGATATTCGTCGATGAGGCCTTTGGTGGCGCCAAACGAATAGCGGCCGGCGGCATTGGCGCCCATGATGTAGTAGCGGGTGAATGAGTGAGCGAGCTTATCGCCGTCGTACACGCGGGTGAGGATGGCCTCGGTGTTGTTGTCGGCGGTGGGGTTCTGCCTGAAGGTAAACATCTTCCAGTAGGAGTTGTTGGTGCCGTCGGCAGCGCGGTCGGCTTCGTTGCGGTAGAGGCGGTAGTTCTTAGGCGAGCTCATGATAGCCTCGCAGGCTTCCACGCATGCACGGAGAAACTTTTCTTCGCCACCGGGCACCGTGGGCATGGGTGCCACATCGGTCTTGTGATATTTGCGGAAGGTGCCCTCGAAAAGGCAGAAGCGGGCTTTGAGGAAGTTGGCCATATCGCGGTTGATGCGTCCGTCGGCATTGCCGCCGCTGCTGAGATGCTCCACGGCGTAGTCCAGACACCAGAGGATCGAGTCGGCGAGCTGCTCGCGGGGGGTACGGGGAGCATAGAGCTCGGGCGAGTCGACATTGAGGTCGGAGGTGAGCCAGGGCACCTCGCCAAGGATCGCGAGCTTCTTATAGTAGTCCCATGCCTTGAAGAAGTAGGCTTCGGCGGCATATCGCTCGATGTCGGCCATGGGGCCGGAAGCGTTGAAGCAGTGGCGGAGGAAGTAGTTGACCTTTTTGAGGTTGTTCCACTCCCAACCGGTCGAAGTGCCGCTGTTGGGTACATTAAACGAGCCGTCGAGGCGGTTGATGGGGTTGCCGGCGGCGCCAGTGTATCCCACCAGATTGTCCGACACGAGGTCGCCATAGGCTATCGGGCTGCCCTTGACAGCGTAAGGAGCCACATCGTCGTAGGCGTTGCCGCTCTGATGGCCTGTGATATAGAGGGGGTAGAGGCCGTTGAGGTAGAGGGGCAGGTCGCCCGAGTTTTTCAGGAAGGAGCCTTCGGCGAGTTCCTGGATGGGGTCTTGCTGCAGGAAGGAGTCGTTGCACGACGCTGCCGAAAGAGCCAGCGCGCCTGCTGCAAGCCATGTTATATATTTTTTCATTGTATTTCTTATGAAGAAGGGTGATTGTCAAGGATTAGAAGGTGATCTGAGCGCCTACCGACAGAGTCTTTTTCTGCGGATAAGCATCCGACATCTGGTCGGGATCGAAGATTCCGGGGATGTGGGTGAGGGTGAAGAGGTTGTAGGCCGACACATTGAAGCGCAGCTTATCCACACCTACTTTCCTTGTGAGATTGGCAGGGAGTGTGTAGCCCAGAACGAGCTGCTTCAGGCGGATATACGAAGCGTCCATGAGGTAGTAGTCGCACACCGAGGGGGTCTGTCCGTAGAGGGGGAATTTGGCATCGGTGTTGTCGGGCTTCCAAGAGCGTTCCCACATCCACTGGCTGCCGCCGTAGCCCACGTTGCCCCAGTAGTGCTGGCTTGAGATCCAGTAGTCGCGCTTGCCTGTTCCCTGGAAGAAGGCATTGATATCAAATCCGTTCCAGGAAGCGTTGAGCGAGAGGCCGAAGCGGAAGCGGGGGGTGCTGTTGCCGATGATGTGATAGTCGCCCGAGTCGTCGACAGTGCCGGAACCGGTGCTGATGAAGCCGTCGCCGTTGACATCCTTGTACCATGCCGAGCCGGGATAAACAGTGTAACTGCTGGTGTGGGGGCCATGGAAGATATATTTGTTGCCCACGAGCTCGAGGTCTTCGGCCTGAAGGATGCCGCCAAATGAGTAGCCCCAGATTTCACCGACAGTCTTGCCGTTGTAGAGCGAGCCATACGACTTGGTGGGGTTGGAGGGGTAGTTGAGCACAGTGGTCACGGCGTCGGAGAGATTGAAGCTCACGCCATAGTTGACGCGTCCGATGCGGTCGTTCCACTGAATGTCGAGCTCCCAGCCGCGGGCGCGGAGCGAACCGGAGTTTTCGAGAGGAGCGCTTGCACCGAGTACGCTCGGATAGGCCACGGAGCCGGTGGTGAGGATGTCGGTGGTCTTACGCTCGTAGATGTCAAACATCACATTGAGTCGTGAGCGGAGGGCCGAGATGTCGAGACCGATATTGGTCGAGGCGGCCTTCTCCCATGTGAGCGAGGGTGACACGAGGCCCGGGGTATTGACCGAGCTCACATACTGTCCGTCGATGATGAATCCGGGCTGTCCGCTGCCCATCACAGCCTGATAGGGATAGTAGTCGCTGGGCTGGCTGCCGAGCTTACCCCATGATGCGCGTATCTTCAGGTTGCCGATATAGTCGCGGAGCGATTCAAAGAATTTCTCCTGCGAGATGCGCCAGCCTGCCGAGAAGGAGGGGAGGAAGGTGTAGCGGTCGTTGGGAGTGAAGCGCGACGAGCCGTCGTAGCGGCCATTGACCTCAAAGAGGTAGCGGTTGTCGAAGTTGTAGTTGATACGTCCGAACCCGGCGCGGCTTGTACGGCGCTGCTCGCTGGTCGATATGGTGTGGAGGGTGATATCCTCTGCGGCACCGGGCTTCAATACGTCGGCCGAGAAGAGGCGCTTGAGGTTGACGCTGAGCGAGGAGTAATGCACATAGTCCTGGCTGAAACCGAGTACAGCCGATAGGGTGTGCTTGCCAAAGGTCTGGTTATAGTCGAGATAAGCGTTGATAAGGTAGGTGCTTGTCTCGGTCTTGGAGATAGAGCCTGTGTTGCCGTCGTTGGCGCCGTTGGCTTCGTTGAGCAGGGTCCATGAGCCCGGTTTGATATATTCGTGATAGGGATTTTTGGACTTGGAGTTGCTGCTCTGGGGCTGATAGCTCAGTTCGGCTCTGGCTTTGAGTTTGTCGGGGAGAAGGATAAACTCGGGGGTGATGGCAAAGACGGTGGTCTGCGACTTGGAATTGCTGCGTATGCCATAGGACATCCATGCCAGGATGTTGTCGGTCCATGCGTCGGGCACCTCGTCGGTGGGGAGAGTCTTGATGGGCATCATCATATTCTTCTCCGGCTCACGCTGGGCGGCGGTCCAGAGGCTGCCTTTCGCACCGCCGATGGTGGGGGTGCTGAAGCTGGTGCGGTTGAAGTTGACTTTGGCGCTGATATTGAACCAGTCGGTCACCTTGGCGGTGAATCGGCTCATGACGTTATAACGCTTGTACTGGTCGGTATTGATGCGATACATACCCTCCTGATCGTGATAGCCGAGGGATACATAGTAGTTTACGCGTGAGCTGCCACCCGAAATCGAGAGATTGTGCTTCTGGGTGGGGGTCCAGTCGCGCACCGCCTCCTTATAAGGGTTGATGTTCATGACCCAGTCGATGGAGCCGCCATTGATGAAGTAGCGGTTTTCGATCGAAGGATCGGCCATGTACTTGCGGGCTGCCTCAAGGCGTGCACGCTCCGAGTCGCTGACCTTCTGAAGGGTCCACTCCTTGACATATTGCTGTGCTTCGAGGAGGCCGACCGAGGTCATGATATCGGGCATGGCAAGGGGTTTGTCCCAGGATATGTCGTAGCTGTAGGTGATGTGGCCTTTCTGGTCGAATTTACCGTTTTTGGTAGTGATGAGAATCACACCGAAAGCGGCCTTGGTGCCGTAGATTGCGGCTGCAGATGCGTCTTTGATCACCGACATGCTCTCGATGTCGTTGGGGTTCATCTGGTTGAGCAGCGAGGGTGTCACATCCACGCCGTCGACAAGAATAAGAGGTGCGCCATTTGATACGGCACCACCGCTGATGGTTGTGCCACCACGCACATTGAATGAGGGTACAGTGTTGGGCGAGCCGTCGCTGATGCCGATATTGAGGTTAGGAACGACGCCCTGGAGCGCCTGGCCGATGTTGGATACAGGGCGCTGCTCGAATTTTTCGGCTGTGACGGAAGCCACGGCGCCTGTGAGATTGACTTTTTTCTGTGTGCCGAAACCTACCACTACCACCTCTTCGAGCATAGTGCTGCTCTCCTTGAGGGTGATGTTGAGGTTGGTCTTTCCGTCGACAGGTATTTCCTGCGTTTCAAAACCGACATACGATACTTGAATGACAGCCTTGGGTGAGATTCCTGTCAGGGTGAAGTTACCGTCCATGTCGGTCATAGTGCCTTTTGATACACCTTTGACTAAGACGCTCGCTCCGATGATGGGTTCATTGCCGTCGGTCACAGTGCCCTTGACTGTGATCTCTTTCGGAGCTGCAACAGCTGCTGCCGCCGCCGGAGTAGGAGTCCATCCCTCAGCTGTGCTTGCCGCTGCTGTCATGCACGGCAAGAGTACCGTAGTGGTGCCGATACAAGCTTTCTTGAGGATGGCGAGGATTATATCCTTGTCCATGATACACTGAAGATTTTAATGATGATTTAAGATTGCAAAGGGGAGTGATGATTGAATGCCGCAAAATTATATAAGAGGTGTGACAGCGGGCCTGATTAGTGCTTTCTATTTTTGACATTAATTATTCTCAAATCGTCAACAGCCAGATTGTCAATACATTGTGGAAGGGGCTAAGATGGGGTTGGCCTACCGGGTTTGGTGCGTGGGGAAATAATATGTACATTTGCGGATAGAAGCCGGATCTTTACCATTATGCTTGTTTCAGGATGAGAATTATTGTCACACTACTTGCTTTGATGCTTGTCGGTTTATACCCTTTGTCGGCCGGAGATGCCGAGGCGTTGCGCTTCCGCACCTTCTCCCCCAAAGGAGGGTTTTACTACGACGGGGTTGTAGACATCAGCCAGGATACCGACGGATTTATCTGGGTGATGCTCGACAGGGACCTGCTGCGTTTTGACGGCTACGAATATCAGAAATACAACTCTCAGTTTGAAGCAGTCGGCAATGGCGAGGATGCCTCATTCAGGTCATTTGCCAGAGACAGGCATGGGCGTCTGTTAGTGCTGACCGACAACGCCGTGTACAATTACGACGCATATGCCGACAGATATGTGAAGCTGATCAGCAATAAATTCAGTAGTCTGGCCATCGACAGCCTCGACAATATGTGGTGTGTCCACGGCGATCTGTTGTGTCGGGTCAATCCTGCCGACGGCACCTTGCATGAGAGCCTGTGCGGCGATAGTCAGGTAAAGGGTATAACCGGCTATGCGTTCACCAACGACAGGCTCTTCTTTGCCTCCACACAAGGGCTGGTATATACTGCCGGCTATGACGCGCCGGACAATCTCACGCTTCTCTGTAAGCTCCCTGAGGCACATTCGATAGTGGAGATAACTGCCGGCGATGGCGATCTGTGGGTGCTGACCGCTCTCCACGGCATCTTCAGGATAGATCCAGCCACAGGATCGGTCAAAAAACATATCGACTGTCAGGAGGACAATGCTCCGGCCAAAGCCTTTCTGTTCGACCGTAACGGGCGGATATGGCTCGGGTCGCAATTGGGCCTGTATATCATAGACCCTTCGACAGGGAGCTACCATCGCTACCTGCACTCACGCACTGATCCTTTCAGCCTTACCAACAATTCGGTGTGGGTGCTTTTCGGCGACCGCCACGGCAATGTGTGGACAGGACATTTTGCAGGCGGACTCGGTTATGCCGATCTCAATGATGGCATTCAGGTCACCACCGCCACCACCGCCATGCACTCGCTCAACTATGAGTTGGTTAGCTCTTTTGCCGAAGATGGCGACATGGTATATATCGGTATGGATGGAGGAGGCATCAACCGTCTTGACAAGCGTAACGGCGTCATTACGGCGTTGAGCCGTGGCGACGGCTCTGACATGCTGTCGTATCACCATGTGAAATCGCTGGTGACCGACCCCCAGAGGCGGCTTTGGATAGCTATGTATCGCGACGGGTTGGCGAGCTATGATCTCGGAGCCAACAAGCTCCGCCGCTTCAGGCGGTCGGAAAAGGGTCTGCGGTCCGACAATCTCCGCAAGGTAGAGCTCGATGGCGACTCCGCCCTGTGGATAGCCTATCAGAATATCAATCCGGTTGTGTCGCGGCTTTCGCTTGTCGATGAGAGCTTTGCCCATTTCAGCCTCACCAAGGGGGATGGATATGTGTTTGATATTCAGATCGACCCTTATGGCAATCTGTATGCCCTGACCCGCAGGTCGCTCTACCGTATTGATGCAGGCAGCCCGGAAGTGACCACAGTGTGCCGCAATGCCTTTTCAGGCGGACAGTCGCTTGCTGTCGACGGTTCGGGAAATGTGTGGATAGGCACAGTTGGGCGCGGGCTTATGAGGTATTCTCCCTGGGATGGAACGTTTGAGGAGCGAAAAGGTCCGGCCGAGGCATCGGCAATCTATAGTCTTTGCGACGACAGAGAGTCTGGCTCTCTGTGGCTCGGCACCGACAATGGATTGTTCAGGTATGATGTGGAGAGCGATAGTTACAGGCGTTTTGACGGAAGCGACGGATTTCAGGGACAGGTCTACTACCCGTTGTCGGCCTACAGGAGCCACTCGGGGCAGATGTATTTCGGAGGCACCAACGGTTTTTCGGTGTTCAATCCCGGAAGTATAAAGACCAATCCACGCCCCCCACAGCCGAGAATCTCGAAATTTTACATTGACAATAAACCCGTATCGTCGTCGGTATGGAAGGGGTCGCCGGCTATCGAACTCAATTACGATCAGGCCAACTTTGGCTTCCGCTTCTCATCAGACAATTACCAGACTCCGGAGAAAAACCTCTTCCGCTACCGGCTCATAGGCTACGATGATGATTGGATCACCACCGATGCGTCAAACCGCACGGCTATGTATGCCAAGGTACCTCCTGGCGATTATATATTTGAGGTTATGGCAGCAAACAACGACGGCACGTGGAACACCACGCCGGCCGCAGTGAGGATAGTGAGGAACCCGGCACCCTGGGCAAGTCCCATGGCCTATATGATATATGCGTTGCTGGCAGGACTGATCATATGGTTTGTCTACCACTATTGGGAGGAGAAACGCCGGATGAAGATCAAGCTCTTTATGGAATCGCTCGACAAGCAGAAAAAGGATGAGCTCCACAAGAGTCAGCTCCGCTTCTTTACAAATATCTCCCACGACTTCCGCACCCCGATATCGCTGATACTTGCCGTGACAGATAATATGAGGCAGGAGGGGCTTAAAGACAATTATTACCGGATACTTCACAACAACTCACGCCGGTTGCTCAATCTTGTCAATGAACTTATGGACTTCCGCACACTCGACAATAACAAGATGAAGCTCAATGTGCAGCCCGTCGATGCCAATGCTATGGTGAGGAATCTGGCGGCAGATTTCGACAACTATGCCATGAGGCGCGGAATATCGCTGACCGTAAACTGCAATCAGGCTATCCCCGATGTGGTGTGTGCCGACAGGCAGATCCTGGAGAAGGTGGTGATGAACCTGCTCAACAATTCCTTCAAATACACTCCCGACGGAGGTGTGATAGGGGTGGAGACCTATCGGGCGGAGTCGCAATTCACTCCGCGCTTCAGCCATTCATACCGGATTGAAGATGACGCACATGTGGCGGGGGATGTCTTTGTCGTTGCGGTGCGGGACACCGGTTGCGGCATCGCCCCCGGCAGTCTTAAAGAGGTCTTTGACCGCTACAATACGGTCGACACCACCAATCTCAACCAGCATCTCGGCACCGGTATCGGACTTGCGTTGGTCAAGAGTCTGGTACTTCTCCATCATGGAACCATCACCATCTACAGCGAGGAGAATGAGGGCACGGAGATAGTGGTGGTGCTCCCCGATTGCGGTTGCACCGATGGAGTCGACAGCCCGTCGGCAGGAGTGGATACTGCGTCGGTGTCAGGCAGCGCCGGAAGTCTTATGGCTCCCGATGAAGAGCCCGATGCAAACGATCCTGACCCTGGAGCGGATCTATATGTCCGCCGCGACCGAAAGCGGATTCTGCTTGTTGAAGACCACGACGATCTGCGCACACTGATAGCCGGATTTCTACGGCTCCACTATGATATAGCCGAAGCCTCCGATGGCATGGAGGCGGCCGAAATGCTCAGCCATTCAGCGCCCGACCTTATAATAAGCGATATAATGATGCCGCGCAAGGATGGTATCACCCTGTGTCGCGAAGTGAAGGGGGATGTGGCCACGTCGCATATTCCGGTGATGCTTCTTACCGCCCGTACCGGAGTTGAGAACCAACTTGAGGGAGTCGACGCAGGTGCCGATATATATTTTTCCAAGCCCATCGACTTCAATCTTCTGCTGCGGACGATCGAAAACATATTCCGCCACCAGCATAACCTGCGTGAGCATTATGCCCGTAATTATTATGCCGACCGGTCGGAGCTGACTTCCAATCGCCAGGATGCCGACTTTCTCGATAAGATAACGGAGGTGATCGACGCACATCTCGAAGGGGACAATATAGATGTCAATATGCTTGCGTCGGAGCTGTGTATGAGCCGCAGCAAGTTGTATTCCAAGCTGAAAGCTCTCACAGGGCGCTCCATCGTGGAGTTTATCCTCAACTACCGGATGCGCAAGGCAGCCCGCCTTATCGTGGAGCAGGATGTGCCTCTCTATAGAGTTATGGAGCAGGTGGGCATCCGCAGCCAGAGCCATTTCATCAATGCGTTCAAGAAGGAGTTTGGAGAGACGCCGTCGGCCTTTCAGGCGCGACACCGCAAGAAGGAGATGCCGGTGGCGGAGGAATAGTGGCGTTGGTCAAAAAGTCGAATAATGAGGGCGTTTTTGGTGATTTTTGGAACTTTTATAGATTGCTACGGAGCTAAAACCGCTAAATTTTAGTAATTTTGCACCCGATTTAGTGGAGCCGGGAGCGAAACAGCGCCCTGTTGCCCCAATCGTTATCATAAGAATCAACAGGTATTTCAACAATAAAAGTCACCAATGATCCAAAGCAATTTTCTCAGATCAGCCGGAGCCTTCGCGGCCGGCACGCTGATGATCCTGGCGTCGTCCTGCTCCGACAAGTCCCAGTCGGGCATGCAGCAGCAGACCCCCTCGCTCGCAGTCATCACTCTTTCTCCCTCATCGTCGGAATCAGAGATTTCGTTTCCCGCCCAGATCAAGGGTAAGACCGATATCGCTATCCGTCCGCAGGTGACAGGATTCATTACCAAAGTCCATGTCGACGAGGGTCAGCATGTGCGCAAAGGCCAGCCCCTCTTCACTATCGACCAGGTGACCTTCCAGGCAGCAGTTGATCAGGCTCAGGCCGCTGTCAACTCAGCCACTACAGCTGTGGCCACCGCCCAGCGCACAGCCGACACCAAGCGTCAGCTTTTTGAAAAGAATATCATCTCCGACTTCGATTACCAGACCGCACAGGACAATCTCGCCCAGGCCAAGGCAGCCCTCGCCCAGGCTCAGTCGGGCCTTGTCACCGCACGCAAGAATCTGGGCTACACCGTAGTGACCTCACCTTCCGACGGCGTAGTTGGCTCCATCCCTCAGCGCGAGGGCTCGCTTGCCTCCCCCTCGTCGGCCCAGCCGCTGACCACTGTGAGCGACAACTCGCAGGTTTATGCCTACTTCTCGCTCGCCGAGCGCGATCTCCTCAATCTCGCCAAGGGTGGCGAGGAGACAGTCAATGGTGCAATCGCCTCTATGCCCGAGGTGCGCCTGCGTCTTGCCGACGGCTCGATGTATCCCCTTCCCGGTAAAGTGGCTACCGTGAGCGGTGTGATCGACCCCGCTACCGGCGCATCATCTGTGCGCGCTCTCTTCGACAATACCAATGGTCTTCTCCGCTCCGGTTCGACCGGTATGGTGGTGATTCCCGAAAATGAGAGCAATGTGCTCGTGATCCCTCAGAAAGCCACCTATGAGCTTCAGGACCGCCGCTTCGTTTATGTGGTCAATGACTCCAACAAGCTCGTTTCTACCCCCGTCACCGTCACCGCAGTGAGCGACGGCAGGACTTTTGTGGTAAACGAAGGCCTCAAGCCCGGCCAGCGCATCGTGGTGGAGGGTGTAGGTACTCAGAGCGTGCGCCCCGGTATGATGATCAACCCTGTGGAAGGCTCAGCCGCTCCCGCCGAGGCCGCAGCCCCCGCAGCCGAGGCTCAGAAGTAACCCCATCATCCACTCTCACCCTCCCCAATCATTATCTCACTATCATAGAGAATGAAACTCGATACATTTATTAACCGCCCGGTACTCTCGACGGTTATATCAATATTCATAGTCCTGCTGGGTCTTATCGGCCTCACCTCGCTGCCCGTTACCCAGTTTCCGGACATTGCGCCCCCTACCATCTCGGTGACCACCACTTATCAGGGTGCCAATGCCCAGGCTGTGCTCAACTCCGTTATCGCCCCTCTTGAAGAGTCGATCAACGGTGCCGAAGGCATGACCTACATGGAGTCGACCGCCACCAACACCGGTTCGGCTACCATCAATGTTTACTTTGAGCAGGGCTTCGACCCCGACATGGCTGCCGTCGATGTGCAGAACCGTGTGGCCAAAGCCCAGAGCCTCCTTCCCGCTGAGGTTACCCGCGTTGGTGTGCTGACCCAGAAGCGTCAGACCTCCATGCTCGTGGCCGTGGCTCTCTACGACGAGAGCGGCAACTATCCCGAGACCTTCGTTGAAAACTACATGAAGATCAACATCGTGCCCCCGATGCAGCGTATATCGGGTGTGGGCGATGTGATGGTGATGGGCGCCGACTACTCCATGCGTATCTGGCTCAAACCCGATATCATGGCTCAGTACAACCTCATGCCCACCGATATCTCGGCAGCCCTTGCCGAGCAGAACATCGAGGCCGCCCCCGGTGCATTCGGCGAGCAGGGCAACCAGACCTTCCAGTACAGCATGAAGTATAAGGGCCGCCTTGTACAGCCCGAGGAATTTGAAGATATCGTGGTGCGCGCCACTTCCAACGGTGAGGTGCTCCGCCTCAAGGATGTAGCCGATATCGAGCTTGGCCGTGTGACCTACGGCTTCCATGGCAAGCTCAACGGCAAGACCGGCGTCAATGCCATCGTGTTCCAGACCGCCGGCTCCAACGCTACCCAGATCATCAACGATGTGCTCAAATTTGTCGATGATGCGAAGAAAGATCTTCCCGATGGTCTTGCCATCGCCATCCCGATGAACAACAACGACTTCCTCTATGCGTCGATCCACCACGTGCTCCAGACCCTCCTTGAGGCGTTCATCCTGGTGTTCCTCGTGACCTATATCTTCCTTCAGGACTTCCGCTCCACCATCATCCCGGCTATCGCCATCCCTGTGGCTCTTGTGGGTACCTTCTTCGGTATGAAGATGATCGGCTTTTCGGTCAACCTCATCACTCTGTCGGCTCTCGTGCTTGCCATCGCGATTGTGGTCGATGATGCGATTGTGGTGGTCGAGGCGGTCCATGCCAAGCTCGATGTTGGCTATAAGAGCGCCCGCAAGGCATCTATCGACGCCATGAACGAGATCGGCGGCGCTATTGTGTCGATCACCCTCGTCATGATGCTCGTGTTTATCCCCGTGTCGTTCATGCCCGGAACCTCGGGTGTGTTCTATCAGCAGTTTGGTCTGACCATGGCGATGGCGATCGGTTTCTCGGCCGTCAACGCTCTTACCCTCTCGCCCGCGCTTTGTGCCGTGTTCCTCAAGCCCCACACAGCCGACGGCCATGACCCTTCCCTCAAGGAGCGCATGGGTGCAGCCTATGGCGAGGCCGCCGCTACTGTCAAGAAGCGCTACTTCGGCCGCCTGCGCATGAACTTCCACCCCCTGATCACTCTTATTCTCCTTGCCGTGACCATCACTCTGATGGTAATGGGCTGGTTCAGCTTCGCCGATACTATCAAGGGCCTGATAGCTCTCGCCTTTGGTGTTGTTACCCTCATGGGCCTTTTCGGCAAGCGCTTCCACAAGGCATTTGAAGCAGCCTACGAGAAGATGCTCGGCGGCTACCGCAAGGGTGTGGCCCTGCTCACCCGCCACAAAGTCACCGCCTTCATTTTAGTGGCCATCTCATGTGGCGTTCTCTACTGGCTCATGAACACCACCCCGTCGACCCTCGTGCCCAACGAGGATACCGGCACAATATTCTGTATGCTCGACATGCCTCCCGGCTCGTCGCAGGAACGCACCGGCGAGACCCTCGCCAAGCTCGACTCCATCATCGGTTCCGTGCCCGGCGTGGATATGCGCATGATGATCGACGGCTACTCGTTCCTTGCCGGTCAGGGCGCCACCTACGGCACCTTCATTGTCAAGCTCAAGAACTGGAGCGAGCGCGATGCCTCGCAGAGCTCCGACGCCATAATCCAGCAGCTCTACGGCCTCACCGGGCAGCTGATCAAGGATGGCCGCGTGATGATCTTCGCACCGCCCATGATTTCGGGCTACTCCGTGACCAACGGTTTCGAGCTCAAGATGCAGGATAAGACAGGCGGCGACATCAACGACTTCTTTGCAGTGGTACAGGGCTTCCTCGGCGCACTCAACCAGCAGCCCGAGATCCAGATGGCCTACACCACCTTCAACCCCAGCTTCCCCCAGTATCTGGTCGACATCGACGCAGCCAAGGCCAAGCAGGCCGGTCTGAGCCCCCAGACCATACTCTCGACCCTCCAGGGCTACTACGGCGGTATGTATGTGTCAAACTTCAACCGTTTCGGTAAGCTCTACCGCGTGATGATGCAGGCTTCGCCCGATGCCCGCGTAAGCCCCGAGACCCTCAACAGCATCAAGGTGCGCAACGGCTCCGAAATGGCTTCGATCTCCAACTTCGTCACTCTGAAGCGCGTCTACGGTCCTGACCTTCTCAACCGCTTCAATATGTTCCAGAGCATTTCGGTGAGCGGTCAGCCCGCCCCCGGCTATTCGTCGGGCGACGCCCTTGCCGCCGTGGAGCGTGTGGCCGCCCAGAGCCTTCCCACCGGCTATGGCTATGAGTATGCGGGTATGACCCGCGAGGAAGCCTCGTCGGGTTCCGGCTCCACCACCGCCGTGATCTTCGGCCTGTGCCTGCTCTTCGTCTATCTGCTCCTCTCCGCCCAGTATGAGAGCTATTCGCTCCCCTTCGCCGTGATCCTTTCGATACCGTTTGGTCTCATGGGCACCTTCATCTTCGCCCGCATCGGCGATATCGCCAACTCGATCTATCTGCAGATCGCACTGATCATGCTTATCGGTCTTCTGGCCAAGAATGCCATCCTTATTGTGGAGTTTGCGCTCGAACGCCGCAAGACCGGCATGTCGATCTACAACGCCGCAGTCAATGGCGCCGTGGCCCGTCTGCGCCCGATCCTCATGACCTCTCTGGCCCTTATCATCGGTCTGCTCCCCATGATGTTTGCCCACGGTGTGGGTGCCAACGGCAACCGCGCCCTCGGCGCCGGCTCGGTAGGCGGTATGCTTATCGGCATGATATGCCAGATTTTCGTCGTTCCGGCCCTCTTCGTGGTGTTCCAGTTCCTTCAGGAGAAGATCACCCCGATCAAGTGGGAGGATACCGACAATGAAGGCATCGAGAGCGAAATCGAGCAATACTCACGTTAATCATCTCCCGAAATCAATGACAATGCGTAAATATATCATCCTCCCTGTGGTGGCCGCCCTTGCGGCCACCACCCTGGGGAGCTGCAATATCTACTCCAAGTTCAAGATGCCCACCGACACGGCACTTACCGAGGAGTATGTCAAGGCCCGCGATGCCGAGGCCGATTCAGCCGCTTTCGGCAACCTTCGCTGGCAGGAGGTGTTTACCGATCCCGTGCTTGTCGATCTGATCTATCAGGCGCTCGACAACAACAAAGATCTGGCCAATGCCAAGCTCAATGTCGACATAGCCCACGCCCAGCTTCTCGGAGCCAAGCTGAGCTATCTCCCGTCGGTGGCCCTCGCGCCCAACGGAGCGGGAGCCTCCTACGACCATAGCCCCATGACCTGGACCTACCAGATACCTATGGCTGTGAGCTGGGAGATCGACATCTTCGGCAAGACACTCAACCGCAAGCGTCAGGCAGGCGCATCGTATCAGATGAGCCGCGAATATGAGCAGGCCGCCCGCTCGCAGATCATAGCCGCCGTGGCCAACACCTATTATGCGATAGCCACCATGCAGCGCACCCTCTCTCTCCAGCGCGCCACCTCCGAGATGTGGGCCGAGACTGTGCAGACCATGAAGGATCTGAAGACAGCCGGCGCCGCAACCGAGGCAGCCGTGGTGCAGAGCCAGGCTCAGTATATGAGCATCCTTGCTTCTATCACTGACACCGAGGTGCAGCTTCATGAGCTCAACAATACCATGAGCCTCCTGTTGGCCGTGGAGCCCCGCGAGTGGGTAACCGGCGAGCAGCCTGTGCTTGAAGTGCCCTCTCTTGCCCGCGAGGCCATACCTATGCGCGAGCTAGCATCGCGCCCCGACGTGCGGGCAGCCGAGTATTCGCTCGCCGCAGCCTACTACACCACCGCAGGCGCCCGTGCGGCGTTCTACCCCTCGCTCTCCATCTCATCGAACGGCGGTTTCACCAACCTCCTCGGCTCGGCGATAGTCAACCCCGGCAAATGGTTTATCCAGCTGGCCGGACAGCTCAGCGCACCCCTCTTCTCGCGCGGACAGAACATAGCCAACCTCAAGGCAGCCAAGGCACGTCAGGAACAGGCAATGAACACCTTCGAGAATACCCTCCTCTCGGCTTCGGGCGAGGTGAGCAACGCTATGACCACCTATGCCAAGGCCACTCAGAAGAGCGAATATCTCAAAGAGCAGGTTGAGAAACTCGAGCAGAGTGTCGATATCACCCAGACCCTCCTGAAGCTCGGTGGTTACAACACGACCTATCTTGAAGTGCTCACCGCCCAGCAAAATCTGCTCGGAGCCCAGATGGGCGCCCTTTCATGCGACCTGACCCGCAGCCGCGCCCTGATCAATCTCTACCAGAGCCTCGGCGGCGGCCGTTGACACAACCTTTAATCCATACACTACCATGGCTACCAACATTTCACCTCTCGCCCATGTCGATCCGTCGGCCAAGATAGGCGACAATGTCACCATCCATCCCTTTGCTTTCATTGACGCAGATGTGGAGATAGGCGACGGGACAGAGATCATGTCGTACACGAGCATTATCCGCGGCACCCGCATCGGACGTGACAACAAGATCTATCAGGGATCCATCATCGGAGCCGACCCTCAGGACTTCCGTTGGACCGGCTGCAAGACCTATTGCTATGTGGGCGACAAGAATGTGATCCGCGAGCATGTGATCATCAACCGCGGCATCACCTCAGAGGGTGGCACCCGCATCGGCTCGGAAAGCTTCATCATGGCCGAGACCCATATCGGCCATGACACCGTGGTGGCCGACCACTGTGTGCTCGGCAATGGCGTCACGATAGCCGGCGATGCCTCCGTAGGGACTTGCTCGATCCTATCGTCGGGTGTGATTCTCCACGAGAAATCTACTCTCGGCGCCTGGACCCTTATCAAGGGTGGTTGCCGCATCTCAGGCAATGTGCCTCCCTTTGTGATCATGGCCCATAACCCTGCTTCGTATTTCGGCGTCAACGCTGTGGTGCTCCGCAAGGGCGGTTTCACCGACGAGGAAGTCGACGACATAGCCAAGGCCTACCGCCATATCTATCAGACCGGCACGTCGGTGTTCAATGCCCTCAAGCGCATCGAAGCCGACCTCAAGCCCTCGCGTGTGCGCGAAGCCATCATCGACTATATCCGTGGATGCAACCTCAAGATCGTGGCTATCCCGCGCGATCTCGAATAAGCTCCCGGTTGTAGCCGTATCGTATAGTTTTTTATCCGGTTGCTGCAGGTTTCGCACCAGTAGCAACCGGATTTATTATGTCGGCCCGGAGGAGATCATTTCATATTTTAGTCCGCAGATAGCCGGGCATGGCAAATTAATGATTATCTTTGTAGCGCAAACATCCGCAAGAAATAAATGAGACGCATCCTTACCTCCCTCACGGCTTTCATCATAGTGGTGATGGCCTCTCTCTCCGGCGCCCCTGAGGCTGCCGCTCAGTTTCGTTACGGCCCCTCAGCCGGGGTCAATTTCAACACATTGAAATTCAAGCAGGATCTCTTTACCATTGATTCGCAAGTAGGCCCCGCCGCCGGCATAGTAGGCGAGATGATGTTTCCGGGCATCGGAATAGGCATCGACCTGGGCTTGCTCTATCAGCTCCGCAGCTCCAAGCTCCATATGGGCGAGCGCGAGATGTGGGCCTCGCAGGGCTACGGCACAGAGAATATGGATCTCCACATGGTGTCGATCCCCATCCATATAAAGCTCAAGTGGCACCGCCTCGGAGGATTTGAGGAGAAACTGGCTCCTATGGTCTATGGCGGACCGACCTTCTCGTTCATGGCCGGCCACTCCAAGATCGACGCCATGAACTTCTCGGGCGGCGATGTGGCCCTTGAATGTGGCATCGGTGCAGAGATATTGGAGCGTTGGCAGCTGAAGGCAGGCTACTCGTTTGGCATGACCTATCTGGCCAAGGCCAAGGTGCTGACCGACTTCTCGTGCCGCGCCAATGCGTGGACAGTCCGTCTGGCCTATTACTTCTGATCATAACCCATTGCTACTATGCAACCCAATTCATTGGCGTTTATAGCGCTTTGCAACGAATTTTGCTCCACACTCGAAGGAGTGGCCGCAGGGTCGGACCGCGCTCCCTCTTCCCGCGCCGAGCTCGTTGCCTCGATGCTCAACTATATACCACGGCTATATATATCGGCCACCGACCTCAAGGAGGAAGCGTCGGCTGATGATAGCCACGACGGCCACTGCGGCTGCGGCCACGACCACTGCTGCGACGATGAAGCCGACGATTGCTGTCACTGCGACGATTGCTCCGACTCCGACGAACTCTACACCATAGCCGACGACCACGAAGGCTGGGGCATAGAGAGCGTGCTCGACGAGGAGTATTACAACTCGGTGAGAAGCTCCATAGAGGCTCTCCTCGGCCCCGACGATGTATATCTCGAAGTGTTTGAAGAGGATATGAAATATAGCGACACTCCTATATCGGCCTCCGTGGCCGAGGGATTGGCCGATATATTCCAGAGTCTATACAACTTCATCGAGACGGTGAGGGAAGTGCCCTCCGAGCACATCTCATCCGTTCTCACTTCGGCCAAGGAGGATTTTGAACATTATTGGAGCCGCATAGCCTGCAATCTGATGCGCGCTCTCAACAATATACGCTATTTTAACCCCTCGGACGACGAAAACTGCGACGCCGACCAATAATATAACCTTCCAATACCCCCAACAGACACGCCATGACCGACTTCCCTTTTGCCGACTCTCTCATAGATTTTCTCAATGACAGCCCGGTAAACTTTCTCGCCGCCAAGACCATCACCGGCATGCTCGATGATGCCGGTTTCAGCCGCCTTGACCCTTCCGATCCCTGGGAACTGCTCCCCGGCGGAAAGCACTATGTAGTGAAAAACGGTTCGGCCGTGTTTGCCTTTGTGGTGGGCACCGGAGGCCCTACTTCGGGGTTCAAGATCATATCGGCCCACAGCGATTCGCCCGGTTTCCGCATCAAGCCCCATGCCGAGATGCTGAGCGACGGCAATATAGTGAAGCTCAACACCGAGGTGTACGGAGGCCCGATACTCTACACATGGTTTGACCGCCCACTGTCGATAGCTGGCCGTGTGATTCTCAGGAGTGCCAATCCTCTGCGCCCCGAGTCGCGCACAGTCCATTTCCGCCGTCCGCTTCTTACCATACCCCATCTGGCCATCCATTTCAACCGCGCGGTCAATGAGGGCAATCCGCTGTCGAAGCAGAAGGATATGCTTCCGGTGATAGGGATAGTCAATTCGGCTCTCGAACGCGACAATCTTCTTCTCAATCTCGTTGCCGAGGAGCTGGATGTGGATCCCTCGCAGATACTCGACTTCGATCTGTCGCTCTACGACACCACTCCCGCGTGCCGCCTGGGCCTCAACGACGAATTTATCTCAGCCGGGCGCCTCGACGACCTCATGATGGCCCATGCCGCAGTGACCGCCCTTCTGGAGAGCGACGACATGGCCATGACCCGCGTGGCCGCCATCTTCGACAACGAGGAGACCGGCTCGGGCACCAAGCAGGGCGCTGCATCGCCTGTGCTCGACCATATCCTGCGCCGCATCTCGTCGATAGCATTCGGCGCCAACGAGGAGGATTATTTCCGCGCCATCGACAATTCATTCATGATCTCGGCCGACAATGGCCATGCCCTTCATCCCAACTATCCCGAGAAGCAGGATCCTACCAATCATCCCACTCTCGGCGCAGGCCCGATCATCAAGATCAATGCCAACTGCAAGTATATGACCGATGCTGACTCGGCTGCAGTGTTCCGCACCATCTGCGAGCAGGCCGAGGTACCGGTTCAGTATTTCGTCAACCACAGCGATGTGGCCGGAGGCTCTACGCTCGGCAATATCCTCACCTCGCAGATCGATCTCCGCGGTGTTGACATGGGTGCTGCAATATGGGCCATGCACTCGGTGAGGGAAACTGCATCGGTGGCCGACCATGACTATATTATCCGCGCCTTCACTCAATTCTACAACTGCTGATCCGCCCGGCGATGAGAAAGGTATGCATCGCCACCGGAACGAGGGCCGACTGGGGGCTGCTGAGTCCCATAGCGCGGGCCCTGACCTCGCGTAGCGATACGGAGGTGGCCATAGTGGCCACCAACATGCACATGGACAGCCGGTATGGCGGCACTCTCTCGGAGATCGAAGCCGATGGTTTCAGCATAGCCGAGTCGATACCTATCACCGACGACCTGCCCGACACGCCACAAGGACGCGCCGAGGCCACGGCGCGAGCCACGGCGGGCATGGCAGGAGCCCTCTCACGTCTGCGCCCCGACCTGCTTGTGGTGCTCGGCGACCGCTTTGAGATGCTCGGCATCGCCACAGCCGCCGCCTTGATGCGGGTGCCGATAGTGCATATAGCCGGAGGTGAGATCTCGGAAGGGGCCGTCGACGACTCCATCCGCCATGCCATAACCAAGCTGTCAGCGCTGCATCTCACCGCCACCGAGCCTTATCGCCGCCGAGTTATCCGCATGGGCGAGGATCCGGAGAGGGTTGTCAACACAGGTGCCATTGGGGTTGACTCGATAGTTGAGCGCCGCGATCCGATGGACTATGATGAGCTTGTGGACAGTCTCGGCGGTTTTGAGATTCCCGAGGGGTCGCTCATGGTGACATATCATCCGGCCACATTGTCGGATCGTCCGGTGGCCGATGCGTGCGGGGAGCTGCTCGCGGCTCTCGACAATTTTCCAGACCGCAAGGTGATCATCACCTATCCAAACAACGATGCCGGATCGACAGAAATAATAGAGATGATCGAGGCTTATGGCGCCGCCCGTCGCGACAGAGTGAAGGTTGTGGAGAGTCTCGGCCGCCGCCGCTATCATGCTGCTCTCGCGCGAATGGGGGCAGTGGTGGGCAATAGTTCGAGCGGATTGGTGGAGGTGCCGTCGTTTCACATTCCTACGGTCGATATAGGCATACGCCAGCGCGGACGCACAGCAGGAGCGTCGGTGATACACTGCGGAGAAAATGAAGCCGAGATTACCCGGGCTATAGCCCATGCTCTCAGCCCCGAGGGGCAGCGCACTGCCCGCGAGGCATCCAACCCCTACTACCGCCCCGACACTCTGGCGTTGATCACAGAGGCGATTGCCACCACTCCACTTGAGACGCTGCGCACAAAGCGTTTCTACGATGGAGAAGCCTGACAAGCTCCTCCGATATCATCTCTCCATCATCACTATCTATGGAATATACCGACCAGCATATTATAAGCCACGAGGCCACTGTGACCGATGCCCTGCGACAGCTCAACCAGCTGTCGGGCCGGGTTATGACCCTTTTTGTCACAGATGGCGACGGGCGTCTTGCGGGCACCCTCACCGATGGCGACATACGCCGGGGACTGCTCGCCGGAGCCACTCTCAACGATAAGGTCACAGCTGTGGCCCACCGCAACTTCCGCGCATTGCGCTCCTACGCCCCCGATCTCGATCTGCTGCGCCAATGGCGCACGGCTGGCATACGCCTCATACCGGAACTCGATGCCGACGGACGCATCACTGATATTATCGACACCTCGACCACCACCACGCGGCTGCCTGTGTCGGCCATACTCATGGCCGGAGGTAAAGGGGAGCGCCTGCGCCCGATGACCCTTACCGTGCCTAAACCGCTTCTTGAGATTGATGGCAAGGCCATCATCGACTATAATGTGGAAGCGATAGAGCGGGCCGGTATCAAGCGGGTGAGAGTGGCGGTGAATTATCTGGCCGACGCCATACGCAGCCATTTTGCCAATCGGCCATCACCGGCCGAGATAGAGTGTGTGGGAGAGCCTGCACCTCTCGGCACTCTCGGCGCCGCCTCGCTCATGGATCATGAGCCAGAGGGCGACACTCTGGTGATGAACGCCGATATCCTCACCACTCTCTCGCTCGAGGATTTCTATCTCCACCACCGCCGCGAGCACAACGCCATCACCATCGCCGCCATACCCTACAATGTGGCGGTGCCATATGCTATACTCACTACCTCCTGTACCGACAGCAGCCGCGTGACCGCGCTTGAGGAGAAGCCCACCTATGCCTATTATGCCAATGCCGGCATATATATGATAAGCAATGAGCTACTCGCCGGACTGCCTGCCGGAGAGCGCACCGACGCCACTGATCTTATTGACAGGGCCATTTCATCGGGCCTGCGGGTGGGATATTTCCCCATCTCGGGGGTGTGGATCGACATAGGGTCGCCTGTCGACTTCGCCCATGCGCAGGAACTCATGCGCCAACACCGACTTCTTTCCCCTCAATAATCTACCGATAAATGACCGACAAGAATAAGGAAACGACCGGCGGCGCTGCACAGGCACCATCGGTCAATCCCCGCCTGCAGGCACTCGCTACCGGCAAGATAGGCCGCCTGCTCTGGAACTACAGCCTTCCCGCCGTGACTGGTATGCTCGTCATGTCGCTCTACAATGTAGTCGACCGCATATTCATAGGCCAGGGTGCGGGCCCTGAGGCGATAGCCGGACTTGCCATCACCTTTCCTGTGATGAACATAGCCACAGCACTCGGCGTGCTGATCGGGGCGGGCGCCTCGGCCCGTGTGTCGATACTTCTCGGCGCCGACAATCATGAAGGAGCGGAGAGGGTGCTTGGCAATGCGCTCACCCTTACCCTCCTCATCGGAGCGATCTATATAGGGATTTTCGCGGCCATCCTCGACCCCATGCTGATAGCCTTCGGTGCGAGTGAGGCCACTCTGCCCTATGCCCACGACCTAATGGCTTATCTGTTGCCAGGCCTGCTGCTCACCAATGTGGCATTCAGCCTCAACAATGTGATGCGCGCGTCGGGCTATCCCGTGAGGGCCATGGTGACCATGATGATAGGTGCGGGCATCAATGTGGTGCTCGACCCGATATTTATCTTTGGGCTCGACATGGGAATCAAGGGAGCCGCCATAGCCACCGACATAGCCATGGCATGCTCGGCTGTGTTTGTGCTGCGCCACTTCTTTGACAAGCGCACCCCGCTGCGGTTCCGCCGCGGCATCTACGGGCTTCGACTTGCAGCTGTGACGGGCATAGTGTCGATCGGCGCGGCGCCGTCGTTGGTCAATTTTGCGGGCTCGGCAATCAATGTCATCATCAACCGGGCGCTGGTGGTCTACGGCTCCGATCTGGCTGTGGCAGCCGCCGGAATCTTCACCACCTATACGTCGCTCATCTGCATGGTGGTGGTGGGAATCTGTCAGGGAATGCAGCCTATAGTGGGCTACAACTACGGTTCCCGGCGCTTCGGGCGACTGCGCCACACCCTGTGGCTCACCGTAGGGTGTGCGACGGTGATAGTGACCGCAGGCACTGCGGTCGGACTTCTTTTCCCGCGTCTGATAGCCCGTGCGTTTACCACCGACGAGGGCTTGATCGAAACCACAGCCCGCGCCTTCTCGATAGCCATGCTTGCCTTCTGGCAAGTGGGCTTCCAGATTGTGGCAACCAATTTCTTCCAGTCGATAGGTTTTGCGGGCAAGTCGATCATCCTCAGCCTGTCGCGTCAGGTGATTTTTCTCATCCCGCTGCTATATATGCTGCCACCTCTGATGAAGCTCGACGGAGTGTGGGCGGCTTTTCCCATATCCGATGTGCTGGCAACAGTGGTTTCGGCCCTGCTGTTGTGGTGGCAGCTCCGCATCATCCGGCGCATGGCGGCCGAGGAGGTCATGGCGCCTATCTGATCCGTGTCACCTCGCCGTCGACGATATAGAAGCCCGGAACCGGCTTAGAGGCGGGAGCTATGGCTCGTCCTGAGAGATCGAACATTCCGGGACGCGCCGTGGCGTCGGGCTCGTAGCCGATGGTTTTGTCTGACATACCGGCGAGAGCCTCACGCTCCTCGATCATCTTCACATTTTCCTCATATTCATCGGCCGACATGGCGTGGCCGCCTACCTCTGGTGCTAAAACCCGGGCTACCCGGTTGTAGCCGCGGCCATAGAGATAGTTGTCGCGGATGCAGGTGGTGTCGGCGCTCAGATGGTCGGTCGGATCGGCAAGACAGGAATAGATGTCAATGTAATTGACATTGTCGTTTGACTCGGCGAGAGCCTTGAGGCGGTCGTTGATCGGAAGGGTGCGCGATGCGTTTTCCTCGCGGTCGAGGCGCGGTATGAGCGACAGGATATTGATCTCAGTAGCCGGTGCAGCCTTGCG
This sequence comes from uncultured Muribaculaceae bacterium, assembly GCA_910579675.1. Taxonomy (GTDB): domain Bacteria; phylum Bacteroidota; class Bacteroidia; order Bacteroidales; family Muribaculaceae; genus Paramuribaculum. Next base: position 45,984 of record CAJTUF010000005.1, on the reverse strand, counting down.
CAGGGCGTTTATCAATCCCTGATAGTGGTTGGCAAAGATAGGGAAATCGGTGCCGTCGTAAGCGGCGTTTACTCCGGCATAGAGATATATCTTGGCCGGTTGGGCCTTCCGCTCAGGATTATCGGATAGGATAGCGGGCACAGCCTCGATCCATTTGGTGAGTGGTATGCCTCCGTAGCCCCATCCGGTGCCACGGTTTTTGATGTCGGGATTGCCGAGCAGCTCATGCCACTCACCTCCATGGATCATTTCGTCGCCTATGAAAAGTATGTCGGAAGGGGTCACCTCGGCGGCGCTCCATTGCGTCACCCTCATGCCGAATGAATTGTCAAATCCGGCGTTGGAGTATGTGGCGGAAGCGGTGTCGGGATATGTACATTCCACTCCCACATATGGGGCTATGGCGTTGCACCAGGCGGTGTAGGCCTTGGCGGTGAGATGCAGCCGGTCGTAGGACATGGAGTGGTCGGTAGGAATGTCGGCAAGGAGCTTTGACAGGTCGATGAAAGTCACCCCCGCCTCTTCACATTCCTGGCTTATGAGCCGGTTGGTGAGGCCTATCCTCTCGGCATTGCGGGCTCCTGCGGTGGAGGGGAGTATGCTCTGGACATACAGCTCGGTGGAAGGGCTGCCGCTTCTGACCCGCTCAATAATGGTGCGGATATTGGTTGCCACGGCTTGAGGCACGCCCAGGTCGGTCGATCCGAGATCGTTTGTGCCTACGAGCAGAAACATCTTTGCCGGTTGTCCGGCGATTACGGTTTCGATATTGTCGATTAATTCCTGCGACACCGCGCCGGAGTTGCCGCGGTTGACTATGCGTGGATCATTGCCGAAAGCTTCGCGCCACTCGTGCATATTTGTGATCGAATTGCCCATGAACACAATCGAGGAGTTGCCCGTGGGGGTGGCTTTGAAGGCGTCGTAACGATGGAGGCGGAAGGGGAGGTCGGCCGCTGCCGGCATCATGGCGGCTATGATCATAGCGGCAGCGAGAATCAGTTTTTTCATGATAAGGAAGAGGTTTTAGAGTAATCCACATCAAAGGTAAAAAAAGAATATGGATAAAAAAAATAAAGATTGAAAGTCTCACGACTGTCAATCTCTCTAACCTTTGAATCTAATACCATGAAAAACACGATGCAAAGGTAGTTGAAAAAATCGGAACAAGCAAGAAAAATGATAAAAAAATATGTTTTACAACATATTTTTTTTCATATCGTTGAGCGCTGTCGCAGCGACCAACGATACGGAAATATGCACAGATGCTTGTTCCGGGCCCCTTGCACAGAAAAAAGAAAGGGGCTATGATACGTATATTTAGCGATTTACTGAAGGTGGGCGCACTTATTTGGCCTTGCGCGGACGGCCCGGACGGCGCGGCTTGAGCCGGAACACCTGGGCTGAACGTGCGGGAAGATATAAGCGCAGCCATGCTACCCCGTGGGGGGTATAGAGAGGATCGGGCTGGGTGAGATGGCTTACGCTCTCGTCGACATTGCCCCATCCGCCGAAGGATGGATTGTCGGTCGACAGCACACACTCATATTCGCCCGGAGGGGTAAGGATGCCATAGTCGGTAAACGACTTTGTGGGGTTGAAATTGAACACAAACACGAGATTGCCGCGCCTGTAGGCCAGCACCTGATCGTCGTCTTTTTCCCAGAGCTTCTCCACCGGGAGAGCCTGAAAGTTGTATACGCCGCTGATAAGCTCGATCATGGCATTGTCGAATGCGTTGAGGAACTTATACTTGAGGTCGGGGCTGTCGACGAGGCTCCACTGGCGGCGGGCATACTTGTAGCTCCAGCCGTTGCCTTCGCGGGGGAAGTCGATCCACTCGGGATGTCCCCACTCATTGCCCATGAAGTTGAGGTAGCCGCCATTGATGGTCGAGGCGGTCACGAGGCGTATCATCTTGTGGAGAGCTATGCCTCGGGCCACGGTGAAGTTGTCGTCGTCGACCATCATGTGCCAGTACATCTCCTTGTCGATAAGGCGGAAAATCACCGTCTTGTCGCCCACGAGAGCCTGGTCGTGGCTCTCGACATACGAGATGGTCTTTTCGTCGGCGCGGCGGTTGGTGAGCTCCCAGAAGATCGAGGTTGGATGCCAGTCCTCATCTTTCTTCTCCTTGAGGGTCTTGATCCAATAGTCGGGGATGCCCATTGCCATGCGGTAGTCAAATCCTATGCCTCCATCCTTTACGGGAAGAGCGAGGCCTGGCATGCCGCTCATCTCCTCGGCTATGGTTATGGCCGAGGGGTTGATCTTGTGTATGAGTTTGTTGGCGAGGGTGAGATAGGTTATGGCATCGGTGTTCTGATTGCCGTTGTAGTAGTCGCCATACGAGCCGAAATCCTGCCCGAGGCCGTGGTTGTGGTATAGCATCGAGGTCACGCCGTCAAAGCGGAATCCGTCAAAGCGATATTCCTCAAGCCAGTATTTGCAGTTGGAGAGGAGGAAGTGGATCACCTCGTTTTTGCCGTAATCGAAGCAGAGGGAGTCCCATGCGGGATGCTCCCGGCGGCCGTCGCTGTAGAAGTAGAGGTCGGGGGTGCCGTCGAGGCGTCCGAGGCCCTCGTTTTCGTTTTTCACCGCGTGGGAATGAACTATGTCCATTATCACGGCTATGCCGAGCTCGTGGGCGCGGTCGATTAGGCTCTTGAGGTCTTCGGGGGTGCCGAAGCGCGACGAGGCGGCAAAGAAGTTGCTCACATGATAGCCGAAGGAGCCGTAGTAGGGATGCTCCTGGATGGCCATGATCTGGATGGCATTATAGCCGTCGGCGGCGATGCGGGGCAGGATAAGGTCGCGGAACTCGGCGTAGGTGCCCACATCTTCCTTTTCCTGAGCCATGCCTATGTGGCATTCATATATAAGGAGTGGGCGGGTGTCGGGCTTGAACTTTTCGACCTGCCACTTATACTTGGTGGCGGGATCCCACACCTGGGCCGAGAAGAGATGGCTCACCGGATCCTGCACCACACGGGTGGCATAGGCCGGGAGGCGTTCGCCCTGGCCGCCGGGCCAGTGGACTATCATCTTGTAAAACTGGCCATGGGTGAGGGCGTCGGCCGGGAGGGTGATTTCCCACACTCCGCCATCTTTGCGGTCGAGGCGGTAGCGGAGCTGTTCCTGCCATCCCGAGAAGTCGCCTATGAGGGTTATGCCGGTGGCGCCGGGTGCCCACTCGCGAAACACCCACGAGCCGTCGGGCTGGCGATGGAGCCCGAAATAGTTGTGACCGTTGGCGAGGTCGGAGAGCGACCGCGCTCCACCCTTGAGAAGCTCTTTCTCCTTGTCGAGGGCCTGACGGTGGCGACCCTCTATGGCCACAGCGTAGGGCTGGAGCCAGGGGTCGTTTTTAATTATGCTGAGGGTTTTCTTTACTGTAGGCATTAGCGGTAAGTGGTTTTTTTTGAATATGCAAAGATGGTTTTTTTTCTCCAATCGTCCAAATAAAAAGCTATCTAAGTATAATAAATTGTGCATGAACCTGCTTTGGGGGCTTGGCTTGCAGCCGGAACAGGGGCGATATATTCCAGCAGCCAAGGTCTCTGCCGATAGCTTTTTGGCTATATGACACCATGAATAGTGACATTTGGCTTGCAGTTTTAAAAATATTTTAGCAAAATGATTGATTTTTTTAGGAAATTATTTGTAAGTAGAAATAAAAACCGTAATTTTGCTGTTGGTATAGCATCGCTTAATCATTATCAATGTTTTTGTGGTCTATGCTAAGAAAGAATCAACATCATTGTATAATTTCAAATGCTTATGGAGAAGAAAAATCCGATGCTGAGTTCTCTGAAGGAAAATCTCTTGAATGAGATGGAAGAGATCCAAATTCTCGGCGGTATGTCAAAAGATGTGCATGTATATGCCATCGAATCATGCAAGCCTACATTCCAGTTCTGCGGTGGTAGTAACTGTGTTGCTGGTTGTGCTTGCTCTATTGAGCCCCAGCCAGACCCTGATAAGGGATAAGGACACTACTTAATTAGGAACTCGTGAGGCTTTAGTCACGATCCTATAGTTGGTATTTCCCGTGCCAATTAGTTTGGTAATGAGCGGTTTTGGTCGAAAGATGCAGCAATTGCTCATTAAAAAATCGTTTGATTCAACCAATTCTGTGTGATATGATCGTTGTGACTTTTAATCGATATTTGGCTGCGTCCAAAAAATGGATGACGCTTTATCCCTTTAATAAGTCGAGTTACGATGTATGCAGTGAGGTTGATATTGTCTAATTTACAACTGAGTGGTTTAAACCACTCAGTTGTTTGAAATAATTTTATACTTATAGAAGAATGAATTTTATCCCAAGTAGATATAACTACTTTGTTCCCTATGGAGAAAATGTTATTATATTTAACGGTATATCCGAACGTTTTTTTATAGTGAATGGAGAACGGGCATGTTATTATAAGCTCATTTTAGATGATCCTATGCAATATGCTGCGGATTTCGAGCGCTTTATGTATAAGATGCTTGAGGAAGGTTTTGTTCATGAGCATAGCGTTGATGAAAAAGTCTTAATTGATGATAAGTATAACGCCTTGTCGGGTAATCATCAATATTATTTGATGATATTGCCCACCTATCAATGTAATGTCAGGTGCTGGTATTGTGTGCAGGATCATCGTGATCTTTGGATGAGTGAAGATACTTTCTCTAAAATCAAAACTCGTATAACTAAAAAGTTGGATGATCCTGAAATCACGTCCTTTCATTTATCGTGGTTTGGAGGAGAGCCTCTGCTTGCTTACTCAGAAATTGTAAAATTTACTAAGTATGCACGAATTGAGGCCGAAAAACGAGGAAAGGCTTTCAGCTGTGCGATCACATCTAATGGTATCTTATTGAATTCAGAGAGAATTGAAGCATTGCGTGAAGCAGGTGTCAATAGTTATCAGATTACAATTGATGGTACGCGCGATATGCATGATAAGATCAAGCAGATAGCCAATCGGTCGGCATTTGATGTTTCTATGCGGAATATCAATGAATTGGCGCGCCATACTCAATGCGTATTACGTTTTAACTATACGCATGAGAATCTTAAACCCAATGAAATAATCTCCAACATAAATGAGCGTATTTCTTTTGAAAGTCGCAAGAATATTACGTTCATGATGTTTAAGGTTTGGCAGGAAGGGGAATCAAAAATCGATCCTAACGCTGTGGATTCTTTGTTTCAGCAAGGGCGTGATATTGGTCTTAGATCATTGTTGCCACGTTGCGGAATGTGCTATGCTGATTTTAACCATTTTGATTGTATCTTTCCTGATGGCTCTTGCGAGAAGTGTGATAACGAGTCTCCACTGGCTGCAAAAGGTAGACTAACTGAAGATGGTAATATAGAATGGAGTACAAATGTAACAGCGTTGCACACTCCCGTCTACAAGACCTCGGAAACAGAGTGTGAAACTTGCAAATATCTCCCTATGTGTTGGGGTCCATGTGAGGCAAAGCGTGAGTCGATGTTACGCGAAGTTGGTCGGATTCATTGCTACCGTAAAGACAAAGACGAATACATGTTTGGGATGATACGTAACATAGTTAAAAACGAAACTAAATAACGACACCTAATGATACGACTTTTTACAGCGGCGATGCTTATGGCTGCCGCGGCGCTGATCACGGCAGATGCGGCCTATGGCGCAGAGCCTGTCGACAGCACTGCCGTCAAGAAACCTGAGCTGAAGGTCGATACCCTCGGAGAGGTGACCGTCACTGCCCGCCTCATAGAGCATAAGGGCAATCAGGACACGTATGCCGTGACCTCCCGGATGCTCAAAGGGATTCATTCGGCTGGGGAGATGCTCGGACTTCTGCCGGGAGTGTTTTACAACCCGGTCGACCGTGATCTGAAATATCTCGGGTCGGGCAACGTGAAGCTGCTGATCGATGGGGTGGAACGCAGCGACTCGTATATCAAGCTGATCAATCCCAAGCGTTTTGCAAAGGTTGTTGTGGACAATCATCCGTCGGGGCAATATGACGGCTACGATGCCGTGATCAATCTTATAACCAAGACCCACTACACGGGCTACGACGGGGTGCTTCTCGGCTCGGCCGACTATCTGCCTGAGTTGCGCCACAGCTCCTCCACACCTTTTATCAATCAGAACGGACAGATAGAAGCCACCTACACCCGCGATAAATGGAATTTTGCACTCTCGGGCCAATTTGACAGATATGACCAGGGTCATTCGATGGGCTATGAGAAGTATTACCGGCTCAACGACTACTGGCAGAAGGTGGAGCAACCCGCCGGGTCGGAGCCCAATCAGGTCAATAAAGGCAATATGGGCAGCTACTCGTTTTACACCGACTATCTCGTAAACGACAACCACCGCATAAGCGCCGGTATCACAGTGGGCCCGTCGACAGGACAATCGACCGAGCGCTCCATCATGACCTACGGTTATGGCGACACAGGGGAGGTCGGCAAAGTGGTCAATTACGACCGCACCAGGATGAGCGGCGCAATGTATGTGAAAGGGATGCTGACCTATCACGGCACGGTAGGGGGCTGGGCGCTCCATGCCGAGGCCGGACTGTCGGACAATCACTACCGCCGCTATCACGAGGTGGAGCGCGCCGGCTACCGTCTCGACGACCGGCGTCGCATGAAGGTGGTGTTTGGGTGGGGCGGCGCTTCGGCAGTGAAGCGCATGCTATCCAACAAGCTGACCCTGTCGATGTATGACTATGCCACATGGGCCGATTACAAGGAGCGGAATCTGGTGTCGGAGCGCGTGCTGTCGGACGACCGGATGTTCCGCAACCAATTGGGCGCCGACCTTGCATATTCGCCTGTGTGGAAATGGTCGGTAGGTGCAGGGCTTGGCCTCAACAGCATCAGCAACAGCTGGGGCGACATGAGAGCGACTCACCACACACCACGGCTGAAGGCCAATGCCATGTGGAGCTCGACCAAAGTGATGGTGAGATTTAACTATTCGGCAGCCACCGCTTTCCCGAGTCTTCCCCTGCTTCAGGATTATTCCACGCCTGTAGATTCGCTGATAGTGCAGCGGGGCAATCCGGCGCTCAAGCCCACAGTGACCCACAATTTCAACCTCATGGTGAATATATTGCGCGACCTCACCCTCAACGGCACCTACACCATAGGCCACAATGCCGTGTATGACATAGCCGAAGACGGCGGGAGCCTTGTGCCTTCGGTGGTGATGGACTACCGCAACGGCTCGTCGGCAAGCTGGCGCGCCAATGTCAACTACACAAAGATGATACGCAATTTTACCATCGCGGTCAATGCGGGGGTTGAAGGCTACAGGGCGAGCTATGCCGGGTGGCGCAACACCAGGACCATGCCTGCCTACGACTGGTATGTGAGGTATCACAACCAGCCCATGAGTTTTGACGTGTTTCTGAGCAGCAGCCTCCACACCGGACTGAATGTCACTCCTCAGGAGGTGACATGGAGCCGCTATGACGGATATGCGCTGGCGGTGCAGAAATATCTGTTAGGGTCAAAGCTGATGGTGATGTTTATGTGGACTCCTCCGCTCCATTTCATGAAGCGGTCGATGACCACCTCGTTTGATTCGCCGTCCTACACATGGCGCCGCAGCTACGATCACTACAATAAGAAAGACAATCATATGAGCCTTACGGTGATGTGGCGCTTCGACGGCGGCAACAAGACACGTAAGTACAGCCGTGGAGGGCAGTCGGTCGATATCACCACCCCTATCGGCTCCGCTGAATAACCGGGTCGCTCCACCTGTACCTATCGCATCCCACCCTCTCCGGCATATCCGGATGGGGTGGGATGCGATAGGTAGTTTTTTTGTGGAAACGGTGGAAAATTTTTCATACCTTTGCGGTAATGAACCAAAATAGGAATTAAAACAAGTTACTATCGTCATGTTGCATCTCGATTCCGACTATATGGCAGGGGCATGCCCCGAAGTGATGGCCGCCCTGACGGCTACAAATATGGAGCGTAGCACAGGCTATGGCACCGATGACTATTGCAAAGCGGCGCGGGAGCGTATACTCGACGCGTGTTTCCCCGAAGGGGGGCGCATGAGGGCCGACGCGCGGGTGTATTTTCTTGTGGGGGGTACCCAGACCAACGCCATAGTCATAGCCGGGCTGCTCAGGCCCCATGAAGGGGTGCTTGCCGCCGACACAGGCCATATAGCGGTGCATGAGAGCGGAGCCATAGAGGCCACGGGCCACAAGGTGATCACCCTGCCGGCCACCGACGGCAAGATCAATGCCGGGCAGATAGCGGCATGTATCGCAGGCTTCAAGGCCGATCCGTCGAAAGACCATACTGTGGCTCCGGGCATGGTGTATCTGTCGCAACCAACCGAATTGGGCACCCTCTACTCGCTCAGGGAGCTCACGGCCATCAGCGCCGTGTGTCGCGATGCGGGCATCCCCCTCTTTGTCGACGGCGCCCGTCTGGCCTACGCGCTTGCGGCCGATACAAACGATGTGACGCTCACCGATCTGGCCCGTCTGGCCGATGTGTTTTATATCGGAGGCACCAAATGCGGCGCCCTTATGGGCGAAGCCGTTGTGGTGGCCGAGCCGTCGCTGCTGCGCCATTTCACTCCGCTGATCAAGCAGCGAGGCGCGCTTCTGGCCAAGGGCCGTCTTCTCGGGGTGCAGTTTGGCACACTCTTTACCGACGGCCTCTATGAGCGTCTTGGCCGCGAGGCCGACAGGCTCGCCGGGGTGCTTGCCGAGGCGCTCCGTCAGCACGGCTACCGCGAAGTGGTGGCCCAGGTCACCAATCAGATCTTTTTCGAGATACCCAACGACGATCTGCCGGCGCTGGCCAAGGTGGCATCGTTTGAGGAGTGGGGCGCGCCGGGTCCCCACTACACTGTGGTGAGATTTGTGACCGACTGGGCTCTCACCGAGGCCGACCTCAAGGCGCTCCTCGACTATCTGAAAGGTTGAGAAGATCGGCCCGATAGGGTGTTGAGACGACGCAAAAAAGGCTAAAAACAAATAAAAGTGACGCTAAATTTTGCTGAATGGGCAAAAATGGCTATATTCGCCGAATACAAACCTCAATCCTGAAAATCAAAATACCATATAAATAGCATGAGCTACCTGAAATTTGATAAAAATCTCATGATCAACCTGGAGCAATCGCTTACCAAAGAGATGCTCCGCACCAATCAGTCAGGTGCCTATCACTGTACGTCGGTAGTCGACTGCAACACCCGCAAGCAGCACGGCCTCCTGGTGATTCCTGTGCCTGAATTTGACAACGCTCCCCACGTATTGCTTTCGTCGATGGATGTGACTGTGATCCAGCATGGCGCTCCATTCAACCTGGGCCTCCACCGCTACCGCGGCGGCGTCTACAATCCCAACGGCCACAAGTATATCCGCGAGTTTGACTGCGAGAGCGTGCCCCGCACCACCTACCGAGTGGGCGGCGTGATCCTGACCAAGGAGAAGATGTTTATCTCCCACGAAAACCGCTTCCTGATCCGCTACACCCTTGTCGATGCCCACTCAGAGACCACTCTCCGCTTCAAGCCTATGCTGGCTTTCCGCGAGGCCAACGCTCTGGTGATGGAAAACGACCGCCTCAACAGCGAGTGCACCCCGGTGGCCAATGGCGTGAGCTGCTGTCTCTATCCCGGCTATCCCACCCTCTTCATGCAGTATAACCGCGATCCGAAGTGGGTATATGATCCCCATTGGTACAAAGACTTTGAATATGTCAAGGATCTGGAGCGTGGCGTGCCCTATACCGAAGATCTTTGGGTGCCCGGCTATTTCGAGCTCCCCATCAAGAAGGGCGAGAGCATAATCTTCTCGGCCGGAATATCGGAGACCGATCCCGAAGTACTGGCCAAGGTGTGGGACAAGGAGATAGCCACCCGCACCTGCCGCACCTCCTTCTTCAACTGCCTTAAAAACGCTGCCAAGCAGTGTTATCTCAAAGATAAGGACGGAATGTTTATCATCTCGTCGTATCCCTGGGGCAAGATACGCGCCCGCGACACCTTCATGGCTCTCCCCGGCTCGACCATCGCCATCAACCACCGCGACGACTACGAGGAGATCATGGGCACGGCCGCCAAAGCCCTGCGCCACTTCATGGACACCGGCGAGCTCGACCGCCGCATCCACGGCATTGACCTCCCCGATGTAGGACTCTGGGCCATCTGGGCTCTCCAGCAGTATGCAAAAGCCTATGGCGACGATCAGGCCGCCGAGCGCTATATGCCCCTCATCTCGGAGATCGTCAACTATTATCTCGACAACCGTCATCCCAATATGCGGGTGCAGCCCGAGAGCGGCCTCATCGAGACCATGGGCTCGTCGACCCCGGCATCGTGGATGAACTCCACTCTTCACGGCCGCCCCGTTGTGCCCCGCACAGGCTATCTCGTGGAGTTCAACGCCATGTGGTATAACGCGCTTATGTTTGCCGCCAAGCTGGCCGAGGGTCGCGACGGCTACGGCGATGCCCGCACCCGCTGGAGCGAGACCGCCGAGCGCCTAAAGCCCGCCTTCGTGTCGACCTTCCTCAATGGCTACGGCTATCTCTACGATTATGTGAGCGGCTCGTATGCCGATCCGTCGGTGCGCCCCAACATGGCAGTGGCCATAGGCCTCGACTTCTCGCCGCTCGACCGCCGTCAGCGCAAGGGTGTGCTCGATGTGGTGACCCGCGAGCTCCTCACCCCCAAGGGCCTGCGCACCCTCTCGCCCAAGAGCTACGGCTACCGCCCGTTCTATCTCGGATCGCCCGAAGAGCGCGAGATGGCGCTCCACAACGGCCCGTCGCGTCCGTGGCTCTTCGGCTTCTATGCCGACGCCTATCTCCGCGTGTTCGGCCTCTCGGGCGTGGGCTATATCGACCGTATGCTCATAGGCTACGAGGATGAGATGACCCAGGGCTGCATAGGCTCTCTGTCGCAGCTCTACGACGGCAATCCCCCCTTCACGGGCCGCGGCGCCATCAGCCATGCCGTAAACGTGGCCGAGATCCTGCGCACGCTCACAACACTCAAGAAATTCAACATGTAATATCCCCTCCCGCTACGACAATATCATGAAAGCATTAATGTTTGGATGGGAATTTCCTCCTCATATCCTCGGCGGCCTCGGCACGGCGAGCTACGGCCTCACCCGAGGCATGTGGCAATGTGGCGATATGGACATCACCTTTGTCATCCCCAAACCGTGGGGCGACGAAGACCGTTCGTTTGCCAATATCATAGGAGCGTCGCAGGTCCCGGTGGCCTGGCGCGATCCTTCCCGCGAATATGTCGAGAGCCGCATAGGCAATGTGATGGATCCCGACCTCTATTTCCGTCTGCGCTCGAATATCTACGCCGACTTCAACTATATGCGCACCAACGACCTGGGGTGTATCGAGTTTTCGGGACGCTATCCCGACAATCTCCTTGAGGAGATCAACAACTACTCGATCATGGCAGGCGTAGTGGCCCGCACGCTCGACTTTGATGTCATCCACTCGCACGACTGGCTCACCTATCCCGCCGGCATCCACGCCAAGCAGGTGACAGGCAAGCCTCTGGTGATCCATGTCCACGCCACCGAGTTTGACCGCTCGCGAGGCAAACCCAACCCCACGGTGTTCGGCATCGAGAAGGATGGCATGAACAATGCCGACCATATCATCTGTGTGAGCAATCTCACCCGCGACACCGTGATCAACAACTACGGCATTGATCCCGCCAAGGTGACCACCGTGCACAACGCCGTGACTCCTCTCACCCCCGAGCAGCTCAATGTGCCCGAACACAAGTCGAAGGAAAAAGTGGTGACCTTCCTCGGGCGTATCACCATGCAGAAGGGACCGGAATATTTTGTGGAAGCCGCAGCCAAGGTGCTCAAAAACAACCACAATGTGCGCTTTGTCATGGCCGGCTCGGGCGACATGATGGACAAGATGATCAATCTGGCAGCCGAGCGCGGCATAGCCGACCGCTTCCACTTCCCCGGCTTCCAGAAAGGCAATCAGGTGTATGAGATGCTCAAAGCGAGCGATGTGTATATCATGCCATCGGTGTCGGAGCCTTTCGGCATCTCTCCGCTTGAGGCTATGCAGATGGGTGTGCCCTCGATCATCTCCAAGCAGAGCGGCTGTGCCGAGATCCTGACCAATGTGATCAAGACCGACTACTGGGACATCGACGCCATGGCCGATGCCATCAACTCTATCGTGACCTACCCGGCAATGTATGAGCAGCTGCGTGAGGATGGCCTCGAGGAGGTAAACAAAATCACCTGGGACAAGGCAGGCCAGAAGGTGATCGACATCTACAACAAGGTGCTCGGACGCTGACCTATCCTGATCCCTCCCCCCCCCAACATTCCCAATAATCCAAACAAGCAATAAAACGCCATCCCAACATAAGATGAAAGCAATCTGTTTTTACTTCCAGATCCATCAGCCTTTCCGCCTCAAGCGCTACCGCTTTTTCGATATAGGCAATGACCACTACTACTACGATGACTTCGCCAACGACGACATCGTGACCCGTATTGCCCGCAACTCCTACATACCCGCCGCCGAGAGCCTTCTCCACATGATCGAGCAGAATGAGGGCCGCTTCCGCTGCGCCATCTCCGTGACCGGTGTTGCTCTCGAGCAGTTTGAGCAGTATGTGCCCGAGTTTATCGACATACTCAAGAAACTCGCCGCCACCGGTAAGGTGGAGTTCCTCGCCGAGACCTACGCCCACTCGCTCGCCTCGCTCACCGATCCCGATGAGTTTGCCGAGCAGGTGAAGCTCCACGACGAGAAGATCCGCATGCTCTTCGGCCAGACTCCCACCGTGCTCCGCAACACCGAGCTTATCTACTGCGACGAGATGGCTCCCCAGATCTACGCCATGGGCTACAAGGGGGTTATCACCGAGGGCGCCAAGCATATCCTCGGCTGGAAGTCGCCCAACTATATCTATTCGGCTGCCGAATGTCCGGAGCTCAAGCTCCTGCTCAAAAACTCGAAGCTCAGCGACGATATCGCATTCCGCTTCTCCAATCCCGACTGGGATGCTTATCCCCTTACCGCCGACAAGTATATCGACTGGATTGCGTCGACCCCTGCCGAGGAGCAGATTGTCAACCTCTTCATGAATCTTGAGACTTTCGGTGAGCTCCAGCACCGCGATTCGGGCATCTTCCAGTTCCTGGAGGCTCTTCCCCGCTTCGCAGCCGAGCGCGGCATCGAATTTATCACACCCTCCGAGGCCATTGCCAAGCTCAAGCCTGTAGGTGAGCTGTCGGTTATGCACCCCATCTCGTGGGCCGATGAGGCACGCGACACCTCGGCATGGCTCGGCAACAAGCTCCAGCGCGAGGCATTCGACAAGCTCTACTCGGTGTCGGAGCGTGTGCGTCTCTGCGACGACCGCCGTCTGAAGCAGGACTGGAACTATCTCCAGGCATCTGACCATTTCTTCTACATGTCGACCAAGCATATGGCTGACGGCGATGTTCACTCGCACTTCTCCCCCTACGAGACTCCTTTCCAGGCCTTCACAAACTACATGAATGTCCTTGCCGACTTCATAGTGCGTGTTGAGGAGCAGTATCCTCTCTCGATCGAGAATGAGGAGCTCAATGCCCTTCTCACAACTATCCGCAATCAGGCCACTGAAATCGAGACCCTCAACAAGGAGGTCAACTCCATGCGCCAGAATATAGAGCATTATAACGAGGAGCACAAGCTCCGCGAGCCCAAGCCCGAAGCCGCAGCTGAGGAAAAACCTGCCAAGAAGACCCGCAAGCCCCGCACCCCTAAGGCTGAGACAGAGGGTGAGGAGAAGCCCAAGCGTGGCCGCAAACCCTCAAAGAAAGCTGAGGAGCCTAAGGCTGAGTAATCTTTACTCCGCTCAAGAGCTTAACTGAAACAGAAACTGAGAGCCCCGGCATAGCGAATCATAGGTCGCTATGCCGGGGCTCCCTCTTTTAGCGGGGTGGAGGGTCAGCGGCGGGTGGCGCTTACCCTCTCGATGAGTATCGGACGGGGAGACGCATCGGTCTGAGTGGGTTCGGCAAGGAAATGCACATAGCTGATGCCGTCGGCCGAGGGGTTGGCGGCGGGGAGGGTGAGACGCTTGCGGCCGTCGACTCTTACGGTGGCGCCGGAGCGGCTGTCGAGATCCCAGTCGATGGTGAGGGTGTGCCACTTGTCGTCCTTGATGCCGAGTTTGCGGCGCGAGAGAGGGAGGATATAGATGCCTTCGTGGCGGGCCACAGTGTCGGAGGGATTGAACCATCGGTCGTTGAGCACGAGGGTGTGGCCGTCGGCTCCGGCGGGGATCTGAAGCGAGGTGGAGAAGTTGCCACGGCGTGCCGCGGGGAAATTCCATACTGCTCCTCTTATATCGCTCACGAGCGAGTCGGCGGCCTGATAGCGGAGGGAGAGGGCGTTGCGCGACTCATCGTCGGGATGGGCCACGAGGTCGGCGCCGTTGATGCGGTTGTAGGAGCAGTGTCCGCGTATCCCCTTGATGTAATTGAAGGTGGTCCAGTTGTCGAGTCCGTCGGTGAAATCGTCGGAGCGCTCCGGCTCATAGAGCCAGTCGACATCAAAGGCCACAATGGCTCTGTGGAGAGGGTGCTGACCTATGGCAGCCACAATCTTGCCCGGCTCAACCTCGATAAACTGAGCCTGATGCATGCCGCGGTCGATGCCACGGCCTCGCAGGGCATAGTCGCTCTCATTGCGCATAGGGTCGAGCATGAGTTCGCGGAATCCGGTCCATGTGGCTCCGTCGTCGTCGGATATGGCCACATGGGTCACGTCGCGGTTGGTAAACACATCATCCCACACACCGTTGGCCGTCGGGAGCTCGGGCAGGGGAGTGGTGTTGCACCAGAAAAAGAGCAGTCGTCCGTCGGCGAGGCGCCCTATCGTGGGCATGGTTATAGTGCCGTAGAAGCGGGAGGGCTGAGGCTCGCTCCATGTCAGGCCGCCATCGGTTGAGAATGCTTCATAGTGACGATCGTGAGGGGTGCGCATCAGCATCCACAGCCTGCCGTCGGTAAGCTCTACCACGGTAGGCTCCACAGCGCCGTGGTTCCACCTTATGCCTTGATGAAATCCGCCTCCGGTATGGGGCGGGGTCTCAACGGTGTTGGAGCGGGTCCATGTGAGTCCGTCGTCGGTCGACACATAGGTATAGCAACCCTTGGGATCGACACCGCCGTGAGCGGCCACAACTATGCGCTTGCCACCCTGGGCAAATACCGGCGGTTTGATCATGATCGAAGCTATGTCGGATACCTTAGTTACGGTGCGGTCGCCCGACGGGCCCCCTTTGGTGCGGATGCAATACACACCGTCGGCTCCCATGTTGACCAACCGGATATATTCGCCCGAGAGTGGGCTTGCAATATCGGCCTGAGGCATGTCGCGCGCGGCTTTGACCTTGCGCCAGGTGAGGCCGCCGTCGGTGCTGGACAGATAAAAGGATCCGGCATCGGCCTGCTCGCCATAGTTGTAGTGGCGTAGCTCGCCATCGGGCATACGCGAGAGTCCGATATAGGCGTCGGAGGGTCCGGTGGCCACCTTTACCGGAGCAAACACTGAGTCGAGAGTCGACGGAACGGCTGCATAGACTGTTGAGGAGGCAGCTACGGAGGCTACCAGCAGCATTGATTTGATCATGGTAAGATGATTGATTTATGGTAGGTTGATAATAATCAGAGATCGGTCTGGGCTATTGAAGATGGGGCCCGGGAGCCTATGCGGAATCCGATTCCGAGCATCAGATGGCGCGGATGGGCGAAGTTGCGCAGCGAGTAGCCTACATTGAGCCACATGCGGGGAGTCACGAAGGTGCGCAGTGCAAGGGTCTGGTAGAAATACCGGAGCTCGGCACATCCGGCGAGGAGATTGTAGCCGAGGCTCACATGGAGCGAAAACACCGGCATGCTATATTCGGCTTGCGCGGCGATGCCTATTGCTGTCTGCTGCAGGAATGGTGGACGGATGTAGTAGGGCTGTTCACCTGAGTCGTTGTCGATGATGTTGGATTCGGGCACTGCGCTCTCGTCGAATACGAAATCGACCGAGGGGCCGACGCTGAATCGCCTTGACAGCCGGTAGGATGGGGCTATGTTGATGCCGGCCACGCCGAAGTAGTCCGGAAATGGCCACGGCTCGTCCATATCGTCGTGATAGCACTTCTTGCGCCATGCACCGTAGAGGAGCAGGTCGACAAACCAGCGCTCGCGGCTCTTAAGAGAGCCAACGGCTATGGTGTCGGTATGGCTGAGTCGCGGGCCTGAGCCTGACTGGCCGAGCGTGCGCGCCACTCCTATCCTTATACCCGCAGTGTTGGTGCCCGCATTGGGCCAGCGGGTGTTGCCGTTGGAGTAGTGGGCCAGATCAACGCCGGCAGTGATGGCCCAGTTGCGCCCGGCATCGTAGCGCAGTAGGAGCGAGGCTCCGAGGAGCGCACACACCGGGGAGCCGTTGACGGCCTGGTCGGGATGAGAGCTACCCATGATCTGCCATGGCGCTGTGGCGCCAAACTGCCATTCGTAGGCCAGAGACAGGCGCCGGGAAAAGCGGTGAAGGTCGGCACCCTGAAAAACAAATACACCCACAGGGCTGCCGGTGAGCGACGGCTTGAGAAGCGACAGAGCTTTGACGCCGACACCCATACGCAGGCCGGGCCACAGACGCCAGGCATCGGTGCCGGGAGTGAGCGATGCGCTCCATCGCAGCGAGCCCTGGATCATAGGTCCGAAGTTATGGTCGAGCGGATTGGTGCCGGAAAAGTAGGGGGAGGTGTGGAGGGTGAGCCCGGGCGAAGCGTCGAGCTCAAGCGAGTGGGTGTAGGCGCGCTGTGCATCGGCATGGCCTGATGCGGCCATGAAAGCCATGAGCGAGGCCAGAGCCCGCATTGCAAGGGTGAGGAGTCTGCTCATAGTTCGTTGTAGCCTATATAATAATCGACCGGGTAAGCCACTCTCACCTGACCCCGCGCCTCGGGAGTGGGGCTCACCGAGGGGCTTGCGAAGGTGATGCGGTAGTTGGCGTAGATAGGTTGCCGCTCAATGAAGGTCACATAGCGCCGCTTGGAGTGGGGTGGCACCATCACTCTCACTATCTTCTCAGGAAGGCCACTTACCGGTATCTCGCACCTTTTGTCGGGGATATACGGGGCGCTGAAGCCGTAGAGGCCGGGGCCTTGCTCGCCGACTGACGGTAGCGCTACATCGGCGCCGGGGCTTGCGAGGGGCACACCGGGGCTGTCGGCATCGGCGGTTATGAACATCACTTCGGCTGTGGCGGCCTCCCATGGATTGAACAAGGCGGGTAGAGAGTCGGATGAATCGTTGACCACCAATATGGCCGAGGCCTCCATCAACTCGTTGGAGGATAGACTGAAGAAGCCGTCGGGATAGTCGATGGCCACAGGGTCGAACGGCTCTATGGCTTTGACTGTGAGAGGTATGTTGACCTGCCCGTATCCGTAGTCGATGCCAACGGTGAGTGAGGCCGGAGAGGCGGAGTAGCAATGGTCGAGGTCGATGGTGACCCTCCCTTCGGAGGTTGCCATGATGGTGAGATCGACGCTCAGATCGCCCGTTGAGTGGAGAGCAAGGCCGCCGGGAATATAGGTAGCGCCCGTAAAGGGGGGTGATAGCTCCACTTCACCGTCGGGAGTGAGGGTGTCGATAGTGCCGTGGAAAGAGTCGACGGTAGAGGATAGGTACATGAATCCGGCTCCGGCCACTCCGAGATCGATCACCTTGTGGTCCCCCTCCGGGGAGAGGGCGACAGAGCTTATCTCGGGCAGCGGCTTTACAAACACTTCATCGTTGCAGCCGGAGAGCAACACTGATGAGGCAGCGATGCCGAGGAGCGTCAGATGTGAGTTGAGGTTGGAGAGGGGACGCATAATGTTGACGGAGTTGATAAAAAAAGAGGGCCCGGACTCCGAAAGTGGGGAGAGAGTGGGAGTCCGGGCCCTGCGGTATGATTGGAGTGATCAGTTGATGAGGGCGTGGCCGGTCATCTCCTTGGGCTGCTCGATGCCCATGATCTTGAGCATGGTGGGAGCAACATCGGCCAGCTTGCCGTCGGCCACGGTGGCATCCTTGCGCGAAGTCACGTAGATGCAGGGCACGGGATTGAGGGAGTGGGCGGTGTTGGGGGTGCCGTCGGCGTTGATGGCATTGTCGGCATTGCCGTGGTCGGCGATGATGATGGTCTCGTAGCCGGCTTCCTTGGCAGCCTCCACGGTGTCGCGCACACATTCGTCGACAGCCTTCACAGCTTTCTCGATTGCCTCGTAGACACCGGTGTGGCCCACCATGTCGCCGTTGGCATAGTTCACGACGATGAAATCGTATTCCTGCGAGCGGATGGCCTCGACGAGCTTGTCTTTCACCTCATAGGCGCTCATCTCGGGCTGGAGATCGTAGGTAGCCACCTTGGGCGAGGCCACGAGGATGCGGTCTTCGCCCTTGTAGGGCTCTTCGCGGCCACCGTTGAAGAAGAATGTCACGTGGGCATACTTCTCGGTCTCGGCTATATGGAGCTGCTTCTTGTCGAGGCTTGAGAGGTATTCGCCGAGGGTGTTGTCGACATTTTCCTTGTCAAAGAGGATATGCACTCCGGTGAAAGAGGCATCGTAGGGGGTCATGCAGAAATACTGGAGGCCGGGGATGGTGTGCATGCCGGCTTCGGGCATATCATGCTGGGTGAGTACAGTGGTGAGCTCTTTCGCGCGGTCGTTGCGGTAGTTGAAGAAGATCACAGCGTCGCCCTCCTTGATGGTGCCGTCGACAGCAGAGTTGTGGATAGGCTTGATAAACTCGTCGGTTACATCGGCGTCGTAGCTGGCCTGAACGGCAGCAGCCATGTCGGTGGCCTGGGCGCCCTCGCCGTTGACGAGGAGGTCGTAGGCTATCTTGACGCGCTCCCAACGCTTGTCGCGGTCCATGGCGTAGTAGCGGCCGATAACCGATGCGATCTTACCGGCGCTTTTTGCGCAGTGGGCTTCGAGCTGCTCGATAAATCCTTTGCCTGAGCGGGGATCGGTGTCGCGTCCATCCATGAAGCAGTGGATGTAGACCTTTTCGAGGCCATAGCTCTTGGCAATGTCGCAGAGGGCGAAGAGATGGTCGAGCGATGAATGTACGCCGCCGTCGGAAGTGAGGCCCATGAAGTGGATGGCCTTTCCGCTTTCCTTGGCATAGGAGAATGCGTTTTTGATCTCGGCATTGTCCATGATCGAGCCTTCGCGTATGGCCTTGTTGATCTTGACAAGATCCTGATACACCACTCGGCCTGCACCGATGTTGAGGTGGCCCACCTCGGAGTTGCCCATCTGGCCGTCGGGGAGGCCTACGTTCTCGCCCGAAGCCTGGAGCTGCGAGTGGGGATAGGAAGCGAGAAGTGAATCACAATAAGGTGTGGGAGTGGAGAAAATGACGTCGCCCTTGGAGTGGTTGCCGATGCCCCACCCATCAAGGATCATAAGAAGCGCTTTATGTGACATATGTTCTAAAATGTGGTATCTTTTTGCTGGTGAAAGGCGCCGAAACTGTGGCGGTCGACGCCGCTTTGCGGCGCAAAGTTAACAAAAAAGCAGCAATAATCCTCCACATGGCGCCAACAATTACCGCCCCTTGATGGCGCCTCAGGCGCTGCGGGCTGATTAAGTTGGAGGCCATCGGTTGAATAAGGCGAAAAATCACTAACTTTGCTATCGGTTCCGACCCGATCATATTCATCACTATCATACGGTTTTTATTATTATGGCAATATATTCATTTACATTTTCACCCACAGGCACATCGGCTGCGATAGCGCGGGCCATTTCGGAGGGGATCACACAATCGGCCGGAAAGGCTGTGACATTCAGCGACCTCACTTCCGGCGGAGCCGGAGAGCTGAGTTTCGGCTCTGACGATCTGGTGCTTGTCACCGCACCTGTCTACGGCGGCAAGATCACCCCCATGATCAAGCGCAGGCTTGAAGGGGTAGAGGGCGGAGGCGCCCGGTGTGTGGTGGTGGCGGTGTATGGCAACCGCGCTTTTGAGCATGCGGCCGCCGACATTGCAGGATTTATGACCGAAAGTGGATTCCGAGTGTGTGGCGCCGGGGCTTTTGTGGGCGAGCACTCATATTCCACCCCTTCGGCTCCGATAGCAGAGGGGCGCCCCGACAGCCTCGATCTTTCCGATGCCCGTACATTCGGGTCTCAGATCGCGGCCAGAATGATCGACGACACATTGGCCGAGGTAGACCTGTCGCTGCTCGCCGACGAGCCTTCACCCGCCGAAGCGCTGGATAATTTCAGGACATTTGTGATGGAGTACCAGCGTCAGCAGGCTCAGGAGCGCGTGGTGTATCTGCCCGAGGTCGACCCGACGGTGTGCGACGATTGCGGGGGGTGTTACGCCGTGTGTCCTACCGGAGCCATTACCCCCGGGAGCCATGAAGCCGACCCGGCGCTGTGCATAAAATGTTGCGCGTGTGTGAAGAGTTGCCCTCAGGGAGCCCGGAGCTTCCGGAGCCCGTTTGCCCCCGTGCTGTCGGCCAACTTTGCCCGGCGCAAATCGCCCCGATGGATTATCTGACCCGGCACCCCGATGGAGAGCGTTGTGTTTGAGAAGTATACGGGAGGGCAGGAGCCGATCATGCCTCTGCTGCTGCTCGGCGACGAGTCGGAAGCCATGGTAGGACGCTATCTGCCACGGGCCGAGGGTGTATATGTGGGCCGTCATGACGGAAGCGTTGTGGCGGTGTGTGTAGTCACCTCCGAGCCCGACGGCTGGATAGAGATAAAAAATCTGGCGGTAGCGCCGTCGATGCGCCGACGTGGCATAGGGCGGGCGATGCTCGCATATGTCGAGTCGCGCCATCATGGGCACCGGTTCAAACTCGGCACTGGAGCCACGCCGTCGACCCTGCGCTTCTACCGCGGGTGTGGCTACAGATATTCCCACCGGGTGGCCGA
This sequence comes from uncultured Muribaculaceae bacterium, assembly GCA_910579675.1. Classification (GTDB taxonomy): domain Bacteria; phylum Bacteroidota; class Bacteroidia; order Bacteroidales; family Muribaculaceae; genus Paramuribaculum. The sequence goes on along the minus strand of CAJTUF010000005.1, from coordinate 25,003 downwards.
TTTCTTCACCACCAATTATGACCACCCCATAGTGGAGGAGGGGGTAACTCTCCGCGATATGCTCTATCTGGTCAAAGAGACATAGGAGGGGCACACCACGGGGAATGGAAGTGCTCTTTACAGAAAAGCTCAGCGTCGGCTCGGCTCCCTGAGCGGCATTTGAGTTGCGCTACGGGAGGCCTGGCCGACGCTGAACAGATTTTATGTATAGGTCAGTTGTCGGGGTAGGGGATAAGTGAGGAGAGGATGCGACGCGAATACCAGGGGTCGTCGGCCTCGCGCAGCAGTGGCACCATACGGCGGCACAGGTCGGCCACTATCTCCTTGTTTTCGTCGAGAGGGAGATTGACCATCTGATATGGATCGGCCATATCGTCGAAGAGCAGGCTGCTTTTGAGCTCGCCCGTGCGCTTGTCGATGGTCAGTGCGAGGGTGTAGCGGTCGGTCTTGATGCCGCGTGCCACCGGGAAGTAGGATATCACGTTGCCGAGCGAGTCGCGGTCGCCGTCGCTGTTGCGGATATACAGGGCACCGTCGCGCAGGGGCGCATAGAGGCCCGATCCGTCAAACCGGCCTGAGTAGTCGCGTCCTTCCACCCCCTTGGGTATCATGTCGCCGAGGCCTGAGAGGCCCAAAAGGGTGGGCATTATGTCGGGGCTCGACATGATAAGCCGCGAGTCGACGCCGGGCTCGATGTGTCCGGGATACCGTATGAGCATAGGCACATTCATGCTCTCTGCATAGGGGGAGTTTTTAGGGTCGTTGATGCCTTGGCTACACATGGTCTCGCCATGATCCGACGAGAACACCACAATGGTGTTTTCGGCCAGCCCGAGGCTGTCGAGAGCGTCGAGTATGCGGCCAAACTGACGGTCGACACCGGTCACTGACGCGAAATAGTAGCGGGCGCTGGGTGCTTTGGTCATGGTGGTGTCGGCATTGGGCCTCACGAGTAGCTCCGACAGCGGACGGTCGGCATAGAGGCGATAGTCCTGCTCCATGCAGTCGTCGGTCGATCGGTAGGGGCTGTGGGGCGGGTTGTAGCTCACCATCATGAAAAATGGTTTCTGCGGATCGCGCACATTCCCCTCGTTGGCCATATAGGCAATGGCCTTGTCGGTCTCATGCTCGGGCGACCACTGTTCTATGTCGTGGCGGCGCCCTTGGGTGTCCCAGTAGTGGGGATGCTTGTGCACATCGAAGGTGCCGTAGCTGTACCAATAGTCAAAACCGTGGCGGCGCTCCGGAGGGGTGTATGCATCCCAGGCGGGCACCTGAGTCTCGACATACATGCCGGGATGGTCGGGGTCGTTGGGTGTGGGGTGGTGGGCGTGGAGCTTGCCAATGTAGGCGCAGTTGTAGCCGGCCTTGCTATAGACATCGCTTATGCACTCAATGTCGTCGCGCAGGTCGCTCACCGGGCGGTTGGCCACGCAGTTGGTGCTGACGCCCGAATTGTGGGAGAAGCGTCCGGTAAGCAGCATGCCGCGATGGGGCGAGCTCAGAGGAAAATTGCTCTGGCACGAAGTGAGCACCCTCGCCTGCCGGGCGAAATCATTGAGGCGCGGGGTGATCACCGGGTCGGGGGCGAAATTGACCGAGTCGCGGAAAGGCTCGTCGGCCCAGAATCCCATGGCGTGGTTGCGCATCTGGTCGGGAAACACATACACCACATTGGGAGCCGCTGCCAAAGCGGCCGCCGGGATCGCTGAAAATATAAGGCTATCAAGCAGATGATTCATGTCGGTAATGGGAATAAATCGGGTGAAGGCAATGGCCGGGGGGCCACTGCCTTCACCACTATCAGAGTTGAAGGGTTGATAGAGAAATCATTACCAGCCGGGGTTCTGCTCAAGAAGGGGGTTCTTGTCGATCTCGCCCACGGGGATGGGCCAGAGATAGTCGCGGTCGATCACCTTGCGGGTGTAGAGGCTCTTGGCGCCGGTGATGTAGCGCTCTTCCTTGCCGTTGAGGGTCTCAAGGAGGTGCCAGCGCTTCATGTCGGCAAAGCTGTGACCCTCGCAGCAGAGCTCAACAGCGCGCTCGTGACGGATGCGGGCAAACACCTCATCCTTGGAGGATGCGCGGAGATGGTCGGGGCCGCTGTTGAGACCGGGCATGCCGGCGCGGGCACGTACCTGATTGATCAGTGCCACAGCCTCGTCGCTCTTGCCGAGCTCGTTGAGACACTCGGCCTGCATCAGAAGCACATCGGCCAGACGCACGATGGGGAAGTTGATGGGAGTGTCGGCACGGTTGTTTATGGCACCGTTCATATCGGCTTCGGGCACGAACTTGCGCCAGAGATAAGCCTCGTGGTTGCCGTTGACATTGATCAGACCATAGTTGGCGGGGATACCCATGCCCTTTGCGATGACATACTCATGGTCGGCGCTCGCATTCTTTGCCCAGCCCTCATAGTGGGTGTAGGGGAGGATGATGGAAGCCATCATGCGGGGGTCGCGCTGAGCATACATTGCAAGGAGCTCATCCTTGTGGGGAGTGTAGGCAGCGACAGCATTTTTGCCTGAGTTGAGGGTCGAGTAGAACACTTCGGCCTTCACATTATTGTCGGTGGAGAAGCCGGGGAACACCTCGTCCCAGTTGAAGGGACGACCGTCGGCCCACTCAAACGAGTCGACGAAAGAGGTGGCGGGCATCACATTGTTCCAGCAGGAGCCGAACGAAGCGCGGGTGCCGAGGTAGAAACACATGGGCATGCCTATGTCGGTGCCCACGCCGCCCATGTTCTGGATGGCGAAGATCATCTCAGAGCTCTCGTCGCCGCCGGGCAGGAACAGGCCGGCATAGTCGGGATAGAGCTGATGGAGACCGCTGTTGATCACCTGGGCGAAGCAGTCGGAAGCCTCCTGATAGCGTCCGGCATAGAGGAGAGCCTTGCCTTTGAGCGACATGGCAGCGCTCCATGTGGCGCGTCCGTAGTTGGCGGCGTCCCAGGACTTGGGGAGAGAGAGTGCGGCGTCGAAGTCGGCGATGACAAAGTTGCGCACTTCCTCGGCAGTCGAGCGGGGCTCAAGCATGTTGTTGAACTCCTCGGCCACTATCACACTCTCATCGTAGATGGGCACACCGCCGAAAAATTCGAGGAGGTTGGAGTAGTAGAGGCCGCGCATGAACCGTGCCTCGGCCTTGTACTGATCCTTCATCTCCTGAGTCATGTCGCATCCGTCGACATTCTGGATCACATTGTTGGCGCGGGCAATACCCTCATAGAGAGCGCTCCATTTGTTTGACGAGTAGGAGTTGTTGGTGGCGACGGTGCCGCGCTGTATGGTCTGGAACGAGGGGTTGTCGTAGCCAAACGAGATTCCGCCGAGGGCATCCCATCCGAAAGCGATGCCATAGACATTGTCGTTCTGCATCTGGCTGTAGACACCCATCATGGCCATCTTCGCGTGCTCTTCAGTCTTGAAGAAGGTACCGGCGCTGAGCTGGTTGTCGGGGTAGCGGTCGAGGTCGTAGCAGCTTGAGAGCATGAGGGTCGATGCTGCTGCTGCCGCCATTAATATTTTAGAGAATTTCATGATTGACACAGGTTTTTAGAATGCAACATTAAGACCTATCACAGCCTGGCGCATGGTGGGGTAGGCCATGCCCGACACTTCGGGATCGAAGCCTTTGAACTTGGTGAAGGTAAAGAAGTTTTCGAGCGAGCCGTAGATGCGAACCTTGTCAATCTGGCAAGCGCGGGTCCACTTCTGGGGAAGGGTATATCCGAGCTGGATATTGCGTATCTTGAGGTAAGCGAGATCCTGGAGATAGAAGTCGCTGGCCTGCTGGTTTATGTTGTTCTGATAGAAAAGGAGTCGGGGATAGGTGGCGTCGGTGCGGCCTTCATACCAGCGACCGTCGCACACTTCCTTGTTGAGCTGGTAGCCGTAGCGCACGGTGGGGGTGTTGTAGGCGGTCGACTGCCAGTAGCGCTTTGCACCGAGCGAGGCCTGGAGGAGCATACCGAAGTCGATGCCCTTCCACTCGGCGGTGAGGTTGAGGCCGAGCATCCATTTGGGGTTGGGACCGTCGGACACGATGGTGCGGTCGTCGGCGTCGATCACACCGTCGCCGTTGACATCCTGATAGAGGAGGTCGCCCTTCTCGGGAGTGCCGTAGGCTGCGAAGGGGTTGGCCTTCTTGCCGTTTACAACAGGAGCGTTGTCGATCATCTTCTGCACGAGGGCGAGATCTTCGTCGGTCTGGATGATGCGGTCGACCTTGAGGAGATACTGGCTGTTGATGGGGTGGCCTTCCCAGATGAGGTTGGCTCCCGAAATCGACATGCCGGCCTTGTCCTTGCCTTTGAACTTGTCAACATTGTTCTTTACATAGGTGGCATTGGCGTTGATGCCGTAGTTGACATTGCCTATGCGGTCGTTCCATGTGAGGGTGAGCTCGAAGCCCTGATTGGATACCTGGGCGCTGTTGACCTTGGGGAGGCTGGTGGTGCCGTGAACGGCGGGAGCGGGGAGCGAGATAAGGATGTTGTCGGTCTTCTTGTGGAAGTACTCGAGAGTGGCGGAGAGGCGGCTGTTGAAGAGCATGAGATCGGCTGCCACGTTAAACACATTGGTCGACTCCCAAGTGAGGAGGGCGTTGGCCAGAGCGCTCTGTGCGAGACCGGTTGCGAGGCTGTTGCCGAGCACATAGTTCATGCCCGACGAAGTGTAGAGCGCCTGAGTGTCGTAGTTGCCGATAGAGTTGTTGCCGAGCTTACCATACGACACGCGGAGCTTGAGGGCGTCGAGACCCTTGTCTACGAGGCCCTGCATGAAGGCTTCACGCTCCATACGCCAGCCTGCGGATGCTGAGGGGAAGTGGCCCCAGCGACGACCCTTCTGGAAGCGGCTCGAACCGTCGTAGCGGAGGTTGAACTCGAGGAGATACTTCTCCATCCAGTTGAGGTTGACACGGCCGAAGTAGCTGAGCATCGACCACTCGGTGGAGCTGCCTCCGGCGCTGGCATCGCCTGTTGCAGCACCGAGAGCCCAGAGGCCGAGGTCGATGAGATCCTGACGCGAGGCGTTGAAGCTCTTGGAGCGGTAGAGCTCGCTTGAGGCGCCGACCATGAGGTTGAACTGGAGGCGATCCCAGAACTTCTTGTCGTAGTTGCCGACGGCATCCCAGAAGTAGCGCTCCACCTTGGCGTCGGAGTTGCTCACAGAGGTCTTGCCGGTGGAGTCGTAGGTCATCACGTCGTCTTTGAAGTTCCATCCCTGGACGAAATGGGGCTTCTGGCGCTGCTCGGTGTCGACGAGCTCATAATTGTATGAACCAACGACTGTGATCCCTTCGTAGGGGCGGAATGTGCCGGTAAAGCGGATGCGGGAGTTGTTTTTACGCTGGTTGCCCTCGATGCGGTAGGCACGCGAGATGGGGTTGTTGACAGCACACTGGGAGTCGTCTTCGGTGTTGTTCATAGCGCCGAAGCGACCGTCGGGAGCGAGAAACACCATACCGGGGGTTGTGGCCGAGGCGTAGGTGAAGATGTCGTCCTGCACACGGGCGCCGGGCTGGGTCTCGCCACGGTAGCCGCTGGCGAGGGCGCCGATGGTGAGCCATTTGGTCACGTCGGCATCAACGCTCACGCGGGCGCTGTAGCGTGAGAAGCCTGCATTGGGCATCACGCCGGGGTTGTTGAGGTAGCCGAAAGAGGTGTAGAAACGGATCTTGTCGGAGCCGCCGCTCATAGATACGGTGTGGTTGGTGGCGGTGGCGTTTTTGAAAGTAGCGTCGATCCAGTCCTGATTGGGGTAGCGGAGCTGGTCGCCTCCTTCGTTGGCGCGCCATTCATTGATCACGGCGTCGGAGAAGATGTAGTTTTTCTGGCCGTAGGTGTTGTAGTAGCCCTCGTTGATGAGCTCCATGTAGTCGGCATAGTTGCTCACTGGGGTAAGGGTCTTGCGGATCGACTCAAAGGATACATATCCATTATAGTTGACCTTTACGGAACCGCTCTGGCCCTTCTTGGTGGTGATGAGGATAACGCCGTTGGCGGCACGCGAACCATAGATGGCAGCCGAGGCGGCGTCTTTGAGGATCGACATCGACTCGATGTCGGAGGGATTGACAGTGTTGATGCCTGCTTCGACGCCGTCGATGATCACGAGCGGGGAGGCATCGTTGAGTGTGCCGACACCGCGCACACGGATGGTGGCGTTGTCGTTGCCGGGCTGGTTGTTGCCCGAGGTTACATTGACACCCGAAGCGAGACCTGCGAGGGCCTGCGACACGTTGGTGATGGGGCGGGTGTCGGAGATCTTGTCCATGTTGACCGAGGCGACGGAGCCGGTGAGATTGACCTTCTTCTGCGAACCGTAGCCCACCACCACAACCTCGTCGAGAGCGTTGGCGGTTTCCTTCATGGTAAGGCTGAGAGGCTCGCCTTTCCAGGTCACGGTGAGGGGCTCGTAGCCGATGCAACTGATCTCGAGGATAGCTCCGGGCTTGACTCCCGTGAGAGAGAAATGACCGTCGATATTGGTGCTGGTGGCCATGCTTGTGCCCTGTACCTTGACGGTGGCGCCGATAACCTCTTCACCGGTTTCAGACACGATGGTGCCTATACAGGTGCCGGCAGTCTGCTGGGCAACTGTAATAGCCTGCGCATGAGTGCTGGCGGCTCCCCCTATAAGTAGGAGTGAGCTGAGCATGCCGGCCGTGATGAAACGTTTAGACATAAAATATATGTAAGTTAAATTTAAGGTTGAATAAGCATGTTTGATGACGCCCTCAGAGAGAGGCAGGGCATTTTGTGCGGTAAAATTACATATAGCCTCCGGAAGTGACCCGCACAAATCGTCCAAAAGATTTGCACAATAGTCCAGACTTCAAAAAAAGTTGATTTGCAGCAAAATCGGACGATTTTACATGGTATTTCGGACGATTTTATATGGTCGGTCACGGCGGCTATGAGTAATTTTACGGCAAATTTTAAATCAGTCATGAAACAACTACTCATCATCATCGTTGCCGCATGGTGCTCGCTGAGCGCCATGGCCTACACCGAACGCAATCTGATAGCCTCGCGCACCTCGCGCGAACAGCTTAAAGAGCTCCTCGTGCGCGACCGCCAGTGGGTCGATCTGCCCGCCTATACCGACCGTGCCGCCTGGGACTCTATACTCGGATCGCGCAAGGACGCATATATAAAGCGTGGCGAGAAGGCGCTGGCCCACGACTGGCCACGCGTCAAGGCCACCGACTATCTGGAATATGAGCGCAGCGGCAACCGAAAGATAATGGAGAATCCTCTCGACGCCAACAACAGCGCCGTGGCCGACCTGCTGATGGCCGAGCTCGCCGAGGGCAAAGGCCGGTTTGTCGACCAGCTCATCAACGGCGTCTATGCCGCAGCCGAGATGACCTCATGGGCACTGAGCGCCCACATACCGGCAGTGAAGCCGGGCCGCTCGCTTCAGGCCCACGACAATCATGTGATCGACCTCGTGGCCGGCGACATGGGCAATCTCTATTCGTGGGTCTACTATTTCATGCAGCCTGAATTTGACAAGATCAATCCCGAGATATCGCGCCGCCTGCGCCACGAGATCAAGAGCCGGGTGCTCGATCCCTTCCTGGCCTACGACCGCTGGTGGTGGGACGGCAGCCGCACCTACAACGGCCGTATGCTCAACAACTGGAGTCCCTGGTGTCTGAGCAATGTGCTGCTCACCGCCATGCTCATGGAAGAGGATCCCGACCGCTATGCCGATATCGCATGGTATACCATCCTTGGCACCGACAAGTTCCTCAACTATATCAAGGGTGATGGTGCCTGCGAGGAAGGACCCTCCTACTGGGGCCATGCAGCCGGAAAGACACTTGACTATATCGATATGCTCAACCTCGCCACCGGAGGCAAGATCGACATGAGCGACGAGAAGCTGATACGCGACATGGGCGAATACATTGCCCGCTCATATGTGGGCGAAGGCTGGGTGGTGAACTTTGCCGACGCTTCGGCGCGCGGCGGGGGCGATCCATGGCTCATCTACCGCTTCGGTAAGGCCGTCGACTCCGACCTGCTCAAGAGCTTTGCCTCGATGCTCTACGACGGCGGCAAAAATCCCGGCAACGGCCGCGACATATTCCGCACTTTCCGCTCCCTCAGCATCGACAGCGAGCTCGCCGCCTGGAACAAACCATTCGAGCGCCCCGCGTCGACTTGGTATCCCGAGACAGAATTCTGCTATCTCTCCACTCCTCAGGGCCTCTTCTTCGCCAGCAAGGGCGGCTTCAACGACGAGAGCCACAACCACAACGATGCAGGCACCTTCTCGGTGTGGGCCGACAATTATCCCATCATCATCGACGCCGGAGTGGGCACCTATACCCGCCAGACCTTCAGCTCGGAGCGCTATTCTATATGGACCATGCAGAGCGGCTGGCACAATCTGCCTGTGATCAACGGCCACGAACAGCGCTATGGCCGCAAGTTCAAGGCTTCAGATGTCAAGGCCGGAAAGAATACCTTTGAGGTGAATCTTGCCTCGGCCTATCCCGAAGAGGCCGGCATCAACGAGTGGAAACGCTCATACAATGTCAAAGGGCGCGAAGTGAAAGTGACCGACCGCTACGATCTCCGCGAGGCCGCCGCTCCCAACAAGATCAACTTCCTCACCTGGGGCGAGATCGACGTGACCAAGCCCGGCAAGATCACCGTCGATGCCAACGGCCACAAAGCCGAGATCACCTATGATGCGTCGCGCTTTGAGGCCATGGCCCAGGATCAGGAGCTCCCCGATACCCGCCTGAGCAATGTGTGGGGCCCGAAGGTGACCCGTGTGACCCTCACCGACCGCAATCCGTCGGCCAAAGGCCGCTACAGCTACACAGTGAAAGCACTCTGACCGACTCCCATACCGATCTCTATTAATCTATCCATAATTAATCATCACCCCATATCTCTCACTGAGAGACGACAAAAACAATGAAACAGCTTATCTTTGCAGCCGGCATCGCCGCCGCAGTCATGACCGGCTGCGCCACAACAGAGAAAGATGCCACAGCAACCGCCGACTGGCAGAGCGCAGCGATCAGCAACGCCCGCCAGCAGATGGCGACCCAGATCGAGGCGATCGAGGCCGACACAACCGGTAAGGTCCTCAACCCCGTGACCACCAAGCGCAACCGCTTCAGCACCGCCTACTGCGGCTATGCCGACTGGCGCAGCGGCTTCTTCCCCGGAAGCATGTGGTATCTCTATGAGCTTACGGGCGACTCCACTCTTGTGCCTCTTGCCGAGAAATATACCGAGGCTATAGCCGAGGCCCAGAATCTCACCAGCCACCACGACATAGGCTTTATCATAAACTGTTCCTACGGCAATGGCCGCCGCTTTGTTAAGAGCGCCGAATATGACTCGGTGCTTGTGCAGGCCGCCAAGAGCCTCTGTACCCGCTTCCGCCCCGACGCCGGTGTGATCCAGAGCTGGAACACCTCTCCCGGTTCATGGCAGGCAAGCCGCGGATGGACCTGCCCCGTGATCATCGACAATATGATGAATCTCGAACTCCTCTTCGAGGCAACCAAGATCTCGGGCGACTCAACATTCTACAATGTGGCTGTGGCCCACGCCAACACCACTCTCAAGGAGCATTTCCGCGACAATGGCAGCTGCTACCACGTTGTGGACTACAATCCTGCCAACGGCGAAGTGTTCAGCCGCCAGACCGGTCAGGGCTATGCCGATGAGTCGGCATGGTCGCGCGGACAGGCATGGGCCATCTACGGCTACACCATGTGCTACCGCGAGACCGGCGATCAGCGCTATCTCGATCAGGCCATCAAAACCTTCGACTTCATGCGCAATCACGCCAATGCAACCGCCGACAAGATCCCTTACTGGGATATGGATGCTCCCGACGTGCCCAACGAACCCCGCGATGCTTCGGCTGCCGCTGTGATCGCATCGGCTCTGTATGAGCTCTCGACCTATCCGGTTGAAAATCCCGGTCAGTACAAGGATTATGCCGATGATATCATGATTTCGCTCTCATCTGACGAATATACCGCCAAGCCCGGCGAAAACGGCCGCTTCATCCTCAAGCACTCGACCGGTTCGATTCCTCACAACAGTGAGGTCGATGTGCCCCTGAACTATGCCGACTACTATTATCTTGAGGCTCTCAAGCGCAAGCGCGACATAGAGGGCTGAATGATACAAGGAAAGTGAATATTGCAAGATAGATCCCGGTGAAGGGCCCGGGGATGTGGTTATGACAATGGCGTTGGATAGTTTTTGCCACAACTTATCCACGGTCCCTTCACCTTTTTTTCACACCTTGAACCATTACCAAAGATGAAAAAATCATTTATAGCCACCATAATCCTGCTGCTGGTGATGGCTCCCGCAGCCCTCGCCAAGAAAAAGCAGGCTCCGGTCATGACCGACCGCGAGAAATGGGCTGATCTGGCTTACCGCATAGCAGCCCCTGTGCTCGAAAACATGAGCCGTGGCGAGCTTCAGAAAAATATGGATCTGGAGCTGAGCCCCGATTGGGACGGGCGCGACCCTAAAGTGACTTATATGGAGTGTTTCGGCCGCCTTATGGCAGGTATCACTCCGTGGCTTGCCCTTCCCGACGACGACACCGCCGAGGGAGCCAAGCGCAAGCAGCTCCGCGAGTGGGCCATAGCGTCGTATAAAAACGCTGTCGATCCCGAAAGCCCCGACTGCCTCCTCTGGGATGGCTCTCACCCCCAGCCTCTGGTTGATGCCGCCTATTTCGCCGAGAGTTTCATGCGTGCCCCCGAAGCCACATGGCAGCAGCTCGACAGTGTGACACAGCGCCGTTACCTCGACTGCTTCAAGGGTCTTCGCCGCCACCGTCCCGCCTACAACAACTGGCTCCTCTTCCGTGGTCTCATCGAGGCATTTATACTGACGGTCGAGCCGGAGAGCGCCGACAATTTTATCTTCACTACCGTTGGACGCAAGATCGACGAGTGGTATCTCGGCGATGGTATGTATGGCGACGGTCCCGAGCTGGCTCTCGACAACTACAATTCGTATGTGATTCATCCGATGTATATCGAGATGCTTGAAGCCGTAGAAAACAACCGCACACCGAGCACCCGCTGGGTGTCAAATATCCCGTCGGAGCTTGCAGTGAAGCGTATGCAGCGCTACAACCAGTTTGTAGAGCGGTTGATCTCGCCCGAAGGCACCTATCCCGCATTTGGCCGTTCGGTGGTTTACCGTCTGGGTGTGTTCCAGACCCTCGCCATGTCGGCTTGGAAATATGGCTGGCCCTCAGGTCTCACCAACGGCTCAGTGCGCTCGGCTCTCACCCGCGTGATGGAAAATATGTTTGCCGATCCGGGCAACTTCACCCCCAACGGTTATCTCGCGCTGGGCTATGCAGGTCATCAGCCCAATCTCTCCAACAGCTATACCAACAACGGCAGCCTCTATATCACCTCCACGATGTTTATGCCTCTCGGCCTTCCGGCCGACCATCCCTTCTGGACCGATCCGGCCGAGGAGTGGACACAGCAACGCGCGTGGAGCGGCAAGCCCTTCCCCATCGACGGCCATGTGTCGCTCAAGAGGTAAGGACGCGAGGCGCCCACGTTGATTCAACGACACATAAATGGATATAAGGCAATAAGATAGTTATTAGGTACACCTAAGGTTAGTTTGTGTCGGATGAGTCGGCAGCCTGATCGCAGTCGTCGGTTTTACGATAGCTCTGCGGCGGCACACCAAACAGCTTCTTGAAGCATCTTGTGAAATAAGCAGGATTGGTGAACCCGACCCGATAGGTTATATCGGCGACACTAAGTTGCGGCTGCGCTGATAGAAGCGTGGCCGCAAACTTTAATCTATAGTTGTGGATATACGTGTTGGGTGTCATGCCGGTGAGGCTCTTGAACTTGGCGAAAAACTGCGAACGCGACAGCCCTATTCGGCTACATATGTAGGATATGTCGAGATTAGGATCGTCGATACGCGAGTCGATTACCTCTGAGGTGCGCTTGAGGAGGTCGCGGTCGAGGGGATTGACCACGCTCAGGTCGATCTCGTTGATGGGCTGCTTGTTAAACTGGCCAATGAGCATCTTACGGAGACGGATGAGATTGTCGACACGCGCCAGAAGGATTGCCGACTCAAAAGGTTTTGTCACATAGTCGTCGGCATTGGCGTTCAGGCCCTCTATGCGCGACTCGGAAGCGCTCAGGGCGGTGAGGAGAATCACCGGAATGTGGCAGAGATTGACGTCGCTCTTGATGGTGCGGCACATCTCGGTGCCGCTCATGCGCGGCATCATCACATCGGATATGATGAGGTCGGGGTTGATGGCACGTGCTTTTTCAAGACCTTCCATGCCGTCGGCGGCTTCGGCCAATCTGAAGTAGGGTGTGAAGAAATGGACAAGATTGCGCCGCAACTCATGATTGTCTTCGACAATAAGTATGAGTGGCAGTTCCTGCTCGTCGGATGGGTTGTCGGGATCGTCGTTGTCGTCGGGACCGGAAGCCGCGACTGAGGGGCTATTGTCAGGCAGAGGACCCTCGTCAAATGCCGGGATGGCAGATGATGGGGTATCGTCGATCATGATGTTGGAGTCGCCCTCAAAAGGCTCGGGAGAGGAGGGGAGCTCGACGGTGAAAGTGGTGCCCTCGCCTTCACGGCTGGTGACGGATATGCGTCCGTGGTGCTTGTCGACAATCGATTTGGCGAATGCAAGACCTATGCCAGTGCTACGGTAGTCCATATCGTAGCGCTTCATCTCGTCGGAATTGCCATTGTAGAAGCGGTCGAAGATATAAGGGAGGTCTTTTTCGGATATTCCTTTGCCGGTGTCGGAGATTCGGAAAACGACCGTAGCGCCTCGGCCTCGGGCTATTGAGCAGCTTATGCTACCCCCGTCGGGGGTGTATTTGAAAGCGTTGGAGAGGATGTTGACCAACACACGGTCGATCAAGGCCGGGTCGTAGAAACCTTTGGGCACATCGTCGGGGATATCTATGGTGAAGTCGATGCAGCGCTTGGTGGCATAGTCGACAAATGGAAGCGCAGTGTGGCGCAGGGCATCGGCTGCGTCGTGGTAGCCGAGCCGGAGCACCTGATGGTTCTGTTGCAGCTTGCGGAATTCCAAAAGCTGGGTGATGAGGTGGCTCATCTGGCGAGAGTGGTCGCGGATGTGGCGGAGCACCTCAAGGAGCGATTCATTACGTTTGTACTTGGTCATGAGCAGATCTACATGGCTCATGATCAGAGTGAGAGGAGTCTGGAATTCGTGGCTCACATTGGTGAAAAAAACGAGTTTCTCCTTATTGAGCCGTTCGATCTGGTTTCGCTCGATCTTTTCCTTGCGCAGCGAGGAGCGCAGTCTTGCGGCGTCGAGACTTTTGTGGATTATGAAATACCCGATTGCAGCTGCGGCGATTATATATATGAGCCAAGCCCAGAATCCGGCATACCACGGACGCTCCACCTCTATGGCAATGCTTATCTCTCCGGGTATATCGGGCTGGCGCGCATGGAGGGTGTAGGATCCCGGCGAGAGACTGTTGTAGCGAATTTCGCCATCGTCGGCTGTGACCCAATGGTTGTTGTCGGAACCTTCGAGCCGGTATTCTACAATCGGTTGTCCTGTAGATGTGGTGTAGTCGCTCAGTCCGAGCCGCAGACTGAAGTTGTTGCGGTTGTGAGGCAGTCGGATACGCGAGGCGTATGGGAGAGCGCGGTCGAGGATCCCGGAGCCATCGCCGGGAATCACTTCGCGGTTTTGCACTCTGAGCTTTGAGAAAAAGAGCAGCGGATTACCGCCGGTCGAAGCTGATGCCCTGAAGTTGCTGCTGCTGAGGCGGGTGATGCCTTTGGTGCTTCCAACGAGAATGTCGCCGGATTGGAGAGGCAGCAGAGCGCAGTCGTCTATGATATGCGAGTCGGGAAAATAGTCGTTGAATTTCACCCGCTCCATATCGGCGTCGGGCTTCATTCTTACCACATTGTGTTCGGTAAGGATATATACAGATCCGTCGGGTCCGTTGGCTATGGTGTAGCAATAGTCGTCAGGCAGAGCGGAATTGGATGTGTTGTATTGGATCTGGGTGTCGCCATAGCCGGGAAAAGATATGATGCCGTCGCCGATGGTGGATACGAGCAGGCCGCTATCGGTGCAGCAGAAGCTCGACGGGGCTCCGTTGCCGAGTAATCGCGGCAGGGGCACAACCTCGGGCGACGACTCCTCAGGGTGGGCCACCCGATATATCCTTCGTCCTCTCTGGTGGAAATAGTAGAGATTGCCATCGGAGTCGAAGTCGATAAACAATGGCGGGGTAGGGGTGGCGATGTGGTGAATGCTGTCGGTGGTGAGATCCAGCCGCGACAGTCCGGTGCGCGATGCTATGAACAGATTGTCGCCTCTTACCTTCAGCGAGTGGATCACGTTGCCTAACTCCTGTGCCAGCCGCTGATTGTCGATCATATTGGTTGTTGTGCCGGTGCCTATGTCGTAGACCGAGAGTCCTCCGAGGTGGGTTCCTATGAATAGGCGGTTGCTTCCGGGATGATAAGCCAGGGCCTTTATGTTGTTTTGCCGCAGAGCGTTGGCGCCGCTCTTGGTGGAGAGTGTGGTGCGGATGTTCCAGATTGAGTCGACACAGCACACACCGGCGCCGTCGGTACCGAACCACAGATTGCCGTCGCGGTCTTTGGTCATCGCTATTATGAATGAGTGATACAGACCATCGGGTGCAAGGTTTTCGTAGTTGAAGTTGAAATACTGCTCGTCGGCTGGGGAGAAGTAGTTCACCCCACCGTAATAAGTTCCGGCCCATATGTTGCCCTGACGGTCACAGAGCATTCCAAACACCGACGAGTGGGTCAAGCCGCCGATGTTGGTGGGGATGCGTATGTGGCGCGTGTGTCCGGTGGCGGGATCGTAGCACGATAGTCCGGTGAAGGTGCCATACCAAATCTTTCCGGAGTGGTCTTCCACGGCGTTGCGGCTCTGGAGAGCGCCCATCACTCCCTTAGGGGCAAGAGGAGTGGATACCTTGACCGGATTCTTGTCTGACCTTCCACGGCGCAACAAGCTGCCGTTGACCTCGCTTATCCACAGGGTATTGTCGCTGCTTATGAAGGTAGAGTGAATAGCAGTGGAGGGGAGCAGCCTCTCGCGGCGGCGCGACTTGCGGTCGAATATATATAGGCCGGCGTCGGTGCTGATGTAGTAGGCGCCTGCGTCGGCGGCGAGGTGTGAGATGTTGCCTAATCCCGGGACAGAGAATTGAAATATCAGGCTGTCGTTGTGGGGATTTTTCACACAGATTGAGTCGGAGGTGATGAATATGATCTGTCCGTTGCTCCCGGTTAGTGCTTTTACGTCGGCGCCGCTGGTGAATCGGGAGAAACGATCGGTAACGATATTATATTTCACTACATCGTGGTCGATGTGCATGAACAGATTGCCTGTGGAGTCGGGATGAATAGCGCTCATTTCGTTTCCGATCCACACTTTGGAGCCGGTGTCGGGATCATTGATCCATCCCTTATAGACAGACAGAGAAGCGCCGTCGTACATGTTCACACCCTCTCTCGTGCCGAGCCATATGCGTCCAAGACCATCCTGGGCGATGGACATGACAGAGGGCTGGCTCAGGCCGTCGTTGAGGGTAAGATGCCTGAAGTATTCAGCTTTAGCGCAGTGTGGGCCCGCAAGTATAATGGCACACATGGCAAGCAGTGGTATGATGATGTTACGGATCTTCATGGTAAGAGATACGTCGGATGATAGATACCCTGCGATGACAGGTAGTTTATACTATGAAAGACAAAAGAGACACAAAGGTAGTTAAAAAAGATATAACTGTGTATTAAGGGGTGGAAAAAAGGGGATTGTGGCGGCATGTTTTTGCGATTCTTCGTACCTTTGTTGCATCAAATATCCTTCCTATTATGCCAAAGACAGACAGAGCTGAGATTTTTCCGGTGGTCGACACCGATGGGCGGGTGACCGGCAGCGCCACCCGCGGACAATGCCACGACGGCAAGAGTATGTTGCTCCACCCGGTGGTGCATCTCCATGTGGTTAGCAACGACAAGAGGTCGATACTGCTCCAGCGCCGCTCTCTGAGCAAGGATATCCAACCGGGCCGATGGGATACGGCTGTAGGAGGGCATGTGGACTATGGCGAGAGCGTAGATGAGGCATTGCAGCGCGAGGCCCGCGAGGAGCTCGGCATTGATGCTTCGGAAGCGGTGGCACTATGCCGCTACGAGTGGCGCAGCGAGCGGGAGCGCGAGTTGGTCAATGTCCATGTGCTGGCTGCCGACCCGTCGGAGCTCACAGTGACGCCCGATCCCGACGAGGTTGATGAGGCCCGGTTCTGGACGCTCGTGGAGATCGAGGAGGCCCGTGGCCTCGGGGTGCTGACCCCGAATCTTGAGCGAGAGCTCGACCGTATCCTTCCCCTTATAGAGCAGCTATGAGCGACCTGACCATACAGTGGATTGTGGTGGGCGCGGTGGTGGCCCTGTGTGTGTGGCGTGCGGTAGGCTCGGTGATGGCACGCCGGCGCAAAGGTGGCGGCGGGTGTGGCTGCGGAGGGGGGAGCACCTCCGGTCATGATTGCAGCAAAGAGTCGGGATGCGATGGGTGTCCGTTGTCGCGCAACTGCCGCAAATAGGGCCCGCTGCAAATTGTAAAAAATGTTAACAAGTGGCTTCTGGGCCTTCTAAAGGGGGTCTGTGCAGCTTTTGTGGACTTTTTTACATGGTCATTCGGACGATTTGTGCGGTAGGGGTATTGGCAAAGACACTACCTTTGTGGACGGCTAACGGAGCGCTACAGGCTCCGTCGGAAGCCGAATCCATATCATGATCAATCATCACATTTTTTCACTGGCGGCAGCCCTGCTGATGGGCATGCCTTATATCAAGGCCGAGGATCAGTCGGCCCGCATCATTGTGAGCAATCCTCTTCCTCAACCGCGCACCGAGATGGTGGAGGTAGAGGCGTCGTCGCTCCCCGTCGCTCCGTTTGTAATCCGCGATAGCCGCGGCAGCGAGTTGCCTTGGCAGCTTACCCATGACGGCAAGGTGATCTTTCCGGCAACAGTAGGCCCGTCGGGCGAAGCTTCGTATACCGTTGCGCCCGGCAAGCCAGCTCCGGTCGACGAGCGTGTCTATGCTGCTTTTTATCCGGAGCGGGTCGACGATATGGCGTGGGAAAATGATTATGCGGCCTACCGGGCATACGGCCCCGCTTTCGGGGCCTCGGGCGGGGCGGCCTACGGCTACGATGTGTTTACGAAATCGACCACGCGCCCGGTGGTGCCGGAGCGCTATTTCAAGGAACTCGTGCAAAAGGTTTCGTATCACACCGACCATGGCGATGGCATGGATGTGTATGACGTAGGCCCCACGCTCGGCGGTGGCGCCACTGCTCCGTTGGGGCGCGATGGCAACCTGATCTTTCCGGGGGCGTTTTCCGAGTGGAAGATCCTCGACAACGGGCCACTCCGCACCACTATCGAGCTTGTGTATAATTATGGCGGAGGCAAGGAAACCCGTCTCATCAC
Organism: uncultured Muribaculaceae bacterium; assembly: GCA_910579675.1. Lineage (GTDB taxonomy): Bacteria > Bacteroidota > Bacteroidia > Bacteroidales > Muribaculaceae > Paramuribaculum. Next base: position 7,450 of record CAJTUF010000005.1, on the reverse strand, counting down.
CCTTGATGCGGGTACTCCGTTTAATCACACCGAGTGCCGCTTTGAGGGATTTGATGCCGACTCGGTAGCCGCCGGTGTGGTCATCCACAAGCCAACGGCCGAAGAATATGTGACGGGCGCCGACTATGTGGCGTTCAATGATCCCACCACTGCTCCCGGAGGGCGTGGTGTGGGCCGCATATATGTGGGTGTGGTCAATGCTCAGCCGGGAGTGACCACGCGCTATATGCCTCTTCCAGCCCCTAAGGGTAAGGCTACAGGTCATGCGGTGACTGTGGCACCCTACAGCGAGGGGAGCGAGTACAGCTACTATTGGGGCTCATCTTGGAACAAGGGCCGCTTCATGACCTTCGACAGTTGGGTGAACGCCCTTGAAGATATGTCGCGCAGGCTCCGCGCTCCCATGAAGGTAAAGGTGGAGCGCTGACTATCCGCTTGCCCAATCATATAGAAAATATTAAACGAAACAACCAGATACAGACATGGTAAATTTTTCACTTGAAGGCAAGGTGGCCCTCGTCACCGGTGCAGCCTACGGAATAGGCCTCGCCATAGCCCAGGCATTTGCTGAGGCAGGCGCAAAAATTGTGTTCAACTGCTCGCGTCAGGAGACTGTAGACCGCGGACTGAAGGCATATAAGGAGCTTGGCATAGATGCCAAAGGATATCTCTGCGATGTGACCGATGAGGACGCAGTACGCGCCATGGTGGCCGATATCGAAGCCACTGTGGGAACAATCGACATCCTTGTCAACAACGCCGGAATCATCAAGCGCATCCCCATGGAGGAGATGAGCGCCGCTGATTTCCGCCGCGTGGTCGATATTGATCTTATCGGTCCGTTTATCTGTGCCAAGGCAGTGATACCCGGCATGATCCGCAAGGGCCACGGCAAGATTATCAACATCTGCTCGATGATGAGCGAGCTTGGCCGCGAGACCGTGAGCGCGTATGCCGCAGCCAAAGGTGGCCTCAAGATGCTCACCCGCAATATATGCTCGGAGTATGGCGAGCACAACATCCAGTGTAACGGCATAGGCCCGGGCTACATAGCCACCGAGCAGACCGCTCCTCTGCGCGAGCGTCAGGCCGATGGCAGCCGCCATCCGTTTGATTCGTTTATCATCTCCAAGACTCCGGCCGCTCGCTGGGGCACTCCGGAAGATCTGATGGGTCCGGCTGTGTTTCTCGCTTCCGATGCCTCCGATTTTGTCAACGGTCACATCCTGTATGTCGACGGCGGCATTCTGGCCTACATAGGCAAGCAGCCTAAGTGATGACCTGTACAGAGAAACGATCATTTGCATATTGAGACAATGGAACAGGTTTTCGCTTATATCATAGGATTGGGAGCCGCCGTGATGATGCCGGTCATTTTCACGGTGCTGGGCGTTTGTATCGGCATCAAGCCGGGCGACGCGCTCAAGAGCGGCCTGAAGGTAGGCGTGGGCTTTGTGGGCCTGTCGATAGTGACAGCGCTCCTCACGTCGGCTCTGGGGCCGGCCCTCAACACTGTGGTAGAGATATACCATCTGCAGCTCCATGTGTTTGACATGGGCTGGCCGGCGGCAGCGTCGGTGGCCTACAACACTGCTGTTGGTGCGTTTATCATCCCGGTGTGTCTGGGGGTCAACATCCTGATGCTTCTTACCAAGACGACCCGCACAGTCAATATCGACCTATGGAACTACTGGCACTTCGCTTTTATCGGCGCGGTGATCTATTTTGCGTCCGACTCGCTGGCATGGGGCTTTTTCGGTGCAGTGATATGCTATATCATTACTTTGGTGATAGCCGATATGACAGCCAAGGTGTTCCAGCGTTTTTACAAAGATATGGACGGCATATCGATTCCACAACCATTCTGTGCCGGCTTTGTGCCCTTTGCATGGGGTATCAACAAGGTGCTTGATAAAATCCCCGGAATCGACAGACTCGAGATCGACGCCGAGGGTATGAAGAAGAAGTTTGGCCTTATGGGCGAGCCTCTGTTTCTTGGTGTGATCGTGGGTGTCGGCATAGGATGCCTTACCTGCGGCTCGTGGGGCGAGATAGTCGACCGTATACCTTATATACTCGGCCTCGGTATCAAGATGGGAGCGGTGATGGAACTCATTCCCCGCGTGACGGTGCTCTTTATCGAGGGCCTTAAGCCTATAAGCGATGCTACGCGCCGGTTGATAGCCCGCAAGTTCAAAGGGGCCGACGGCCTGAATATAGGCATGAGCCCTGCCCTTGTGATAGGCCATCCCACTACTCTCGTGGTGTCACTGCTGCTCATTCCGGTCACTCTGGCTCTTGCCGTTGTGCTTCCCGGCAACCAATTCCTTCCTCTGGCATCGCTTGCCGGCATGTTTTACGTGTTTCCGCTGGTGCTCCCTTTCACCAAGGGCAATGTGTTCAAGACCTTTATTGTAGGTCTGGTGGTGATGGTGCTCGGCCTGTATATGGTCACCGATCTGGCAGGGTGGTTCACCCTTGCGGCCAAGGATGTTTATGCAGTGACAGGTGATGGCGCCGTGGCTATTCCCGAGGGATTCAGCGGAGGCAGCCTTGACTTTGCCGGAAGCCCGCTGGCGTGGATCATTTTCCAGCTCACCCACGGACTGCGCTGGGTGGGAGCCGGCATTCTCGTGGTGGCAACGATGGCTATGGTGTGGTGGAATCGTGTATTGATCATCCGCAATGAGAAGGCCATGATCAGCTCCGGCTCCACCGAGATCGAGACAACAGAATAAAATCAATACCAATAATTTCCGACTAAAAATATATATAAAGGAATGAAGATAGTGACACTCGGCGAGATAATGCTCAGACTCTCGCCTGCCGGCTGCAACCGGTTTGTGCAGGTCGATTCATTTGACGTGATCTGGGGCGGCGGCGAGGCCAATGTGGCTGTGAGCTGCGCCAACTACGGGCACGACGCTTATTTCGTGAGCAAGCTCCCCACCCATGAGATAGGACAGGCCGCAGTCAATGCGCTGCGCCGCTATGGCGTCAAGACCGACCACATAGTGCGTGGCGGCGACAGAGTGGGCATATATTATTGCGAGACAGGCGCGTCGATGCGCCCCTCGAAGGTGATCTACGACCGTGCCGGCTCGGCTATTGCCGAGGCCGATCCATCCGACTTTGATTTCGATGCCATCATGGAGGGCGCCGACTGGTTTCATTGGAGCGGCATCACACCGGCCATAAGCGACAAGGCTGCCGAACTGACACGCCTTGCCTGCGAGGCAGCCAAGCGCCACGGGGTAACGGTGTCGGTCGATCTCAACTTCCGCAAGAAACTCTGGACCAAGGAAAAGGCTCAGAGCATCATGCGTCCGCTCATGCAGTATGTCGACGTGTGCATAGGCAATGAGGAGGATGCAGAGCTCTGTCTCGGCTTCAAACCTGCGGCCGACGTAGAGGGCGGCAACACGGCAGCCGAGGGCTACAAGGGCATTTTCAAGGCCATGGCCGAGGAGTTTGGCTTCAAATATGTTGCATCGACGCTCAGAGAGTCGTTTTCGGCTACCCACAATGGATGGAAAGCCATGATCTACGACGGCAATGAGTTTTATGAGAGCAAGCGCTACGATATCAATCCGATCATAGACCGTGTGGGCGGTGGCGACTCGTTTTCGGGTGGCCTGATCCACGGCCTCCTCACCATGAAGAGCCAGGGTGAGGCACTGGAATTTGCAGTGGCTGCATCGGCTCTGAAGCAGACCATCCCCGGCGATTTCAATCTTGTGTCGGAAGCTGAGGTTGCTGCGCTTGCCGGAGGGTCGGCCAATGGGCGTGTTCAGCGTTAATTACATATCATGAGTCTATAATTCAGTTATGGCACGATTTGATAAGCTTACCGTATTAAACAAGATAAAAGAGGCACCGATGGTGCCGGTGTTTTACAACAAAGATGCCGCAGTGGCCTGCAATGTTGTAAAGGCATGCTACGAGGGTGGCGTGAGAGCTTTTGAGTTTACCAACCGTGGCGACTTTGCCCACGAGGTGTTTGAGGCTGTGGTGAAATATGCCGCAACGGAATGCCCTGATATGGCGATAGGCGTAGGATCGGTTGTCGACCCATCGACTGCGGCCCTCTTCATCCAGCTCGGTGCATGCTTTGTGGTAGGCCCGATGTTTAATCCTGAAGTGGCGCGGGTGTGCAACCGCCGTGGTGTGGCATATACCCCTGGCTGCGGCACTGTGAGCGAGATAGGCAATGCCCAGGAGGCAGGCTGCGATCTCTGCAAGGTGTTTCCCGGCGATGTGCTGGGCCCGAAGTTTGTGAAGGGGCTCCTTGCGCCGATGCCCTGGAGCAAACTCATGGTGACCGGCGGCGTTGAGCCTACGGCCGAAAATCTCACAGCATGGTTTGGCGCGGGAGTTTTTTGCGTAGGTATGGGCTCCAAGCTCTTCCCTGCCGACCGAGTTGCGGCTTCCGACTGGGCTTATATAGCCGATAAGTGCCGCTCGTCGCTCGCGACAATCCACGATTATAAAAAATAACAAAGATGAAAAAACGACTTCTCACCATAGCTCTGGCCGCGATGTCGCTCTGCGCTGCTGCCCAGACCTCATATACCATCCAGCGTGCATGTCATCCTGATGATGCCAAGCACTACGACACCGATCAGCTCCGTTCACACTTCATGATGGGCAAGGTGATGGAAAATGATCATATCAACCTCACGTATTCGCTCTATGACCGACTGATCTTCGGCGGAGTTGTGCCTGTGGCCAAGACCATGACCCTTGAGACCATTGATCCCCTCAAGGCCGAGTATTTTCTGGAGCGTAGGGAGCTGGGAGTAATCAATGTAGGCGGCGATGGCATAGTGAGCGTTGACGGCAAGGAGTATGAGCTCCATTTCAAGGATGCACTCTATGTCGGACGCGGACATAAGGATGTGACCTTCCGGTCGAAAGACAGCTCGAATCCCGCCCGCTTCTATCTCAACTCCACTCCGGCCCACCGCGCTTACAAGACCCAGCTTATCACTATCGACGGCCGTAAAGGCTCAATCAAGGCCAACAGCTTTGCAGCAGGCAAGATGGAAGACAGCAATGACCGCGTGATCAACCAGCTGATAGTGTCGAATGTGCTGGAGGAGGGTCCCTGCCAACTTCAGATGGGCCTCACCGAGCTTAAGCCCGGATCGGTGTGGAACACCATGCCCGCCCACACCCACGACCGCCGCGTCGAGGCATACTTCTATTTCAATGTGCCCGAAGGCAACGCCGTGTGCCACTTCATGGGTGAGCCGCAGCAGGAGCGCATCATCTGGCTCCATAACGAGCAGGCGGTGATGTCGCCCGAATGGTCGATCCACGCTGCCGCCGGCACCTCCAACTATATGTTTATATGGGGCATGGGAGGCGAAAACCTTGACTATGGCGATATGGATAAAATCAACTATCTGGATATGAAATAAAGGATAATAGGTAAATTAGGAAGGCCGGCGCCCGGAATGAGATCTAAATGCACACACTCTCTCTCTCATCCATGGGCGTCGGCTTTGCTTTATTACGGTGGGACGAACAATAAAGGGACTCCAGCGGTTGAATAGACATAAGCCCCTCAACCGACGGGTCCATTGTTCAACGTATTATCAATAATCCTCCCTTCATTATGGAAAACGAGAAAAGAAGAAAATCCAACACCTCCGGCTGGCTCATCGTTGGAGTGCTGGTGCTGATTGTGCTTCTCATCATATGGCTCACCATAGCCGACTTTTTCGGTGACACCGATGTTGCGGCCCAAGCCATCAGTCCGGCCATTGACACCTTCAAGCACCTGACAGCATAGATATGACCGAGGCAGAAGTGCTCACGCCATCGGTGTGGATAGTGTGGGTGGTGATAGGTATCACTGCCGGATTCATGACCGGACGTCTGTTGCCGGAAAGGGCCCCCTTGTGGGTCACTATCGTTGTCGGTATAGCAGCCGCCTGCGTGGGCGGATGGATATTTACGCGCATTTTCGGCTGTAGTGACACCGACTTCTACCTCTCGCTGGTGAGCTCGGCACTCTTGTCGGGGATTGCCCTTTGGATAACTGCGGTGGTAGGGCGCCTGATCCATCGCAGTTAAGTCAGGGCTTGCTTGCCTTTTCGTGTGTTTTCGGCATAAAAAAAGGTCAAAGCGGAGCCTCGATAGCGCGTAATCGAAAAAAAAGAGCTATATTTGCACATCCAAACCGCCCGGATGGCGGAATTGGCAGACGCGACGGTCTCAAACACCGTTGGAGCAATCCATCCCGGTTCGAGCCCGGGTCCGGGCACCAATTAATCTCGCAACTGATTGATAGTCAATGGTTGCGGGATTTTTATGTTCGCCCGATATGGGCATACCATTATCACAATTATGCGATTAGAAACACTCAATTTGGCATAGGGCCACTCGTGCTTATTAACTCCACAACCAAAGTGCCGGCTTTCATAGTGTTTAGGTATCGCCATCGTTTTAGCGATTATATAGCACTCAACTTGTACGGTGGTATGTTTGGGCTTGATTATACTCCCTCAAATTCATACTTAATTACCATTGGAGGAGATATTGATGTCAGATCATTTTAGTTTCAGCCACACCATATCGATTTGCCTCAGAGATGCAGGTATACAAACACTAATTTCCGTCCGGGTATTAAGTACAAGCGTTGACTTGTGGCAAACGTCTATGGCGAAATACAGGCGGGTGTGATCCTTAAAATGTCCAGTCGCGTAACAGGTGTGTCAGGGACAAAACGATATTTCGATATCCCCATGCCGACACGCCCCTTCGTAAATGTATCTTTTGTGTTAAACGCGGCCATATCCTTTTATGGTGTTGGATTGCAATTCGGGAGCAATATTATAACTAATAACACACCTGAGCAACTAAATATTGTCACTATATTGGCATGACACACGAAAAAAATTTGCACAATTGAAAAAAAGTTACTACCTTTGCAACGCAAAACGGAAAGCGCCTTTCGCAGGTGCCGTCACATCCGTTAAGCGATGATTCGCTAGCTCAGTTGGTAGAGCACAACACTTTTAATGTTGGGGTCCTGGGTTCGAGCCCCAGGCGGATCACGAAAGGGTTCGGAAGAACACCGCAAAGCACTGAAATCAGTTGATTTTCAGTGCTTTTTCTTTTTTGGTGAAATTGCAGGATAACGCAGAATATTACCTACAGGCGTGTACAAAACGTGTACATCGTGTTTCGTGTACAAAAATGTACACGGTTACACGGATAGGCCCGCAACAGGCTGATGACTGCGGATTTGCAGAAATTCAACTTTGAAAAAGTGGGGTTCTGCGGGCGGGAACGCGACCCTCGACCCACAATTCGGGTGTGACACGGCTAATTTTAACTTTATTTAAGATTTGGCCTTGTCCGATGTAACTATTCAGCGGACACACTGAGTCGGTCTCCCTTAGAAAAGGGCGAGAATAGCGTTGAAAGGCGAGTTGCCGTG